>CAMTUB010000026.1:0-53994 GCA_947084835.1 uncultured Bacteroidota bacterium | reverse complement strand
GCTGTCCGAAAACAGATTTACTAGAAAAATAATTACTTTTACCCATCGTTTTTTGTCTTTTACAAAACCAAATTACGATTTTAATTGAGAAGCCATTTTTATGGCTTCTTTTTTAGTTACTTTTATCGGACAACAATGATAAGCAATATGAAGATGCTTAAAAACCCTCGATAAAAATTAGGTCTCTCTTTAATGTGATTTGTTGAATAATTCATAACTCCTCCTCTTTAAGAAAATATAACCTAAGATTGATTTTCAATCCCTTGTATATAAACAACGACCTGCTACGCCAATAAGTTGCAATATTGGAATTATTTATGGGTGATTTCAGATAGAATTATTTAAATAAAAATTGATTTTTTGCGACAATACTTTTGAAATCCTTTCATAAGACTCTGTAGTCCAGCCTGCTACATGTGGCGTTAATATTACGTTGTTGTTTGAGATCAAATAGTTGAAAATTTCTTCTTCGGTTGAATTTAAAGCGTGTAAATCTTCATTTTCTAAGACATCTAAGCATGCTCCAAGTATTTTTTCGGTTTTTAAGCCTGCTGTAACAACAGCGAGATTAACAAGTTTTCCGCGTGCGCAGTTAATTAGATAGATTTCATTTTTGCAGTTTTCAACAAAATCAGCGTTTATAAAATGATGTGTTTCTGAAGTCAAAGGGATATGAAGACTTATGACATCGGCACGAGTCTGAATTGCATTAAGGTCGACTTCTTGA
The DNA here is from genome assembly GCA_947084835.1 of uncultured Bacteroidota bacterium. Classification (GTDB taxonomy): domain Bacteria; phylum Bacteroidota; class Bacteroidia; order UBA7662; family CAMTUB01; genus CAMTUB01. The sequence continues at coordinate 53,267 of CAMTUB010000026.1, read as the reverse complement.
ACAAAATCAGTCGAAAAGTTTGATTTATATTTATCATAAGCCAAAACTGAAACACCAAAACCCTTCAACTTTTCAGCAAATGCTTGGCCATTGTTGCCAAATCCAATTATTCCAACGGTTTTCCCTTTGAGTTCGATGCCTCTATTTGCTTCGCGCAACCATTGCTTGCTTTTAATTTGTTGATTGGCAGTGCTAATTTTATTGAATAATCCTAAAAGCATTGCTATCGCGTGTTCACCAACGGCATCTCTATTGCCTTCGGGCGCGTTTAATAAAGTTATGCCTTTTGCTTTTGCGAATTCCTCATCAATATTGTCCATACCTGCGCCTGCTCTTGCAAGAAGCTTTAGATTTGGGCAATTTGAAAGTAAATTTTGATTGAAATTTACCTTAGAACGAACTACAACCCCATCGTATAAAGGAATTTCCAATAAGGCATCAGCTTTAGTTATGTTGGGTTTATATTGAAGGTCTAAACCGGAAATAGTTTCCAGCTCTTTAAAAAAAGCTGGGTGTAAATCGTCAATAATTAAGATCTTAAACAAATTCAAAGGGTTGAAATTTAGTCTAACAAAGCAGCAATTTCAACAAATTCTGGAATGGTAAGTTCTTCAGGTCTTTTGTTTAGAAACCTTTCTGGAATTTGTGCATCGTTTATAATTGATTTTAGCGAATTCGAAAGCATTTTTCTGCGTTGGTTAAATGCGGTTCTTACCACTAAGCTCAGTTTTTTATACGAACAGCCTAAAGGTTCTGGTCTACGAACTAATCGAATTACCCCCGACTTAACTTTTGGAGGCGGTATGAAAACATTTTCATGCACCGTAAATAAATAATCAGTTTCGTATAACGCTTGAGTCATCACACTCAAAATGCCATACGATTTGGTGCGAATAGGCGCATTTAATCGTTCTGCTACTTCCTTCTGAAACATACCGCACATTACGGGTACATGTTGTGCATTATCTAAAATATGAAATAAAATCTGACTTGAAATATTGTAGGGAAAGTTTCCAATAACACAAACGGTTCCTAAAGATTGCAAATCGGTTTTTAAAAAATCTCCAACAAATTGCTCATCAGGGAAATTGTAAGTTTCCTTTAAAAAAACAATAGACTCTTTGTCAATTTCAGCCAATAGCAGTTTTTCGTTGTATTCTGGTTGCAGCCATTTGGTTAGCGCGCCTGTTCCAGGTCCAACTTCAAGTACAAAGCAGCCGTCAGGAATAGGTTTTAAGGAGTTTGAAATCTTTTTAGCGATGTTAGCATCAGCCAGAAAATGTTGACCTAGAAATTTTTTGGGTTTTACAAGCATAATAAACCTTATGTACAAACATAGTTTCTTCTTTATTGTTTTACGTAATTTGCACAAAAATTAAATCGTAGCGCAATGCAGTTGAAAATAAAAACCATCAAAGAAATTCCATCTGAATCTCATGTGGTATATACTATTGGCAAAGGTACTTCATTAAAACATACTTGTTTGACGAAGGAAGAAATAAAGTACGCTGAACAGCAGTTAAGTGACGAAAAAATCACCACACTTTATTTTAATAAATTATCGCATCATGTTTGGCTTGTTGTTTTAAATACCGAAAACGATAAATTAGAAAGTGCACGGAAATTAGGTGCAGATCTAAAAACCCAAGTGTTGAAATATAAAATTGTAGATATTTCTGTTCACGCGCATAAATTAGCAGCAAAGCCTGTAATGGCATTTGTTGAAGGTTTTGCACTTTCTTCCTATACGTTTGATAAATATTTTACCGAAAACTTAAAAGAGAAAAAACGCATCGAAAAGATTACGGTTTGCTCTGATGCTATAAAATCTTCAGATGTTGAGGCGTTATCGAACGTTGTGGATGCAGTTTTTACAGCTCGTGATTTAGTTAACGAGCCACAAAATGTGTTAACCGCTGAAGAGTTGGCTAATGCGTTTAAAAAACTAGGTAAAGATGCTGGCTTTGATGTTGAAGTTTTAAATAAGGCTAAAATCGAAACCTTGAAAATGGGCGGAATTTTAGCAGTAAATAAAGGCAGTTTAAATCCTCCAACATTTACAATTATGGAGTACAAACCCAAAAAAGCTTTAAACAAAAAACCAATTATTTTAGTAGGCAAAGGGGTTGTTTACGATACTGGCGGATTGAGTTTAAAACCAACAGCAGGCAGTATGGATTCAATGAAATGCGATATGGCTGGTGCTGCAACAGTAGGTTGCATCATGTACGCTATCGCAAAAAATGAGTTGCCTTTTCATGTAATTGCATTAGTGCCAGCCACGGATAATCGTCCTTCTCACAATGCATATGCACCTGGCGATGTTATTACCATGTTTAGTGGACTGACTGTTGAAGTGTTAAATACGGATGCTGAAGGCAGATTGATTTTAGCCGATGCGTTACATTATGCTAAAAAATACGATCCAGAATTAGTTATTGATTTTGCAACACTTACAGGTGCAGCAGTTGCGGCAATTGGCACTCACGGTTCTGTTTGTATGGGAACAGCAAACGAGCAGATAAAAACCGACTTGAAAAAAGCAGGTTTTGAAACTCACGAAAGGCTAGCTGAAATGCCATTATGGGATGAATATGGCGATATGATAAAATCAGATATTGCCGATATTAAAAATATTGGTGGAAAATATGCCGGAGCAATTACTGCAGGCAAGTTCTTAGAAAAGTTTATCGATTACCCTTGGATGCATATCGATATTGCAGGGCCATCATTTTTAGATAGTCCAGAATCATACAGAGGTAAAAATGGGACCGGAGTTGGTGTTCGTTTAATTTACCGTTACTTATTAAACCGTTTAGAAGCAGAAAGGGCATTTTAAATGAAAAAAAATAAACCAGTTGTTGGGTTAACTCTTGGCGACATTAACGGAATAGGTTCAGAGCTTATCATCCGAACTTTTGAAGACGAAAGAATGCTTAGCGTGTGTACTCCAGTAATATATGGTTCAAGCAAAACGATTTTATATTACCGCAAAATGTTGCAGGCGCAAAATTTCAATTTTCAAGTAATTAACTCTGCAAAAGAACATTTAAAGGCTGATAAGATTAACTTAATCAACGTTTGGCCTGAAGAAGTTCAACTAAATGTGGGCACTTCAACACCCGATGGAGGTAAATATGCTTTGCAATCGCTAAAAGCAGCGGTTGCAGATTTGAAAAGTGGAGGAATTGATTGCATTGTAACAGCACCCATAAATAAAGCAAATATTCAAAGTCCTGAATTCGAATTTCCTGGCCACACTGAATACCTACAGAAAGAATTCAATACAAATGATGTTCTGATGTTAATGGTTTCAGGTAAGTTAAAAGTGGGTATGGCTACTGGTCATTTGCCTTTGAGTAAAGTTTCAGAGAAATTATCAATTGAGTTGATTCAATCGAAAATCAACCTGATAAACACCGTTCTTCAAACGGATTTTAATATCATTAGACCAAGAATTGCTGTTTTAGGCTTAAATCCACATGCAGGCGATGAAGGGTTATTGGGAGCTGAAGAAAATGAAATCATAATCCCTGCAATTAAAGCAACATTCAATAGCGGTGTTTTGGCTTTTGGCCCTTATGCAGCAGATGGTTTTTTTGGGTCACCAAACTTCTTAAAATACGATGCAGTTTTAGCGATGTATCATGATCAAGGTTTAACTCCATTTAAGGCGTTAGCTTTTGAAGATGGGGTTAATTATACGGGTGGTTTAAGTATAATCCGCACTTCACCAGACCACGGAACAGCTTACGATTTAGCAGGAAAAGGGATTGCAAATATAAATTCATTTAGAGAAGCTATTTATACAGCAGTAAACTCATTTGAAACTCGTTCAGATAATAAAGAATTGAAGAAAAATGCAATTAAACCTGCAAAAACAAAATTGACCGAAGGGGTTGATGAAGTTGTTAAAGGGCTTTAAGAGTAATGAAATAATTGAGCTGTGAATTCGTTTTGGTTGAAAATAAAGAAAGTTATATGATAAATTGGGTTAAGATTGGAGAAAAAACCAAAACCTTTGGGTTTATTCTGTTGATGTTTTTAACAACAACAGTTTTAGCAGAAACAGAAATATCAGCCAATGTAAAAATTAATTCAGCCACAGTATTTTTAAAGGGAGCGCGCTTAAATTTTTCTGCCTCGGCTAATGTCCCATCAGGGAAATCTATCGTAATTCTTAAAGGGTTACCTCAGCGTTTTGATGCGAATTCGTTATCTGTTAATGTGGATGGAAATGCAACTTTATTGTCGGTTTTGCCAAGAGCATCCTCTAGGAAATCAAACGAAGATGTTAGAGCAGGACAGCTAGAAGATTCGGTTAAATTTCTGAAAAATGAAGTAAAATGGCTTCATCAATTAAAATCAAATTTAGATTTAGAAGAGCAAGTTTTATCTGAAAATAAAAAGCTTGGTGGCACTGCAAATGGGTTTACCATTGTTTCATTGAAAGAATTGATGGACTTTTATAGAACTAAAACGTTAGAGATAAAAACTAAAAACTTTGAATTGGATGCCAAAATTGAAAAGGCAAACACTCAATTAAGCCTTTTACAAGTACAGTTAAATGAAATATCTAGCAGAAATAGACCAAATGTTACCGAGCTTGAAATTCAATTAATTTCAAAATCAAGTGGCGTAAATTATTTCAGTATTGATGTTTTAGTGCATGAAGCTCGTTGGGAGCCGTTATACGAAATTCGTTCGATGAGTTCAATGAAAGAGGTTAACCTTGGATTACGAGCCAATATTTTCCAAACCACAGGACAAAATTGGGAGAACATAAAATTGGTTCTTTCAACCTCACAAAATAATGTAAGAGGTAACCGAATGCCAGTTTTATCTCCTTCATTTGCACGAGTTTTTGTTCCTAGACCAATTGCAAACTATAAAGAAGCTGGCATTTCAGAATCAAGATCTAGTGCTCCAAGAGAAATGGAATCAGCTAGAGATGGTATAGAAGATGCTGAAATTAGTTCGAAAAGCAAAATCAGCTATCAGGTAAACAACTCGAGCACGGCATTAGCAACCGAATACGAAATTGTTCTTTCTCAATCCATTTTTTCAGGATCTAGAGCAAATCAAGTGCCTATTGAAGATATGAAATTGCCGGCAAACTTCAGTTATAGATCAATTCCTAAACTCGATAAAGCTGTTTATTTAGTAGGAGGTATAACCTCTTGGGGAAACTACAATTTGGTAGCTGCCGATGCATCGGTATTTCTTGAAAATAATTATGTAGGTAAAACGTATATCGATCCGAATGCGGTTACAGATACACTTTATGTGCCATTTGGAACGGATACCAGATTAAATATACAGAGAGTTAGACTTACAGATTATACAAAACGAAAGGTTTTAGGTTCAACTATTACTGAAACATTTGGTTTTGAAATAACGTACAAAAACAATAATGCTGTTCCAATTGAAGTAGTTATTGAAGATCAAATCCCATTAAGTACTGGAAGCGATGTAGAAATAACGGTAGAAAAGGCCGATGGTGCGCAATACGATAAAGAAATAGGTAAGCTAACTTGGAAAATTGAAGCCAAACCAGGTCAAAGTAAAAAAGTTAATTTTGTGTTCACGATCAAGTATCCCAAAGAGAAAAATTTACAGATAAATTGAAATTTCAAAAAACTGTGAAAAGTTGTAATGAAATAGTATCTTTGCGGCTTGCATTTTTAAGTTGATGCGTAGTCCGCTAGAAGAATATAAGATCCCGTTCTCGAGTCTGAAATATGGCATGCACGATTTTCATTTTGAGGTCGGGGATGCTTTTTTTGAGGCCTTTGAATACAGTTTAATTAAAAAGGGTAACGTTAAAGTTGATTTAGCTTTCGAAAGAAGGGTAAACAGTTTAGTGTTAGATTTTAACCTTTTTGGTTCTTTTGTAGCAGAATGTGATCGCTGCCTGTCGGAAGTAAGCATACCATTTGAATGTGAACATAGAATTGTAGTACAGTTTACGAGCAAAGAATCAGAAGATGAAGACGATGATTTAGTCACTTTACCTGAAGATGCTTGGCAAATAGACGTATCGCCATATATATACGAATTTATCACCCTTGAAACACCACTGCGAACTACCTGCGACATGATTGACGGGAACTCTTGCGATGAAGAAATGGAAACGTATATTAAAGGAAACATAATAGAAGATTCATCCGAAGAAATTTCAGAGGAAACTGAAAATATTGAAGATGAAATTGTAGACCCACGCTGGGAAGCGCTTAAAAAACTTAAAACAAACAACTAATAAATACTTACCATGCCAAATCCTAAACACCGCCACTCCAAATCAAGAAGAGACAAGCGCAGGACGCATTACAAAGCTGTTGCTCCAACAATTACAACTTGCCCTACAACTGGCCAAAAACACCTTTTACATAGAGCTTTCTGGTTCGAAGGTAAAATGTACTACAAAGGCAAAGTGGTAATTGATAATTCAACTGAAGCATAGTTAATCGTGTATCGCATAGGGGTTGACATCATGGGGGGAGATTTAGCACCAAAACAGGTGTTAGATGGCGTTTCCTTGCTATTAGAAAATCTTCCGGATGATGTCATCCTTGTATTATATGGAGATAAGTCATCTGTTGATTTGTCTATACTATCACACAAATCGGTTGAAGTTGTACACACCACTCAAGTAATTGAGATGTGTCAACATCCAGCCAAAGCTTTTCAAAGCTTAACAGATTCAAGTATCACCGTAGGTTTTCAGCATCTCAAGCAAGGTAAAATTGATGCTTTTGCCGGAGCTGGAAATACTGGCGCAATGCTAGTTGGCGGTATGTATACTGTAAAAACAATACCTGGCGTAATTAGGCCAGCCATAACTACCATGATTCCAAAAGAGCATGGTGGATATGGTGTAATGCTTGACGTAGGTGCAAACTCCGATTGTAGACCTGATATTTTATTGCAATTTGGCCTTTTAGGTCAATTGTATGCCAAATTCATGTTGAACATCGAAACCCCTAAGATTGGGTTAATGAATATTGGCGAAGAAGAAGAAAAGGGCAACCTTTTAACTCAAGCCACACATAAAATCATGAAAGAAACAGATTCACTTAATTTCATTGGAAACATTGAAGGTAGGGATTTGTTTAACGATAAAGCAGATGTTATTGTTTGCGATGGTTTTGTGGGAAACATCATATTAAAAAATACAGAGTCATTCTTTCGTTTGTTAACCAAGCGCAAAATCAAGGATGAGTTTTTTGATAGATTTAATTACGAAGATTACGGTGGATCACCTATTCTTGGATTAAATAAGCCGGTAATTATCGGACATGGGATGTCAAGTCCAGTCGCTATTCAGAATATGATTAAGCATGCTATCGGACTTTGTAAATCGTCCTTAATAGAGAAAATAGCAGCAGAATTTAATTAACTTGCGTTTTTCGAATACAATTCTTTCTTTTACTTAATAAATGACACTAAACAAACCAACTGCAGCAATTACAGGGGTTCATGGTTATGTTCCTGACTATGTTCTTACAAATAAAGAACTAGAGAAGTTAGTAGATACAACGGAAGAGTGGATTGTTTCTCGTACCGGTATTCTAGAACGTAGAATTCAAAAAGGGGAAGGGCTAGGAACATCGGATTTAGCTGTTCCAGCTATAAAGGCACTTCTTGAAAAAACCAATACTAATCCCTTAGATATTGAATTAATCATATTTAGCACTGCAACACCAGATATGCAATTTCCAGCAACTGCAAATATTGCTGCAGATAAAAGTGGGCTAACTAATGCTGCAGGTTTTGATATTTCTGCTGCATGCTCAGGATTTTTATTTGCCCTAACAACAGCAGCAAAATACATTGAAGCAGGGATGTATAAAAAAATAATCGTTGCTGGTTTCGATAAAATGTCATCAATTGTAGATTATACCGAGAGGTCTACTTGTATACTTTTTGGCGATGGGGGGGGAGCAGTATTGCTTGAGCCAAATTATGAAGGATATGGTTTGATAGATTCTATAATGCGTTCGGATGGAAGTGGTAGACATTATTTACATCAGAAGGCAGGAGGTTCTGTAAAGCCGGCATCTTTAGAAACTTTAGCAAGAAAAGAACATTTCATTTATCAAGAAGGTCAGTCTGTTTTTAAATTTGCTGTAACCAATATGGCAAATGCAGCTTATGATGTAATGAGTAGAAATGGTCTTACCGCGGATAACGTAGATTGGTTAGTTCCACACCAAGCAAATAAGCGCATTATTGATGCAACTTCAAACCGAATGGGTTTAAGCGATGAAAAAGTGATGATAAACATTCATAAATATGGGAACACGACTTGTGGAACAATTCCACTTTGTCTGTTCGATTATGAAAAGCAACTAAAAAAAGGCGATAATGTAATTCTAGCAGCATTTGGTGGTGGTTTTACATGGGGAGCAACTTATATTAAATGGGCTTATGATTCTAAGTAACTTAAATCATAATTAATAAACTCAACTTTTTAACATTTAGCCGGTTTTTACCGGCTAAATTCTTTACTTTGTCAATTAATTACACTTTATCATATTATGGCAACTACTGCTGAAATTAAAAATGGTTTAAACATTGTTTTCAACAACGACATTTACGCAGTTGTTGAATTTCAACATGTTAAACCTGGAAAAGGAAATGCATTCGTAAGAACAAGGCTTAAAAGCAGGACCACAGGAAGGCAATTAGAACATACTTTCCCTGCTGGAGCCAAGATTGATACCGCAAGAGTTGAAACCCGTGAGTATCAATACTTGTACAAAGATGAAATAGGGTATCATTTCATGAACAATGAAAACTTTGAACAAATGTCTCTTGAAGAACATCAAATTAACGCCCCACAGTATTTAACTGATGGGATAGTTTGTTTGGTAGTTTATCATGCAGAAAAAGATCAAGTTCTAGGATGCGAACTACCTTCTTCAGTTTCTGTTAAAGTAACCTATACAGAGCCTGGTTTAAAAGGAGACACTGCAAGCGGAAACGCATTAAAACATGCTACAGTTGATACTGGCGCTAAAGTTATGGTGCCTTTGTTTATAAATATTGATGAACAAATTAAAGTGGATACTCGCACAAATGAGTATATTGAAAGAGTAAAATAAGGTATTATGGAATTAAAAGAAATTCAAGATCTTATCAGATTTGTTTCTAAATCTGGCGTTTCAGAAGTTGAAATCGAAAAAGAAGGATTTAAAATTGTTATCAAAACAGAGATAACAATGATTGCTGCTCCTCAGCAGCAGTATATAACTCATATGCCAGCTCAAGCTCCTGTTCAGGCTGCTCCAATGGCTGAGGCTGCTCCTATTGTAGAAGCACCAGTTTCTTTAGAAGCGAATTATATCACTATTAAATCCCCGATGATTGGTACATTTTACCGTTCTGCAGGGCCTGATAAGGATGTATTTGTAAAGGTTGGAGATTCAATTGACAAAGGAGATGTTTTATGTATCGTTGAAGCAATGAAATTGTTCAACGAAATAGAATCTGATGTTAAGGGTAAAATTGTAAAAATATTGTTGGATAACTCAAGTCCGGTCGAATACGATCAGCCTTTATTTTTAGTAGATCCAAGCTAGTTTTATTGAATTGGCATTGTTGCCAGCAATTACTTTTAAAATTTTACAATGTTCAAAAAAATACTCATAGCTAACCGTGGCGAAATCGCTTTGCGAATCATTCGGACCTGTCGCGAGATGGGCATTAAAACGGTAGCCGTTTATTCTACAGCAGATAGAGAAAGCCTTCACGTTAAATTTGCAGATGAGGCAGTTTGTATAGGACCACCAAAAAGCGCTGATTCGTATTTAAATATGGCTAGCTTATTGGCAGCAGCCGAAATTACCAATGCTGATGCAATCCATCCTGGCTATGGATTTTTATCTGAAAATGATAAATTTTCAGAAATTTGTGCTGAGTATGGTATAAAATTTATTGGTGCAAGTCCAGAAGCAATTCGTAAAATGGGAGATAAGGCAACTGCTAAAATAACCATGAAAGCTGCTGGTGTACCTGTAGTTCCTGGATCTGACGGGTTGATAGAAAGTTTTGAAGAGGGAATTCGCTTAGCTGTTGATGTTGGTTATCCTGTTATCATAAAAGCTACAGCTGGTGGTGGTGGACGTGGAATGCGAATCATCTGGAAGCCAGAAGACTTTGAAAAAAATTGGGATTCTGCACGCCAAGAAGCATTAGCTGCATTTGGTAACGATGGAATTTACATGGAGAAATACATCGAAGAACCAAGACATATCGAAATACAAGTTGTTGGAGATAGTTTCGGGAAAGCATGTCATTTAAGTGAGAGAGATTGCTCAATTCAACGCAGACACCAAAAACTTATTGAAGAGTCGCCTTCGCCATTTATGACCGATGAACTTCGGGAAAGAATGGGTGAAGCAGCTATTAAAGGAACAATGGCAGTGGCATATGAAGGTGCAGGAACCATTGAATTTTTAGTAGATAAGCATAGGAATTTTTATTTCATGGAAATGAATACGCGTATACAAGTTGAACACCCAGTTACTGAAGAAGTAATTGACTACGACTTGATAAAAGAACAAATTAAAGTGGCATATGGTATACCCATTTCAGGTAAAAACTATATTCCAAACATGCACGCAATTGAGTGTAGAATAAATGCTGAAGATCCATATAATGATTTTCGCCCATCACCAGGTAAAATTACCACATTGCACTTACCTGGCGGACATGGAGTACGAGTTGACACGCATATTTATAGCGGATATACAATTCCTCCGTATTACGATTCATTGATAGCAAAGTTGATAACGGTTGCACAAACCCGCGATGAAGCCATTGCTACCATGGAAAGAGCATTAAGTGAATTTGTTATTGAAGGTGTTAAAACCACCATCCCATTTCATTTAAAAATGATGAAAGATCCTGATTTTGTAGCAGGAAACTTCACCACTGCATTTTTGAATACTTGGAAGTTAGAAGATTAAAAATAAGCTCCTTTTGGGGCTTATTTTATTTTGATTTGAAATCAAAATCCCTTTTATTTAGGTATGACAAAAAAATCTAAAAAAACTCCTAAGCTCCACGAAGACTTAAAAGGGTTTGATATAACTGTAAATTCTTTAGGTCAGATAAAATCAACTATGGATTTAGATTCAATCAACGAGTTTTTAAATAAAAACGTTGACGATAAGAAATTAGCTGAACGGGAAGATTTTGAAGAATTGACAGGTAAAGCAGAAGAAGAAAAGGTTTTTAGAAAAAAAACAACCCGAAAGAAGTAATCAATTCGTAAGAATTACATCTTTTCATGAACTTTGTAACATAAATTAAGAATAATGTACGAAAATATACTGGTCGAAAACAGAGGTTATGCTTGCATAATTACATTAAACAGACCCACTAAACTAAATTCCCTAAATAAAGATCTGTTGGCAGAATTGCATTTGGCTGTGCATCATGCACAAACCGATGACTCTATTGCTGGAATAATAATTACCGGTTCTGGCGAAAAAGCTTTTGCTGCTGGTGCTGATATTGCCGAGTTTGCATCTTATACAGAAGAGCAAGGTGCCGCTTTATCAAGATCTGGGCACACTATTTTTCATAATATTGAAAATAGTAACAAACCAGTAATTGCTGCTGTAAATGGATTTGCTTTAGGTGGAGGATGTGAATTAGCCATGTCATGCCATATACGAATTGCATCAGATAATGCCCGCTTCGGACAACCTGAAGTGAATTTAGGATTGGTTCCAGGGTATGGAGGAACACAAAGATTGATTCAACTCATTGGTAAAGGAAAAGCATTAGAATTACTTTTTACAGGCGATGTAATTAAAGCAGATGAAGCCCATCGATTAGGATTGGTAAATCATGTGTGTGCTTTATCAGATTTACTTGAGATTTCATTAAAGCTCATCGATAAAATCGCATCCAAATCCCCAGATGCTATAGGAAGAGTTATTAAATGCGTGAATGATTATTATCATTTCGATAAAAACGGATCCGAAACCGAAATTCGCATGTTTGGCGAATGTTTTGGCACAGCCGATTTCAAAGAAGGAACCGAAGCATTTATAAACAAAAGAACTCCAAATTTTAGACCTAATTAATAGTAACAGAAATGTCTTTTAGAATAGAACACGATACAATGGGCCAGGTAAATGTGCCTGCCGAGAAATATTGGGGAGCGCAAACAGAACGTTCTCGAAACAACTTTAAGATTGGTCCAGAAGCAAGCATGCCAATTGAGATTATACATGCCTTTGGATACCTAAAAAAAGCAGCAGCTCACACAAATTTTGAACTGGGTATTTTAGCATCAGAAAAATGTGATTTAATAAGCAAGGTTTGTGACGAAATTATTGCAGGCAAGCTAGATGCTGAGTTCCCCTTGGTAATTTGGCAAACTGGTTCAGGAACACAAAGCAATATGAATGTGAATGAAGTAGTTGCAAATCGTGGTCACGTAATTAATGGCGGCAATTTATTGGACAAAAATAAAGTTTTGCACCCCAATGATGATGTAAATAAATCACAATCATCTAACGATACATTTCCTACTGCAATGCACATTGCATCTTACATGCAAGTTGTCAATGTTACCATTCCAAGTATGTTGAAATTGCGTGAGGCATTGCATCAAAAAGCAATTGAATATAAAGAAATAGTAAAAATTGGACGTACTCATTTTATGGATGCTACCCCATTGACTTTAGGGCAGGAGTTTAGCGGATATGTACAACAAATTGATAACAGTGTTAGAGCATTGCAAAGCGCTTTAACAATGGTAAAGGAACTTGCTTTAGGAGGTACAGCAGTAGGCACCGGATTAAATGCGCCTAAAGGATATGATGTATTGGTTGCAAAAAAAATTGCAGAGTTTACAGGACAGCCGTTTGTAACGGCACCCAATAAATTTGAAGCTTTAGCTGCACATGATGCAATGGTTGAGCTTTCTGGAGCATTAAAAAGATCAGCAGTTTCACTTATGAAAATTGCAAACGATATACGGATGCTAAGCTCTGGCCCTCGTTGCGGAATTGGAGAAATAGTTATTCCAGACAATGAGCCAGGCTCATCAATTATGCCAGGTAAGGTAAATCCAACACAACCAGAAGCATTAACTATGGTTTGCGCTCAGGTTATGGGAAACGATGTGGCTGCAACTTTTGGTGGGGCAATGGGGCATTTCGAACTCAATGTTTTTAAACCAGTAATTGCGTCAAATGTGTTGCAAAGTGCCCGCCTTATAGGCGATGCATGTGTTTCATTTACTGAAAAATGCGCATTGGGCATTGAACCAAATCGTGAAGTGATTAAAAATCATCTAAATAACAGTTTAATGTTAGTAACTGCACTAAATCCACATATCGGATATGAAAACGCAGCAGCTATTGCTAAAAATGCACATAAATATGGCCTGACTTTAAAGGAAAGCGCTATTAAACTTGGTTTAGTTACTTCTGAAAACTTTGATAAATGGGTGTTGCCAGAAAAAATGGTTGGCAATTTGTAAAATAACAATGGAGGCTTTTGCCTCCATTGTTATTTTAAACTGTTTTTAGGTATTCATCGTTCTAAAATGAATATGCCGTGTTTTTTTGAAATAGGCATGGTTATTGCTTTTATACTAATGTTATGAAAAAGTTTTTTACAATACATGGGTTAGCCTTTTTTTTATTGTTTGCAACAGGCAGTACACAATTAGCTTTAAGTAAAACTCAAAGTGAAAAGGCTGGAAAAGAGTTACGCACAATGAATAATAATGCTTTCCAAATTGGCGAAAAGCTAAAATATAGAATACATTATGGCGTAGTGAGCGCAGGGTATGCAGAGCTTAATGTTGAACCTACCGATATTGTAATGCATGGAAATAAGTTGTTTCACGTGGTTGCTAAAGGTAGATCTACTTACGGTTTTGATCCTTTTTTTAAGGTACGAGATACCTACGAAACGTATATAGATCAAGATGCAATTTTACCATGGATGTTTTTCAGAGATTGTTATGAAGGAGGTTACACCGTAAAACAGAATGTTATTTTCAATCATTTTGCAAATACTGCAAAAAGCAATAAACAAACTATTTCTACCCCAGAGAATGTTCAGGATATTGTATCTGTTTTTTACTATGCAAGATGTATCGATTTTTCTAATGTAAAAGTCGGTGATTTCTTTAATGTATCTACCCACTTAGATGATGAAGTTTTTGATATGAAATTTAAATATGTAGGCAAAGCAGAGGTCAAAACTGATGTTGGAAAGATTAAGTGCTTGAAATTTTTACCCATTCTATTACAGGGTAGAGTGTTTAAAAACGAAGAAGACATGGTTATTTATGTTTCTGATGATGAAAATAAAATACCAGTTCTTGTGAAAGCTGAGGTTATGATTGGGTCTATAAAGATGACTTTAAATGATTACTCAGGTTTAAGAAACCCATTTTTGAGCTTAGTAAAAAAATAGTTCTTAAGAACTAAATATAAATTATACATTTGCCCCATCTAAGGGGTGCCCATATGGCTGAGATTATACCCGAAACTTGATCCAGATAATGCTGGCGTAAGGATTAGAATTTATTCATATGGGCATTGCCTTAATTAACTTAAGCAATGTATAAAAAGACACTTTTTTTCATCTTGTGTTTGTTTGCTATTGGAGCAAATGCACAAATTTCATTCAAGGGCACTGTTGTAGATGCCTTATCTGGCGAATCTTTAGTAGGAGCTACGGTTAGGATTTCAGAAACCAAAGAAGCGATGGCTACAAACTCATCAGGAGTTTTTAATTTCTCAGTAAAAGAGAATAAACCGTACACATTAATCGTATCATTTGTTGGCTTTCAAAATGCTAAATTGGTTACCTCTCCAACAACTTTTGCGCCAATTGTTGTTAAAATGTACCACTCAGTAAGAATTTCAGATGATGTCTTGATTTCTGCAACGAGAGCCAACGCAAAAACACCAACCACCTATACCAATGTAAATGCTGAGCAACTTGCAAAAAACAACAACGGGCAAGATTTAACCTATATGTTAGATCAAACTCCATCGGTTGTAGTGAATTCTGACGCGGGTGCTGGAGTTGGATATACTGGAATTCGAATCCGTGGAAGTGATATCACCAGAATTAACGTAACCATTAATGGAATTCCGGTAAATGATGCCGAAAGTCATGGAGTTTGGTGGGTTAATATGCCTGATTTAGCATCTTCAGTTGATAATATACAAATTCAACGTGGAGTTGGAACAAGTACAAATGGTGGTGCAGCTTTTGGGGCCTCTATGAATATCCAAACTAACAAATTAATTGATACAGCTTATGCTCAATTGTCTGGAACCCTTGGTTCGTTTAACACCTCTAGAGCAATTGTAAAATTTGGAACGGGTTTGTTAAATAATGGATGGTCGTTTGACGGAAGAATGTCTAAAATAAACAGCAATGGCTATATCGACCGATCTTCAAGCGATATGAAATCATTCTTTTTTAGCGGTTCATGGTCGGGTAAAAAAGATTTGTTCAGATTTAACGTAACCTCTGGAAAAGAGAAAACTTATCAAGCTTGGAATGGAGTAGAGGAAGAAAAGTTAGCTGCCAGTCGCACATACAACTCTGCTGGATCGTATTTTGATAAAAATGGCGTTGAGCAATTTTATAAAAACGAAACCGACAATTATCAGCAAGATCATTACCAAACCTTTTATACACATGAGTTTAACCGTAATTGGAATGTAAACGCTGCTGCTTTTTTAACCTATGGAAGAGGATATTATGAACAATATAAATCAAACCAAAAGTTAAGCAAATATGGGATTAGTCCTTTTGTTGTAGATTCAATTACAACGATTACACGTACAGATTTGATTCGCAGAAAGTGGTTAGATAATTATTTTTATGGTGCAATTTACTCTGCAAATTACACTAACAATAATGGCTTAAATGCGGTGCTTGGTGGAGGATTAAATAAGTATGATGGAAAACATTTTGGTGAAGTGATTTGGGCTAGAAATGCATCGAATAGCGAAATTAACCAACAATATTATAGCGATAATGCCTCCAAAACAGATGGTAATATTTATGCGAAAGTAAATAAAGCAGTTTCTAACTTCGATTTGTTTGCTGACTTGCAATATCGCTTTGTGAACTATACTTTTTTAGGATTTAATGCTGCCTTACAACATGTAGATCAAACTGTAAACTATTCTTTTTTAAACCCAAAAATTGGGGCAGGATACAAATTAAACAATCATGAATCCGTTTATGCTTCTATTGCAATGTCGAATAGAGAGCCATTACGAAATGATTTTGTGAGTTCAACACCAACCAGCCGCCCAAAACACGAGCAAATGTTGAATGTTGAAACGGGATATCGTTTAAACAAAAGCAAATTTAGCTTTGAAGCAACAGGATATTTGATGAACTACAAAAATCAGATGGTTTTAACTGGGAATATAAATGATGTGGGTGCTTATACTCGTATGAATGTAGATAAAAGCTATAGAGCAGGTATTGAGTTACAAGGTTCAACTAAAATAACTTCATATTTATTTTGGAGAGGTAACCTAACCCTAAGCCAAAACATCATAACACAAACAGATTTATTTGTTGATAGCCTTGATGCTAATTACGATTACGCGGGTAATGTTTTTTACGAAAGCCTGAAAAACACTCAAATCGCACTTTCTCCAAATATTATTGGCTCATCAGTTTTCACTTTGACTGCAAAGCGTGGCTTTAGCTTTGATGTTATAAATAAATACGTAGGCAAACAGTATTTAGATAATACTACATCTGTCGATAGAATGTTAAAGGAGTACTTTCTAACAGATTTACGATTGAATTTCGCTTCAGGAAACATTTGGAATTTCAAAAATGTGAAAGCATCAATTCAAATGAATAACGTATTTGGGAAATTGTATAGTGCAATGGGGTACACCTATACCTATAAACAAGGAAATGATTTGGGTTGGGGAAATTACCATTACCCACAGGCGCAACAAAATTGGCTTTTAAACCTTAGCCTTCAATTTTAATACAAACCTCATTACCTTTATTTTTTGGCTGTCAAATTTTGGCAGCCATTTTTTTAAACTCTTTCATTCTGTTTCACGTTATAGCGGTATGAAAAAAAGCATTCTATATACTTTTGGGTCAATATTTTTGGTTTTGAATCTATTTGTTGGATGTAATAACGCAGAAGGAACAAGCAACACCATAAAAATTGAAAAAATGATTTTATCAGAAGAAGATTCTCCAAAAATTAACAAGCCAGATTCAGAATGGAAAAAGATTTTATCTGAGGATCAATATTATATTTTAAGAGAAAAAGGCACAGAAAGGCCATTTACAGGTAAATATTGGAACACAAAAGATATCGGAACGTACTATTGTGCTGCTTGTAATGCACCCCTTTTTGTAAGCGATACAAAATTCGATTCAGGATGCGGTTGGCCAAGTTTTTTTGAAGCAGTAAGCAAAAATGCTGTAACAGAAAATGTAGACAGAACTCATGGCATGATACGTACAGAAATAGTATGCACCCAATGTCAAGGACATTTAGGACATGTTTTTAACGATGGACCACCACCAACCGGACTTAGATATTGTATTAATTCAGGGTCAATGTTTTTTAAACCCCAAAAGTAAAGTAATTACCAATGTTTTTGTGCTTTGGATCTATTATCGCCTAGCGTGAAAATCCTTGAAATATTAAATCCAAAATGAATATCGCCTTTGCCAATATTGCCTGTGGTTTCGGTAATAAATTGTTTTTCGTTTAATCCAAGCGAGTTTGTAAAGTGCAGTTGGAATACGTGACCACCCGTTTCTATATCAAACCCTAACGATAAGGGATTTGTAAGGCGATTTGATGAATTAAGTTGACCAGGGAAAACGTATTGATAATCTGCATTTAGTGCCACTCTTTTAGTAAGTTTTACCCGCCCACCTATTCCTATAGAATACACATCGTTTTTTTCAGAGGGTGTTGATACAAAGTTTCTGTGCACCATGGTTGGCGATAGCTGAATAGTAATCGATTCACTAAACTTCCGAGATATCAAAATTTGATTGAAAAAAGTCAAACGCGAAGAAAATAGATTGTTCCTTTCAAGATTTGTCCATTTCAGAGAACGTAAAACAATTCCTGCCGAATACGATAAATGGATTGGAATGTTTTTTTTGCCTGATTGTTGCTGAAGAATTCTCAGTTTAAAAGAGCCATCAAAGTCTTTGTTTACGTTTGATCTGCCTAATCCTAAAGTTAAATTATCGGTTAGGCCATAATCTAATCCGATTCGAATGTTTGCTTGGTCTAATCCAAACAAATTGTAGGCGCCTCCGTTTACTTTTCCAAAACGATGCAAAATCCTAAAATCCAAATCTCCTTTTGCAATTTGCTCTACACTTTGAGTATTAACAATTCGCGTAGATTTAAAATGATTATCTACAATATTTTTTTCGTTTCCCCTTAAGGAAAGCAATAAACTATCTAATGAATCTTGAGCATTTATCCTTGTTGAAAACCCTAAAAAAAGGATTGAAACAATTAATTTAACGCGCATTTAAATCGGTTATAAATGTAACTTCCACTTCTTCGGCTATGTTTTGGGCAACTATTGATGGTATTTTTATTCCATGATCCTCTAAACGAACTATGAATTTTGATGTTACGGAAATTTTATTTCCTTTTTTTACAATTTGAAGCGGAATACCTCTATTCATGGCAACACCATGTACTTCAAAAACACCAGTTGCAAAAGTTTCATAAATACCATCTTTGTCAAATTTTACAGAGTCTGGTATTGAGCCAGTGAATTTTGCATACGGAAATTTATCGCTTTCAATATAGTTTTCGTTAAAGTGCTTACGCATCAAATTCTTTTTAAAATTGAAGCTAGCCATTCGCATTTCAACCACTACTTTATTCGTTTGTGTGTTAAAACCTGAAAATAAAATGTTGGTATAAGCTTCAATGTCTTCTAAAACAGTGTGTGAATAAAAAGAAACTTTGCCTTTTGTAGCAGTATATAGTCCTTGTGCATGGCTTTGAACCAAAAAACCAAAGAATAATGAGAGTAGAAGTGTGCGCTTTTTCATGTTTTTTAGTTTTCAGGCATTCCTAACGTAATCCATTTTTCAATTTTATTCAATTCGCATTGATTTAACTTATAGCTTGGCGGCATAGCAGAAACGCTGCCCGAATGATTTATTGAATTTAATAAACTTCGGTAATAAACGGCAGATTTTAATGTGGTATAAGTTGATAAATCAAAATTTGGCCCTGTTTGATTATGGCACCCAACACAAAATTGGTTAATTAGGATGCTAATTTTTTGATAAGTTAGGTCAGTAGAGTCACAAATTGATTTGGGTAAATTTGTAGTGTTTTGTGAACCTTGCAAAATCCATTGTTTGATTTTTTCTTGGTCGCTTTTAATTAATCTATACTTAGGTGGCATGGTTCCACCGTTTCCATCTAATGCAATTATTGAATAAAGTGTACTTCTATAGGGATCAAGATATTTTACTTCATCACGTATGTTCTTATAATTCGATAAGTCAAGCCCTTTTAATCGAGAAGCACTATTGTGGCAACTCGTAGAAGCACAATTTGAAACAATAATTGGCAAAATCTCATTTTGGAAACTGATGGTATCCATATCAAAAACAGGCTTTAGAGGTGCTATTGGGTCGTGCTTGCACGAAGAAATAGCAACAGATAAAGCGATTAGCTTAAAAAAAGAAATCCCAAGAATTTTCAATTAGGGTAGTTTTTTGATGCCCATGATTTGAATTTGTTGATTTCGCAGGTTGATAAACCCAAACCGGTTGGTGGCATAGGCTGGCAAGTTGCATTTTTTTGTATTGAGCATAATAACTTTCCAGAAATGTATGCAGATTTAACATCTGTGTAACTTTCCAGATTTATGTTTCCATTAGGTGTTGAGCTGCTATGGCATGATATGCAATTTGTTATAATTATAGGTTCAATTGTAGCTGCATATGTTGTTGATATTGTATCGCAAAAAGTATTGCCATACAAATCTTGTTCGTTATCGTAATAACAAGAATTTAAACTAAAAAGAAACAATAAAGTAACTGCACCAATATTTATTGAAGAAAACATGGCTAAATATAAAAAAAGGGAAGCGTTAGCTTCCCTTTTTTTAGTTAATAATTATTAATTTGGATGAGAGGGATTTAGTCTCTCCTGTTAATCGTATTAAATAAACACCTTTAGAAAGGTCTGAGGTGGATATTTTAATACTTTTTTGATTGTTAATAAAATGATTTATAACCATTTTGCCAGTTAAATCGTAAATTGATGCTGTTGTAAATTTATTTTGCTCGTTAAAAGTTATGTTTACTTCCGTCATTGCAGGATTAGGATAAATATTAAAGTCAGATGTTGAAATATTAGGATTGCTAGTAATAATACCTCTAACCAATTTAATAAAACGAACTTGGTTAGCTTGCTTTATAGTTCCGTTAACCATATTGGTAGCTATAATACTCCAATAAAGTTGGATGCTATCTCCAACACCAATGCCACTGTTCGATAAAATATCAGAAACTGCTCCATAAGTTAATGTTGAGGCAGTATCTAATCCACTGTTGTCAGATGGAACGGATAGGAGTGAAGGTAATATTTGAGGAACAAGATTTAAATCCCAAGAATATTTAACCAAGCTATTGTTTATGGTCCTAGTTTTGCGCCATTTTGCTTGAATAAGTTGCCCAGGTGCGCCTTGTAATACAATTCTACTATTATCTACTGGTCCAATAACATTAAAAGGTAAAATTGTATCAGGTAATGCAATTGGAATGATGTCGGTTGTATACCTCGGTAAAATTTGGTATCCATCTAAAAACGGTGCTGTGGTTGTAGAATTGAATTGTCCACCAATACCAATTAGATCAAATGGAGTAGTAGGAGCTGGCGTATTCCAAATATTAACATCTTTATCAATTCTAATCAAAAAGGTATTTATACCATCGGTAACGTCAACATTTGCACCACTGGCAGCACCTCCTGCTGAAGGCCATTGCGATGGTGTAACCAAAGTAAGGTTATTAAGTCGTATGAGTTTTGATTTGGAAGATGCGCCAACGGCTGTAACAATTGTTGGAGTTGGAATAGGATTTCCTTGAGAAATTAACACAACAGAATCCATGTTAATTTGTGTTAAGCCTCTAAATTGCTCAATTTTCCCAATTACCCTTACTTTATCTCCTTCAGTTACAGTATAATTTAACGTTTTAGTAGCAGGTGCAAAAGTGCTAATTCCACAATTATTATCTACAATGGTAAACGACCAACCCGAAGTTCCACTCATGTTAACTCCTAGTACAGTTCCAATTACTTTGCAAGTCACCCCAGTTGAGTCTGCTACACCTTGTGCATTTTCACTATTAACTTGACAAATAGTGTATGTTGGAATAGCTGAGGTAGATTTTCCACCAGCATCTTTAATTAACATGTTTAGCGAGCCTGGATTACCAATTCCAATGCTAGTTTGGACAATAGAAAAGATGACGTTTTTATTAGGCCCTTGTAAACTGTCGTTATATGTTGTTAGTGTAAATGTTTGTAAGCCCACATTCGCAGGAAAATAAATGCTAAGCGTATCATTTACTGCAGCGGGATTGGTAGTATACGTTTTGTTTGCACCATATATAACTCCTGATCCATTACTTATAGCAATTTTCACCATTTGACCTGCATTTGCTGAAGGCGAAACATAAACCTTTATTTTCTTTGGAGCAGCATTTTCAGCGGTAGTATCAGCTCCTGCATTAAACTGTCCAGATGCTAAAGCTACAGTGCCAAAAATATCTGATTTATAACGAGGTAATATTTGATACCCTGTATTGTATGGCTGACTATTTAAAACGTTAAATTGACCGCCAAGTCCAATTAAGCTAAAACTTCCCGAAGGTGCTGCTGTTCCAAATAGTTCAACATCAGCATCGATTCTCATTTGAAAAGTGGTGCTGCCGTTGGATACATCTACATTTGCGCCACTTCCTGTTGCTCCTGGTGCTGGCCACTGGGATGGAGTTACTAAAACCAAATTGTTAAGTCGCACCAATTTAGATTCCGAAAAATCGTTTAATTGCGTTACAACGATTGGGTCTGGAAGGTCGTTTAAAGATGAAAGCAATGCAACAGAATCTACATTCACTTGCAATAATCCTCTGAAATGATTTATTTTTCCGATAACTCTTAGCCTATCGCCTTCTTTTACAGTGTAGTTTAAAGTTATGGTTCCAGGGGCAAAAACGCCAATACCCTCGCCATTGCTAGGATCTATCAAACTAAATTGATATCCATTGGAGCCGCTAAGGTTTACCCCAGCTACAACACCAATAACTTTACAATACAAGTTCATAGAATCGGGAATTCCTTGGCTATTTACTTTATTGACAGTAGAAATTGGATAGGTTGGCATTTGTGCAAATAAATTTGAAATTATAAGCAAGCCGAAAATTGAAAGTAGGAGTTTTTTCATAGTTTAAACTAGTAATTAAAGGTATTAAAAAAAGGGATTAGCAAGTTTAAAATCTCGCTAATCCCTTTTGAAATATTAAATTATGTTATTTATACAGCGGAAATTGCTTCATTAAAGCATTTACTTCTGCCTGAGTTGTGTTAATAATGGTATCATTTTCAGGATTCATTAAAATTCGATCGATGAAATCTACAATGGTTTCCATATGAGATTCTGTTAACCCACGAGTAGTAATTGCAGCTGTCCCAACTCGAATTCCTGAGGTAACAAATGGCGATTTGTCGTCAAATGGAACCATATTTTTATTAATAGTTATATCGGCCTTTACCAACGTGTTTTCTGCTAATTTTCCGGTAATGCCCTTATTTCTCAAATCGATTAGCATCATATGATTGTCGGTTCCGCCAGATACAATTTCATAGCCTCTTTTATTAAATGCTTGAGCCATTGCTTTGGCATTTTTAATTATTTGTCCGCAATAAACTGTGTAATCTGGCTTTAAAGCCTCTCCAAAAGCAATCGCTTTAGCTGCAATGATGTGCTCTAGTGGGCCTCCTTGTGTACCTGGGAAAACACCTGAATCTAATAAAGAGCTCATTGACCTAATTTCTCCTTTGGGTGTTTTTAGTCCAAAAGGGTTTAGGAAATCTTTCCCCATCATTATTACCCCTCCACGTGTTCCACGTAATGTCTTATGAGTTGTAGTAGTAATTATATGGCAATGTGGTAATGGATCGTTTAAATATTTGGTTGCTATTAAACCAGCTGGATGCGAAATGTCTGCTAAAAGTAAAGCTCCTACTTCATCAGCAATTTTACGCAATGAAACATAATCCCAATCGCGAGAATAAGCTGAAGCACCGCAAATAATCATTTTAGGTTTTACTTCACGAGCTTTCTCTGCAACTTTTGTATAATCAATTCTGCCTGTTTCTTTTTCAACACCATAAAAATGAGGTTCGTAAAGTTTCCCTGAAAAATTTACCGATGAGCCATGAGTTAAGTGTCCCCCATGCGAAAGGTCAAATCCTAATATTCTATCTCCTGCATTCAGGCAGGCTAACATTACTGCAGCATTAGCTTGGGCTCCAGAATGTGGCTGAACATTGGCCCATTCTGCCCCGAAAAGTTCTTTTAATCGGTCAATAGCAATATTTTCTACTTTATCAACAACCTCACAGCCTCCATAGTACCTTTTTCCTGGTAAGCCTTCAGCGTATTTGTTGGTTAGTACACTCCCTGCAGCAGCCATTACTTGACTGCTTACAAAATTTTCAGATGCAATTAGTTCAAGGCCGTGTTCTTGCCTTAATCTTTCTTGTTCTATAAGTTCAAAAATTTGGGTATCGTTGTTCATTTGATTTTACTGATTCTGTAATTGTGGTTTTGATAATTCAGTGGCCTTAATAGTCCATTCGGATTTTTTTGAAAGCCATTTTTTTGTAAAGCAGGCCGAATTTATATTTTTTTCTAACTTTAGTAATAACACTGATAATGACGAAATGTCTGTTGATTTATATACTTTGCCAATAAAAGTAATTTTTTTTTCTTGTGATAAAGCCTCATAGCTTAATCCATTTATTAATGTGGTTAGCGAATTTTTTGAATCGTTTAAAGTTGAAACTTTATTTAATCCAATAAGCCACGTAGCTTTTTTACTATAAAACTGCCTTGTAAAAGCGGTTTGTTTTAAACTACTTCCAAGTTCACCCATCAGATAAGATAATGCAAAATAATTTACTGGTTTTACGCCATTTTTTTCGTTGCCGATGTTATTTGGAAGAGGTGAATTGGCATTTATAGCATAAAATGACAACATCAGTGCAAAAAAGAATGGAGCGGTTTTCATTTCTTATGCAATAGGTTTATTAAGTATGTGCCATATCCACTTTTCAACAAGGGTTGAGCTATTTTTTCAAGTTGTTCTTGGTTGATAAAGTTCATATTATATGCAACCTCTTCTATACAACCGATTTTTAAACCCTGTCGCTCTTCAATCACTTGAACAAACTGAGCTGCTTGCATCAACGATTGAAATGTGCCTGTATCTAACCATGCCGTTCCACGGTCTAAAATCCCAACTTTTAATTTCCCATTTTTTAAGTATTCTTTGTTGATATCGGTAATCTCAAATTCGCCTCTAGGACTTGGCTTTAAGTTTTTGGCGATTTCTATTACATCGTTATCGTAAAAATATAAGCCGGGTACTGCATAGTTGGATTTTGGCTTTTCAGGTTTTTCCTCAATCGAAATAGCATTTTTATGAGCATCAAACTCTACAACTCCATAACGTTCTGGGTCTGAAACATGATATGCAAAAACAACGCCACCCTCAGGATTATTATTCTGCTGCATCAATCTTCCCATTCCTGAGCCATAAAATATATTATCGCCAAGCACCAAAGCCGCATTTTCATTGCCAATAAAGTTTTCGCCTAAAACAAAAGCTTGTGCTAAACCATTGGGGGTGTGTTGTACACAGTATTCGAAATTACAACCCAAGTTTTTACCATCGCCTAATAATTTTTGAAAATGTGGCAAATCGTGAGGTGTTGAAATGATTAATATATCGCGAATTCCAGCCATCATCAAAGTAGATAACGGGTAGTAAATCATGGGCTTGTCGTAAACAGGCATTAATTGCTTACTCATTGAGATGGTTAACGGGTGTAACCTTGTTCCGGATCCACCGGCTAAAATTATTCCTTTCATAAACTGGGTAGTCGCTCGTATTAATTCTTGTCAAAAGTACTTCGCGAATTCTTTGTGTACAAAAATAAAGCTATTCGCGCTTAATTAGCTAATTTAGCGGGCTGCAATTCGCAAAAATGCCATTATTAGGAAATTTATTTAAAAAAGGAATTAATTTGAGATCTCGGCTTAAAATGCCAGAAACTAGTCCTTTGCACCAGCAAAAATTGGTGCTTAAAAAACTTTTATTAAAGGCAAGAGATACACAATTCGGAAATCATTACCGATTTGATATTGTGCTTAAAAGTTTTAACATATTTAAAGCGTTTTCTGAAAACGTTCCCTTGCACGATTATAACAAAATCCACGATGAATGGTGGTATAAATCCCAACAAGGCTTAAGCGATGTAACATGGCCAGGTTCTGTAAAATATTTTGCATTAAGTTCGGGAACTAGCGATGCGAGTAGCAAATACATACCCGTAACAGCCGATATGATTCGTGCTATCCGAAAAGCGAGTATCAAGCAGTTATATGCGCTTTTGTATTACGATTTGCCTTCTGAGTTATTCGAAAAGGGCATTTTAATGCTTGGTGGAAGTACGCATTTAAACTATAACGGAACTTATTTTTGTGGTGATTTAAGTGGAATAAATGCTTCCAGAATCCCATTTTGGTTCCAACATTTTTATAAACCCGGCAAGAAAATTTCTAAAACCTCTGATTGGAACGAAAAGCTAGATGAAATAGTCCGTAGAGCTCCTGAATGGGATATTTGGATAATTTGTGGTGTTCCTGCATGGAATCAAATCATGATTGAAAAAATAGTAGAACACTACAGTTTAAAATCCATTCATGATATTTGGCCAAATTTAAGAGTGTTTACATGGGGAGGAGTTTCCATTGAGCCTTACAAGAAAAGTTTCGAAAAATTGCTCGATTCGCCCCTAATTTATTTAGAAACCTATTTGGCAAGCGAAGGCTTTATTGCCTATGACTCTCGCCCCGATGGGAAAGGGATGAAGCTCATTTTGAACAATGGTATTTATTACGAGTTTGCACCATTTACTTCTGATAATTTCGAGGCTGATGGGACTATAAAACCAGATGCAACAGTAGTAAATATAGGGTTGGTTGAAGAAAATGTAGATTATGCAATTTTGTTAAGTACTTGTTCAGGTGCATGGCGCTATTTAATTGGCGATGTAGTTCGATTTGTTGACAAAGTGCACAGTGAAATTAAAATTGTTGGAAGAACAAAGCATTATATTAGCCTTTGTGGCGAACATTTATCGGTAGATAATATGCATCAAGCCTTATATGTTTTGCAAGATAAGCTCGATGTTGAGGTTCCAGAATTTGCTGTTTTAGGCGAGAACTTCGAAAATTTATTTGCTCACCGTTGGTATTTGGGGAGTGATAAACCCATTGATCCTGAAGTTGCCAAACAAATAATTGATGAAACCCTTTGCAAGGTTAACGATGATTATAAAGTTGAAAGAATTGCAGCATTGAAAGATGTTTTTGTTGAAGTTTACCCATTATCCTATATGTATGAGTGGATGGAACAGCAAGGGAAAATGGGGGGTCAAAATAAATTTCCTCGCGTTTTAAATAAAGTTCAGGCTAAATCTTGGAAAGAGTTTTTAGAGGCTAAATCGAAAACCTTAATTAGCTAATATGTCTTTTTTGCACGGAATGCTATTAGGATTAGGTTTGGCTCTAATGCCAGGTCCTGTTTTCTTTGCATTAATCCACAAAAGTATAACCAAAGGGTTTAAATACGGTTTGTCAATGGCTATTGGCGTTGCTATTAGCGATGCTACTGTAATTGCTATTGCTTATTTTGGGTTTATGCAATTTTTTAGCGAAAACCCTAAAGTACAACTAACCATTGGTATTGTAGGTGGTGTTTTTACCATATTTTATGGAATATACCTCTTTTTTAGCCATAAAATTGGATCCTTCAAAGAGGAAAAAGAAGATATTAGACTTAGAAAAAGGAACACGGTTGCAAAAGGCTACTTTTTAAACCTTCTAAATCCTTTTATGTTCCTTTATTGGATTGGAGTTTTAGGGGTTGTTAACTCAACATATCAATCACAATCGCTGATTTTCTACTTTTTTTGTGGTACAATAACAACCATATTTTTAACCGATTTACTGAAAGCATACTTAGCCAAGTTACTTAAAGGAGTAATGTCCGGAAAACGAATCCATATTCTTAACCGAATATCAGGGTCTATTATGGTGTTATTTGGTTTGAAACTATTGTTTGACGTTTTTTTAGGAGGAAAACTTATAGGTTGATTACAAAATATTCCATTTTAATTGGAATATCATTCTGCGTTTAAGCAACGGAGCGTAGGCATATGTAGTATCAAAAGTATATCCATTGGGGTTGCTCACTGGGTCGTTTGCTTTTTTATCAAAGGGGTCAAATGGACGCATCAAAGGATTTGTAGGTAAGAAATTAAACATATTTTTACCGCCAATGCCAATTGTAATTTTATCTGATATCTTCCAATTTAAATTCAGGTCTACTAAAACATAGTCTGGAGAGTAATCTGGTCTAAAGTCGTTTTTGAATACGGGGAGCCTCATTTTCCCAGTATAATTTAGGTTTGTTGAGAGAGAAATGAGCTCTGTAAAAGTGTAAGTGAACAATACATTTCCTGAAAACTTTGGCGCATAAATCAACCTACTTTTTTGCGATAAATCATTTATTTTGTCAATCCTAAAAGCATCTGTATAGGTAATACCTGCCTTAATTTGCCATGGTAATTCCGAGATAGTTTTAACATCAAAGTTAATTCCACGGGTTTGAGAATATCCAGATAAATTATGGTAAATTATTTTTTCAGGATCTGTGTCAAAATCGGGTATAATCTTGTTCGTGAAATGCGAGATAAATGCACCAACTTCCAAATCAAGGGTCAATGTTTTGAAATGTAAATCTGTTAAATAATTTAAAGTAGCGTTTAGTGAACTTTCAGGGTTCAACTTCTCTTTAATTTCAACTTTTCTAGAGCCGTTTATTGCCGAGTGGTCTTCGGTAAATAAATTCACAACTCTAAAACCTCTGCCCAAATTCCCTTTAATTATATGATGATCGTTAGGTTTATACTTAAATCCTAATCTTGGTGAGGGAATTATGCCAAATTCTGGGAAATAATCAATTCTAAAACCTCCTACATAACCTAGCTTAGAATTTGCTGTATTTTCAATTTGAGCAAATAAACCGGGTTGATAGGTTGCAATGGGCTTATTTGCAAAATTATCAGATTCAGTTAAAAAGGTATTATCATCGTAAATGTTCCATTTAAATGCGCTGCCTAAACTGTATCTCCAAATTTTATTGAAAGTAGAATCAAGTTGTAATTGCAAAAAGCCAGTTTGTTGTTTTGCCAAAAAAGCGGCATTTCCGTACCATGAATCTTGCTGGTGATACACCCATGACCCCAATAGTTTTAATGAGGGTTTTATACGTTGATTAAGTAAAACTTCAGCCCGGTTAGTTAAAATATATTCAGCATATATGCTATCCGAACCTTTAAGGGATTTATCCCAATTTAATTGACCTCCCCATCGGTTTTCTGTTAAATACCTAATTCCAAAACTTCCATTTGCTGATCCAATTTTTGCAAAAAACGATAGTCGTTTGGTTAATGCTACATCGGTAAACCCATCGTTATTTATATCCAGTTTCTGGTTGAAGTAATTGGTATTAATTCCAGATAAAAGGGTGTGTTTGTTTATTTTAAAAATTGAACCAACATCGGTTTGGTTTTCTCCTAAAGTGCTTATACTATTTTCCAAAACAAGTTCTGGATCTTTTTTTATCTTTTTGGTGATGATATTAATTACTCCAGCCATTGCTTCTGAGCCATAAAAACTGCCTGTTGGTCCTTTAACAACTTCAATTTTTTCAATCATTGAAAATGGGATTCCCATATACCCATAAATACTGCCAATGCCGCTAACAATGGGCATTCCATCTATTAGCACCAATGTATATGGACCCTCCATGCCGTTAATTCTCAGTTCTCCAGTGTTGCAAACATTGCAAACCGATTGTGATCTTACTCCATTAACCATTTTTAAACCTTCAAAAAGGTTTTCATTGGGGATTTGTTTAAAGTAAGATGAATTATATGAATGTATAGGAGTAATAGACTCTTTTCTATTGGTTTCGTGTACCGATGCGGTAATTACTACTTCGTCTAAATGGCTGATTTTTTCTTCAAGATTTAGAATAATTTGCAAATCACTTTTTGCTACAATTTGTTTTCTGAAATTAAAATACCCAGCCCGGTTTACCGCTATTGTATATTTTCCTGGGTGTACAAATAAACTGAAATGCCCTAAACTGTCTGCTTGTGTCCCCAAAGTTGTACCTACAAGTTGGACTTGGGCAAAAGGTACAAAAAATGAATTATTCGATTTTATAATTCCTTTGATTTCAATGTTTTGACCAAAACAAAACATCGGCAAAAAAAGGGACAATATGATTCCTTTAAATTTCATAATTAGGGTGTAAATATAATATTTAGATTAGTCTAAAAAAAATATTAGGCTAATCTAAATTTAAATTAATTCTTGAAAAGGGTAAACTTTATTTAGTTAATTTAGTCTGAATAAGAAATGAGCGCACAATGAGCGATTCTAAGCAAAAAAAGATTCAACATTTATTTTGGAGGGCAGGTTTTGGTTCAGATTATCAAACCATTACAAATCTGCAATCAAAATCAATAGAAGATATAGTAGATAAGCTGTTTTTAGATTCTAAGAACTTTAGCAATTTAAAAACAATTCCTGAAGAGTTTTTTCCAGACGATGACAATAGATCTAATACAAAGTACAAATCTGTATCTAAATCTGATGTTCGTAAAATGATAGTTGATTTAAATTTAGGCTGGATAAAAAAGATTTCAGAATCGAATGAGCCACTTCGTGAAAGAATGACTCTTTTTTGGCATGGGCATTTTGCAACTCGGATTAAAAACCCACTTTTATTGCAAATTCAAAACAATACCTTCCGAATTCATGCATTGGGAAGTTTTAGAGATTTATTAATTGCTGTTGCAAGAGACCCTGCAATTATGGTTTTTTTAGGGACAAGATTGAGTAAAAAAGAGCGGCCCAACGAAAATTTTGCAAGAGAATTAATGGAGCTTTTCACAATTGGAAGAGGAAATTATACCGAACAAGACATAAAAGAAGCTGCAAGAGCATTTACCGGTTGGGGATACAGCTATAAATATGAATTTAGGTTTATACCTAAGAAAAATGACGATGGAATGAAGACTTTTATGGGTAAAACCGGTCGTTTTTCGGGTGAAGATATTATTGATATTATTTTAAAAAGACCAGAAACAGCTCAGTTTGTTGTCAAAAAAATTTACAAATACTTTGTAAACGAAGAAGTTAGCAATGAATTGATTGAACCTTTAGCGTCATCATTTAGAAACTCTAACTACGATATTGAAAAATTGATGCGTACTATTTTTACATCAACCTGGTTTTACGATGAGAAAAATGTAGGCAATAAAATTAAATCTCCAACCACATTAATAATTGGGTTAAATAGAACTTTTAAAGTAAAATATAACGATGATCGTATTTTAGTTGTGCTTCAACGACTGCTTGGTCAAACCCTATTTATGCCCCCATCTGTAAAAGGGTGGGACGAAGGTTTAGCCTGGATTGATACTTCATCTATGTTTTTGAGAATGAAATTGGCATCAGTAATTTTGAATTCTGGTGCTATAGATTTGGAAACCAAAGACGATTCACCAGAAGAATTTATGAAAATGAGCACATTTGATGACCGGGAAAAAGGCTCATCATTTATTCGATCAAAAGCTGATTGGAATTATTTTTCAAATCAATTTCCACCAAATCCATCCAACGAAATAATTTCAGATTTTTTAATTCAAAGCCAAATGATTCCAAGTACAAAGGCTTTGATTAAAAACTCAACAAGTTCATTGCAAAATTTAGCTGTTCAACTTTGTTCACTGCCTGAGTATCAATTGTATTAATATGAAAAGAAGAGATTTTTTAAAAGCATCTGCTTTAGCAACAACAAGTTTATTTATTCCTTCATTTCTAAAAGCTTTTGAAAGCATAGGACTAGAATCCGTGAGGGGTAAAAAGCTGGTTATTTTACAATTAACAGGAGGTTTTGATGGATTAAGTGCATTTATTCCTTACCGAAACGATTTATATTATAACAACCGGCCAACCTTAGGTTTAAAGCGTGCAGAGAGTCTTAGGCTTACGGATGAAATGGGTTTAAATCCAGCAATGGGCGATTTTCATAAATTATGGGAAAAAGGATATGTATCAGTTCTAAATAATGTTGGCTATCCAAACCCAGATCGTTCCCATTTTAGGTCAATGGATATTTGGCAAACTGCTAGCGATTCAAAAACATATGTAAATACAGGCTGGGTAGGAAGATTTTTAGATTCAGGAAAATTAAATCCTTGGGAAGCGATAGAAATTGATGATAGCTTGTCGTTGGCAATGAAGGGCGAACTCGTAAAAGCTGTATCGTTTAAAGACCCAAAGTTGTTTTATGAAACATCGAGAGAGCGATATTTTCAAGATATAATCAAAGGAAATCCATTGTCTGGAAATCCAACAGGGAATTTAGGTTATTTATATCAAACTTTAATAAGCGCAGATTCATCTGCAAAATATATCTATGATAAATACAGTTTGAAAACCAATAGTGCTGCATATCCAAAGTCTAAACTTGCAAATGACCTTAAAACTACAGCTAGTTTAATCGATTCTGGTGTTTCAACAAAGGTATATTACGTTACTCAAGGAGGATACGACACTCATGTAAGGCAAGATGGGGCTATGACAAACAATTTAAAAGAGTTTTCCGAAGCAATGTATGCCTTTATCACCGATTTAAAGTCTAAAGACCATCTAAAAGATACCATCGTTATGGTGTTTAGCGAATTTGGCAGAAGGGTAAAACAAAATGCCAGCAACGGAACTGACCACGGAGCTGCAAACAACCTGATATTGTTAGGCGAAAAAATTGCACAAAAAGGGTTCATAAATGAATTGCCAAACTTAGCGGATCTGGATGAAAATGGCGATATGAGGTATTCTGTTGATTTTAGAGCAGTTTATGCTACTCTTTTAAATCAATGGTTAGGAAGTAATGACAAACAGGTATTAGGGAAATCATTTAATAGGCTGAATTTTCTTTAATCCAACTGTTGCTAAAATCCATTAATTCAGGAAAAAAAGCATTGAATTCTAGCTCGAAATCTACATAGCTTTTTTCGAGCTCAAGAGTTGCTACGTTTAGGTTTGATTCGAATTTTGTTCTTCGAGATAAACCTGTCAATGCTCTATTTATGCCAAAAATAGTTTGATAATTTAGCAACCAATTATCGCGCTTCATGTATCCAAGCATGAATTTGGCACTGTCAGGAATTGAGTTTTGGTTTGTTGAAAGCAATGAATAAACGTTATCTGAAAAAGTTAACAAGTTTTCTTGATTCCATTTGTTCCATTGAATGGCCAAAAAGTGATCGTAAAAAACATCTAAAGCTACACCTGCATATTTACCAACAGTTTTGTTAAGCCGTTGACGGCCTATTTTTGGAATGGGGTGAGAGTCTGTAAACGTATCAATTGCTCTGTGATGGGCAATTCCCTTTTTTATCGGGGATGAATAATTAGTTAGTGTTGATCCCTTGACATGATCAGCAATAAAATTGCCAATTTGCAAAGTAGTATCAGGAAAAGATAAAAATTGATGAGCTAAATAGTTCATTCATGAATTTGGATACTGTACGAACAGCTATAAATGGCTTTCGGTTCAAGAGCTATAATATTCTTTTTATCTTTCAAAACACCGGTTGAATTGTCAAAATCTGCATGACCATTCCATGGCTCAATGCAAATAAATGGAGCCCCAGGTTTTTGCCATAGCCCCAGTTGTTTAAATTTAGGAAATAAAACACTGATGCTTTTGCCTCCTTTTCGATTCTTAAGTGTTATTTTCTTTGATTTTGTTTCAAAGAAAATGATGGCGTCATCGTTGAAAAGTTCGTGATTTAATGCCAAAATCGAAGAATTTTTTAAAGCAGGTTTCGTATCTCCATTGAATAAACCATTTTTCAACATTTGCCTTGATAATGTTTCAGGTTGCTCAAATTCTAAATAGTAGTATTCAAAAGTGGAGTTGTTATCTAATGGGCAATTAAAAGCCGGATGAGCACCAATATTAAAATACATTTTTTCTATTGATCCATTATAAACTCTATAGGTTACTGTAAGTTCATTTCCCAGGAGTCTATATTCTACTTCAAGAGTGAAAATAAACGGATAATTTTCGAAAAGAGCATCGTTGCTTTGCAATACAAATACCACCCTATCATCTTCCTTTATAGATACTTCAAATTCAGAATTTCTGGCAAACCCATGCCTTTCCATGGGTATTCGTTTGAAATTATGAAAAAAAGAGCCATTGTTTAATCCACCTACAATCGGAAAAAGTAGGGGAGAATGCCATGGCCAATAATTTGGGTCCGCTTGCCAAATAAACTCAGTGCCATCAATAGTCTTTAAGCTAGTAAGCTCAGCCCCTTTAGTTTTAAACGCAGCAGTTATAAAGTCATTTTTTAAAATGATTTGACTTTTTTCCATTCTTAAAGAAAGTAATATTTTTAGATTTATTTGTAAAATGTACTTTTTAAATATGTATCAGTATTAATTCTTGCAATTTGATCAAATTTTAACATAAGATTTTGCATGCAGCTTTTTAATAATTCAACTTCGCTGTTTTCTTTTTCGGTCATAAAATAGTCAGTTCCAAAAAGTATTCTATTCTGATATACAATATCATTCAACTTCGGTATGAGAAACGAATCATAAATAGCTGCCTTGTTTAATGAGTAGGAAATGTCTGTGTAAATATTTTTGTATTCATCGATTAGCTTAAATATTTCGTGAGCCCAGTTTGTATTGTCAACATTGTTTCGAATATATTTAACCATATCATCTGCAGTATCAGGTAAAATTTCTTCATCTCCACCAACGTGTGCAAAACAGATTTTTAATTTCGGAAAAGTGTTTAAAGTCGGTTTGTAAGTTAAAGGATGCAATAAAATATTGCATAGCCATTTATTGTCTTTGCTTACCTTTTTGTCGTTTAAATATTTGAGAACAAGGTCTTTGATGGCTGGCATGGCTGGGTCGTTTGGTGCTACCGACTCAGGTAAATTGGTCAATAATGTGTGCAAGTTTTTTCCAGTATAGTAAGAACCATAGCGGGTGCAATGAACCATAATTGGCACATTGTTTTGTTCGCACCATTCATAAACTTGATATAGGCTTTTGTCAAAAGCAAAATACCCAAGTGAAGTATACATCTTAATGCCATAAAAGGCTCCAGTGGCAAAATATGATTTTACCCAATTTAATAAATCCATCCCTTTCTTATGCCTTGGATCAATACTTAAAAAAGGGAAAATGATGTTTGGATAGCATTTTTTAACTTCAATTACTTCGGATAATTGAGTGTCAATTCGAGCATGGATACTTGGCTCTTCATCTAAATAATCTAAATTTAGGGTAAGGGCTATAAACCTGCAATCATTCCCTAAAAAGAGGTAATTCTTAATTAGTGTTTCAAAAATTTGTTTTTGCGAGGTATAGAGTCCGATTTGAAGAAAGGTAAGCTGCTTTTTAACGTTGTTGTCTTTCCTGTTTTTGATTATCAACCTTTCGATTAAATACCGCGATGTTTTGGTTTCTAACAGTCTTTTAATAATTACTGAATATCTGTCAAATCTATCAGGTAAAACAGTTTTGAAATAGTAATCAGGTGCGCATGCTCCAGTAAAAATACGGGTATGGCAATTTATTATGGGTAGCTGTTTCATACTGTTGGTTTTGTTCCAGACTTTCTAAAATTTACCACCTTTGAAAGAATATCAAACCAAAACGGAGCCCCAAAACTTAGGGTAAAACCCGATATAAAAACACCTACTAAATAATACAATAACGACCGTCCTGAAAATACGATGCGTTGCCGAATATACTTCTCCTCTATATTTTTTGCTTTTGCTTTGGTGCTTTGTAAAACCATGAAATCGGGGCATCTCTTTTGTTCCAACCAATGGGAAGTTTCGTGTTAAATGCCAACGATTCTTTCATTTTAGAAATTTCCTCATTTCTGGTATTTAAAGAATCTTTTGTTTGAAGAAGGTTTT
Organism: uncultured Bacteroidota bacterium; assembly: GCA_947084835.1. Classification (GTDB taxonomy): domain Bacteria; phylum Bacteroidota; class Bacteroidia; order UBA7662; family CAMTUB01; genus CAMTUB01. The sequence continues at coordinate 17,824 of CAMTUB010000026.1, read as the reverse complement.
GTGTAGCATTAAACAGGGCGGTAAGTTGCTTGATTTTTAACGTATCATTTGTATTTTCGATAGATTCGTGTAAGGCTGATATTATATTTTGAGTAGATAAACTATCAGTTTTTTGTTCAGATAAAGCATCGACAGTAACTTGCGCTTGATAATTGATAGCATTTCTTAACGAGTCGTTATAAATCAACGAATTCATTAAGTGAATGCTGTCAACATTGAACATTATGGCAACAAAAAAACCAAAAAATATAGCTTTTTTCTGCTGTTCAATCTTAAACCAACCCGAAACACGGCCCATTTGCTCATCAAACCAACGTTTAAACTCAATATTTAATTGATCTAAATCTGGAGATGTTTGGTCTCCTTTAACCGATTTGCTAATAAAATTTTGCAACAGAATTTTTAACGGACTATGTTTCATACGTTGTACTCCTATAACAAATCGTTCGTTAAATGGAATTTCTCTGCCATTTTCTTGTGCAACATATTCACCAGCATCCTCATTTAAAATAAAGCGAGTATCTATAGCACTACCTGCAAAAATGTCAATTACAGTCTGAGAAAAAGTATCGCCCGAAATATATTGAGGCAAACTGTTTTTATCCTTTTTAAGCTTATCAATAATGGGATGTCTATAGAATAAATAGCCATAATTTAGGTTTAACGAATCGTCTAGCATATGATAAATTGCCTTTTTGAGAGTTTCGCCCCTTTCCCTTACTTTCTGATTATGCCATTCAAGCAATAAACTTACTAATATTCCCAATAAACCATACGTAAATATTAATCCTATACCTACTTCGAATATTTTAGAGTCAAACATATATATACAATTATTTATTGAATATGATTGTTTTTTATATTATTTCCAAAAAGTGTTTAAAGTTTTTTTAGTTTGATAGATTATTATTCAATTGAATGTGTTTTTTGAGCCTAAATTCAGATATTTGCAAAAAAAAATAAAATGTCAGATCATAAAGTTATTTTTTCAATGTCTAAAGTTTCCAAGGTATTACCTAGCGGAAAACAGATATTGAAAAACATATATTTATCGTTTTTTTATGGAGCTAAAATTGGTGTTTTAGGACTTAACGGTTCAGGAAAATCAACGCTATTGAAAATAATTGCAGGTCTTGAGAAATCTTTCCAAGGAGATGTAGTGTTTTCTTCGGGATATTCTGTAGGCTATCTTGCCCAAGAGCCACAGCTAGATCCTGAAAAAACGGTAAGAGAAGTTGTTCAAGAGGGTGTCCAGGAAATAATCGATTTATTAGTCGAATTCGATAAAATAAACGAAGCATTTGGAGAGCCTGATGCAGATTTTGATAAATTGCTAACACGCCAAGCCGAAGTACAAGAAAAACTTGATGCTGCAGATGCTTGGAATTTAGACAATAGATTAGATAGAGCTATGGAAGCACTTATGTGCCCGCCTGCTGACACAAATATCAATATTTTATCGGGTGGTGAGCGTAGAAGAGTAGCACTTTGCCGCTTGTTGCTTCAAGAACCTGATGTTTTGTTATTGGATGAGCCAACAAATCACCTTGATGCAGAAAGTATTAATTGGCTTGAACAGCATTTACAGCGTTATAAAGGAACTATCATTGCTGTAACCCACGACAGATATTTCTTAGACAATGTAGCAGGATGGATTCTTGAATTAGACCGTGGCGAAGGTTTGCCATTTGAAGGCAATTATACCTCGTGGTTAGAGCAAAAAACAAAGCGTTTAGCACAAGAAGAGAAGCAAGAAAGCAAGCGTCAGCGCATCTTAAATCGTGAGCTTGAATGGGTTCGCATGAGCCCGAAAGCTCGCCAAGCAAAAGGAAAAGCGCGTATTAATAATTACAACAAATTATTGAATGAAGATGCTAAGGATCAGGAAAATAGATTAGAATTGTTTATTCCAGCTGGCGAAAGATTAGGAAACGTAGTTATCGAATTCGATAATGTTTCCAAAGGTTTTGGCGACAGGGAGTTGATTTCAGAGTTGAGTTTTTCACTTCCTCCAGCTGGTGTTGTTGGAATAATTGGACCAAATGGAGTTGGAAAATCAACCTTGTTCAAAATGATAATGGGGTTTGAATCACCAGATTCTGGCACCATAAAAATCGGAGAAACGGTGCAAATGGCCTATGTGGATCAGTCGCACGATAATTTGAATCCGAATGATGATGTTTTTACCGCAGTAACTGGCGGCACTGAGTTTATGATGCTGGGAGGCAGACAGGTAAACTCAAGAGCCTATCTTTCCAAGTTCAATTTTAGTGGAAATGATCAAGGAAAAAAAATCGGAGATTTATCGGGTGGTGAAAGAAACCGTGTGCACCTAGCACTTACCCTGAAACAAGGCGCAAACGTTGTATTATTAGACGAGCCAACCAACGATATCGATGTAAATACGCTTCGTGCATTAGAAGAAGCCATTGAAAACTTTGCTGGCTGCGCTGTTGTAATTTCTCACGATAGATGGTTCTTAGACCGTGTATGTACGCATATGTTAGCCTATGAAGGAAATGGAACGTTTTATTTCTTCGATGGCAACTTTAGTGAATATGAAGAAAATCGTAAAAAGCGCCTAGGTGAAGGCTTTGTAAAAAAAGTGAAATACCGGGATTTAGGCGGTAACGCTAGATAAATAATCAATGAACCTATTTTTTTAAAAACTGTTAACCGAAGTATGAACCAAATTCCAATAAATATATATTCAGAAAGTACTCCCAATCCAGAGAGCTACAAATTTGTAGTAAACTGTATGCTTTTGCCAGATGCAATTCTGCAAGTAGATTCGATTGAAGACGCAAAAAACTCACCAATTGCAAAGAAATTGTTTGATTTTCCATTCGTAAAATCAATTTTCATAAACAACAATTACATAACCATTACTCGCAAACCCGATGAAGATTGGTTTGAGATTACTCCAATTTTAAAAGAATTTATAAAGGGGTATTTAGAGGCAGGATTAGAAATTATTTCACATACCGAATTGGAGGATTTAGATGAAGATAAAAGCCCAATTTCAATACGTATTCGTCAAATTTTAGCTGAATATGTGCAACCAGCAGTAGAGCAAGATGGAGGTGCAATAACTTTCAAATCGTTTAATCCAGATTCTGGGGTAGTAACCGTAATGTTAAAAGGGTCGTGTTCAGGATGCCCATCAAGTACAGTTACGCTAAAATCAGGCATCGAAAATTTACTTACACGGATGGTGCCAGAAGTAAATGAAGTAGTTGCAGACTCATTATAGTTAGAAAAACAGATTAAATAAAAAAAGGGCTCAAATTTGAGCCCTTTTTTTATTTAATCTGTCGCAAGATGACAAAATGAGAAGTTAACTTTACCCATATTTAAAAGTAAAAATGTTATCGATTTATAAAAGTTCTGCTGGTTCGGGTAAAACATATACCTTGGTTTCAACCTTTCTAGAAATAGTTTTGAAAGAAGAAAATCCATCCTATTTCAGGCATGTATTGGCAATTACGTTTACAAATAAAGCTGCCAGCGAAATGAAAGAAAGGATTTTGAAAGCTTTATTAAATATTTCGTTAAATGACATTTCAGAAGAGTTTAGAATTAAAAAACTTGAAGCTGAATTAGGGATTCCAAGTTCATTAATTATAAAAAGAGCGGGTAATATATACACTAATGTTTTGCACAAATACAGCCTATTTAACATTATTACCATCGATAGTTTTATACAAAAAATCGTACAAACATTTTCACATGATTTAAAAATGCCTGAAAATTCAAGGGTAGAAATGGATACAGATCCATTAATTACTCAGGCAGTTGATAATTTAATGATGAAATATGGAACCGTATCCAATAAAAATTTAACAGATGCAATTGACGATTTGATTTTTGACTCAATGGAAGGTACTGGGAAATGGAACCTAGACTATAAATTATACTCATTTGCTAAAACATTATTTAAAGAAGAAAACTTAAAAAAGATTGTTTATTTCAGAAATTTTGAACTAGAAAATTATTTCTTAATTAAAAAGAGTTTAAATGAAATAGTTAATAATTATAGAAATAAAGTAATCGAATATAAAGAGGAATTAATTAAAATTTTTGCAGACTATAATTTACAAGAAGAGGATTTTCCGCAAAAATCGAGAGGGTTATTGCCAAAGGTTTTGATTCTTGAAAAAATAATTTATCTTGATAAAGAGGCTTCATTTATTTCTCCATTATATACAAACTCTGGAAAATTTAATAATCTCCAAAATGCTTTACCTGCAATTATTAAAGTTTTAGATTCTTTTTTTGAAAATCAAAACCAAAATTTTGCTAATTACGAAATTGCAAAAAATGCCTATTCAAATTTATATAAGGTAATTCTTTTAATTTACTTAGAAAAGGAGGTGGAAGAAATTATGCAAAAAGAGCAGATTGTTCCTTTCGCAATGTTTAATTTCAGAGTAAACCAGGAGGTTAGAAAGCAGCACGCTGTTTTTTTATACGAGAGGTTGGGGAATCGATTTCAACACATTTTAATCGATGAATTTCAAGATACATCAGAAATGCAATGGCAAAACGTATTGCCATTGGTAGCGGAATCCGTATCTAAAGGTTTTTTAAGCATGATAGTTGGTGATTGTAAACAAAGTATTTACAGGTGGAGAGGTGGAAAGGTGGAACAGTTTACCTATTTACCTGAACCCGATTCGCATATAACTGATACAAATATTTTAAGCCATTATTTGGCATTTAACGAAAATTTCAAGTTAACACCACTGACAACTAATTACAGAAGTAAGGAAAATGTTATTGATTTTAATAATAATTTTTTTAAGAGATTATTAGTTAATAGCAGCGAGTTTATTTCTATGAATTATGAGGATGTTAAACAAGAGTTTAATTACAAGCATAAAAAGGGATATGTTGAAGCTAAAAGTATTTTAAAAGACGATGTAATTATAGAGACATTGAATACAATTAATTCGGTAATTGAAGATGGATATAATTATAAAGACATATGTGTATTAATTAGGAATAATAACGAAGGAGTAGAAATTGCACAGCATTTAATTAAAAATAATTTTCCTGTAATATCGCCAGATTCGCTTGCATTAAATTCAAATAATAATGTTAATTTAATAATTGCAGTTTTGGAGTTAGCGTGCAATGTGAATAAATCTGCAAATGTCTCCTTTATTTGGAATTTCATAAAAAATAAAAATTCGTTTGGGGATATTTCTAAGGAGTTTATCTTAAATCCATTAGCATATTTATTTCAGGAAGGTGAACATAAACTATACGAATACCCACTATATGAATGTGTAATATTAATTGCTACCCGTTTTAATCTAAACATTCAGCACGATACTTTTATTGTTGCTTTTTTAGATCAAATACACGCCTTTGCAAAAAGTAATGGGTCTTCAATAATTGAATTTATTGAGAATTGGAAAATTAATTCTAATAAATATAGAGTAGATAATTTTTCTTCTCAAAATGCAATTAGTATTATGACAATACATAAGTCTAAAGGGCTTGAGTTTCCGGTTGTGATATTTGTTAATTACAAAAAAGGAATGGAGCAAGTTAATGATGACTTGTGGATTCCTACTCCTGAATTTAATGAAATAGGATTTCCAGAATTATTAGTTTCAGTTACAAAGGAGTCAAAGGTTTTATCAGATAAATATGCAGAATATGCAGAATACAATAAATTCGATAATATCAATTTGTTGTATGTAGCTTTTACTCGAGCTATTGAAAGGCTCTATATTAAGGTGGATAAAAATGGAAAAAATACGATAGCCCAATTAATTGAAGCAAATATTGATTTTGATGAAAATGGATTTTTTGAATTTGGAGAAAAAGAAATTAAAGAAAATAATTTAATCGAATTGAATGATTTTAATAAACAGAAAGTAGAGTGCAAATTTAATACTGATTTAATCAAATTTAATTCTGTAGCATCTTTGTCAAAAGGGTTCGATGAAAGTGGAAGTAAAGGAAGATTGTTTCATAAAATTATTTCTGAAATTAAGACTGCAGAAGATATAATTCCAGCAATTAACAATTTACAAAATGAGTACGAAATTTCAGAGCATGAATTGAATAGCTGGGTTGATTTACTTGCTGGTGTTGTAAATAACCCGTCAATTTCACATTTATTTTCTAAATCAAATAAAGTGAAAAATGAAATATCCATTTTATTAAAAAATGGCGAATTATATCGACCAGATAGGGTAGTATTTTTCGAAGATAATTCAATTCATATTTTAGATTATAAAACCGGTTTAAAATCAAAAAATCATAAAAAGCAGTTAGGCAATTATATAGATATTATGCATGAAATGGGATTTCCAAATGCCTCTGGATGGTTGTTTTACACACAAACTATGGAGGCTGAATTATGCAACTAGGTAAATTTCTAAGTCAAGTTGCTAGTCAAGTTCATGCAGCAAACCATTCTGACTTGTCAGAAGTGGCTCTTGTTTTTCCAACCCGAAGAGCAGCATTGTATTTTAAAAATGAGTTAGCTAAATGTATTGATAGGCCTATTTTCTTTCCAAAAACCTATACTCTCGACACATTTTTAGAGCAAGTAACAAGCATTAAGAAAGTTGATAGAGCTGTTCTGTTAGCCGAATTTTACGATGTTTACAGAGAACTGATGCCCGAACCTATAGAAAGTTACGATAGCTTTTGTTCTTGGGGCGGCAAACTAATTACGGATTACGAGGATATTGATGGTCAAATGTTAAACTCACAGCAGTTTTTCAGGTATTTTTTAAATATTTCGGAGATTGAAGTTTGGACTCCAGGGCTAATTAGGACTGAATTGCAAAACAATTACCTCGAATTTCTTACTAACATGGAAGTATTGTATCAAGGATTTTTGAGTAGATTATTGGAAAAGAAGATTGGATATCAGGGATTGATTTTACATAAAATGGTTCAAGATGAGTTAGTAATTCCTTTTGAGCATACCTATTTTGTGGGTTTTGGAGGCATCTCGAAAGCGCAGCGTAAGCTTTTTGAATTATTACATAATTCAAAAAGGGCTACTATTTGTTGGGATGTAGATTCGTATTATTACCATAATTCAAATCAAGAGGCTTACGCACTATTTCACGAAAAGGATAAATCTGAATTGCCGAATATTGATTTTTGGGTTAAAGATACCTTGAGTATAAATCCAAAAAAAATTACTTTAATTGAAGGTGCAGGATTGCATACGTTAACATCTGCGCTAACAAATTTGCTTCAAAAGCTTGAAAATAAAAAGTTTGATTTAAACTCAACCGCCATTGTTTTAGCAGATGAATCGCATTTATTGCCGGTGTTGCAAGCAATTCCAAAAAGCATTTCAAATGTAAACGTTACAATGGGTTATCCATTGAAATTTGCGGCTGTTTCAGACCTAATTGTTTCATGGATAATTATGTTTTTAAAAAGCACATCAGGTAATACATATTACTATAAACATGTTTTTAATATAATTGATAATAGATTAATTCGAAATAATGTAATTTCTACAAAATCAATAAATGTTTTCAAGAATAAAATAATTAGAGAAAATAGAGTGAGTTTGTCTTGCTCTGAAATATTAAATAATTTTCCTGAATTGGAGTTGATATTTTCAGGCAATGATAGTCCCCAACATTTGTTGAATAGCATAATTTATTTTTTAGAGAATTTACCCTTTAATCACAAAGAAGACGCATATACACTATCGCCTGTTTTTACAGATGCGATGATTAAGCAATTGAAATTAATAGCGAATACCAACCATAAATATCAATTTTTAAACACAACAGCTAGTTTGTTAAATGCTGTCAGAGATTCAATCGAAAATACAAAAGTAAGTTTACAAGGAGAGCCATTAGGTGGATTGCAAGTGATGGGTTTATTAGAAACCCGATTGTTAGATTTCGATAATGTTATCGTTTTTGGAGCAAATGAAAGCGTTTTACCAAGTGTATCAAAAAATCCAGGATTTATTCCATTGTCAGTAAAAAATGCTTTTGGTTTAACGAGTTACGAAAAAAATGAAGCCATAAATGCCTATAATTTTTACCGTTTGTTACATTATCCATCACATGTTTGGATGCTTTATTCTTCTGAAACAAGCAACATGAAAGGGGCAGAACCTAGCAGATATATTAGGCAAATCGAACATGAACTTGTTGCTTTAAATAGTTCAGTAACCATTGAGAAAGAAAAGTGGGAAAACAGCATTGAATTACTAGATGATGAAGTCGAAATTAATATTGAAAAGGATGAAAATGTTTTAGCCAATATTAAAAATTATATTGAAAGAAGTAAGTTTTCGCCATCTCGATTTATCGACTATTTTAATTGCTCATTAAAATTTTACCTTGAAACCATTGTTGGGTTTTACGAAGATGAAGAGATTTCAGACACATTTGATAGTAGAATTACAGGAAATTTAATTCATAAAGCATTAGAGAATGTATTTAAACCTTATTTAAATACAATATTAAATGAAAACCTATTAAAGAAAATAATTTCAGAAGTAGATTTGGAATTAGCAAAAGCAAAAGATGAAATTTTGCAATATTCTGATATATCTAGTGGTAAAAATTTACTAGTATACCGAGTATCAGGAAAGATTATAAAGAAATACCTCAAAAACATTTTAGATAAAAAAGATTTTTTTGCACCAATTGGTTTCGAAAAACAGTTTGAATTTTTAGACTTTCATACCATCGGAGAATCTAAAATAAATCTAAAAGGAACAGCAGATAGAATAGATTCTGTAGGACAATTAATTCGAATAATAGATTACAAAACTGGAAAAGTTGAGGATAAAGATTTTAAATTAAAAACAATTGACGAAGTTTTTGAAAAGCGAAATCGTTACTTATTTCAACTGCTTTGGTATAGTTTGTTGACAAGGAATGAGTATGGGAAAGGAGTTGCTGTAAATGCTGGGGTTGTGCCATTAGGGCAATTAAATAGCCCAGACATGTTTATAACAACCCAAGAAAATACACCATTTGTGCCAAATGAATATTTAGATGAATTTGAAGTCAAATTAAAAGTAGCTTTTGAGGAGCTTTTAGATCCGAACATTAAAATTAAACAAAGCAAAGATCCTCAAGGAGTTTGCAGGTTTTGTCAATTCAATAAAATGTGTGAAGTAGTTGTTTGATAAATATATTTTGACACATCTAGTGGCATTTTGTCAGTAAGTACAATCAATTTACTGCCATTTTTTTTGAAATAATTTGGTTTAGCCTATTGGCATCATTAATGTAATTATTCTAAAAACAAAGTTAATTTTAAAATATGTCAGTGAAAATACAACCATTAGCAGACAGAGTTCTGGTAGAAGCTGCTGCTGCTGAAGAAGTAACTGCAGGCGGACTATTTATTCCGGATACTGCAAAGGAAAAGCCACAAAGAGGAACTGTAGTAGCTGTTGGCGCAGGCAAAAAAGACGAGCCAATGACTGTTAAAAAAGGCGATACCATTTTATATGGTAAATATGCTGGTACAGAAATTAATGTTGACGGTACAGATTACCTTATCATGCGTGAGTCTGACATTGTTGCAATCATCAAATAAATTAAAAGAAAAAGAATGGCTAAGATTATAAATTTTGATACAGAAGCTCGTGAAAAGCTTAAAAGAGGTGTTGATGCTTTGGCAAATGCGGTTAAAGTAACCCTTGGGCCTAAAGGCAGAAACGTTGTTATTGATAAAAAATTTGGTGCACCTGTTGTTACAAAAGACGGTGTAACTGTTGCTAAGGAAATCGAATTAAGAGATCCTATTGAAAATATGGGCGCTCAACTTTTAAAAGAAGTAGCATCAAAAACAGCTGATATTGCAGGCGATGGTACAACCACTGCTACGGTTTTAGCACAAGCAATTATCACTACAGGTTTGAAAAACGTTGCTTCTGGCGCAAATCCAATGGATTTGAAAAGAGGCATCGACAAAGCTGTTTTACAAGTTGTTAAAAGCTTGAAATCACAATCTATGCCTGTTGGTGATGATTATGGAAAAATAGAGCAAATTGCTTCAATATCTGCAAACAACGATAACTTTATTGGAAAGCTAATTGCTGATGCAATGCAGCGTGTTACTAAAGAAGGAGTAATTACTGTTGAAGAGGCAAAATCTACAGATACGTATGTTGATGTAGTAGAAGGGATGCAATTCGATAGAGGTTATTTATCTCCATATTTTGTAACTAATGCTGAAAAAATGGAAACCGAAATGGAAAATCCATTAATTCTTATCTACGATAAGAAAATCAGTAACATGAAAGAACTTCTTCCTGTATTGGAGAAAGTTGTACAAGCTGGAAGACCTTTGTTAATAATTGCAGAAGATGTTGATGGTGAAGCATTAGCTACGTTAGTTGTTAATAAAATCCGTGGAGCTCTTAAAATTTGTGCTGTAAAAGCACCAGGTTTTGGAGATCGTAGAAAAGCTATGTTAGAAGATATTGCAATTTTAACTGGCGGTATAGTGGTAAGCGAAGAGCGTGGTTATAAATTAGAAAACGCTGACCTTACTTATTTAGGTAAGGCAGAAAAAGTTTCAATTGACAAAGACAACACAACCATTGTTAATGGAGCTGGAACTAAAGAAGATATAACTGGAAGAATTAATCAAATTAAGGCACAAATCGAAGTAACTACTTCTGATTACGACCGCGAAAAACTACAAGAACGTTTGGCTAAAATGGCTGGCGGAGTTGCAGTTCTTTATGTTGGTGCTGCTTCTGAAGTTGAAATGAAAGAAAAGAAGGATCGTATTGACGATGCTTTGCATGCTACAAAGGCTGCTATTGCTGAGGGTATTATACCTGGCGGTGGTATTGCTTACATTCGTGCAATTAAGTCGTTAGATAGAATTTCTACAGAAAATATCGATGAAAAAACCGGTATTGCAATCGTAAAAAAGGCTTTAGAGTCTCCATTACGTCAGATTGCAGAAAATAGCGGTGTTGATGGTTCAATCATTGTACAAAAAGTCAAAGAAACCACTGGTAACTTTGGTTATAATGCTCGTTTAGATAAGTTCCAAAACCTATTGGTTGCCGGAGTTATCGATCCAACTAAAGTTGCGCGTGTTGCCATAGAAAATGCTGCATCTGTTGCAGGTATGATTTTGACAACAGAATGTGCTATATCTGACGAACCAGAAAAGGAAGGCAAAGCTCCTCAAATGGGTCACGATATGGGTGGCATGATGTAAACTAAATATTAATTTATTAGGTGGGCTACTGAAAAGTAGCCCATTTTTTTTGTTATAGTAAATTACTTTCAAATTTCGCTTTATATTGCACCTATGGCTCTTAATTTTAAGATTTCACGCATTGCAATTGCGATTTCATTTTCTCCAAACACCGAAGCTCTGTTAGCTGAAACTGTTCGAGAAGCAAAATTGCATAACAGTAAAATTTATTTTATACATGTCGGTCCTAAAACTTCAGACAAAGAGGTTAAGCTTTTAAAGTTAGCTGAAAAATATAATTTAAATAATATTGAAATTTCTTGGAAAACAGGCTCAACAGTTAAAGCTGTTGTCGAAGCGTGTACTGAAAATAAAATTGACCTACTAATCGCAGGAGCATTAGTTAAAGAAAATACGTTGAAATATTACCTAGGCTCAATCGCTAGGCAATTAATTCGTAAAGCGAAGTGCCATGTTTTATTGCTAAGAAATCCGCAAAAGAAACCCATTGGATTTAATAGAGTATGTATAAACTTGGGAGTAAATACAGGCGATAAGCACCTCGACAGGGCCTTAGATTACTGTAAAATAGAAGTCCCTAAAAAAGTATTCATCACCAAAGAATGCCAACTTCACGGGTTTAAACGCATGATGAATGAAGATTTGCCCGAAGAAGAGATGCTTCAATTGCAAAAAGATATGGTTCGTGAAGAACACGATCATATTGCTTTTGCAGACAAAAATGCAAAATTAAGTGGACTTAATTATACCATTAGAATGCTTTATGGAAAGCCTGGCATAGAAATAAAACACTATGTTCAAGCCGAAGAAATTGATTTATTAATCATTAACGCGCCACTAAAAAAATATGGTTTAATTGACCGGATTTTTCAACACGATATCGAATTTTTATTAGAAGATTTGCCTTCAGACCTTTTAATGATTCAGAATTAATATGAAAAGTTTATCTCATTCTGAATTAATAGGATTATTGGTTTCAATTAGCACATTGCTTTTCATTGGAAGGTTGTGTGGCGAGTTTATGAAGAAAATTAACCAACCCTCAATTGTAGGAGAATTAATAGCCGGAATTATTTTGGGTCCATCAATATTAGGCTATTTTTTTCCAGACCTTTTCAGTTTTATTTATCCAACAGAAGGGCCAACGGCATTAGCGCTTGACGGCTTTATTAAAGTTGCAGTTATCTTGTTGTTATTTATTTCTGGATTAGAGGTTGAGTTGCAAGTTATTTTACAGCAGCGTAGAAGCGCCTTTTTTACAAGCATGGGAGGAATAATCATACCTTTCTTTTTTGGATTTTGGGCAGCCATGTTTTTTCCTCAATACTTGTCTTCAGGGCAAGAAAGTAATCCGCTATTATTTGCTCTTTTTTTTGGTACTGCATTGTCAATCAGTGCGTTGCCTGTAATTGCACGAACATTGATGGACTTGGGGATTTTCAAAACACCTTTAGGAATGCTCATATTATCATCAGCAATGATTGATGATTTTTTAGGATGGATGGTTTTTTCTGTAATACTTAGTGCTCTTGGTCAAACGATTACGACAGCCTCTATATTACTGTCAATGTTTAATACTTTATTGTTGGCATTCGGAATGTTGACATTGGGTAAGTATCTGTTTAATAAATTTTTGCCATGGATTAATAAAAATTTCTCTTGGCCTGGTGGTGTATTAACAGTTTCTGTAACTGCATGTTTTATTGGCGCTGCAACTGCAGAACAAGTGGGAATTCATGCAATTTTCGGATCGTTTTTAGTGGGAGTTGCTATTGGCGATTCTAAACACATGAGCGAAAAAGCAAGGGAGGTAATTCACATTTTTGTAACCAATATTTTCGCCCCATTATTTTTTGTAACTATTGGAATGAAGGTAAATTTCTTTGCCTTTTTCGAATGGAAAATAGTACTCTTTGTTTTAGTATTATCTTATTTAGGAAAAGTTATCGGATGCTTTTTAGCAGCTTGGCTTGGTGGTTACTCGAAACGCGTATCATGGGCAGTTGGATTTGGAATGAATGCACGCGGTGCCATGGAAATTATTTTAGCATCCCTGGCTTTGCAGGCAGGATTAATTAAAGAAAATTTGTTTGTTGCGCTAGTAGTTATGGCATTAATTACAAGCATAACTTCTGGTCCGCTTATTCGTTGGATTCTTAAACTAACACCCGGGAAAGAGAATGATTTGCAAAATTTCCCGGAGTTAAAACCGTATTAATCTTTTATTTTTTGTTGGAGTTGTTTGCTTGTCTGGGTTGAACCATCGTGGCTCCATCCCGGAGGGCCAAATATATACATGAATTTATTGCGAAATCCGTGTGCCCGTTTTACATCAGCAATTATAGCTTTCCATTCATGAAAAATCACATGGGCTGGATTTTCGGTAGTTAAGTTAGTTGTTAGGCCATATTTAACAGGATCATCAACTCTTTCTGGCTGAAAAGTTCCGAAAATTCTATCCCAAAAAATAAACAGCATCCCCATATTTTTATCAAGGTATCTTTCATTCGATCCGTGGTGTACTCTATGGTGCGATGGAGTTGTTAAAAATAGCTCTAAAATCCCTAGTTTGTTAATCAACTGGGTATGCACTAAAATGCCCCAAATTTGAGTAGCCGAGTAAACTAACATGATATCTAAAATACCAAATCCAAACAATGCTAAGGGTATAAAGAATAGAAACCGATACAGTGGCTCAAAAACAGAAGACCTGAATCCTACTGAAAAGTTGAATTTTTGGGATGAATGATGGGTTACATGCACTGCCCAAAAAAGCCTGGAATTATGATCTGTCCAATGTAAAATGAAATAGCATAAGTCTTCAAGTATTAAAAGCGAAATCCAGTAAAACCAAGTGTGGTTTAATTCGAAGATTCGATATTGGAAAAACCATCCTAAAATCCCAATATATACCAATCTGAAAATTAGATAAATACTGCCATTTAAGAAGCTTAAAAAGACATTTGATGCAAAATCTGAAATGGTAAATAGCTCCAATTTACGTATTTTGCTGAGGAAAATTTCAGCTAAAATTATTATTACATATATGGGTGAAGCGTATAGGGCTAATACGGTATCTGTTATGCATGGATTAACCGCCTGCTTTTTTAGCCTTAAAACCTAATTTGATAAGATGTTCAATTATTTTTTCTCTGAAATTTCCTTGAATAATGATTTCTCCATCTTTAGCAGATCCGCCTGTTCCACATTTTGTTTTTAGAGTTTTTCCTAAGGTTTGAAAATCTGCTTCTGAACCAATAAAGCCAGTAATAAGTGTTACTTCTTTGCCACCTCTATTTTTCTTATCAATATAAACTTTTAGACTCTGTTTTTCAGGAGCTAAGGTCTCTAATTCTTCATTTTCTTCGGAATATAATTCTTGATCTGGATTGGTTGAGAAAACAAGACCACCAAAGTCGTTTAATATTTTTTTCTTCATTAACATGCTTTTAAACTAAGGTCGAAACAGATAACGCTATGAGTTAAAGCCCCCATAGAAATGTAATCAACCCCACAATTTGCATAATCTCTTAAGTTTTTAAGAGTAATTCCTCCGCTTGATTCTGTTTCGCATAGGCCGCCAATAATAGATACTGCTTTGAGTGTGTTTTCAATACTGAAATTATCAAGCATAATTCGTTTAACAGGCATATTGGCTAATATTTCATATACATCATCAATTGTTCTAGCTTCTACTTCAATCTCTAAAAATTTTCCTGTTTCTTTTAAATAAGTTCGAGTTTTTGCCAAAGCTTGAGTTATTCCGCCTGCATAATCAATATGATTGTCCTTTAACATTATCATGTCATACAATCCAAATCTATGATTTACACCACCCCCAATTTTAACGGACTGTTTCTCAATTTGTCTAAGCAATGGGGTAGTTTTCCGAGTGTCTAATACCTTTGTTTTCAATCCTTTTAAAATCTGGGTTGCTTCAAAAGTTTGGGTTGCAATAGCACTCATGCGCTGCATGAGGTTCAATACTAAGCGCTCAGCAGCTAGAATAGATTGGGCTGATCCAGAAACATAAAATGCAACATCTCCATGCTTAACATGGTCGCCATCGGTTAAAACAGTTTTAATTTGAAGAGAAGAGTCAACAGTATCAAATATTATTTTTGCAATATCGATTCCTGCGATAATTCCTTCATCTTTAACTAAAAGTCGAGCTTTGTTTTGAGTGTTTTTATCAATACATGCTAAACTAGTGTGGTCGCCATCACCAATATCTTCTATTAAAGCTTCACGGATAAACCGTACTAATTCCATAGTTGCAAAGGTATTAAAACAAAATTATTCTTGCTCAAACCTTAATTCTTGAATATAAAAACGATTGTTTTTGTTTTTAAGAAGTATGTATGTGCGGTAATTTCCGGTGGAGGTTACTAGGTTTCCGATTGCATATTTTACCCCTTCGCCTCCTGAACCACGATGGTTTATAGCAAAAGATTGGGGAGGGTTTTTAATAAAGAAGTTTTTAACTACAATTTCAGCTTGAGTTTTGCTGTAAACAGCCTCTCTGCTCGATATTGTTAGCTCAACTGTACTTTCGAAATATTCTGTTAATTGTTTTGAATTGCCATCTTTGATAAGCAGGGCAATGTTTTCAAACACATCGTTATTGTAAGGTACAACTGATATAAACGCACTCAGTGTAAATAAGGGTATAAAAATAGCAAACGTTTTCATGATACATGTATTTGAAAGTAAGAAAGCCAAAACTATGCCAAAGTTTGAAGCTATTCCAGTTGTAAAAAAAAGCTTTTTTTATTTTAAACGTAAATCTTTTTTAATAATTCAATTAAGTTCTGCTTGTATATCATTTAGGTATTTAAAATTAGTACTTTAAAAATTTCAGAATTTAATATTAGCGTAGTAGGTTTATGTTTTAATAGTTTATTGGATGAATAAAAAAGTACTTTTGATGATTTTAGATGGCTGGGGCTTAGGAAATCATTCCATTTCGGATGCTATTTTTAATGCAAACACCCCTTTTATTGATAGCCTTTATCAAAAATATCCTTGGACTACACTTGATGCATGCGGAGAAGCAGTTGGGTTGCCAGAAGGTCAAATGGGCAATTCAGAAGTAGGTCATTTAAATATTGGAGCTGGAAGAATTGTGTATCAAGATTTTGTTAGAATTAACAAGGCTTTTGAAGCGCATGAAATTGAAAATAACCCTGTTTTGAAAGATGCTATTTTGTTTTCTAAAGAAAAGAATAAAAAAATACATCTATTGGGATTAGTGAGCGATGGTGGAGTACACTCTCATATAAACCACCTTTATGGACTTTTAGATGTTCTAAATAAAAGCAATTGTAATAATGTATTTGTACATGCATTTACCGATGGGAGGGATACTGATCCAAACTCGGGTTTGAGATTTATTAAGAATCTAGATGAAAAATGTAAAACTTCGAATGCTAAGCTAGCAACAGTTACTGGCAGGTACTTTGCTATGGATAGGGATAAGCGTTGGGAGAGAATTAAAATAGCCTACGATGCATTGGTAAATGGAGTTGGAAATAAGCAAAGTGATATTGAAATGGCGATTAAAGATTCATATGAAGCTGGAATAACCGATGAGTTTTTAAAGCCAATAATTTTAAATGATGGCAATGTTCCAAGGACAACTATAGAAAATGGGGATGTTGTAATTTTCTTTAATTTTAGAACAGATAGGGGTCGACAACTCACTACAGCTTTGTCGCAAAAAGATTTTCGTGAGTTTAACATGCATAAACTTGATTTGGATTTTATAACCTTGACCGTTTATGATGATACTTATACAAATGTTAAAACACTTTTTACGCATCAGAATTTAAGTTACACGTTGGGTGAAGTGTTAGAGTTAAATAAAAAATCTCAGGTAAGAGCTGCAGAAACTGAAAAATATCCGCATGTAACCTTTTTCTTTTCGGGAGGTAAAGAAACACCGTTTGAAGGCGAAAAACGTATCTTAGTTAATTCTCCTAAAGTGGCAACCTACGATATGCAACCAGAAATGAGTGCTGTGGAACTTAAAAATAAGGTTATTGAAGAATTGAAAGCTCATTTCCCAGATTTTATTTGCATAAATTTTGCAAACCCTGATATGGTTGGGCATACAGGAGTTTACAATGCCATTATAAAGGCTGTTGAAACTGTAGATCTTTGTGCTAAAGAATTAACTGAAATTGCTGTTGCAAACGGATATCAAGTTTTAATAACAGCAGATCATGGCAATGCAGATTTTGTGGTAAATAAAGACGGGTCTCCAAATACAGCTCATTCATTAAATAAGGTCCCTTTTGTTATTGTATCAGATTCAACCGAAAAATATATATTAAAATCGGGGGGTAAACTTGGGAATATAGCTCCAACAATTTTGAAAATTATGCAAATTGATAAACCTCAATTGATGAACGAAGAGGCTCTTTTTTAATTAATGAGGTGTCCCAAAAAATATTTGTTAAAATTTATTTTATTGATTAAATATCATTAATGTCCGATAAAAAACAAAAACGACTATTTTTATTTTTTATCTAGTTGTTATTCAGTTGTTTAATTTTTTAAATCTCTCGTTTCTCAAAACAAGGCATTAAAAAAATGACAATTGCTCTATTTCAGCTTTATC
>CAMTUB010000025.1:0-21057 GCA_947084835.1 uncultured Bacteroidota bacterium | reverse complement strand
CCAAAATTTTCAATCGCAAACAAAACTTGGTATTTAAAGTACTCTTAAATCGAACCTATTTACGTCATATATTTATTACATTTGACTATTAATGGCAGTTTTTAGACGAACTGCCGTTATGTGCAAGTGTAGGACGACCGACAACTCGACAATAAACCGACAGAAACGGAGGACAAAAATGCCAACGCTTCGCAAAATTAAAAGAGGTGTTTTGCCAACGCACTTGCCGACCCAAAAACACCACATTTAATTTTGCCCAACCGCACCCAAAGCCCACCCACCACCCGACAAGTGGACGGTTAACAATTTGGAGGCAACTTTTGACAGAAACGGGGTTAAAAAAATTAACTTTGCCAATTGGAAAATTGAAGTAATAAATGACGACAAAAACAGAAATAAAACAGTTTCAATATGAAATACAAGCCTATCAAGAGGACTGCGTAAATAACATTATCAGTCTTTTTGAAAGCCTTCGCCAAAAAGCAAATTTTGGTGATGTGCTGACGGCACACCATAAAAAGAACAAATACAATTTTCCTGTTCAAGACAATAAAAACATTGACATAATGATGGAAACGGGAACGGGAAAAACGTTTACGTTTATCAAAACCATTTTTGAACTCAGCAAAAACTACGGCTACAAGAAATTTATTGTTCTTATCCCGACTGTTCCAATTCGTGAGGGAACAAAGACAAACTTAGAAGACACTAAAAATTATTTCAAAAGTTTTTACGCCAACGAAAGAGAAAAGGAAATTGAAACTTTTGTTTACGAAGGAGGAAATCTTTCTGCGGTAAAACAATTTATTGGCACTTCGCATTTATCTGTTTTGGTTATGACACCAAGCTCATTTAACAGTAAGGACAATATTCTAAACCGACCTTTAGAACGAGAGATGAACGCACCTGAATTGTTTGTGAATAATCAGGAACCGCCAAAATCATATTTGGAATGCTTGAAACGCTTAAATCCAATTGTGATAATGGATGAACCTCACCGTTTTGAAGGCAATGCCTTCAAAACATACTTTGAGGGATTTGACAATTTCTATTTACGTTTTGGAGCAACGTTTCCAAAGAAAACAGGCAGTTTGCCTTTATCAAACGTAGCGTATGTGTTAGACAGCATTTCTTCTTTCCGACAAAACTTGGTAAAGAAAATTGTGGTTTACACGCAAGACGTAATTGAAAATACAGATACACTTATTGCAATTGATAATAAAAAAGCACTTGTAAGCACATTAACAAACGGAATTATAGCAAGACGAGAACTGGGTGTTGGTGCAGTTTTTAACGGCAAAAGCATTAAGAAAATAAACAAAGACACAATTGTTTTAGCAGACGATACCATAGAAAAGGTTGATTATTCTTTGTCTGATGAATCATTTCGGGCAATGATTAAGGAAACAATCAAAATACATTTTGATAAAGAGAAAGCATTGTTTGAACAAGGAGTAAAAGCACTCACCTTGTTTTTTATGGAGGCTGACACCAGTTTGTTTCGTGGCGAAAATCCAAAAGTCAAAACCATATTTGAAGAAGAATATAAAATGCAATACAACGTAGTTGTAAGTAAACTTGACCAAACAAGCGATTATTACAAATTCTTGCAAAATGATTTTGACAGCGACAACTCTTTGCAAGTTCATAAAGGATATTTTTCAGGCGACAAAGGAAATGCTGACGAAAAAGTAAAAGCAGGAGTTGATGAAATTTTGAAAGACAAAAAGAAATTACTTTCGTTTGAAAGTCCTTCACGTTTCATTTTCTCAATTTGGGCTTTGCAAGAAGGTTGGGACAACCCGAATGTATTTACAATTTGCAAACTATCCAATCAAGGAAGCGAAATATCTAAATTGCAACAAATTGGGCGAGGTTTACGCATTTGCGTAAATCAAAATTTGCAACGCTACACACTAAAGAATTTGAATCACGACCAAGAGGCATTTTGGAAAATCAATAACCTTGATGTAGTTGTTTCCAGCAAAGAACAAGGATTTGTTGAAGCAATTCAAAACGAAATTTTAAGAAATTCATTCTTGATTTCTGAAACATTTACAGAGCAAGAACTAATTAAAACGCTTAAAGAAAAATCAGGCTTTGACGATGACACAATCGTAACGTTGGTTGACGATATATTGAAGGATAAAAAAATGATTGTTCGCAAGGCAATTGTTGACGGACAAAAGATTTACGAAAAATCACCAGAATTTTCTGCCATTCTGAAAGAACAAAATTTGCCCGAAGACCAAGTAAAAGCAATTGAAAGTTTATTTGCAACCGATGCCAATAAATATATTCAAGATGCCAAAAAGGTGAAACCAAAAAAGAAGGTTTTTATTAAGGCAACACACCTGAAAGAGTTTCAAGACCTTTGGAACGCTATCAACAAAAATGCTTTTTATGCATTGGAGACGCTGAACGAAGAGAAGGAAAGTCAATTAATACAAAATATAAAAACACAAATTGAAGACTTAGATATCCAAGAGATATTACTTGAAACAAAACGAGCAGAACTTAACGTTAATAAAATAGAACAGCAGGACGCTATTACAACCAAATCAATGGGTTCAATTTCCTACAAAAGCAAAGTGGATTATTTAGAATTGGTTCGCACTTTATCAAACAATACGAAAACACCTATTTCATTTGTGATAAAGATTTTTAATGCTTTGAGTGATAATTTTAAATCAATAATGCTTCTCAATAATCCAGCACAAGCCCAAATAGAAATAACAACTATAATAAACAAGAACCTAATTGCTATGCTTAAGGCAAACATTAAGTATGACGGAATTAATGGAAAAGGTTTGCCAAATGTATTTAAAACTGAAAATGGGAAAACCTATTTAGACACTGGAAGCGTTGGCAAATTTCAGAAAGACATTACAAAAGATTTTTCTTTGAAAACAAAATGGGTATTTGAAGATGTGATTGAATATGATAGTGATTTTGAATTGGAAATTGTAGAACAAGACCCCGACATTGACAGCATTGAAATTTTTGGCAAACTTCCACGCTTGAAAATAAAAACTCCGTTAGGCGATTACAACCCCGACTTTTGCTACGCTATTAAAAGCACAGAAGGCAACAAAATATTTCTTGTAGTGGAAGCAAAAGGCTATAAATCGTCAACAGCAATTCCCACAGATGAAAAAGGGAAAATTGACTTTGCCAAAAAGTATTTTGAGGCATTAGGCGAACACTATAAAGACCAAAACATAAAAGTTTCATTTAAAGAACGTATCAATAAAACGCAATTAGCGGCATTGATAAACAACGCATAAAACAATGGCAAAAGAAGAATTTATAAAAGCAGGATTTACGGTTGTTGGAACAGAAAACAACGAAAATAAATTATTGAATTTTCTCAAAGAGAATTCGCCAAACGTAATACGTGACAGTGAAATAAACATTGAAGAACTGAAAACCGTTTTGGGTTTGCCAGTTGACGAAAAAGTAAACGGTTACGGATTGAATTTTGTGGGTAGAAACTTTGCTAGGGCTAAATATGCTCAAAAGACAGAAAAGGAGTTTCGATTAAATACCACATTGAGCAAAGAAATTGACACAACTCAAAACTTAGTTTTGAAAGGTGACAATTTGGATAGTTTGAAGATTTTAAAAAATTATTATAGTGGACAAATCAAGTGTATTTATATTGACCCTCCATATAATACCGAAAAAGAGATTTTCCTATACCCCGACAAGTTTGATAAGGAAGAAGCTGAAGTTTTAGGCTTAGTCAATCTGACTGAGAGCGATTTCGCACGAATGGATTTTAGTTTCAAAAACCCTAAAAGTCATAACGGTTGGTTAGCATTTATGTATCCACGCCTTTTATTGTCTCGTGATTTATTAAGCAAAGATGGCTTAATTTTTATAAGTATTGACGATAATGAACAAGCCAATCTAAAACTGCTTTGCGATGATATTTTTGGTGAAGAGAATTTTATATGTCAATTAATTTGGAATAAACAGCATTCTCAACAACAAGGTTTATTTAAGAAATATCACGAGTATGTTTTGCTCTATGCAAAAAATGAAAGTGTTCATTCAAATATTGCTGGTGGCGAGGGTATTATTGACGCAGGAGCACTAAAGAAAGTTTCAAAAGGTAATCCAGAAAGCACGTTCAATTTTCCAGCAGGTGTCAGATTTGAAGCACCTGATGGAACTGAAATAATTGGAACATTCGGAGATGCAGAACAAGTAACCGTTGTAAATGGAATATTGAAATGTGTAGATGGAAAAACTTCCGAAGCTGTGACACTTTCTGCAGGTTGGACACAAAAAGACCAAATGACGAAATATTTTAAGGGCGAGGAAGTGTTTGATACAAAAAAGCAGAAAGTCATTGAGTTTTATTTTAATTCAAAAGGTAAATTAAAATGTAAAAAAGAAAGGTCAAAAATAACACCTTCTACAATTCTTCCAGAATATGGAATGGTTAGTAGTAATACAGCCTTAGTTAATAATCTCTTTGGCGGTGTTGAAGTTTTTGACAGTCCAAAACCAATAAATATGATTTCAGATTTTGCAAGCTGGTTTTGTAATGATGAGGAAATAATACTTGACTTTTTTGCAGGAAGTGGAACAACAGGTCACGCAATTATGGAATTAAATAAAGACGGTGGTAATCGCAAATTTATTCTTTGTCAAAAAGATGAACCCATTGACTCAGTTAATAAAAAGAATGCTTATAATTTTTGTTTGGAGAATAATCTACCTCCAGTAATTTCAAGCATTACTATTGAACGCTTAAAACGAGCAGGTGAAAAAATTGCCAAAGAAATTGAACAAGCAAACAGTAAACCAGACCTCTTTGAGGAAGACAAAAAACAAGTTCCCGACATTGGTTTTAAAGTATTTGATAGCGTAGAAGCACCGAAACTAAAAGTAGATGATAAAGGGCAAATCTCAATAACCGAAAATGACATTGATGCTTTAAGTCGTATTTACAATATGGTTTTTACTGTTGGTTTAGACGAACCGACACAAGTTCCCGAAGAAGTGGTGAAAGACTCTATTTACAAAATCGGCAACCATTATTATATAACCAACAGCCAGAAAATAAATAGTGACGACTATTCAAACGCCATTAAAAACGGCAAGGTGTTTATTGACGGTTGGACAGCGAGTTTGAATGGAACATTGCAGAACTATAAAGAAGACGTGAAAATTGTGTTTTAATTAATGACAACGAAGACGACAAACATAAATGCCAACGCATTTGCAAGCACATTTTATTTTTTTGCCGATACACAAATCAACGCTAAAAAAACAAAAAGAGCTTGCAAGCCAACGCACCAAAGACAGCAGTAACAATGGACAACAGAGCAACGACAGACAGAACACCAGCTTGTAACAGCACCTTATCACAAGTAACACTATAACTAATTAATATACAACACTTTAAGATTGATATTTAAATTTAGGTACAACATAGGTACAACAATTTGATATCCTTTTTTTACCAATTTGGTATAATTGAAAAAAGCCCTTTTTTATTGATTCTAGCCTCTGTAAATAACTTTTGATACAATGGGAGTTGTTGGCAATAAAAACGGCTTAGAGGCCTTGCATATCCTTCGTGAATCATCATTTCGTTAAGACATCTACCGTCAGGCAAATAAACATAGGCTAAGGTTCTGCCATAGAAATCAAATTCCTTGCCTTCTAAAACCAAAGAAACTATGGTTTCTCTTGGTGCAGCTTTTGAAAGGAACTTATGCGATATCCTACCTAATTTCATTAATAGTTCGCCAGCAATATGCAGCTCTCTTTCATCCTGGCTTAACTTTTTACATCTGCTAAATTCAGGGGCATCGATACCTAATAATCTGATTTCAAATTCTTCTTTGTTAAACAGATTTGATACAACCAATCCATCCCCATCAACAATTTTTATCACTTTAAAATGTGTTTTAAATAAACGGGTATTCTTTGCATCCATATACACTAATTTACACTATATTAATAGTTGACTATCAATAATTTATATCATAAATTTAATGAAATTTTTTAAAGTTTAACAATTAAAATAATATAAAATGGCAAGACAGTCAGGCCCAATAAAGTACAAAGGTACTTTAGGCGATATTAGACATTTTAAAATCAAAGGGCTTCAAGGCCACTTTGCAGGACTCAAAGGTGGTCCATCTTCTGAACAGGTAAAAACAGCACCTGAATTTGAAAGAACCCGAGAAAACATGAATGAATTTGGAGGTTGTGCTATTGCTGGAAAATCTGTTCGTGTTGGTTTGGCTCAGCTGATGAAACAAATGAGCGACCCTCAGCTTACTGGGCGTTTAACCGCCATCATGAAGAAAATAAATTTGGAAGATCAATCCGAAGCAAGGGGTTATCGTGCTATCTTAATTTCTACACAAAGTCAGTATTTAAACGGTCTGAATTTTAACAGAAATATCAGCTTTGATGGTGTCTTCTACTCCCCTTTTACTTTGACGAATACGCCAACAAGAAACAGTGCTGCGCTTACTGTACCTGCTTTTAATCCTTTATCGTTTATTACTCCACCCTCTGGAGCAACGCATTTTAGGTTAATTAATGCAATCTCAGTTGTTTCTGATTACGAGTTTAACAGCACATCAGGGAGGTACGAACCTATAAATGGTGCATTAAACGAGCTTTCATCGGTTAAATATTCGAATTATTTAGACTTGTCAACGCCTACAACCGCACCTACTGTAATCACTGCTACTCTACCAGGTACTCAAACAATGACACCAGATGTTAGCGTGTTGAACAGTATTGGAATTGAGTTTTACCAACAAGTTGGAACCAACTACTACTTGTTTAACTCGGGGAACTCTCTTAAGATTCAAAACATATTCTAATAACTTTACAGGGTTATTCAAAGAAACCTCGCCATTTGGTGGGGTTTTCTTTTTTTATACCCATTTATGACCATATAGGCAGTCTATATATTGCTTTTATGTTGGGATTTAAGTCGACTTTACCGCCTTAAGACATACCGGTAAAATACCATGCGTTTAGCTTCTTCGATTAATAATAGATTTTGTTTAAATTGCTTTTCAAGCGCTTCTAAGCTTTTGAGGGATGCAACAGATTTTTGAAAATCGGTTGGATTTGATGTAGCAGCTTGAAAGCCTTGGAGTATGCACGACTTTACATCTTTTAGGGTAACAAATGGAATCACTGATCCTTTAAGAAATGAATAAAAAGCTTTTGACTTCCATAAACCATTCAATAGCCAAAAATACTGGTCCATTTCTGCATCGTTTTGGAGCTGTATAACGAAGCAATTTGGGCAGGGTGCGGTTAGTGGCTTGCCGCTGTTATTGCCTTTATTAAGGATGAAAAAATGCGGTTTTGCATAGGTGGCTCCTATTCTGTGGGTTTTGATGTTTGGCGATTGCATAGTATGAGCATTAAAAAATTGCTCGCTGCGCTTCGCACATTATTTCAAAAGAAAAGAGAAAAAAAACGATAAAAAAAAGAAAAAGAAAGCCGCTTTTTGGGGTGGCGGGGTTGCGCTGTCAAGGTTTTTGAAATAAAAAATACTACCTGAAAGGTGGAGATTTTTTTTTCAAAACCCGTAGGGCTTGACCTTTACTGTGCAAATGGGTTGGTTGTGCGCCACCCTACCTTTGCTTTATTTTTTATTTTTTGGATTAGTTAGCACCAACTTCCCATTTAGGGGATGATATATAACGAAATGTCGTTGGGCGGTGGGGAACAGAAGTGTTGGAGTGAATGTAGCGGACAATGGCGGTGGGTGGAGTTAGGTTTTTGGCTACTTGGGTTGGGCTGTTTTGCAAGGCTTGCAAAGTTTGCAATGTTGCAAAGTGTGTGAGGGTAGCCATTGAAACCTAATGTAACGAAGGGTTGGAATTGGCAGCGAAATGAACGACTACTCTTCTGGTGCGGTGCTGCGGATGGTGAATGAATGAAGTGGAATGGAGTTGAAGGTCGTTGAGCGCAGCGAAACGCTGAAACGTAATGGAGCGTAATGAATTGACCTTCCGCAGCACATGGGTATTGTTGCTATTGGCTTGGTAAAGCAGTGCTTGCGGGTGGGAAAGCTTGGGTTGAGCGGCTACTTAACATAATTGTTTTATAGGCAATTGGGCTGGTTTTTTTGTGCGTTTGGGATTGACTATAATACCCGATTATGTTAATGTTGCTTTGGGTTGTTTTTTGTGGCGCAAGTGGCACGGTGGTGGCGGTTGGAGTGCCTACGCCTTTTTGTTGAGGGTAAGCAAGGCTCTAAGCCACCGCAGGTACGAGGATGGCTTTGTGCCTTTGTGGGTTGGACAAAAAGTGTGACACAAAAAACAATGGTGCGGTTGTGTGGGGAAGCCTAAAAAATACCAAGCAAACCCTGCACGTGAATTGGCTGTGCGTTGGGTACGAAAGGGTGGGGATTTTTTAGGCTGCGGGAAAGTTGTGTTGATTAAAATTGTTTTAAAAAAAACATAATG
The DNA here is from genome assembly GCA_947084835.1 of uncultured Bacteroidota bacterium. Classification (GTDB taxonomy): domain Bacteria; phylum Bacteroidota; class Bacteroidia; order UBA7662; family CAMTUB01; genus CAMTUB01. The sequence continues at coordinate 12,589 of CAMTUB010000025.1, read as the reverse complement.
AAATATTTATTCAAACTTACTAAACCCTAATTTTTATTGTTTGAAGTAAAATTAAAAGGAGGCAATAGAATTAAACCTAAACCTGCTTTAGATGAAAGATTTGAAAGATGCTCTCTTATATAAGGAAAAATAATTGCGGCACCATTAATATAACCAAACTGCTCTAAATCATCTAAAATAGAATCCCCCACCTTTTCAAAAACACCTGCCATAACTATAGAGCAATTCACCTCAACCAAATCATTCAATGTTTGAGTATAGTCTACCTTTTCTGTTACAAATACCGTATTGTTTTTAACGTTGACATTAACATCTACCTTAATATCTTGTTTAATTTCTTCATTATTAAAGGATACATTAGGAATACGATTAAAATTACTTTCTAACAAAACTAAATTTGCAATACGGAAACCTGATTCCATTTCATTATTATTACTAAGTTCAGTAGACATTATGCTGCCAATGGGAAGTTGTGAGTGAAAAAGGCTTGGTTTTGATTTTCAAAACAGGACAGGCTATTTACTGATTCAATAGAATCATTAGATAGTTTAATTTTATTGTAAACACTATTACTAAAAACTGCAATTGAGGTACTTATGTTGTCAAAAGAAAAATCACAATTTTTACTGTTAACTTCAACTAGACCAGCAGGTATAACTGACCCAATGAAATCAGGCAAAACAAACTCATTAAAAAGCTTACCAGTAAGTTCAAATTGAATATTATTTATACCGACAATTGCATCATCAGAAAAAAAACAAAGGTTTTGATCTGGGAAAAATGATATAAAACCATCTGAAATGTTATTTTCCCAAGAAATGTAATCTTTGTTTAATCTATAAACCTGATTTGGAACAATCTCAACACAATGGACATTTGCATTAATGTCAAATTCATAACGAACACGAGTCTGGGCAAAATCCTTTATAAACGACTCTAACTCGTTTTGAATATAATTTGTTGCTTGGAGGATTGTATTAATCATATGCATTGTTTTAATTTTATTTGAATTGACTTAGACAAATTAATTGAATTAGAACTTTTATCCGAGTCGATTGAATTATCATCATAGTCGGCTCTTACTCTTAAGCGTTTAAGTTGCAATATTTCATTATTAAAGTCACGGTCGTTACGCGACTTATCTTTAACAAATAACTTTATTTGATTAATTAAGACTTCGTGAGACCCCTCTTTAGAGTTTTTATTTAATGCCTTAAGCTCATTTTCTGAATTACCAATAGAGTACAACCAAATATGTTTCATTAGTTGAAAGCAGCTATAATAAGCACAATGAACAACAGGGGGATAAAAGCATTGCTTGTGAAGCAATTCCGCAGCACATAAATTAATTTCAGATTTAGATTTTAGGTGCCCCATAAAACAAATGCAAAGGTAGTAATATGCTTGAGAAAATCACTAAATGACTACAGAATTAAATATATGATGCAAAATAGAAGAAATAGATTAAATGTTTCATATTAGTTTTAATAAAATTACAAAAAAAAGGTTTTATTTACGAACATCCAAAAAATGGGCCACAAGATATTATTGAAGCTTTTGCTGCTTCACTTATAAATTCAACAATTTATTTTGAAAGCCAAGTACATCTAAAAACGCTACAGCTTGGTAGTTATAGATGAAGGGATTGGCCAACCTAATTATGCTTTCAAACACACTTATTTTTCGTGTTCCAATGCCCCATGCATTACCAGCTATTTTTGCAACAATTGGGTTTGATTTTTCAACTTTATCTATTAAATCAAAATATTGATATTCAGTTGCCGCTTTGTAGATATGGTTAGTAAAATATGCTATAAACCAATAGAATAAAAACTTACAGTTACTCTCAATAAACCACAGAATTTGTTGGATAGATTCAGGATGTTTGATGTATTGGATAGGGGTTGACATATTAAAAAAACAGATTATTCTTCTGCTGCGAGGCTTAGATTGTCGTCTGGGTTTAAGTAATAGTCGTTGCTATCGGAGAAGCTATTTGCCAAGAGTTTTGCTTGTTCAACTACGGTGTTTGTGGCTTTGAGTTCCATATCGGGCGGGTATCCGTGTTTACGAAGTATTTTTTTTACTGCGATTCGCATTTTAGCTTGAATGTTTTCTCTAACGGTCCAATCGATGCTGGTGTTTTTACGAACAATGTCTACTAAATCGCGGGCAATGTGTCTTAATATTTCATCGCCAAGTACAGCTACTGCGCTGTCGTTAACTTCAAGTGCAGAGTAAAAAGCATATTCTCTGAAATCTAGCCCTAGCTCTTCGCCTCTGCGGTCGGCATCTTTAATGTCTTTGGCAAGTCTAATCATTTCGTCAATTACTTGAGCTGAAGTGATTAGGTTGTTTTGGTAATTCCGAACAGCAGTATCCAACATTTCAGAGAACTTTTTGGACTGCACCAAGTTTGTAAACATCCGCGTTTTTATTTCATCGTTTAGTAGCTTTTTTAAGAGTTCTAAGGCAAGGTTCTTGTGTTTCATATCTTTAACCTCAGCCAAAAATTCGTCTGATAGTATGGATATATCGGGCTTTTTAATGCCTGCCGCATCGAAAATATCAATGACTTCTTCTGCTACTACAGCATCGGATAATATTTGCTTTATGGCAGTTTCAAATTCATCCTCGCTTATTGTTTTACCACTTTGGGTAACTTTTACAATTCTCGATTTGATAGCTTGAAATAGGCCAACCTCGTCTCGAATATCTATCGTATACGGATGCGGAACAGATATAGCAAAAGCTTTGGTTAAGGCTGTTACTGCATCTGAATATCTTTTTTTACCATCGTCAAGACTTAATATATAATTGGCAGCCTTGATGGGGAAATACAGTTTTTCTTTGGGGGTAAGGGTGAAAAAGGATTTATAGTTAAACCCAGTTGTGCCCTTGTTGTTGTCATCTGATTCTTTGGGTGCTTCGGAAAACATTTGAGCCACAATTTCATACTTGGTCATCATGACTGCTGCGGCTTCATCTTGGTCGAACGTTGGTTTGCCTTTACCCCCACTTCCTGTATAAACTGAAAGTGCCTTTTTTAAGTCGGTTGCAATGCCTATATAATCCACAATCAATCCGCCCTCTTTGTCTTTATAAACGCGGTTAACCCTAGCGATGGCTTGCATTAGGTTGTGGCCTTTCATTGGCTTATCTATGTATAGAGTATGCAAACTTGGGGCATCGAAACCCGTAAGCCACATATCTCTTACAATAGCTATTTTAAGGCTGTCTTTAGGGTCTTTTAATCGCTCGCCTAATGCTTTGCGTTTAGGTTTGTTACGAACGTGAGGTTGGAAGTTTAAGGGGTCAGAAGAAGAACCGGTCATAACCACTTTAATTGCTCCCTCCGCATCATCATCGCTATGCCATTCGGGTTTTATCTTTACAATTTCGGCATATAAGTCAACGCAAATTCTGCGACTCATACACACTACCATTGCTTTGCCGTCTAAAACAGCACTTCGGACTTCGTAATGCTTTACAATATCTGCTGCAATGAGCGATAGCCGGTGTTGGTTGCCCACAACAGCTTCTAATCTAGCCCATTTGGCTTTAAGCTTTTGCTGGTCTGAGAGTTCTTCACTTTCGGTAAGTTCTTCAAATTCAGCATCAATACGTGGTTTTTCTTCTTCTTTTAGGTGTATTTTGGCCAATCGGTTTTCGTAATAAATACGTACAGTTGCGCCATCTTCAACTGCCTGTTGAATGTCGTACACATCTATATAATCGCCAAAAACGGCTTGGGTGTTCTTATCGGTGTTTTCAATTGGAGTGCCTGTGAAGCCAATAAAAGAGGCATTTGGCAAAGCATCGCGCAAGTGTTTGGCGAAGCCATCCATGAAATCGTATTGGCTGCGGTGTGCTTCATCGGCAATAACTACAATATTTCTGCGGGTAGACAGCTCATCGAATTGGCCTTTTATGTTTACTGTTTTACCGTTGCCTAAATCTAGTTTTTCTTCGATTTCAGGTAAGAATTTTTGTATGGTAGTGAATACGATACCGCCAGATGTTACCGACAAAAGCTGCTTTAGATTATCTCTGTTTTCGGCTTGAACTGGAGTTTGTCTTAAAATGTCTTGGCTTAACGAAAAGGTTTCGAAAAGTTGGTCGTCAAGGTCGTTTCTGTCGGTTAAAACCACTAAAGTGGGATTGTTAAGCGCCAAGACTAATTTACCTGCATAATATGCCATGGTAAAGCTTTTACCGCTGCCTTGGGTATGCCAAATAACCCCAGCGCGTTGGTCTCCGTTTACCGCTGTTGCTATTTTTGTAGCTTCAACGGCTTTATTTACAGCAAAGTATTGGTGGTATCGGGGAATTATTTTGGTTATCTTCTCTTTATTTTGTTGAAATATGGTAAAGTGGCGGATAATGTCGGGGAGAACGGTTTTGTTCAGCATGCCTCTCGCCATCACTTCCATTTGAGGAATGGTTTCGTCTGCTGTGAATTTACCGTCTATCGATTTCCATGGAACAAAAAACTGCTTAGAAGAGGTTAGTGAGCCATAAAGAGCATCCCACCCGTCAGAAGCAATCAGTAACGCGTTGTATTGAAATAAACTTGGTATGGCTTGCTTGTAGGTTTGTAGTTGATTGAAAGCTGCCTTTACATCTGCGTTTTCGTCTGCTGCATTTTTGAGTTCAATAACTACTAATGGCATGCCGTTAACAAACAGAATAATATCGGGGCGTTTGTTTGTATTGCCTTCAATAACCGTGAACTGATTGACTACTAAAAACTCGTTATTGTTTGGGTTTTGGTAATCGATAAGCCAAACTTTATCGCCTGCAATACGGTCTGTTTTGCGGTATTCTATATCTACACCCTCGGTTAAGTATTTATGAAACTGATAGTTATTTTGAATTAACTCGGGGCTATCGGCACGCAATACTTTACGCAAGGCTTCTTCTTGCGCCTCGTATGGAATTGTAGGATTTAATTTGGCTATGGCAGCTTGCAAGCGGTTTTTAAGTACTACCTCGTTATACTCACGTTCTGGGTTTGCCCCATCGGGAGAAATGTTAGCACCGTTGATGTATTGATAGCCTAATTCAACAAACTCCTGTATTACTACTTGTTCTATTTGGTCTTCTGATATTACTGCTGCCATATAGTTTATTTGTTTTGAGTAATGTGCTCATCAAACCTAGAAAGAAAGTTTTCGACAAATTTGTTTAATGCATCGTCAACTTCTATCATACTTGCATAGCCTTCTCCTATATTAAAATGTTTATTATAGCATCTTTCATGAACATCACTTAACTTAAATTCTGTGTCGAGAGTTATTGCCTTTAAAATATCTAACAAAATATCTACACCGCCCACGCTTGAAAATGTTAATTTAACACTGCCATCGATATTAAATTGTACACCCAATTTATAATCAGAGTCTTTAAAACGTAAGTTTTGTAGTAATTTCCAATTTGGCTGATATTTAAAAATCTTATTGAATGGCGCATGATTATTTTTGAAAGCCTGAACAAAATTATTCGCCCTAAATGCGGGCATATTATTATTTAGGTGATTTAGTGTGTTTAGCTTTTCAATACCATTATCTGTACTTAAAAAGCTGTAAAGTTTGTTCATTACCTCGGTATCCATGTTGTTGTTGCCTATGTGTTTAAGTAATTTAATGTATTGATTAACTAAAGTGGACGAATCGAAATCTAGCCACTTTGTTATTATAGAAGGCTCTAGCCAGCCCCCGATTAAATCTGTTTTATTATCTGTGAATGCGCCTATGTTATAGGTAATAGAACTTAATATATTTGTTGGTGCAATACTATTACCATCTAAACTTAGGTAAACAATGGCATCAATTTTATATCCTTTGCTTTTCGCATAATTGGCGTAATTGTCAATTTGATTTTCTTGGTCAGTAGCATTGTTAATTTTGTTTTCAATAATAATGCAGTGCTTGCTGGTATTGTCATATACCCAAATATCTAAAAGACCTTTCTCACGCACTACTTCTGAATTTCGGTAGTTGTTATGCTCAATATCAGCACCAAAATGGGTTTTTAAGTATCTGTTGAAATAAAACAAAAAGGCTTTATTCCTATTATGCAAACCTTTTGGATCTAACAAAGCAGCAATTACATCGGAATGGAAGTTTTCTAGCTGATTGTTGTAGCTCGAAAGGGTAAATAAATTAAATGCTACCTCTTTCTTTTGAAGTATTACTTTTTGGTAAGCGTTATGGATATCATTGACTGTTTGATCGGAAAGTATAACGAGGGCATTATTTACTAGAGCTTGTACCATGTTTGTTGGGATATGTTTTGTTTACTATTTTACTTCCTGTTTAATTAAAACTTATAAATATAACCAAAAGCAAAGCCTATAGCTTTTGACAATTTTGAAATAGAAAAGTCGACCGGTTTAACATTGTAATTTTGATTCAAATCATACACCTTACTTAGCGTATTGGTATAACCAAACATGGATAACACATCAAAACTCAGCATGTTATTGTTTTTACCCAAAGATAAACCAGCACCAGCAGCTAATCTCAATTGTGGTTTAGCAGAAACAGAAACAGCAGGACCAACTACTAAATGGTAACCAAACAATTGATTTTTGCATCTAAACTTACTACCCACATGCAATAATGTATTTATTCCTATTTCTCCTTTTGGATTATTCTCATCTACTAAATTAAAAAAAGAGGTGGTATCCGAAGTTTTTGTTTCTCTTACATTAAACACTGAAGATTGAAAACGAGCATAATATAATGAGGTACCTGCACCTATATACGTTAAGTTTTTTGGTAATTGATACACCGCATTATATATAGGTAGTTTAAAATCAGTACTTTTTGGTACAATTTTTAGATTAATAGTGCTTACATCGCCAGTTAGCTGTAAGGGCATTGAGTTATAATCATTATCACTGTTATTTTCTAAAAAGACAATGGTTTTATAATAGCCAGATATTTTGGTATAGGATATTTTCTCTTTTGCTTCTTTTATTGATTCAAAAATTTTTGAGTAGTTTTTATTCATATCAGCAATGTACCCCCTTGATAATGTATCCTTTTTTAGAAAATCAACATTATTTTGTTCTTTTAATAAATCTTTTAAATAGGCATCAATTTCTGACTTCACAGATTTAATATTCGCCTGAATATTATCCATTTCAGTATTTAATTCATCTGCCTTTTTTAACATTTCGATATAAGTCAATTTTTTTTCTGAAAAATCACTTTTCGTCTTTTCATCATTAGTAGGTGATACGTAATAGGACATTAATTGATTTTCAATATTTATTAATAATGTGTTAGATTCATTAAATTTTACTGTCAGATTCTTTATATCTGCTTCAGTTTTAGCAATAAATACATTTAATGCTTTATTTAAACTGTCTGAAGTTAAGGTTCTAATTTCAAGAAAACTCGTTACTTTTTCAACTTTATTCTTGTCTTCTTTTTTAATTGGTATAGCTAAATCAGCAACAAAGCTATTTGCACTAATACTTGAAAAAGCACTTGTTGCAATATTGGCTAATAATGAATTAACACTACCCAGACCAATTAAATCAATAGCTGGAAAGGTTAGGTTACTTGTTTTTAGAGAGTCTTTCTTGTCTATAATAACCTCATATAGGTTTTGGTTAATGTTACTAACCTTAATTTGAAATAAATCTCCTTTTTTGAGATTAATTTCACTTGGGTTGTTAGCATTTGTAAACTTCTTGGTTTTGAAGTCAAACTCAATAACCTTTGTTGTATCAGATACTATATTCTCTTTTACTACTATAGACTTCTTACATTTCTTAGCTTTACAACAAACCCGTTTGGTTTCCGTTTTAGGCGTTTTTATTTCTTGAGAATAAACTAATTGCATGCTTGCAAACATGCAGATGATTAAAAAAAGTACATTTTTCATAATTATTTAAAGTTTAAGTAATTCTAGATTAGTTTCTGCCACCTCTAATTCACCTGATATTAGCTTGGGTAAAAGGGTGTCTCGTAAGGTGATTAGGGTTTGGTTTTCGCAGAAAACATTATAGATTAAAGAATCCTTTTCTTCAATTAAGTTATTGAATCGTTGAACTAAATCTATAAATGGTATTATGCATTTGATATTGCCTAAAGTTTCTTTGTTTATTGAACCAAAAACAGTTCCTTCATTGTCGTAAGATTTCAGTACATCCTGAATTGAAAGCATTTTGTAATAGGTATATGAAAAATAATTCATAGGATGTGAAATTGAGCCAAGCCCACGACCAATGCAACATTCTATTTCTGCCATATTAATGTCACCTACTGGAGCACGAACACTAATTAAAGTTTCAAATTTTTTAGCAATCTTATTTGGGACGCTCGTATACTTTCGTACAGATGGAAAACGAAATCCGAAGTCAGAACAACCTTGAAAGAATATCATACCTTCTCTGATATCATTATAAGTATCTCCTTTTGGTGATTGCCCCATATTTAGATTAAACTCATCCTTGAGTGTTCTCACTACCCACCCTTTCGGGATTTGTCCTAATTCGGAATCTACCATTTCTCCACCAGATGAGCGGTAGGGTTGGCCAATAACCACCCCGTCCTGCGGACACCCCTCCGAAGGAGGGGAATATGGGAAATCAAAATCTATAAACCACTGCTTAAAGAGGGTTTGGGCAAGGTTTTCTAACTCTTGGTTTATTTTGTTGTTGAGTTCTATTTTGTCGTCTAATGAGGATAGGATTTCTGCTATTGCGGTTTGGGTTTGGAGGTCGGGAACAGAAACTGTTAAGTTTTCAAAAGCTTGCCAACTTACCCTTTGTCTGCCTGAAGTACCAACCATATTTTGTACTGCAAAACTTCTAACATCATCTGATAACGATAAATAATATACAAAATTGGTATCTGAAACACCCTTTTTACCTCTGAAAACTAAAAATTCAGTTGAACCAAAACCAATTCCATTTACAAGACCATTTACTTGAGCAATTTTGCCGTTTTCTAAGCATGGGGTTATTCTTGCAAATAATGTGTCATCATTTTCAAATCTTGAACCGCCTTTTAGTTCACGATTTTGAGTAGGTAAAACAAACTTATTTCCCTCGCTTAAATCCTTCATTTCAACAAAGGAATATTCTACCCCTTTTTTCAGTGCAACCTTTGGGTTGATATTTACAAAGTCTGAGAATTTATATTCTTTCCATTTTGTCATAGTTCGAAATCGATAATGCTTGCAATTAATCTTTGATTTTGAGCCACAGTACTTCTTATTAAAAAGGTAGGTAAATCATTATTTTCGTCATTAGCTATTTCAACGTTATTTGACTCTACATTAAATGCAGTAGTAAAACTGTTTTTAATTAAGTTAAGTAGTTGAAACCTAAATGAGAATTCGTTATTATCAAGGACATGATTTTCAATCCAAAATTCTGTTATAAAATCATTTTCATCATTAACAGTTATTAAACTGTCCATCAGATTAGAATTGTTCATCAAATGTTTGGTGTAAAATTCGTTAAAATGTATTCTTGCTCTCATAATATAGATGTTTATATACAATTGATTTAATTTATTTAAACTAAAGTAAGGACCATTTTTCGATTCTTGCATCACATTCTACTTTTGGCAAATTTAGTTTTGGGTTGATGGTGTTTAGTTGGTTAAGCTTGGTAATGGCTGTTTGTGGGGTTATGCAGTTTTGTTGTAGTAATGCATCAAATATCCATAAGTGGCCATGAATCACTATGTTTTTTGTTTTGGCAAATTTTCGTAAAGTATTATCGGATGTGATTAAAGCTGCATCTAGTTTTTGAGCACAATGCAGGGCAGAGCAGTCTTTGTCTGACAATTGCGGTTTTTGAGCCTGTATTGACATTATGTTTAACATATCGGCCACATCTAATTCTTGAATAATAAGTTTGCCGTTTACGATATGGGGTTGTAATTGTAATTTTTGCTCATCGTATAATTCGTTTTCAATAATAAGGTTTGTGGAATGAAACTCCCAATTAAGATTAAAAAACGCATCAACTAATTGAAGTTTAATTAAATCTATAAGTATGTTGGCATCATTAACAACTACAATCATATTGCCATAAATTCGTCTCGAAACTGAGCAAGTTTTATATTAGAAAGGCTTGCAGCTTTACTCATAGAAATAATTTCTTCAGAAGTAGCTCTGTATAATAATTGTTTAAAACGTGATGAGTGTTCGGTTCCTTTATATTCTCCATAACCAATTTCTTTTTTATGATTTTCGTTGCTGTTTACCCATATTCTAAACCTTATATATTGGTCGTTGGTAATAATATTTAGGTCTTTAGCTCTAGCCATAATTGCCTGAATGGATACGCCATATGATTCTTTAATGAAAATAAGTTCGTTTAAAGAAATAGAACTACGTTTTTGACCTAACTCATTGAAAAGAGTTTCTTTAGGCAACAACATTGCCCCAGCAAAGCGATGGCACATTTTTTCTAATTCGGAATGGCTTATATTTTGAGCATCTAAAGACAATAGTAAATGGCCTAATTCGTGCAAAGCAGTAAAACGTTTGCGCTCTACTGAGAAGTTTTTATTAACAACAATTATGGGAATAATTTGATTTGCCCAACCCGAAAGACCATCAAATTTATCATCTGCATCAATTTCAACAACTTTAATGTCTTTGTCTTCTAAAATTTCAATCACATTTGGGATTGCATTAGTGCCTAAATCCCATTTATGGAGAAGAACTTGCACTGCGTTTTCAATATCCTCAAAATTTAGGATAGCAATCTCTTTTATAGGATTTTTAAATGCATTATCGAAATTTAAGAAAGATTCCAATTCAATATATCTTTCGATATTGTCTTTAATGTTTTCTTTAATAGAATTTACTTTTTTTACAGTTAAACTGCTTTTTTTTCGGAATTCTATATTGCCAATTACCACAGTTTGGGGTTTTAGGAAATAGTCAGTTTTAACATTTAAAGTTTTAGACAAAGCAATTAAAACCTTACTATCCGGCATCATTTCGCCTTTTTCGTACTTGCTAATAGCACTATGGCTCACAATGCCATTAAGCGCATCGGAAAGCTCACGAAGCGACAAGCCGGCTAATATTCTTGCTGATTTAATACGACTACCTATTTGTGCTTTCATTGCTTTGATTATTGTATACAAAAATACAAAAAAAATATGAATTGTAAACCAACAAAAACTGTTAAACTAGATTCTAAATGTTATTCTAATGTTACTTTACTACTACTAAACTAACATAAGAGTTTTCTTATGTTAGTTTGGTGCTATAATTCTACATTATCTATTTAAAGGTTTGCTTTTATACTTTAATAGCCATAACTATAATTAACAGGATTTGATTTAGATTACAGAATGGCTATTGCTTTTAGCACGGTTAAAATGCCTTAATGTTAGTTGTGCATTTTCTCTTTCTGTTTTACCACCTCTGCTATATGGTATTATATGGTCTACCTCTGCATCTTCAATTGCTAATATTTTTTGTTTAGAAATTGCGCAATAAGGGTTTTCTTTAAACAACTCTTCTTTTAAGACGTAAGGGAAAATACGCTGTTGGTAGGTTGGATCACCGATGATGGTATCTAACATATCCATGTAAATTTTAAACCTTTTTTTAACATTGTCTGTATCAGAAGTTTTAAATGCTATAAGTTCCATAAACTTAGCATCTGTAATCATTAGATTCAATAATCCTTCGCGTATCGCATCAGCATTACTTAACACATCGTTTTTACTATAGTTAGCAAAACCAACCATTTGTAGGTCGAAAAGTGCCATGTTTATTTGATTGGTAATCCATTTGCCAGCAGAGATTTCATCGCCAGCAGAATAACGTCTGAAGGCATTTTTGCCGTAAACGGTTTTAACTAGGTCTAAGCAATGTTCAAAACGTTTTTTATATTCATTCGCTTTTTCATTTGCTAAGTTTCTATTGTCACGAAGCTCTTTATTACAAAATTGCTTCATATTGGCTTTATAGTTTAAGTAAGACTTTTCGCTAATTGCTAAAAAACGTAAAATCATACCTCTATAAACCATTCTGGTTTTAAAATTTGCCTTTCTAACTAGACTGTCAAAAGTTTCGTTTTTTTCTAACTCAGCAAGTAAGCTTATGTAATTACCACGGTAAACCGTATTGCGTATTTCATCTTCGTTTAGTTTGGTAGAACCAGTATTTAGGCGCTCAAATATTTCAAACTTAATATCCTCATTAGATTCTTTTTTAATAATAATAGAATGCAAAGTGGTGGTTTTGATTTTTGTTTGGTGTTCTTTTGGTAATTGTTCAAACGTTTTACGGTTTATTTCATTAAGAACTTTTAAGCTTGATAATTTAAATACATCCCCGTTTGGAAATTTACCCTCAACGAAAGACAAAAAGGAGGTTAAGCGTTGCTGGCCATCGATAACACTAAACGAACCATCTTTTTCTTCAGCTAAGTACAATACTGGAATTGGAACATCTAGTTGTCAAGTTTCACAAGGTTGTTGATGTGAATTGATTATTTCTTTGTTTAAAGTTAAAATTTTAGTTTTAAATTCAGTTGGATTTAGTTTAAATAATTCAGGTTTTAATTCAAACCATTTTTCAACCGCTTGAAATG
>CAMTUB010000024.1:0-4123 GCA_947084835.1 uncultured Bacteroidota bacterium | reverse complement strand
CTTTTGTTGACAGAATCGCCAACGGTAATGGTGTACGCGCTGCTATCGGTGCAGCCCGTGAGTGTGTTTTCGCTGGCGACCCATACCGTGCGGTTGGTGCCCAACGTAAGTATATATTTTTCTTGCAGGTTAGGCAAAAGTTTCAAGCCGTTGTAGTACAAGCGCATACGCATGTTGCTGCCCAAGGTATCGAAACTCAGGGTTGTAGGGGTGTTTTTGCAAACCGTATCGGAAAGCAAGCGGTAGAATTTTTTAGGGTTGTCGTACACCTCAACAAGTACGTGCGAACTATCGAAACCGCCCCCGGGCAAGCCCACTTTGAGCAGCACGACATGTTGCCCGCTTTGGGTAAAAGTATAGGTTGGCGTTGGCGAATTACTGGTAGTATTATCGGGGAAAACCCATGCATACGAGGTTGCCCCCGGCAATGGGTTTTTAAAGTTTACGGTAAGTGGGCCGCAGCCGCTGTAGTTAGGCGCAATGAGCAAGGCATCTAAGTAATGGGGGAGAGCGTAATAGGGATATCTTTTAGTTCCCATACTCGAATTCCAATTGTTGGGCAATGAAGGGCCGTTGGGTGTATAGTTACACGCTGAGCCAATGCCGTTGGGGTTTTGGATAACCCCCATTTTAGTAGAATCATTTATTCCGCCAATAATGCCAGCACTCTTAGCCACATACATTTTGCCATCAGGAGCAATCTGAATGCCGCCATACCGGCCGTAAATTACAGGCAACGGATAAACATCGGTACCTGGTATAAGGTATTTGGTAGAAAAAGGGTCAGGGACATTAAGCCTGAATTGGTATAGACCGTGATGATTACTAACTTGCCAAGGTCTGGTACAAGTTATATACAAAATACTATCTCCAGGGGCAAAGGCTATGCCCATACAGGTGGTATTATCTATACCTGGAGGGCGCATATCGTGCCATAAGGGATTACTGGCTTTGCCGGTAGCAGGGTCAAAATCCATTAAACTGGTGTAGGAGAAAAAATGACTTACAAGTTTTTTGCCGTTGTTTGATGCTTTTAAATTAAAGCTATAGGAACAACTACTACCATCAATTTGATTACTAGGGGGCTTTGGTAAAACAGAGGTAATAAGAGTGTTTGTAGGTCCATTGGGGGTAACGAGTAAAGCATAAACCTCGTTTGTTGAATTGCAAAGCGACTGGGAAATGATCCAAAAATCTCGTCCGTTAGGATGACGGCAGCCTGTTAGTCTAGTGCCTAATGTTTTTGGAAAATGGATTAATGAATCTACCAAAGTTACCTCGCCTAACCCGTTATTAAGGTTCATATCCACTATACTTAATCCTAAAACATAATTGCCTAAATTACAATTTGCCTTATTTGTATTGGAAAGATTAAAAATATAAAATTTATTATTGTTACCCGGAATGCTTATAACACCCTGTATAGATCTGATAATACAAACAGTCGCCAAAATTTGTTTCATAATCTCATGCTTTTTATTGTGTACATAAACCCCATCGGTGTAAAACTGTAAATTGCCGTTTACATCGCACACAACAGAACTATAGTATTGACCAGGCATGCCATTTGTGTCTAATACAGGACCTCCAGAAGAGAAATTTAACCCTAACCCCGCTGAAAAATACCAATGATTACCCATTTTATTTTGGGCAAAGGTGCTGTTTATGCCTAAAAAAGCAATTGCTAAAAGCATACATGCTTTTAGCAATTGTAAAAAAACAAAAGGTGTTTTTTTATTCATTCGTTTTTATAAACTTGGAAGTTAAAGATTTGCCGTTTTGCAAGTTCAGCCTAATAAAATACATGCCACTGTTAAGTGTTTTGGTATTTACGGTATGGTTTTGAGAACCAGAACTGATTTTTTCTGTAAAACATACTTTCCCTTGAATATCAGTAACAACCAAATTGGCATCGTTTTCTACCGATTCTGAAAAGTTTACGTTTACGAATTCACCAACAGGATTCGGGTATAACACTAAATTGGGTTGAACTAGTGCTGTTTTTGCTTTTTTGTATTGAATGTTATTGGTGTAATTGCAATTTTTTGCTGCAGTTCTTTGAATAAAGTTAAATTGAGATGTTAGCCTCCCTAAGGACATAGAATTGAAAATAAAACTAGAATTAAGAATTCTATGACCTGTTGGAGAAAAACCTGAATTATAGGTCAATCCACTGGTTGCGTTCTCATCCCAAAATATATCTACAAATAAAGTATTAAAATTATTATTAGGTATAACATCGATATTCCCGTGATCCACAATAGCATTAGAACCTGCAATGCCAATAATGCAGTCGGTAAACGTGTTTGAGCAGGTTTTAAGGTCGGTTATGTAGTTTGTAGTACTGTTAAAACCTGTAAAAGGGTTTTCTTCGGGTGAAATCGTTAAACCTGCTATTACATTACCATTAAAAATATTATCAGCAACCCAAACTGTACCCGGAGCAACATTTTTTGTAAGGTACAGCATACCGTGTTTGGAGTTTAAAAACTTGTTGCCTTTTACTAAGCTTTCGTTGGTTTGTTCCATTGCTACTCCAATATCATGGTTAGAGAATTTGTTTTCTATTAACGATATATTGGTAGAAACGCTGGTATTGTTTAGCCACCTTTTCGAACCTGACGCGTTTTCTCTTATGGTGATGGCGTGAGGGGTCATACTTCCAGTTACAACTAAGAACTCATTTGAGGAAAGCGTAAGGTGGTTGATACCACTAATAATAATGTTTCTATCATAATTTGGATTTAAAATATCAAAATTATCCTCCTGATCGGTACAATTTCCAAAATGATCTAATGTAATAAATTTACTATTTTGAATAGTTGGGTTATTAATGCCATTTTCATATTCATAGGGATAATTAATAAAAACGATATCTCTTCTGTTTTTTTGAAATAGTGAGTGGTTTACCTTGATAATACCTCCTGAAAAATTAAAATCATAGCTGTTTGTTAGCGAATAATCTAATTTGCCAACCAAAATACCTATTTGTGCATTGTCAATGGTACTTTCTTCTTCAATAGATAAATAACCGTGAGCAGAAGTTCTGTCTGAAACATTGGCTTTTCCCCATACTTCGATACCTCGCCATTTAGTTGAACACGATGTTAGGTTTGAGTAAGTAATATTTACACTTCCTCCTCTTTCAACTATTATACCTGCGCAGGGTTCAAAATAAATATTTGCGTTTTGAATTGCTAACGACTCTCCCTTTTTTACATGAACTACTTCTTTCACCATTAAATTGCCAGACCACGTTACAGTATTTGAAGGTAAATCTGGTTTAGTAAAAATAGCATTTGCACAGCAATTTGTATTAGGCGTATAGGTTTTTGTAATGCTGCAACCGCTGTTTACATCGGTGATAGTATAGGTGTATTGAATTGGAAGTAGGTTGGTAATTGGTAAAACATTCGCATTCCCAACAATTGCACCGTAGGGGTCTCTCCAAACTATTTTAAAATTGGTAGTTCCAGTTATTTGTAAATTTAAGGAGGACGTTCCGTAGCACTCATTTCCTATTTGAGTTAAGGTCGCATCTATACAAATTACGTTTACAGTAAAGTATTTTGTTTTAGAACTTCCATTACAACCTGCTGTAATAGAATACGATAATGTACCACAATCTTGCAAAGTTGGAGCAAAAACTCCAGTTGTATTACCAAAATCAATGGGTCCTGAATTTTCATAGATTACCAATTGATAGCTAAGTATGCTATTATAAGTATCATGGACAGTTATAGCAAATGGACTGCCCTTGCAAGCATAGCCTTTGGCGGTTATGGTAAAATCGCATTGCGCTTTTAGGGTACTAATATTTACGAAAAACATCGTCATTAGTGCAAGTGTTAAGTTGAGTTTTTTAATCATTTCTAATTTTTAAGGTTTATTCAGCAAGCTGAACTACCCCAACAAATCATAAAATGATTATCTTTGCGCTACTTGGGGTTCCAATTTCAAGTAGGGAAGAGTGGGGAAGTTTTCTTAGGAAGGC
Organism: uncultured Bacteroidota bacterium; assembly: GCA_947084835.1. Lineage (GTDB taxonomy): Bacteria > Bacteroidota > Bacteroidia > UBA7662 > CAMTUB01 > CAMTUB01. The sequence continues at coordinate 129 of CAMTUB010000024.1, read as the reverse complement.
TTGCCGCTCTCCCTTTTTTTATATTTTAAATCTCTGCAAACGGCTTTACGCTGTTTTTTGTTTAATCTTCCTCTTTATCATTATCCTCCTTTCTTTATATTTATTTAACAAATGTATACATTCAAATAT
>CAMTUB010000023.1:0-28354 GCA_947084835.1 uncultured Bacteroidota bacterium | reverse complement strand
TTTGTTGCATAATTATTTTTATTTGTTAGTAAAACAAAAATAATCAACTTTTTTCCACCCCCCTTTTGATTTCGTTTCGGCTACGCCTTCACTCCATCAAAAGGGGATAGGTGCCATCAATAATGTTATGAAACTAAACAGATACATAAAATAAAAGCCTGAAGTTCTTTCAGGCTTTTATTTTTGAGTTATTTGTTAATAATAGGTTGGATTGCAGGATCCATGATTTTTGCACGAATATGAGCGACCACTGCATCAATCTCATTTTGGTTTAAGTTATCCTTGAAGCTGGGCATGCTGTTTTTGCCTTTTCCAATAACATCGCGCATTTCTTCCACGCTTTTTGGACTTATGCTTAAATCTTTTGCTCCAGCTTGGTTTAGTTTGCCATCGTTTCCATGACAAATAACACATTTTGTAGTAAAAACCGCAGCGCCTAATTCCATTGGATCTGAGATGTTTTTTAAATCAACATTGCTATTGCTGGCAATTTGAGTTGCAAATTCGCCTTTTTTGAAGGTGATACTTTTAACTTCAGATAAACGGTACGCAACTAAAATGATTAGTAATCCTAAAAGTGCTAAACCTTTATTTTTCTTTTTAAAGCCAATAATTGCAATTGGAATTGAAATAAATACCAACGTTAATTTAACAACAAACCAATTTCCAACCGATATGGATGGGGCTTGTGTAGCCAAATAAATACCTGTAACTAAAAACAGGGTTGAAACAATCATGTCAGGTATCTTGAATTTTTTTGATACCTTTTCTAATGCCTCATGTTTGTTGGTTACCAATAAAATTAATCTGACTAGGTAGTAAACCATAAAAATCAGAACCACTAATTTGTGGGTATGCAATATACCTGTATACATAAGTTAAATTTCTTTTAGCAATATTAAGAAATCATTTATCACTTTCAATAATTTGCTTGGATTTTCATACGTAGCCATATGACCCGTATTGGGCAAAATACAAACCACAGCTTTATTAATAAGGAAAGATTCTTCAATTACATCGCGCACTTGAAAAAGAGAATCGTTAGTTGAACTAACTAATAGTACGGGTTTTTTAATTTCTTGTAAAAACACGGAATGGTCTGCGCGGTCACGCATTGCTTCAATTTGTGAAAGCAATACTTCTGTAGATGTTTGCTCAACATTTTGCTGAATTTCGGATATGGATTGTTGGAAATTCTGAGCTGAAATATTTGAAAAAAGGGAAGGAATAGATTGAATTATTGCTTTTTTAGAATAATTGTTTAAGTGGGCAATAAGCGAATTTCTGGACTCAATTTTAGATGAAGAATCTGGCTTTGAAGTAGATTGCAAAAGGCCTAAAGCCAATACGTTTTCAGGATAGTTTTTTGCAAATTGTAAAGCTACATAGCCTCCCATCGAGTGGCCGAGAACAATTGCGGGTAAAATGTTTAATTCTGAAAACCAATTTCTTATTTTTTTAGAAAGGCTATTTATGGAATTTTGATTTTCAAAGGAGCTGTTTCCAATTCCCGGAAAATTTGGGGCATATACAGGATTAGGTATGGCAGCAATAACCCCCTGCCACATATTCAAGTCTTCTAAAAAACCATGAAGTAAAATTACCGGCTCGCCTACGCCCTTTTTGAAAGCGTATTCAATACCATTTTTTGAAATAATCTTATTCAAACGAAATCAGTAACTCTCCTTTTTCTACCGGTTTGCCGCTTTGGGCATGTATAGCTTTTATTACGCCATCGCCAGCTGCCTTAAGTACGTTTTCCATTTTCATGGATTCAAGAACCAAAATTGGATCGCCTTGCGAAATAACTTGTCCAACCTCAGCAATGATGCGTAAAACCATACCCGGCATGGGCGCCTTTATATCGTTTATTTTTTTTGTAGCCGTGGTGTCAAAACCTAAGCGATGCAATAGCTGATCCATTTCATCTTTAATCGTTAGGGTCAATAATTTATTGTTGATTCGTATCGTTAGCTGTTTTTCTTCCGTCTTGAATTCGACCACCTCAATTACATGAGAAACTTCGTTTAAAAGAAGCTGATAACGATTATTTCCTAAGGAAACAATATCTGCAGCCTTAATTTCACCGTTAATTGAATAGTTGGCGTCTTTACGTTCAACACCAAAAACACGATTTAAAATATTGATTTCTAACATAGAAAAGTCGAAGTGCAAAGATTCATATAAATAGATGAATAGTCACCAAATTCTAAAAAAAATCAGTATTTATCGTATTTTGGAGAAACCAATCTATTTTTTTTGTTTTTTGCAGCCTATAATTTTATGAAAAAACCAATTTTATCCGCTTTTTTAATTGTTCTTTTGATTTCAATTCAAGGTTGTAAAAGCCAAAAATCTTCAAAAAACGAACAAAACGAAACCACTCTTTCTGCAAAAGGCACTGGGCATGCTGACCCTCACTCTGAAGAAGATGCGAAGCCAACATACGACCGGATTACAGATTATAGAGCAAGTAGAACTAAAAATAACGAGCTCATAAATACAAAATTAGAAGTGAGTTTCGATTGGGAAAAAAAGCAAATGCTTGGAAAAGCCTGGTTAACCTTAAAACCCTATTTCTACGACACTGATAGTTTAGTCCTTGATGCCAAATCGATGGATATTAAACGTGTGGAAATGGTTTCTGACGATAACATTCAAGCCTTAAATTATAGGTATGATTCAGCAAAAATCTACATCAAACTAAATCAAGTTTTTACTCGAAAAAACAAATATCAGGTGTTGATAGAGTATGTTGCTCGTCCCGAAAGTCATAAAGCAAAAGGCTCCGATGCGATTTCGAGCGATAAAGGATTGTTTTTTATCAATGCAGACGGAAAAGACCCGAAAAAGCCAAAACAAATCTGGACTCAAGGAGAAACTGAAGCAAGCTCGGTTTGGTTTCCGACTATAGATGCGCCAAATCAGAAAACTTCGCAAGACATATATATTACCGTTGACACAAGCATGGTTACCCTTTCAAATGGGCAATTGATTTATTCAATGCAGAATAAAAACGGAACAAAAACCGATTATTGGAAACAGACTTTACCCCATTCTCCGTATTTATTTATGATGGCTGTAGGTAATTTTTCGATTATTAAGGATAAGTGGAGAGGAAAAGAGGTAAACTACTATGTAGAGCCTAAATATGCTGCTCATGCGAAAGCCATTTTCGGGAAAACACCAGAAATGATTGAATTTTTCTCGAAGAAATTAGGTGTAGATTATCCGTGGGACAAATACTCACAGGTAGTTGTACGCGACTACGTTTCTGGTGCTATGGAAAACACAGGAGCTGTTGTTTTTGGCGACTTTGCGCAAAAAACTACCCGCGAATTGTTAGATGGTGACCCTGAAAACGTAATATCGCACGAGCTATTTCACCATTGGTTTGGCGACTTAGTTACTGCCGAGTCGTGGAGCAATTTGTCGTTAAACGAATCGTTTGCTACCTACGGTGAATATTTGTGGAATGAGTATAAGTACGGCCGTTTTGATGCCGATTACGACTTTAACTATACCCTAAACGGATATTTGGGTCAAGCCAAATATGGCGAGCCAAAACATTTGATTCGTTTTTATTACGATGATAAAGAAGCCATGTTTGATGGTATTTCGTACAGCAAAGGCGGACGAATATTGCATATGCTGCGCAAAGAAATTGGCGATGACGCATTTTTCGAAGGCTTGAAAATGTACCTCACCAGATTCAAACATAAAAGTGCAGAGGCACACGATTTACGTTTAGTATTCGAAGAAATTACAGGCCGTGATTTAAATCTGTTTTTTAATCAATGGTATTTTGGAGGCGGGCATCCACAATTGAATGTTAGTTACAATTGGTCTGATAGTACAAGAATCATGACGGTAAATTTTGAGCAAGTACAAAAAGCATCAAAAGATGTTCCGGAAGCATTTCAAATTCCAATGTATGTCGATTTTTATACCGTTGGTGAAGGCGTAAAACGCGAAAAAATAGAAATTAACAAACGCACCCAGTCGTTCTCTTACCGGTTCGAGCAAAAGCCACTTTTAGTTAATATTGATGCAGAAAAAACCTTGGTTTGCGAGAAAAAAGACCCGAAAGGTTTAGAAGAATGCTTGGTACAATGGAAGTTGGCACCGTTATTTTTAGATAAATATGAAGCCTTAGATTTTCTACGTAAATCTAAAAGTCAGGATGCGAAAAATGCAGTTTTCGAAGCGCTATCGCATACGTTTTGGGGAATACGCTTACAAGCGTTAAAAGGATATAAGTTTGAAGGGTGGATGACCGATGAAGCGTTTGTTAATCAACTGGTTATGATGGCAAAAACAGACTCAAAAGCATCTGTTAGGGTAGAAGCAGTTAGACGTTTAAGCGAAATCAAACGCCCAGAATTTGTACAGACCTTGTTCTCTATATTGCAAAAAGACTCATCGTATGCAGTTATGGGTTCATGCATAACTGCTATAAGCAATATAGATTCAAACCAAGCACAGCGCTTAATCAGCGAATATAAGAACGAAACTTTTGTGCAAAACAGTATTTTGGAAGTGGTGAAAAAACGCGGAACCTTAAACGATGACGCAATTTTTTTACAAGCTTATAACGATGGGGAAACTAACCAAAAAATGAGTGTAATTAACAATTATGCTGATTACCTTTTAAGGTTTGGCGATAAAGAGGTTGAGAAAGGAATTCAGTTTTATACCAACATTGCTAAAAACGGGGATCCTTGGTGGCACAGATATTATGCATACCAAAAATTGGACGACTTTAATATGTACTATACCGATAAAATAAACATGCTTAAAGCAAAGGTTAACGATGCTTCAAAATCGGATCTAGAAAAAGTAGGTTTTGCAAAAAACATTTCTCAGCTTAAAAAAGCACAAGAAGAATTAGCAAATGCTAAAAAAGAGATAGCAAGCCTAGAAACCAACGAACAGTTAAAGAAAATTTACAACGGAAAATAACCTTGATGACCACAGAAAAGAAATTTGATGAGCATGAGATTAGTAAAGCTCAACTAAAAGTTTTGCTTGAAAGTGTTACTGAAGGGATAATTTATATTGATTTAAATGGAGTAAATAAGTGTAACAAAATGGCCCACTTTTAGCAATCATTTCAATTGCTTTGATTTTCAAAACAAATTGCCTCTTGACATTTCAGATTTACCTATAAAAAGTGCATTCAATGATAGATGCTTTAATTATAAGGTAAAAATTGTTAGTTTAGAAGAGCCTAAAACGGAATTGTTTTGCTGGGTGAAAACTGTTCCTGTAAAGGTGAATAAAACGAAATTATTGGTGTTGTATTGGTAGTTGATGACTTTACTTTTGAAGTCAAAGCAAATCTTTGAATTAAAGAAGTGATGCAATCTGTATCGGAAATCAAAGAAATTAACCTAAAGCTCGAAAAATATAGTTTTGCGATTGCACATGATTTGAAATCACCATTAAATACGATTTCTGGCTTAAGAAATGTGATTTTAGAACGTAATAAAAATGAAATCAGCGATGAAGCAGCTTTTTACGTTCAAAAAATATATAATTCATCGCTAGCGCTAAGCGAATTTGTGAATTCATTGCTTCAAATTACTGCGGTTAACAGCAAAAATATCAGCAAGACTTAATTTTCATTAAACGAAGTGATTAATACGCTAGTTGCCGATTTTAGATTGACTTTTCTGAACTTTAAACATGAAATTATTTTAGAGAAAGAAATTGATTTGATGGGGAACAAGGAGTTGTTAATTCCTGTTTTTAATAATTTACTTATAAATGCACTTAAGTTTTCATCTGTAAATGCAAAACCTCAAATCATTATTTCATCATTTACCAATAGTAATAACCGAGAAATTGTTTACATAAAAGACAATGGTATTGGTTTCGAAGAAAGTGAATCCAAATCAATCTTCTTGCCTTATCATAGAACTCCCCTTTCTGGTACTTTTGATGGACAGGGATTAGGTTTAGCAACAGCTCAGCAAATTATTCGGGCACATAATGGTAGAATTTGGGCTGAAGGAAAACCTGGATTGGAGCTACCTTTTATATCTATTTACCAAAAGATGTAAATGAAACTTTAGAATAATTAATTTTCAATCTCGGGTTTAATTATCCAAAAATGATTAAACCCATCGCCTATTAAAATGCCAATGGAGTTAAGTTGGAGCATTTCTAGAATCGCCAAAAAAGTAAACACCACTTCCATTTTCGTTTTGCAATAATGCAAAACGTATTCAAACGATACTTTTCCCTGTTCTTCAACTAAGGAATTTATCCAAAACTTTTGACTTGCAATGGTATAAGGCAATTGCTCAACGATATGGGTTGGGTTTTCTAACCGTATGGCATGTTTGTCTAAGGCTTTATGAAATGCCTTCAGGAGTTTGTATAAATCTACATTCGAAAGTTCTTCGTAAGCAGCAAACGACAATGAAATGTCTTTGCTTTCTTGGGTAAGGTTTCCCCGTTTAAATTTTTGCAATCGAACTTCTTCGAGGGTTTGAAGTTGAGAAAGCACTTCTTTAAATTGCTTGTATTCTAAAAGCCGTTGAACTAAATCTATACGCGGGTCAATTTCATTGCCCGATTCATCCAACTCTTTTCTCGGGAGCAACATTTTAGCTTTAATGCGCATTAAAGTGGCTGCAACCAATATAAATTCGCTGGCAACTTCTAAATTTAACTCTTGCAATACATGCAAATGATCTAAAAAGTCAGCTGTGATTTTAGCGATAGGGATATCGTAAATGTTTAGCTCATCGCGTTCAATAAAGAACAACAACAGGTCGAATGGACCTTCGAATTTGCCTACTTTTACTTCGTATCCTTCTTCCATTATTTAGTAAAAGTTAGGCCTAGCCATTCTTCCGCGCTTTTATGCAAAAGCCATTCTTTGGTTCGTGTATCGTAATCGCTGTCTTTTATAAGCTTTCCTGGCGAAAGTTCGCCAAGCGGAAAAGGATAGTCAGAACCTAGCGCAATTTTCTCTGGTCCCACCAAATTTATCAATCCATCTAATACCGATTTATCGTGAACTAGAGAGTCTAGCCAAAATTTTCCTAAATAGGCGCGCGGATTTACTTGGTTATCTACCGCAACTAAATCGGGTCTAACATTAAATCCATGTTCAATTCTGCCAATTGTAAACGGAAAAGAGCCGCCACCATGCGCAAAAGCAACTCTTAATGCAGGATATCTTTCAAAAACGCCTCCAAAAATCATACTGCAAATGGCTAAAGATGATTCTGCTGGCATACCCACTAACCAAGGCAGCCAATATTTACTCATTTTTTCCTTTGCCATCATGTCCCAAGGATGCACAAAAACGCAGGCATCTAATTCTACGCAAGCTTCCCAAAACTCGTTTAGCGCAGGGTCGCTTAAATTCCAATCGTTGATGTGTGATCCGATTTCAACTCCCGGAAAGCCCAACTCATTTACACATCGTTCTAATTCTAGTGCAGCTAGTGATGGATTTTGAAGTGGAACAGTGGCCAGAGCCACAAACCTATCGGGGTTTTCAGCTACTGTTTTAGCTAAATGATCGTTGATGAATTTTGAGGTTTCAAGCGCATCCTGATCTTTAGCCCAATAATTAAAAAGTACGGGAATGGTGCTTAATACTTGCATGTGTGTGCCTTGCACATCGCATTCTGCAACCCGCACATTTCCATCCCAGCAATTGTGTTCGATTTCTCTAAAAAACTTATCGCCTTGCATCATTCGTGCACAACACGGTTTGTGGTGTTCAAGCTGAATAAACCCTTTGTACCCAAATTTTTGATCCCAATTGGGTAAATGTTGAGGCATGATATGCGTATGGATGTCGATAGTAAACACAGAATTGAGTTGTTTTTAGCAAAAGTAAATTCTAATGTTGCGAAATTATTGATTCTAATACGATTTATTAAGTTAATGTTTCATTCTAGTTTTTAATCTAGCTATTAGGTATAACTGCTAATTATAATATGAAATCTAGCAAAATAATAGGTTTAAAAATATCCACGTATATTTGCGCTAATGCTTAAGAAAATATTAGGGGTTGTTTTTATGGTAACCCTGCTTTTACTACCAAAAAATACAAAGTCTTGGGGCTTTTGGGCACATAAAACTATCAATAGAATAGCTGTATTTACCTTGCCTATGGAAATGATAGGCTTTTACAAGGCGAATATCGAATATATAACAGAGCATGCTATTGACCCAGATAAACGCAGATATGCTGATCCAGAAGAAGCACCAAGACATTATTTAGATATCGATAAGTATGGCGCAGCACCATACGATAATCTTCCTCGAAAGTGGAAAGATGCCATGATGAAGTACACAGAAGATACGTTAAAAGCACACGGCATTGTGCCTTGGCATATCGAAAAAATGTATTACCGTTTGGTAAATGCATTTAAAGAAATGGATAAATACAAGATCCTTAGAAACTCAGCCGATCTTGGACATTATATTGGCGATGCGCACGTTCCGCTACATGCAACCAGCAATTATAACGGACAGTTTACCAATCAAGTAGGCATTCATGGATTACTAGAGTCGCGCTTACCCGAGTTGTTTAACGCAGAGTATGATTTCTTTGTAGGAAAAGCTCGATTAATAAATTCACCATTACAGGAAAGCTGGAAAGCGGTTTTAAAAAGCGCCAGTTTAGTAGATACCGTTTTGAAATTAGAGGTTGAGGCAAGCAGGCAAGTTTCTTCTGATATGAAATATAGCATGGAGCAGAAAGGGCCAAATATGGTTAAAATGTATTCTCCAGAATTTTCGCGTAAGTATCATACATTATTGTCGGGCATGGTAGAGCGTAGAATGCGAGAGGCTATTTTTACCGTTGGTAGTTTTTGGTACAGTGCCTGGGTAGAAGCCGGGAAACCGGATTTAGATAAATTGGTAGACAAACAGCTAACAGAAGAAGAAAAGAAAAATTTAGCAAAAGAAGAAAAAGCATACAACGAAGGTAAACTTCATGGTAGAACAGAAGCCGAATAATAAACAGTAGAAGTTTTTGAGTATGCAGCGTACTTTAGTTTTTCTTCGACACGCAAAAAGCGATTGGGCTGATTTTACATTGTCTGATTTCGAAAGACCTTTAAATTTAAAAGGAATAAAAGATATTCGTAAGGTTGCCAAATGGTTAAATGACAAATTAGATAGAACTCCTGATTTGATACTAAGCAGTTCAGCAAAGAGAACTAAAGAAACCGTTGATGGATTAATACCTGCATTTAAAGTAAATGAAAGCAAAATTAAATACCTTGATGAATTGTATTTAGCTGGACTGAAGTCAATATTAAATGTGATGAAAAATACTTCTCCCACCGTGCAAACTTTATTTATTATTGGTCATAACCAAGGTATAAGCGAGGCAGCAGCTTTTTTGTCAAAACAATCCGTTCGCTTTTTTAAAACAAGTTGTGGTGTTATTTTGAATTTCAATACCGATAATTGGGATTTATACCCCTATTCTGGTGAAGTTATGAGTGAAATAGTATGTAGCGAAATCGACTGATATGAAAAAGTGCGGAGTAGTATTTTTATTTATTTGTATAAATATTGCTGCTTCAGCTCAAGGGTTTGTTAAAGGACATTTAAAACGCTTACATCCTGATAGTTTAAAAGCATTAAATCTGAAACTTGTCCCCATTCCTGTGCTTGGAATTAGCCCTGAAACGGGATTGTTTATAGGTGCTTCCTTTTCTTATTTTTTTAAATTGGAAAAGAAAATTGAAACGATAAAAACTAGGTCGTCTTCTCTGAATGTTCAATATACCTATTCGATTCAAAAACAATCCGATTTAGAAGGATCATGGAATCTTTTTTTGCCCAATGAAAAATTCATTTTTCGTGGACAAGTTGGCTTAGTTAATTTTTACGATAAATTTTGGGGAATTGGCAACATTGCTCCAGACGAAAGGCGTACTGCCCTTTTTTACAAACGCCATTTCATTCAAAATAAGGCTTTAATTCAAGTAAGAAATAGATGGTTCGTGGGGTTAAACTCTCGCATTCAACAAATTAAAGAAGTAACCTGGAATTCTGGATTTTATACTACAGATACCACTATTCATGGCCGAAATGGAAGCTTTTCAGTGGGTCTTGGCCCATTGCTTATCATAGACAAACGAGATAATCCATTTTCATCCAATAAGGGATATTATGCAGAATTTGGCTATACACAATACTCTAAAACTTTTGGCAGCAACTTCGATTTTTCGGATGTGTATTTAGATTTACGAAAATATTTCCCCCTTAGCCAATGGAAAACTGTTGCACTACAAATGACTTACCAAACCACACAAGGCGATATCCCATTTCGTGAATATCCACGGTTAGGAGGCTCTATGATTAATCGTGGATATTTCTTAGGAAGATATCGTAATAACACTATTTTATCGGCTCAAGCAGAATATCGTTTCCCAATTTGGAAAATCGTTCATGGTTCAACCTTTGTTTCTATTGCCAGCTTAGGCAAAAATGCACACCTTGATTTAAATAGCCCAATCTATACTTCTTTTGGCGGTGGTATTCGGGTTTTATTGAATCAAAAAGAACGCATATTTGGCAGGCTTGATTTAGGAATGACCACTCATGGCAACAAAAGCCTGTATATGAAGGTAAATGATGCCTTTTAGAATTAATATCCTACAACTTATATATTTGGCATTATTTTAGTGCTTAACTCCCTGCAACTTTTTAAAATGAACATGAAACGCATAGTATTTAGTTTTCTCGCTCTAATTGGAGCCAATTATTCGTTTGCTCAAGAAAAAGATTCGTTGTTGATTCTAGCAGATAAGCTTGCTCCAGAATCTCAGAACATAGCAGCTTCGCGCCTGGTAGTAGATGCATTGCAATCTATGCATTATAAAAAAGTAACGATAAACGATAGTGTTTCTACACATGCCTTTGACCGATTTTTAAAGGGGATTGATTTTACACGGTCTTATTTCTTAGCTTCAGATATTCAGAAGTTTGAAAGCATGCGATTTCTTATTGATGATAGCTTACGCGCAGGAAAAAACGGGTTTCCATACTTAGTTTACAACACCTACTTGAGAAGTATGGCAAGTAGAATGGCAAAAATCAGACTTGTTTTAAAAGACACTTTCAATTTTGCATTAATAGAAGAAATTGAGCCAGATCGCGAAAACGCAGCTTGGTTTTCAACATCCAAAGAGCTAGACGATTTTTGGCGCAAACGCTTAAAACACGAAGCCTTGAGTTTGGTACTTTCTGGTAAGTCGGGAGTTGAAGCAAACGAAACTATCTTAAAAAGATACGAAAATTATCGCAAAACCATCCTTAAAACGAAAACAGAAGATATTTATCAGTCCTATATAAATGCTATAACATCGTGCATTGATCCGCATACCGATTATATGTCGCCTCGTGCAGCTGAAGATTTCAAAATAAACATGAGTCAAAGTTTAGAAGGAATTGGAGCAACATTAACCACCGAAGGCGACTTTACAAAAATTAGAGAATTGGTTAAAGGCGGGCCGGCTGATAGAAGTAAGCTGCTAGGCGTTGGCGATAAAATTACAGCTGTAGCTCAAGGCACCGAAGGCGATTTTGTGGATGTTGTAGGCTGGAGAATAGATGATGTTGTACAATTAATCCGTGGCAAAAAAGATACTTGGGTAAAATTGCAAATAATCACCTCAACTGCCGTTGCTTCAGATCCTCCTAAAATCGTAAACATTTTGCGCGATAAAGTAAAATTAGAAGAACAAACTGCTAAAGGTAAAATAGACACTGTTATCCAAAATAAAAAGAGCTATAAAGTAGGTGTGATTACCCTGCCAATTTTTTATAGCAACTTTAACGGTTCTAGACCTGGAGATCAAGACTATAGCAGCACAACATCTGACATCAAAAAAATATTAGAAGGCTTTAACAAAAGTAAAGTAGATGCAGTTTTAGTAGACTTACGCAATAATACGGGCGGTTCGTTAACCGAGGCTATCAGCCTTACAGGGTTGTTTATAACATCTGGTCCAACGGTACAAATTCGTCAAGCCGATGGATCTGTAGATGTTGAAAGCGATAAAGATGCTCGCATTTATTACACAGGACCACTAGTGGTTATGGTAAATCGCATAAGCGCCTCAGCTTCTGAAATTTTTGCAAGCGCCATTCAAGATTATGGCAGAGGAGTAATAGTTGGCGAACAAACTTACGGAAAAGGCACTGTGCAAAATATGTTGGATATGAACCGCATGATGTTGACAGAAAAGCCAATTGGACAGATTAAAATCACGAGAGCTAAATTCTACCGTATCAATGGTGAAAGTACACAGCATAGAGGTGTTGTACCCGATATTATTTTCCCGAGTTTATTTGATGCGCGTGAGTTTGGAGAAAGTTCAGAGCCCTTTGCTTTAGAGTACGATCAAATACAACCTGCCAAGTATAACCTTTACAGCAAATTAGAGGCGCCAATTCAAAAATTGCAGAAGAACCACGAAGAGCGCATGAAAAAGAATATTGATTATAAGCTATTGGTTGATCAAATTGAATTTTACAAAGCTGAACGCGCAAAGAAGAGCTTTACCCTAAATGCTGAAATAGCTAAAATAGAAAAATCAGAGCGTGAAAAGAGAGATTTAGCGCGTGTAAATGAGAAGCGCGTAGCTTCAGGCTTACCCATTTTAAGTGCAGAAGAAGAAAAGCCAAAAGAAGACAAGTCTGACTTTGTATACGAAGAAGGAAAAGCAATCTTGATAGATTTATTGAAAAATAACTCAAAAAGGCTCGAAAATAGCGTCATAATTGGCATGTAAGCACTAGCTTTGCAGCCGCTTATCGGGCTTCGTAGTTCAATGGATAGAATAGATGTTTCCTAAACATTAGATCCAAGTTCGATTCTTGGCGAGGCCACTAAACTACGGCTCCGTAGTTTAATGGATAAAATGAAAGATTCCGATTCTTTTGATGGCAGTTCGATTCTGCCCGGGGCCACTAACAAAAAAACCGCCATTTGGCGGTTTTTTTGTTAGTATTAAATTAACAGTTGTTGTTATTTTAATCTTCTACAACATTATCTTTTTACTGATTGTTGAGCCCTTATTTAAAATGCGAACAATATAAACACCCTGTTTTAATTGAATAGGGTTTGTTTTAAAAGGGTTGCCATCTGTTTCTAAGCTGGAGTTATACATCAATTTCCCACTTAATTCATAAACCGATAATTCAGAATGTCCTGCAAATCCTTGCAATGAAACTGCAAAGCTCTGATTCGTTAAATCTTGATATACATCGAAAGATTTAACCTCTGAATTAGTTAAAACAGCCGCAGACAAGTCTTCTGTTACAGATAATGTTGAAGTATATACATAATCGCCTTTATTTGTATCGTCTCCATTGCCACAAACGCCAGCAGTATAAAAATTAACATTCCCCATTCCTGCTGCTGGTGCTAACCATTTAAATGAAAAAGTTTTAGTATCGGCTACTGCACCTGCATTCTGAACATGGGTCATGCTTGTCCTTAAGTTGCCGCTAATAGTAGCACCCAAGGTGTGTGTTTGTGAGGAGCTTAAAATCTGCAATGTGCCTACATTTGCTCCAGAGTTATTTAATGCTTCTAAGCCAAAACCAAAAAGTGTAGAACCAACTCTTGCGGTATTAACACTGATGTTATACAAGGTGCCTGGTTTATACGAATTGTTTGGGATGTCAGTAATTATAACTACAGAACCCGTACCCGAATTTAATGCAAAACTATTATGGCAAGAGCTTTGACAAGTCTGTTCACCAGGAGAACCAGTTCTGCCCGCAAACCCATGTCTTTGGGTAGTAGAAGAGGTAAAAATGATTAATCCACAAAAGAGTAAACTAAATAAGTAAACAATTTTCTTCATGATTTTTATTAAGTCTTCAATATTAATATAATGTTTCAACTGTAATGCTATATTTTCTATTGAATTAAGCAATTTTTAATAAAAATATACCTACACAAGTATTTATTAATTAGGTTGTTGGATGAATTTCATTGCTTTCTTTATGATAAGTATGCATATGAATTGAAGTCAATAAAGTCATAATCACTATAAATTAATCCCTATTTTTGGAAGGTGAATGATTTCCAGAAATTTGGTGCTGTATTTATTGAAAATGATAAAAAAATCATAGTTAATGATACACTTACAGTAGAAGCTCCTTTAGAAATTCGAACTAACGGCATAGCCTATACGGTAACCATGCGCACACCAAACAACGATGTAGACTTAATAAATGGGTTGCTTTTTGCCGAAAATGTAATTTATAATTCAATAAAATCAGCCCCAATAATAAATTTAGATTGTATCCCGAATATTGCCTATGTTATTATTCCAGATTCAGAGATTGGAAAAGGAATTGAAAGCGCTAGAAATCAAACTTCGGTATCGAGTTGCGGAATTTGTGGTAAAACCTCTTTCGAAAATATTGATGACTGCTTAGATGTGAATCCGAACCTTGAGTTTGGCACATCGTTAATTACGCAAGCATTTAGCAAAATGGATGCACATCAATTTGAATTTCATAAAACTGGTGGCTCGCATGCCGCAGCAGCTTTTACTAAAGATGGAAACCTGTTGGTGCTTCGCGAAGACATTGGCAGGCACAATGCCGTAGATAAAGTTATCGGCTATGTGTTGGCAAATGATTTGTTAAATGAAGTCGTATTGTTAACCGTAAGTGGGCGAGTTTCATACGAGATTGTACAAAAAGCACATCATGCTAAAATACCAATTTTAGCTGCAGTATCAGCCCCATCCAGTTATGCGGTTGAGAAAGCAGAAGAGTTAGGAATTACCTTATTGGCTTTTTGTAGAAACAAGAGAATGACTGTTTACTCGCATCAAAACCGTTTAAAAATCACAGCAGGTTTAACCCTTTCAAGCACCTATGAAGCGTAACGTACAAATTGTGCCACCCGAAACTTTTGCCGATTTACAACTCGGAAAGCAAGCCCAAAAAGCTGCAGGGTTTACAGCCATTGTGGAGTCGATGAAGCACGTTTACGAAGAAATGAACTTGATTGATGGCGTAAAAGCCTTAAATCAAATGAATCAAAAGGGCGGGTTTGATTGTGCAGGTTGCGCATGGCCCGATCCCGATGAAAAGCGCTCTGTATTAGGCGAGTATTGCGAAAACGGAGTGAAAGCATTAGCCGAAGAAGCCACAGAAAAGCGTGTAGATGCTGCATTTTTTGAAAAACATTCGGTTGAAGAAATAAGCACTTGGTCTGATTTTAAAATCGGAAAATCAGGAAGGATAACTCAGCCTTTTTATCTGGCTAAAGGAAAAAATAACTATGTTCCGATTTCATGGGAAGATGCTTTCGCTAAAATAGGATCTAAATTAAAGTCGTTGACTTCAAAAGAAGAAGCCGTTTTTTATACATCGGGCAGAACAAGCAACGAAGCTGCTTTTTTGTATCAGCTTTTTGTACGCATGTACGGCACCAATAATTTGCCCGACTGCTCTAATATGTGCCACGAGTCTAGCGGCTCGGGATTAAACGAAACCTTAGGAATAGGGAAAGGCTCGGTTACCTTAGATGATTTTGCCAAAGCTGAGGTTGTTTTAGTAATCGGTCAGAACCCCGGAACAAATCACCCAAGAATGTTAACAGCATTGGAAAAATGCAAGCATAATGGAGGAAAAATAGTTGGCATCAACCCCATAAAAGAAGCCGGAACTATGGGCTTTATCGACCCTAAAAATCCGGTAGCCATGTTGAAAGGCGGCACTGCGTTAGCCGATTTGAATATACAGGTTCGGATAAATGGCGATGTTGGGATGTTGAAAGCCGTAATGATAAAATTACTTGAGAAAGAAAAACAGCATCCTGGAAAAGTTTTCGATAATGCATTTATACACGATAAATGCGAAGGGTTTGATGCATTTTTAGAAGCATTAGAACTTCAAAATTTCGAAGAAGCCCTCGAAGAATCGGGTGCAAAATTAGAGCATGTTTTGGCGTTAGCAGAAATGCTAGCCAATCATCATAAAATAATCATTTGCTGGGCAATGGGCATAACTCAGCATCAAAATGGCGTTGAAAATGTCCGCGAAATTGTGAACCTATTGTTGTTAAAAGGCAGCATTGGCAAACCGGGTGCAGGCACTTGCCCCGTGCGTGGCCACAGCAATGTGCAAGGCGACAGATCCATGGGAATTTACGAAAAGCCCAGCGAGGTTTTTCTGCAAGCGCTTGAAAATCAGTTCAATTTTAGTGCTCCCCGCAAACATGGATACGATGTGGTCGACTCTATTGTTGCCATGAATCAAGAGAAAGTAAAAGTGTTTATTGGAATGGGCGGAAACTTTATTTCTGCAACGCCCGATAGCGAATTCACTGGCAAAGCCATGATGAATTGCGATTTGTCGGTTCAGATTTCTACAAAATTGAATCGTTCGCATGTTGTTACAGGCGAAGAAGCCATTATTTTACCAACCCTTGGTAGGTCCGAAATTGATTTACAAAACAGCCTACCGCAATTTGTGAGTGTAGAAAATTCAATGGGGGTGGTTTCGAAAAGCCAAGGTGTGTTAAAACCTGCATCAGAATATTTAAAAAGCGAGGTTGCTATTGTATGTGGAATTGCTGCCAAAAGCCTTGAAAATTCTTCGTTAGATTGGAAAAGCTTAAGCTCAAATTACGATGCAATCCGTGACTTGATAGAAGTAACCATACCAGGATTTGCAGATTTCAACACCAAAGTTCTTCGACCTGAAGGATTTTATTTACCAAACTGTAATCGTGATGGGAAGTTTAATACACCTTCACGTAAAGCCCAATTTACGGTTAATTCATTGCCGAAGTGGAATAGAAAAAAAGACGAATTTATTTTGATGACTATTCGTACACACGACCAATTTAACACCACCATTTACGGAATGCACGATCGGTATCGCGGTGTTTTTAACGAACGAAGGGTAATCATGATGAATGAAGAAGATATAAATATTGCAGGATTCACCTACCAACAAGTGGTGGATATTGAAAGCAATTATGCCAATCAGAAACGGGTGGCGCGTAATTTCAAGATAATACCCTACGATATAGCCAAAGGATGTATTGCTGCTTACTTTCCTGAAACCAATGTTTTGGTGCCAATCGAAAATGTTGCAGCAAAAAGCAACACACCCATGTCTAAATTTATAGAAGTAAAACTGATTCCAACTACATATGGAAACTAGCCAACATTGGAATAAAATATACTCTGAAAAGTCAGCAAATGAAGTTAGTTGGACCGAAAGTGAACCAAGCCTTTCTTTAGAATGGATTCAGAAATACAATTTGCCTAAAAATGCTTCCATTATAGATATTGGAGGAGGAGAAAGTGTATTGGTTGATGCATTATTAAATTTAGGGTACACCAATTTATCGGTATTGGACATTTCAGAAATTGCTTTACAAAAAACAAAGAAGAGGTTAGGGAGAAAAGCAGATAATGTGCGATTTATTGTTTCGGATATTTTGCATTTTAACCCGTCTCAAAAATATGATTTATGGCACGATAGGGCTGTATTTCATTTCCTCACCGCAGAAGCAGAACGAGAGCAGTATTTGAAAATTGTTTCAAACAATACAAATAACCTAGTTATAGGTACCTTTGCCGACACCGGCCCTAATAAATGCAGTGGCTTGCCTGTTTTTAAAAATACAGAAGCTAGTTTAACTGATTTTTTTAAAACCGATTTCAAAATAGTAGAAACTAAATTTGTTATACATATTACCCCATTTAATACAAAACAAGATTTTGTTTTTGGTCGATTCACAGCCAATTAGCATCTAAATTATGATAGAATTAGGCAAATTATACCTACTACCCAATACGTTAACCGAAGGTGGATATGCATCGTGGTTAGCTCCCATTGTTACTGAAATTACCAACAACCTGACCGTTTTTGTGGTTGAAAGCGACAAGTCTGCGCGCAGATTCATTCGTGGATGCACACCCAAAAGACCACTTGAAGATATTGAATTGCATTTGTTGAACGAACATACTCACATTGCAGATGTTAGGGCGCTTTTAAAACCCATGTTAGAAGGGAAAAATGTAGGATTGTTATCCGATGCAGGCTTACCAGCCGTTGCAGATCCGGGCTCTCAACTTGTAGCGTTAGCACATAAAAAAGGGATAAAGGTTGTTCCACTTCCTGGTCCGAACAGCATAATGCAGGCATTGCAAGCCAGTGGGTTTAACGGGCAAAAGTTTGTTTTTCATGGGTATTTACCCATTGATAATTCGGCACGCTCGCAACAACTTCAATACATTCAAAAAGGGGCTAAAAATGGCGTGAGCCAGATTTTTATCGAAACCCCTTATCGAAATGTTGCATTAATTTCTGCGATTTGTAAAAATGTAGATCCCATGTTGGGGTTGTGCATTGCTGCTAATTTAAACGATGAAAACGAAATAATAATCTCGAAAACTGTTGCTTCTTGGGCAAAGGTAGAGGTTGATCAATTCCATAAAATACCTGCCGTTTTTGTGTTAGGTTATTAATAACAAAGAGGTTGCTAGCAACCTCTTTGTTATTAACCTTAAACCTTTATCTTTATAGAAATACTGAAATCTACATCGGAAAATTAGGGATTGCTTTCATTCTTGCCTCCAGCTTTTTAGCAAAGTCTTCTAAGCCGTTGGTTTTAGCCAATCGTTGGATTTCTTGCATAATAGCAATGGAGTTTTGCATGTCGCGCTCGTAGAAATTACGGAACTTAGCAGGTAAACCTAGGTAATAACGCGCATCGTCTTCATACATGGTATGCAATTCTTCGCTTAACTTTTTAGCTTTTTCAGGAGCACCAGCGTAATAATACATTTCTACAAACCTGAAATTCAATACGTTCATTGGAACATATTTGCCAGGCATTTTTTCTTGCATGTAATCCAAAAGTGTAATCGTTTTGGCTTTTTTATCTGATTGTAGAAGCGCTTCAGCTAAACGTAATGCACCTGAACGCAAGTTCAACGTCATACGGTTTGATTCTGGATCTAGATAAATTTTTCCGGTTTCAATATTACCCCATTTGAATTTATTAACGAAGTTGTTGTACATAACTTCCTCTTCAACTCTTCCAATTTCTCCGCCTTGCATTGGAGGGTTCTTAATCGGAACTAAACGGTAAACTAAACCTTCCATTTGCAAATAATCTTGCATTCCTAAATACGATTC
Source organism: uncultured Bacteroidota bacterium (assembly GCA_947084835.1). GTDB lineage: Bacteria > Bacteroidota > Bacteroidia > UBA7662 > CAMTUB01 > CAMTUB01. Next base: position 9,172 of record CAMTUB010000023.1, on the reverse strand, counting down.
GGATGGCATAGAAACAGTAAAGTAAATTGGGCGTTTCCAGTTGTTGTTTGCAATTAAATCTAAAACCATAAGGTCGTTTTTGTAAACACCGTTACGGTTTAATTCAAATTCTACACGAGGTACAACAAATTGCGAATCTTTAAGAGCAACTGTTTTAGATGCTAATATTTCTGCTTTATTTACAGGGATAGAGAATTTCTTAGTTGGTAAATAGTTAATCATTTCACCCGAAGAAACAGGAACTTTTGCAGCTTCGTTATCTGTTGAAACAAAGTCCATTACATCTTTCAGGTTAGTAAACCCAGCAATGTTTTTATCAAAGAATGGAACATAGTCGCGGATACCTTGCACAATTTTTTCTTCACCAATGGTAAATGGCAATGCCTCTGCATTGTTTACCGCTCTGCGTTGCTGGTTAATATACCAATCGGTTCCAAGTAAACTTAGGTTTACAATGCGTACATCTGTTCTTATCCCTTCAACTTCTTGTGCATACCATAATGGATACGTATCGTTATCGCCCATGGTAAATAAAATAGCATTGGGTGCACAAGATTCTAGATAATCTATGGCAAAATCGCGCGCTGTAAATTTTTCAGAGCGGTCATGGTCGTCCCAGTTTTGAGATGCCATAAGCGCAGGAACTGCAGCTGTACAAGCAAGGGTTGATAACATCGCACCAAGAACTTGATTCATCTTCTTTGATAAGAAATCCCATATCAATAAAACCCCAAGTCCAACCCAAATTGCAAAAGCGTAAAAAGAACCTGCATACGCATAATCTCGCTCACGCGGTTGTAAAGGGTCTGGATTTAGGTATAAATTAATTGCGATTCCAGTAAAGAAAAACAAGAAACCTACAATGGTTAAACCTTGTTTATGATTTCTGTATTGCCAAGCCATACCCAACAAACCAAGCAAAAACGGAAGCATATAATACTTGTTTTTAGCCTTGTTATCTTGCAAGCTATGAGGTAAACTGTCTTGGTCGCCTAATCTAGGATTATCGATAAAAGAAAAGCCTGTGATCCAATTTCCGTTTTCTGGATCGTGACCGTGTCCTTGAATATCGTTTTGTCTGCCAGAGAAATTCCACATGAAATATCTGCCGTACATGTGACCCAATTGGTACGAGAAAAGGAAATCTAGGTTTTTAGCAAACGAAGGCTTTTTGCCGTCAGGAATATTTTCCCAGCTCTTATAAAAGTCTTTTTTACGTTGCTCCATTCCCGGACGATTAAACATACGAGGAAGGATTGTGCTTTGTTTTGGATCGTAAACCGGAGTTACATCGCGTCCAGCTTCAGCATATTTATTGTTAACACGATCTTTGTAGTACTTCATCGGGCCCTCTTTCTGATCTACCATTTCGGCAGTGAAATATGGACCGTAAAATACCGGCACCGAACCATATTGGTCGCGGTTTAAGTACGACAATAAACTATACGGATCTTCAGGATCGTTCATGTCGATAACAGGATTACTGTTAGAACGGATTACCAAAAAGAAATACGATGAATATCCAACTAAGATGAAAACTATACCTAAAATAGAAGTGTTTAGTGCAACTAGACCTCGCTTACGGGTAATTTTCAAACCAACGATAAGTGCTGAAACGATTACCAACAAGCCGATAATTGCGCCCATACCAAACGGCATTCCGAATCCGTTTACGGCAGCTAAATCGAAGTAAGCCGTGATTTTAGGAATTCCAGGAATTAATAAAAATTGAACAAATCCTAATATAAATATGGATATTATTCCAGCCCAGATAAAACCACTGCGTGTAGCTTTATATTTTCTAAAATAATACACGTAACCAATTGCTGGTATAGCAAGTAAGTTAAGTAAGTGAACACCGATTGAAAGTCCCATTAAATAGGCAATCAAAATTAACCAACGGTGTGCATCGGGCTCATCAGCGGCTCTGTCCCATTTCAATATTGTCCAAAATACAATAGCAGTAAAAAAAGAAGACATAGCATAAACCTCACCTTCAACTGCCGAAAACCAAAATGAATCGGTAAACGTATAGCAAAGTGCGCCCACAATTCCGCTTCCTAAAATGGCAAACGTTGCGCCAGAAGTCAATTCGCCTCTTTTTTCAAGGGCCTTTCGAGCGATAGCAGTGATTGTCCAATACAGGAAAAGTATGGTAAATGCACTGCATAATCCATTCATGAAGTTAACCATGTAGGCAACTTTAGATGGATCGCCAGCAAAAAGAGTAAATAATCTACCAATCATTATAAACAAAGGAGCTCCCGGTGGGTGTACTACTTGCATTTTATAACATGCAGAAATGAACTCTCCACAGTCCCAAAAACTTACTGTTGGTTCAAGAGTAAGGGTGTAAACTGTTAAAGCTACGGCAAATATTAACCATCCGGTTATATCATTCAGCCTTTTATACGTCATGAAACGATGAATTTTAAACGGTCGAAATTAGGTATTTTAAGGCATGTATTAAAAATTGAATTTTAAACCGACCGATTTACTATAAAAAATATAGCTATATTACAGTTTAAACGCTTGTTTATCCGTAATATTCACTGATTTTTACACTATTGTTTTTAATTATTCAGATCAACTATGTTCAAAAAAATAACAACTATGGCATTAATTGCAGCCTCTTTTCATGCTTGCAAACCTGCAAATAATCCAGAAGGCATTCCGGGCGATGGATTTGAAGTGTTAGTGGATGAGTTTGCCGATATTCAAGTTTTACGCTATAAAGTAAATGGTTTTGATGAGCTAACACCGCAACAAAAAGAACTTTGCTACTACTTATACATGGCTGCACAAAGCGGTAGAGATATTATTTGGGATCAGAATTACAAATACAACTTAACGGTTCGTAAAGCGTTGGAACAAATTGTGGAAACATACGAAGGCTTACGACAAGGAAAAGAGTGGGACGCGTTTACCGAATACAGCAAGCGTGTTTGGTTTAGTAACGGCATACATCATCATTATTCTTCGAAAAAAATAATGCCTGAGTTCAGTAAAACCTATTTCGAAGAGTTGGTAATTAAATCTAAGCGCGGCAAATTTCCATTGCAAAAAGGGCAAGACCTAAAAGCGTTTGCTGATTTTTTAACGCCCATTCTTTTTGATCCAAATATTGCGCCTAAAAAAGTAAATCAAGAGAGCAACGTAGATAATATTAAAACATCTGCCAATAATTTTTACGAAAACGTAACCAAAGCTGAGGTTGAGAACTTTTATAAATCAATACAAGGAGGCGATAAAGAAAAGCCTTTAGCCTATGGCTTGAACTCTAAAATGGTTAAAGAAAATGGCAATTTAGTTGAGAAAGTGTGGAAAGTAGGTGGAATGTATACCCAAGCCATCGAAAAAATTGTGTTTTGGCTAGAGAAAGCTGAAAAAGTAGCAGAAAACGAAAAGCAGCAAAAGGCATTGAACCTACTAATTCAGTTTTATAAAACCGGAGATCTAAAAACCTGGGACGATTATAACATCGCATGGGTACAAGATGTAGATAGCAGAATTGATGTTGTAAATGGATTTATCGAAGTTTATGGCGATGCAATTGGGTATCGTGCAAGTTACGAGTCGGTGGTTTCAATAAAAGACATGGAAGCTTCGAAGCTAATCGCTAAAATTGCAAAAGAGGCGCAATGGTTCGAGGATAATTCACCCTTAAAACCAGAGCACAAAAAAGAAAAAGTTACCGGAATTTCGGCAAAAGTAATAACAGTAGTAACCGAAGCTGGCGATGCTGCTCCGGCAACTCCAATCGGAATAAATCTGCCAAACTCGAACTGGGTGCGCCAAGTTCACGGTTCTAAATCAGTTTCATTAGGCAATATTGTTCATGCGTATAACGAAATGACCTCTAGAGGCAGTTCAATTGATGAGTTTGCTTATACCAAAGAGGAAGTTGAAAGAGCTAAGAAGTTCGGTGCTTTAGCAGCAGACTTGCATACGGATATGCACGAGGTAATTGGTCACGCATCAGGAAAACTAAATCCAGGGGTAAAAGAACCCAACGAAACGCTAATACAATATGCGAGCACATTAGAAGAAGCGCGTGCCGATTTAGTGGCTTTGTATTATATCATGGATAAAAAATTGGTGGATATGGGCGTTATGCCTTCGCTAGAAGTGGGTAAAACCGAATACGAATCCTATATCAGAAACGGAATGATGCTGCAACTACGCAGAATCGATGTGGGCGATAATTTAGAAGAGTCGCACATGCGCAATCGCCAATTGGTTGCAAGCTGGGCATTCGAAAAAGGGGCTGCTAAGAATGTGGTAGAGCGCAAAGTGAAAGACGGTAAAACTTATTTTGTTGTCAATGACTTCGAAGCATTAAGGGTGATTTTTGGCGATTTACTACGCGAAATTCAACGTATTAAATCAGAAGGAGATTTTAAATCTGCCGAAAAACTAGTAGAAAACTATGGCGTTAAAGTAGACGAAAAACTTAAGTTAGAGGTAAAAGACCGCTTTGCTAAAATCAAATCGAGGCCATACAACGGATTTATGCAACCAAAGTTAGTTCCCATAATGGATGGCGATAAAATGAAAGATGTTAGAATTAAATATCCAGCAAACTTTGTGAATCAAATGCTTGAATATGGCAGCGATTTCGGGTTTTTGCCACCAATTAATTAACGAAAAATGAAATTTTGAAAGTCTCTTCGGAGACTTTCTTTTTTTAAAATAGGTTCTTTGTTTAAAGAGAATCAGGTTTAGAATTACTTTTGCAACATGGATTATTTGAAGAGTCTTAACGAGGCTCAGCGTGCGGCAGTTGAGGCTACTGATGGCCCGGTGATGATTATTGCAGGTGCTGGATCGGGGAAAACTAGGGTATTAACCTATCGTATTGCGCATATTATAAATAAAGGAGTAGATTCATTTCGGATTTTGGCGCTAACGTTTACCAACAAAGCATCGATGGAAATGCGTGAGCGAATAAGCCATATTGCGGGACCAGAAGCGAAAAACATATGGATGGGAACCTTCCACTCTGTTTTTGCAAAAATCCTGCGGAAAGAAGCCGTTAAATTAGGATATCCTCAAAATTTCTCGATTTACGATACAGAAGATTCAAAGAATCTGATGAAAACCATTGTTAAAGAAATGGGATTAGATGATAATCTGTATAAAACAAACATTCTTTATAACCGAATTTCATCAGCAAAAAATCTATTAATTAGCCCTGAAGATTACGGGAAAATAGCTCAATTGGTGAGTCAAGATCGCGAAGCAGGCAGACCAAGAATCGGAGAGTTTTACCAAGCTTATGCAAGCCGCTGTTTTAAGGCTGGAGCTATGGATTTTGACGATTTATTGTTTAAAACATGGCAGTTTTTCAAGCGCTTTCCTGAAGATTTAGCCCTATATCAAAACCGATTTAGCCATATTTTAGTGGATGAATATCAAGATACCAACCTTGCTCAATATAAAATTATTCAGATGCTTGCCGATAAGTATAAAAACTTATGTGTAGTTGGCGATGATAACCAAAGTATTTATGCATTTCGTGGAGCCAACATCGAAAATATTTTAGGCTTCGAAAAAGATTATCCTGGGCTTCGCGTTTTCAAACTTGAACAGAATTACCGCAGCACTCAAAATATTGTAAACGCTGCGAGCAGTGTAATTGCAAACAACAAAAATCAGCTCAAAAAAGAAATCTGGACATCGAACGACTCGGGCGAAAAAATCCGCGTGCTTCGCTTATCAAGCGATTCTGAAGAGGCAAAAGCGGTTGCGCAAATGGTTTTCGAAGAGAAAATGCGTTACCAACGCAATAATTCACATTTCGCAATTCTGTATCGCACCAACTCGCAAAGTAGATCTTTCGAAGAATCGTTTAGGCGGTTAAATATTCCTTATCGAATTTATGGCGGCTTGTCTTTTTATCAACGCAAAGAGATAAAAGACTTAATAGCATACATTAAATTGGTCATCAACCCGAACGATGAAGAAGCATTTAAGCGTGTAATAAATTATCCAGCCAGAGGTATAGGAAAAGTAAGTTTAGACAAGCTTATTGTGCTTTCTGATAAATTAGAAAAAACCATTTTTGATACGGCCGAAGTGCTAAATCCTTCAAATTTTGGATCTGGATATAATAAAATAGTAGAGTTTAACACTTTAATTAAAAGCTTTCAGGTATTAGCAAAGGAGAAAGATGCCTATGAGCTGGCATCCTACATTGCAAAACAAACGGGCATTCAATCCGATTTATATAACGATAAATCTGTAGAAGGGCTTAGCCGTTATCAAAACCTCGAAGAACTTTTAAACGGTATAAAATCGTTTTCTGAAGAAGAAGATGTAGAAGATAAAAGCTTGGGAGCGTTTTTGCAAAACGTATCACTCCTTACAGGAACAGAAGAAGAGGACGATGGCGATGCTGATAAAGTAACTTTTATGTCAATTCACGCTTCAAAAGGGCTTGAATATCCGGTTGTTTTTATTGTTGGAGTGGAAGAAAACTTGTTTCCATCTTTTATGGCCTTAGGCTCGCGCGAAGATTTAGAAGAAGAACGCAGGTTGTTTTACGTTGCCATGACCCGTGCGTGCCAAAAGCTAGTTCTTACGCATGCCACAAGCAGATTTAAATTTGGATCAGTTACCAATAACGAACCGAGCCGATTTTTAAAAGAGATTGATGCCAATTTTCTGAAATTAGATCAACCATTTAGTGCAAGTCCAGGCACATCGCCATCTAACCTGAATAAATGGGGAAATGCCGATACTTCCAATTCTCGTTCAGGAAGAGTATCTTCACCATCGAAATCAACGGAGCAAATAACAACTTCTGCACCAAAACCACCCGCGGTTGTTGCCAATCCAGTACGAATTACACCCGATGAGGCATTTATGCCTCACGATACTTCAAACTTGCAAGTAGGGATGAAAGTAGAACACCAGAAGTTTGGAGTCGGAAAAGTAATTAGCTTAGAAGGCAGTACTGACGTAAAAGCAACCATTTTTTTTGAAGGAATAGGACAAAAGCAGATTTTGTTGAGATTTGCAAAACTGATGATTCACCATTGATAATCGAGTATGAAATATAATACCCAACGAAAAAAATTAATCATAAGCGAATATGGGCGCAATGTCCAAGGAATGATAGATTATGCGTTAATCCTTGAAGACAAAGCCGAGCGTACCAAAATAGCAAATAATATCATTGATATTATGGTTTTATTAAACCCCCAAATTCGCGAACAAGATAACTTTAAGCACAAACTTTGGGATCATTTGTTTCAAATGTCTAACTTTAAATTAGATGTAGATTCACCCTTTCCAGTGCCAGATATTGAGGTTTTAAGGACCCGTCCAAAGCGCATGAAATACCCTACACAGGTTATTCGTTACAGGCATTATGGTAAAAATATCGAAAAAATGATAGCGCAAGCCATTGAAATGCCAAAGTCCGATTCTCAAAAAGTTTTTGTAGAATCTATTGGCAATTTCATGAAACTTTCATACAAAAACTGGAACAAATCCATCATAAACGATGCTGATGTTTTCAACGATTTACGAAAGTTATCAGGTGGGAAATTAGAAATCGCAGAGGATACGGTTTTAGATGCTGTTTATCAAACCCGAGAAAACCCAAATAGACGTTTTCAGAATAACCGAAATAAAAATCAGAGAACCAATACCAACACCAATCCTAATCCAAATCAAAAACGCAGACCAAGATAATGGGGAGTTTATTTTCAAAAGAAGCTTTAATTGTTGAAGGAGGACATCGTTTAAGTGGCGAAATCACTCCTCAAGGTGCTAAAAATGAAGCATTGCAGATAATTTCTGCCGTTCTACTAACTGAAAAAGAAGTCACGATTCACAATATCCCCGATATTATTGACGTAAATAACTTGATTGACCTCTTGGCTGATATTGGCGTAGAGGTCAATCGTGTTCGTAGAGATGTGTGCACTTTTAAAGCATCAAACATCAACCTCGATTTCATGGATACCGAACGCTTTAAAGAAAAAGGTGCAGGTTTACGTGGTTCGATAATGATTATGGGTCCGCTATTAGCAAGGTTTGGTAGAGCATACATTCCAAAACCCGGTGGCGACAAAATAGGCCGCAGAAGATTAGATACCCATTTTTTAGGTTTCGAAAAATTAGGAGGCGTATTTAATTATAACTCAGACGAGAATTTTTTTAGAGTTACTGCAACTAAGCTAAAGGGCGCATATATGTTGCTCGATGAAGCTTCTGTTACAGGAACAGCAAATATATTAATGGCTGCCTCACTTGCTGAAGGCATCACCACCATTTACAATGCAGCGTGCGAGCCATATATTCAACAATTATGTAAAATGATTAACCGAATGGGAGGTAAAATCTCAGGTATCGGTTCAAACTTACTAACCATTGAAGGGGTAACTTCTCTTTCAGGCACAGAACATGCCATGCTGCCTGATATGATTGAGGTGGGGAGTTTTATTGGTCTAGCAGCAATGACTCAAAGCAATATTGTAATTAAAAATGCAGGAATTGAGCATTTAGGTGTTATCCCAAGCACCTTTAGTCGCTTAGGCATTCGAATGAATTTTGTAGGAGATGATATTCATATTCCATCGCAAGAATTATATGAAATCGACACTTTTATCGATGGCTCAATTTTAACTTTAGCAGATGCACCCTGGCCCGGTTTTACACCCGATTTATTAAGCATAGTATTGGTTGTAGCAACTCAAGCAAAGGGCAGTGTTATGATTCATCAAAAGATGTTCGAAAGCCGTTTGTTTTTTGTAGATAAGCTTATTGATATGGGAGCGCAAATTATTTTATGCGATCCACATCGTGCAACTGTAATTGGCTTGGAGCGCAAACATGCGCTACGCGGCATTCAAATGACATCACCTGATATTCGTGCGGGGGTTTCGTTGCTCATTGCAGCCTTATCAGCACAGGGTAAAAGCACTATTTATAATGTAAATCAAATCGATAGGGGATACCAAAATATCGACCAACGATTAATGGCATTGGGAGCACAATTAAAACGTGTTTAAATACTAAAGTGTCAAGTTTCACAAGGTTGTTGATGTGAATTGATTATTTCTTTGTTTAAAGTTAAAATTTTAGTTTTAAATTCAGTTGGATTTAGTTTAAATAATTCAGGTTTTAATTCAAACCATTTTTCAACCGCTTGAAATGGGGT
>CAMTUB010000022.1:0-46446 GCA_947084835.1 uncultured Bacteroidota bacterium | reverse complement strand
CCAAACGCAATTTGCAGACCAAGACTTTTTTGCACCCGAACATCAAGGTTGGTGTTATAAAATTACAGCCAAAGGCATAAGTGCTGAGCAATTTTCGCAGTCGAATAGGGTTTGCGAAGCGTTCAAACCGCAGGTTTTTGTACCCACCGCATTCTCGCCCAACACAGATAACTTAAACGACCGTTTCGAAATAAAAAGCATCGGCATTAAAGCCATTTCTTACAAAATATACGATAGATGGGGAGAACTGGTATTTGAAAGTAGTGCAACAAATCCGCAATGGGATGGAACATCAAACCAAAACAACGAGGTAGTTAAAGCTGGAATGTATGTTTTGGTATTAGAGGCAACTCCGTTTAGTGGATCTGCTATTGTGCAGCGGCAGTCGTTGGGGGTGGTGAGATAGAAAAAAGGCTGCCCAAGGGCAGCCTTATAAAAAATCAGAACAAAAATTACTTTAAGGTTCTAAAGAAGTAATCGGTTACTTTCTGCATTAAATGCACTCTATCTTTCCCCATTACATTATGTTCATGCCCTGGATACATAAAATAATCCACCTGAACCCCTTCATCCACACATTTCTTGATAAAGTTTACGCTTTGTTGCCAAATTACAACATCATCAGAAGTACCATGAACCAACAATAAATTTCCTTTAAGATTCTTAGATTTAGTAAGCAAATTGCTTGACTTATACCCTTCAGGGTTTTCTTCTGGAGTATCCATGTAGCGTTCGGTATACATTACTTCATACATATTCCAATCGATAACTGGTCCACCAGCAACTGCTGATTTAAATACTCCAGGATTACGTAACATCATAGATGTTGCCATAAAACCTCCAAAACTCCATCCATGGATTCCCATTTTAGAAGTATCAATATATGATAACGATTTTAGGTAGTTTACTCCAACCATCTGATCAGCAAGCTCAACTGTGCCAAACTTCCTGAATGTTGCTTGTTCAAAAGCTAGGCCTCTATTTGATGAGCCTCTGTTATCCATACTCCAAACCACAAATCCATTTTGTGTTAGATAATCGTACCAAAGGTTACCTGAAGCAGGCCAACTATTTTTAATCAATTGATTATGAGATCCTCCGTATAAATAAACTACAACAGGATATTTTTTCTCAGGATCAAAATTATCCGGAACCATTAATTTGCCGTATAAAGTTGTACCATCATCTGCTTTTAGCGTCATTAACTGAACTTTTGCAGTTGCATACTCTTTTAATGGATCAACTGCATTTAATATTTCTTTTTTGAATACACCATCAATAGAAACTATTTTAATTTTCCTTGGGATGTCGGTATTTTGATGAATATCTATAAGATACTTTTTAGTTGAGTTTAATAAAACGGAATGGATTCCAACTTGAGTAGTAAGTTTTTTAACCTCCCCTGTTTCAATTATTACTTGAAATGCATATTTATCCAATGGCGATTCTTTTCCAGAAGTAAAATAAATTTCTTTTCCATTATCAGAAACACCCAATAATTCATTAACATCCCATTTCCCTTTCGTAATTTGCTTTAAAACTTTTGCTTTAGGATCAAACATATATAAATGATTGTAACCTGATGTTTTGCTAAACCAAACAAAACCGTCATTTGAGTTTGGCATGAAAGTTAAACCATGTTCTGGTTCAATAAACTTGTCGTTTTTCTCTTCTAATATCGTACTTACAAATTCGCCAGTAATGCTATTATATTTATTTAATTGCAACTGATTTTGTGCTCTATTCACATGTACAATATATATATATTTACTATCAGGAGACCAGGTAACATTGGTTAAATAAGAATCAGCTGCTCCTTTAGCGTTTACGTATACCGTTTTAGCGTTCTTAATGTCGTAAATCGCCAATTTAACTTGGTGAGATACCCTACCAGCCATCGGATAACGAACATATTTTACAGTAACTGGTACTTTAGTAAAATCATAAACTGGATATTGTTCAACCATGCTTTCATCCATTCTATAATAGGCAATTAAATTGGCATCTGGCGCAATAAAGACTCCTTTGTTAATGCCAAATTCGCTACGGTGAACCGTTTTGCCATTCACAATTCCACTGTCACCATCGTTGGTAATTTCTTTGGTGGTAGTAGAAGCATTTGAATAATAAAGGTTGTTATTCATGGTAAAAACAGCCAGATCTCTATTAGAAGAAAATTCTAAATTTTCGTTATTGACATCATAGGATAATGTCTTTTTAGCAGAATTTTTCTTAAAATCAACCTCTATATTTTGCCCATCATTTTGAAAATGAAAAGTTGTAGAGTTCACCCAAGTTATTGAAGGAAATTTCTTTAAAATGGTTAAACTTTGAGATTTTAACAATGTATTTAGGCGTTCAAGTGACGTTGCCGTATCCATTTTCATAGCTGGAACTTGAGTAACCAATAAGAAATCATCCTTATCGCCCTCATTTTTAACCAATTGAGAATAGGCTTCTGTCCCTTTTACCCATTGAAGTTGTCGTAGATTTTTAGGAGCTAAATTTCCTCTTAATCCAATTGTAGCCTCTTCCATCGTAAAGTTTTTCTTTTGAGCAAAAACTGAAGTGGATAGAAATAGTAATATTATAATAAGATGTTTCATGTTGCTTTTTGATGCAAATGTCAAAAAAAGATTCAATACTGCACCTCTTTATCATCAAGTTCTAAACATTTAATATCATTTAAATATCTTCGTGCAAAATATTACTATGAACTTATTTGAAAAACATAAGCCGATGTTGGATTCAGCTGTTGCAGCTAATGCAAATCGGACCTTTTTTCATGCTTTCCCTGAAAACATGAAAGCATATGGCGAAGAGGCTCAAGTTTCTGGATTAGCATCTTTCCAAAAAGCAATGAATGCTGATTTCATGGAATTATCGCAAGAAATGCCTTTGCGCTTTGAAGGCGAAGAGGTTTCTCCTTATTTACAAGTTGGTTTGGGTATTCGTTACCCCGTTTTTGCTGATAAAATTTTAGTTTTAAATGCTCAAAATGTTGCTGATGCTTGGAGAAAAACTTCGGTTCAGGATAGAGCTGGAATATTAATTGAGTCGTTAGAAAGAATGAGTAAGCGCTTTTTCGAAATCGCTTATGGAACTATGCATACAACCGGACAATCGTTTGTAATGAGTTTTCAAGCCAGTGGCCCACATGCTGCAGATAGAGCTTTAGAAACCATTGCTATGGGTTTTCAAGAATTAACTCGTTTTCCTGAAACAGCTACTTGGGAAAAACCCATGGGAAAATATAGCCTAATGTTGAACAAAAAATGGTCTGCTGTACCTAAAGGCATAAGCTTAGTTATTGGATGTAGCACCTTCCCTACTTGGAATACTGTACCTGGAATGTTTGCGAGTTTAATAACAGGAAATCCTGTAATTGTTAAACCGCATCCTAAAGCAATTTTACCAATAGCAATTGTAATTGCAGAAATGCAAAAAGTATTAGCCGAGAATAATTTGCCAACAAATATTATACAACTAGCTGTTGATAGTTCTAAATTCCCATTAGCAAAAGAATTAGCACAACATCCTGATGTTAAGTTAATTGACTTTACAGGAAATAGTATTTTTGGAAATTGGCTAGAAACTTTAGCACTTTCAGGCAAAAAAGTATTTACTGAAAAAGCGGGAGTAAATTCTGTAATAATTGATTCTACATCCAATGCTAAAGCAATGGCAGATAATTTAGCATTCTCTGTTAGTTTATATTCAGGGCAGATGTGTACAGCACCTCAAAATTTCTTTATACCTGAAGATGGCATTGAAACAGAAAACGGCACCTTATCTTTCGATGAAACTGCTACACTGATTACCAACTCGATTGAACAACTAGTTGATAACCCTAAAATGGGTGCTGGCGTTTTAGGATGCATACAAAACGATGCTACCATTACTCGAGTTTTGGAATTGGCCGGCTCTGAATCTAAAATTTTAATGGGATCTAAAACGGTTGTTAACGCAGAATTTGAAAATGCTAGAACAGCTTCTCCAATAGTTTTACAAGTTGATGCATCAAATTCATCTTTATTTACAAAAGAACTATTTGGTCCAATTGTACTTATAATCAAAACAAAAAATACAAAAGAGTCTATTTCTTTAGCAAAAAAATTAGCTACAAGTCACGGGGCTATTTCATGTGCAGCTTATACCACCAGTTCTGAGAGCATGGAAACTATAGCTTATGAAATGGCATCTTCTTTCACAGGTGTATCATTTAACCTTACTGGAGGTATTTTTGTAAACCAAAATGCTGCCTTTTCAGACTTTCACGTAACTGGAGGTAATCCATCTGGAAACGCAAGTTTTACAGATCCAAACTACGTAAACGGACGATTCGTTTGGGTTGGTCATAAATTTGCATAAAGCTTCAAAAATTAAAGAGCCAACAATAGTTGGCTCTTTTCATATAAAAAGGAAATAAGGGGTTTTACTTTATAATCATGAATTTGCTGTGATACTGCTTGTTGTTTGATTTATCCCTAACTACTAAAATATAGTTCCCATTATCAAAACCTTCAGGAATTGAAACCGTATTCTGGGATGAATGCTGTGTCCAAACGATTCTTCCTAAAAAATCTATAATTCTTAACTCAAAATCATTGGCAGTGCTATTAATTTTTACATTGAAATTAGAAACTGCAGGGTTGGGATATATATTTATAAAATCATTATTAAATTTAATAGAATTGAATCTTGTAATATTATCATTTAAATCAACTTCATCTTCATTTGGATTAGTATCATCAGAAGTTTTCAAAATTGAAATTTTGCAAATTTTACCTACACTAGTATACCCCTTTTGATTAAATCCAGTAATTTTCACCCAATATGATTTTCCACTTAACAATCCTTTAACACTGGTTAATTTAATCTTGTTTAATATAGAAGTTTGAGTTGCAAGTAATACTTTCAAATCACTATCTTCATAAAAATCAACCACATAACCGGTAACATTTGACAATTTCTGGAATGAAATTGTTTGCATTTTTTGGCTGCTATTTTGATCCAAACTTAAATTACTATTCTCACAATAAAAGTCATCTAGAGATGATACTTCAGTTGAAAAATTATTATAACTATTAATTTTATAATAAGCCTCAATGCTCTTTCCTTTAACATCACTGATAGTAACTTTATATATATTAGGTGTTAATTTAGAAAGATTTTGAGAAATTGAGCCAAAAGACCATTTTATAGCATATGGCTTTTCACCACCATTAATTATTAAATAAATGGATCCAAAAATGTTGTTATAAGAAGGTTGAGCAATTGAAGCAGTTACATTTAATTGGTCTGATTGATTAATTGAGTACGACTGTACCTTTTTACAACCTAAACTATCAATTAAAGTCATGGTATACATTCCAGCTTTTAAATTTGATATTTCAGGATTTGTTATTCCATTATCCCAAATAAATGAATAAGGTGCTATGCCTCCTTTTGGGATAATGACGATTTTCCCATTTTGCTTCCCAATAGGAAATTCTTCAGTGATTTCTGCCAACATATTCAAAGCCTCTGGCTCAAACAAATCAATTTCTTTTTTAGTTATACATCCTGATTCATCTATTACTGAAATATTAAAATGTGTGTTTCTTAGATTAGACTTAAAATTCTGCAATGTGGTATCAGAATTCCAGACATATTTAAACGGGCCATTTCCTGTCACAATCAGTTTAACTTCACCATTATCAATTCCATTGCATGTTGGATTTTTAGTTATAATCTGAACTTCAGGAGCATTATAATAGCTAAAGTTGGTTACATTAGACGTATCAACGCAAGCGTTCCCAAAATCTACAACAACAGTGTATTCACCAGCAATTGGATTAAGAATTCCTATGCTATCTGAATCGGTAATTGGCAGTCCATTAAAATACCATTGATAGGAAAAAGCATTTGCATTTGAAAGTAAAATTGCTTTTTCTCCAGAACAAACTTTACTCCCATTCACATGGTTTATAATTGCCTTTGGCCTAGAAATATAAAGTGCTGAACTAATTCCTTCTCCAATTAAAGCTGGATTTGTTGAAACAACTCTAATTTTAAAACCTTTAGAGCCATTTAAAAAATTGGGAACATTAAAATTAATCGATCCACTTTGTATGCTGCTAACTCTCCCAAGAACTAAAGGATTTGCAAAATCTCCTAAGCTATCCGAGATTTCAGCAATAAATGAATTCCCAACAACAAAATCTCCAGTTGTCGTATATTTTATTGATGAGAGTGATCCTGGACATAAGGTTTGAGAAACCATAGGACTCATTACCAATGAACCTACAAAACCACCACTAATTGCTAAGGCAAATTTTTGAATTCCATTAGTTAATGTTCCTTTATGTTTTATGGTAATTGTATAATAATCAGCTTGAGGAGATGAAATTAAAACTTGTTCGATATTATCAACCAAATTATCTCCCTTTGTAGCATTTGAATACGGATAAGCAGGATTTAAAACATATGGAAAGTTGATTAAATGATCAGAATTACGTTCAACTCTAATATCTAAATCATTTATTAGGTTGCTTAATCTACCATCGTTAGTTTTCACAAAAACATTTCCTGGAGGATCAATCCATGATAAAGTAGCCTTTAAATCTTCGCTTGAATTTGCAAAAACTGTAATTCTATATTCATTTCCGGGAGTTAGCTCATTTTCTATTAAATGATTTTTGTTCGTTTTATTATCAACCAAAGCAATGCAACCTGGTATATTTAATAAACCCCATCCAAAAGAATAATCCGGCCCTGGGTTTCCTGCATCTAACGCAGAATGTAGCGCAATTCCCTTCAAAGCAGCTGCAGATAAATACTTCCCTTTCAAACGCTTATGAAATTCTTGCACCAATGCCAGTGATCCACACACATTTGGAGATGACATAGAAGTCCCTGACGCGGTTGTATATGCAGAATCTGTGTTACATGACGTTGAATAAATATTAACCCCTGCACTCACCAAATCAGGCTTAATTCTACCATCATCTGTAGGACCCCAAGAACTAAAAGTGCTCATTTGTACAGACGATGAATTGATATAGCCACCCGGTAGCGTATTTACAGCTCCAACAACCAATGGATTTTTTGATACAGAAGCATAGGAAAGGCAATCATACCCCAGCTGGCCGCCATCCACATTCCTAGGCTTATTTGAGACTTGCCATTGGTAATTAATATAAGCGTAATGTAATGATCCTATAGGAGGGCCTTCGTTTCTGTCATTTCCAGCAGCTCTAACTATTAAATAGTTTGGCGCATTGTAAGCAACATTATCCCAGTCTTTTGAAATATAATTGTAATACCCAAAATTAGCATCTTTATATTGACTCATCAAAGTGTCTCCAAACCAATACCAGCCAGCAGCGTTTGCCGGAGAGCTCGCAGCTGTTGAGTAATATTTCCAACCAACTACATAACCATAGCTATGATTAGAAAGTAACATTCCATTTGCAGCAGCAGCAACCATTTCAGAAATATCTAAATTCCAATCATATGCATCTAAATTTCCTTGGAATGCCATTCCTTTTGCATTTATTTTAATGCCATTAGAAATCATTGAACCGGCTACATGGGTAGAATGCCAATTAATTACAGTATTTAAATCTTTCTGAACAACCCTATTGCTAAATTCTTGATGTGAAGATTTAACACCACCTGCATCCCAAATTCCAAGTTTTACACCAATACCACTTAAATTTTTGGATAATATTTCATTGGGCCAAACTAAATTAGTTCCTGTAGTTTTTGCAGCGTCTAAGTTGTTGTTTGTTGTTAAATATACTGGACGACCACTTTCATCTAAACTGTGTAACTCAGTAATAGAATTATTGGCCTTGTCTGTAAATTTCGAATCAAGTGAATCTATTGAGTATTTTAATAAAGCAGCATTCTTTTTTGAAGAGTATATATTCTTATACTCATTTGACAACTCAATTAGATTTTGGTTTCCAGAGTAAAAATTCTGTCCATTTCCCTTTAAAACTAAAAGGATGAACATAAAAAACAGGGCTAGAAATTGACGCATAACACAAAAACTTTCTTCAAAAGTATTTTGATGTTTAGTCAGTTTATAATTTACAAAAGTTCAGATGCTATTTAGATAGTCAGAAATAGGCCATTACTAAATTAGATAATTGAAATAATCCAATATTGGGATTAGATTACATTAAGAATCTGTATTAAAAAGCATAAAAAACAATAAAAACCCATGTTTATTCAATAAAAAATGCATAAACATGGGTTTTTTTACAAATTGCAAATAGAGATAATATTGTACTAAGACAAAATCACTTAATGGGCTACATGATTCTTTTGAGGATCGAATACGTTCAACATCAATTGAATAATTCTTTCTTTTTCATTAATAATCTGTTGCAAATAATTTATCTGTGAATCTTTTTCAGATACCAATGACTTTAAAGAAACTACCTCTATTTCAAGTCTTTTACAATCAACATTTGACGAAACTTCTGTTATTTGTTTAGGTAAAATTTCTGAAAGATCAACCTTTAAATAATTTGCTACTGTCTCTAGTGTTTGTAGCCTTAAATTTTTAGCTCTTATAATTTCATATGCTCTAGGCAATGATTTGCCAATACCATCAGCGAATTGTTCTACAGAAATTCCTTTTTCTTTTAATAAATTTCTAATAATGTATTTCCCAGCCATAATTTCTCAATTAATATGTAAATAATTTTACTTACACAAATATTGAAATTATTATTGATACTTACACCTTTTATTTAAAAAAAAAATTAAGAATTTATTAAATAAAGTAATAATACTCACACTTGAAATCAGGGTTAAAGTAGGCCAAAACTATCTATTTCAAATGTAAATAAAACATTAATTTACTAAAAAAAATACTCACAAAACACATTATAAAAGCAATTTATACATAATTCATGGCTAAATACTTTATCAATACAGATCAAATTCCTTTCAAAACTTTATTCAAATATTACAAATTGATTAATCAATTTTAGTTCAAAATATAACGTCATTAAACTTAACATAATTATGTGTTAATAGCATTCAATTTATGAAAACTAAAAAATTATATAATGGATAATTTATTGGAAGTTATAGATAATGTCTATAACTTTTTAGACATAAAAAAAGCCCTTTTTACAAAGGGCTTAAGTGATTTCGCTGGGATTCGAACCCAGGACCCATACATTAAAAGTGTATTGCTCTACCGGCTGAGCTACGAAATCGAATCAGTCAACAGATGTGTTTTTGTTAACGTGGTGCAAAGATAATGCTGTTTTTCATATTGAGAAGCTATTTTTAGTTTTTTTTTAAATAATAATGCAACTAACTATATTTCAATTTATTGGGTGCAATAAATTTTTGGTTTGGATTGAACATATATTTGTATGTTATATGCTTCATTGTAGATACTGCTCCTAAAGCTTTATGAATTGCTTCCATTTTCTCATTAAAATCTCCTACCCACGATAATTCTATTTTTCTAAACTCTGGATAGGATTTTAAAGAATCATAACTTGCCTTTATCAACCCTGATTCTAAACCAAATTTTTGAAATTTTGGAATAACCCCCATTGCAACAACTCTAAGTCTGTTACTTACTTTCATTTTTTGTAAAACAAAAAACTTAAATTTGCTATACCAATTCAAATTTCCATTTAAATATTTAAAAACTTGATTTAAATCTGGAATTGAAACTATAAAGGATGCAGGTTCATTATGCACATATCCAAATACTACTAACTCTGGGATAATAATTGATTTTAACCTATCGAATGTTGTAAGGGCTGCATCTCGTTTCATAGGAACAAAGTTTTCATGATTTGTCCATGCTTTATTATAAATGTAAACAAAGTCATCGGCAAATTTGCTGAGCTCATCTAGATTAAGGGTTTTGAATGAAATCCCTTCTTTGTTCATTACCCAGTTTGCTATTTTAAAAAATCTTTCTGGAAATGGATTATCTAAATTTAACTCTCTAGTATTTTGCTCGTAGTATACCTTAAATCCATAATCTTCAAACAGATTCTGATAGTATTTTGGGTTATAATTCATTCCATATGACGGTTGCGAGAAACCATCAACTAAAAGTCCCCAAAATTGATCGTTTTCTCCGAAACTGATTGGACCTTCCATAGCTACCACACTGTGCTTAGAAAGCCACTCTTTGGCTGTATCAAATAATATTTTTGATGCTTCTATATCGTTAACACATTCAAAGAAACCAACTCCTCCAGTAGGTATTTCTTGATTTTCAATTTTACTAAAATTAATAAATGCTGCTATTCTCCCAATAGTCTTGCCTCTTTTATTCAATAATATCCACCTGATTGCTTCACCTTGATTGAAATATGAGTTATTGGTAGGATCGAAATATCCTTCAATAACAGTATCTAATGGTCGTACATAATTACTGTCATTATTGTAAATGAGTAATGGAACTCGCAAAAATTCCCTTTTATGTTGTGTGTTTAAAACTTCTTGAATGATCATTTATCGTAAAACTGAAACAAAACCAAATAAATTAATTGGTGCTCCATTCAAAGCTAAGGCTTTTACAACAAAATTATAACCACCAATTTGTACAGGCTGGCTATTATAGGTTCCATCCCATATAAAATTTTTATCATCAGACTCAAAAATAAGCTCGCCCCAACGGCTAAATATTTTAATATTAAATTCTTTAATATTCTTATAAACAGCAAAAAATGTATCGTTTATTTTATCATTTGTTGGTGAAAATACATTGGGTAAAACTAGCAAAATACTATCCATAAAAATTTCTTTAGACATCGTATCTCTACACCCTGTTAATTTATTTATTGCAATTAGTGTAATCTTAAACTTGCCTAAAGCATTGTATCTATAAAACGCATTTACTTCTTTAGAAAACAACTTATTGTTATGATCATACCATTCATAATTTGTTGCTTTTGTGCTCAAATTTGTAAAATATATAGTTTGTGGAGCAACCCCTGTATCATAATCGGCTACAAAACGAGCTCTAATATCGTTTATATCGATAGTAATTGAATCAGGAGATCCATAACAGCCAGTTGGCTGAATTGCTTGCACCCAATATAATGTTGTTTTAGGAGGTGTTACAGTAATTTTTTGAGTGGTATCGCCTGTATTCCAAATCCATTTAAATCCATTATATGCATGAATGATAGTTTTAGATCCTTCACATATGGATTTATCTGTATCTGATACGGTGTTAAAACCAAATTTAGTTTTCATTTTTAACGTATCGGTCAATTTGCAATCATCAAGTGTTGTTATTTGGATTATAAAATCTTCAGGTTTAAATATTGTTGCAATTGGATTGGGATTTAATGTATCTGATAAACCTTGATGCTTAATCCAACGCCAACTTTTTATTTTAGTTAGATTTAATATGTTTGTTTTTATTTGAAATGGCTGACCAATACAAACTGTAGAATCGGGAACAATAAATATATCTTCATTTTTTAAAACGGTTAAACGGGTCGATAATGTATCAGAACAAGCTGAATTAGAAACGATTACATAAACAGTAGTGTCTTTTAATGGCTTAAATGTAGCAGTTGGTCCATTGGAGGAAACTAGAAATGGGTGAGCCATCCAAGTAAATGTGGGTCGATCCAAACTATCTGTCTTAACGTTTACAATGGCATTAAATCCAGAGCAAACTACACCAGGTGTATCTATTGTAGCTTTTGGAGCACTTAAAACGGTAACCGTCAATTCTGTGCTATCAATTCTAACACAATTAACTGTGTCTTTTACAAAGAGTTTAACAGTATATAATCCTGGTTTTTTGTAAATGTGGGAAGGATTTGATGAATTGTTAGTAGCACTACTGTCTCCAAAATTCCAACTATATACAAGATTTGGAGTGCTTAAATTCTTAAATCGAACCTGAAATGGTGCACATCCTACAGATTTTTTGGGAATAGCTTTAAAATCTGCATGGGCAGGGCCTAATTGA
Organism: uncultured Bacteroidota bacterium; assembly: GCA_947084835.1. Taxonomy (GTDB): domain Bacteria; phylum Bacteroidota; class Bacteroidia; order UBA7662; family CAMTUB01; genus CAMTUB01. The sequence goes on along the minus strand of CAMTUB010000022.1, from coordinate 34,481 downwards.
AAATCAAGTTTGAAAACTGCCATATTGCAATTCGAACTTAAGTTTGTTGAGCCATCGGTAACTGGGAAGTCAGAATTACCTCCACAGCCCGCACAAACGCATTGGTACACTACCCCTTTGGGATCAAATCTACTTGTGCCCCCATCTACATGTTCAGCTGAGGTTGGTCCTCCAAAATAGCTTCCATACAAAATGCTTGCAAAGTCTGCTTCTAAAACTAACAAATAAAAATCACTGCCATCTGTTGTTCTTTTAAAGCCGTTGTTTGTAGTTTGCAGAAATCGTGTGTTTCCTAAATAGGGTTTATCAGCACCATTTCTTGTTACACTATTTACGGCTCCCCCCCATCCACAAAAATAAATTCGGTTGCATTTATCAACTAAAAAAGCAGAAGGAGATAATTCTGGAAGATTATTTCCATCTAAACTTCCATTTCCAAAAATTGATTTTAACAGCACAGCCGATAAATCATTTTTGATTTTCAGGAAAAATTGTTTTCCATCGGTGTTGGAATATATCCCTGCCGATGGAGTTATTACTCCTTCTGTTTGACCAACTATATATACATTTCCATCAAGATCTTCTTGTATAAAATAACTTTGGTCGTATTGCGATGTTCCAAAGTATGAACTTGACAAAATCGTACTTCCATCAGAAGAAATTCGAGAAATATAGGAATCAACTCCACCCAAGTTGGAGGATTGAAAGCCATTGATAACCGTCAAATCGGTACTTGTTGTTCCTCCAGTAACTAATATATCTCCATTTTTTTCGATATATAATCCAAAACCTGCATCGTTACCATTTCCACCAAAATAGGAACTCCAAATTAATGTTTTCAAATCGGGAGAGAATTTAAAAACTACAGCATCTTGTGCACTTCCCTTATTTTTTTGAAATGCATTACTCGTTGTTGGAAAATTTATTGACTTACTATGCGAAACAACAATAATGTTTCCAGAGGTATCAATACCAATATCGCTTCTACAATAATCGCCATAATTATAATTTAGCGACAGTGAATTATAATTCTGTGTACCAAAATCATTATGACCATCGTTATCTGTTCCTCCTAAATAGGTTCCCGCTAATAATCTATCGCCATTTTCGGATAATTTAACCACTGCAATATCGAAGTTTCCAGAATTCGAATTTTGATAGGCGTTTGTATGAATTGGAAAATCGGTAGAATTTGTTTTTGCAAGCACCAACAAGTTCCCATCATGATCTGTAAGTAAACTCATTACATTGTCAAAACCAGAACCACCTAAAAAGGTTGAATAAAGCCTTGTTAACCCTCCATTGGATGGATACTTTGTAATTACTATATCTTCAGATCCACCAGCAAATAAAGTCTGAAACGCACCTGGAGTAACAGGAAAATTTTTATTACTACCAGAAGAGGGTGCATATACATTACCACCACCAAATAAATTCCCATCGCGATCGTAGGTAGCTGTAAATCCCCAATTATCTGCTTGTGATTGTGAATAGGATGAGAAAACTAGTATTGGGTCAATAACCAGTTTTAAATCAGGGTTTAATTTTTCTGAAAACTGAAATTTTATAATGTTTTTGTTCAATATAAAATTACAAGAAACGGGTATGTTTCCATTTTCTGTTTCATAATATGCAATTGGAGCAAGTTCTGTTAATTCACCGATGCTGGTTTTTATTGATAAATTTCCTTTATTAGTTATTGAAATGGATTTTGCCCCTTCGTATTCTATTTCAATTTCTTTTGAATTGCCACCCGGTTGTATTATAAAATCATATTTAAACTGGCTTCCAGAAACCTTATACCGTAAATCAATTTTTTTATATATCTCGTTTATATACAGTTCTTGATGTAATTCTACTTTGGAGAAAGTGCCTTCATTGGAAAAATAATTATTGTAATATGGCAATATCTTTTGGTATTCTATTTTACTTGCGAAGTTTGAATTTCGAAACGTTGCCTTTAAATAATGTTGTTTAATTGAATCTGGCTGAATTTTGGTATCGTGATATTTTTTTAAAACTTCGCCATCCCAATGAACCCAATGTAATTGATTTTTTGAAATATATAATTTTCCATTTACTAAGTCAATGTATGATAAAACCTCATGATCAACCTGCCCTTTATTTTTTACAAAATAAAGGTTTGATTCTTGAGCTTTCAAAGAAAAACTCAGGAAATATAATAACACAAACAGGCTTTTTATTAAACGCATTTACACTTTCATATTAATTGCATAAAATCAAGTTTTCAGAAACAATTTTAATAGCATCATTTTTCTGTATGATGCTTAACGCTTTATTTCTAAATTGGTTTGGTACATTTAGTATTACTGTGTCATAGGATGATTCTTGCAAAATTACAGAAATTGATTTTTTTTCTCGATTACTGGTTTGAGTTTCACTGTTTAACTCATTTAATGTTAAAAAAGAAAACTTGGGATTGCAATTTTTCATTTTTTCTGATAACTCAATACTACTTGGAACAATCACAACCAAGTCTATTTTTCTATTAACTGCATTTATTACACAAAACAATAAAAACCCAAAAAATAGAAATGTAAATATTGAAAATTTGGCCATAAAAAAAGCTCCCCTAAGGGAGCTCTAAGTTATAAAATCTATTTTTTACTTATTAACAATAAGTTTCTCAACTAAACGAGAACTTCCATTGCTGATTTGTAAGAAATACAAGCCAGACTTGATATCGTTCATATCAACACTGATTGCATTGTTTCCTTCGTAAGCAGAAATTGTGGTTTCTTTAACAATTTTACCTAATTGGTCAAGTATTGTTAGGTTAACCATTTCTTTAACAGCTGATTTGTAAATAACATTTACCATATCAGATGCAGGGTTAGGGTACATACTTAAGCTATTTAGAGCAACAGTTTCTTCATCAGGGTTAACTTCACCTGACAAACGAGCTCCTGTTTTCTTATATGCAATACTACTTCTGCTTGCTAATAATGAGTAAGCAGTTGTTCCATGCCAAGCACCACTATAACCATAAACTCTAATTTTATAAGTCCCAATAACACCGTTATTATAAATCATAGTTTCTGATGTAGTACCAGCATTTGCTGATGATGCAACTAAAGTTCCTGAAGGATTATACAATTGGATATCGTAATCTGCTGGAAGATTTGTTAATGTAACTCTTATGTTTTTTGCGGTTGATAAATTTGCAAACGCATACCAATCTTCATCTCCTGTTGGGCAGATAAAAGCAGAAATAGCAGTTGTGCTTATTGTCTTGGCTGTTCCAGTTGTATTATTTGCTTCATAAGCATCAGTATTACAGGTTGATGAAGACTGAGTTGTAAATAATGCAGAAGCGCTATAAGATCCAAGTGTACCGTTACAATTTGCTTGAACTTGGAATTCATAATTTGAACCAGCAGTTAGTCCAGTTAAGTTTGCAGGAGATGAGGCTACAGTACCTGAAGACCAAGTTCCTGAAGATGTTAATTTCCAACGTACATTATAACCAGTAGCACCAGTTACAGTTGCCCAACTTAAAGTTACTGAGGTTTGTGTAATATTTGCTGAAGACAAAGAACCTGGTGTACCACAAGAAGCAACTGGAGGAGTACAACCGTTTGATGTTGCCAAACTTACTCTAGCACCACCAGCTGCTAATACTGCAACCATACGCGCTTTTTGACCTGTTGTAAACATATACATACAAGCGTCATCCGTATAATCCATGTAGTTCATGTGCATATCGCCATTTGGACCATTGCTACAAGTAACTTTTGGGAAAGATGGACAACCACCGTTAGAAGTTGATTGTGTTGGAGTATCCGAAACTAAATCGTTACCACAAGTTGCATCACCCCAAATATGACGTAAATTTAACCAGTGACCAACTTCATGAGTAGCAGTTCTTCCTTTGTTAAATGGAGCAGCTGCTGTACCCGTATTACCTACAGCTGTAAATGTGCAAACAACCCCATCAGTTGCTGTAGCTCCACCTGGAAACTGAGCGTAGCCTAATAAACCACCACTTAAATTACCAATCCATAAGTTCAAATAGGTCCCTGTCGGCCATGCGTCTTTTCCACCTAATGATGTATATTTTATATTATTATTAGATGAAAATGAAGTAGTTGCAGTAGAAGTTCTTGTAATACCAGTTGTTGCATTACCACTTGGATCTCTTGTAGCTAAACAAAAATTAATTTCACAATCAGCAACTAATCCTTGAAAAACTGAAGGAGTTAACGTCCAGTCTGAATTCAATTTTCTAAAATCATTATTTAAAATAGTTAATTGTGATTGAATTTGTGCATCAGAAATATTCTGAGCAGATGTATTATAAACTACGTGAACAACCACGGGTATAGTGTAAACTACCTCGCTTTTTTTCCCACCGTTTGCAATAAAACGTTGAGTGTGATCTTCGATAGCGCTCATACGCCTCTCTATACCTGGGTCAGCTTTCAATTGGCTTTCAAGGTATTCCATTGTTCCGCAATCCCTTTTATGGGTATTTTGTGCCGAAGCTGATGCCATCGCACCAAATAGAGTTAATAAAAGTAATGTTCTTTTCATAAGTAAGTTTTAAACAACAATCTTACTTAATAGAAAAGGAAATCAACCTAATATGTAATGTTTGATTGGAATTTTAATTATTATACATTAAAACGAAACAACATAATGTCTCCATCTTGTACAATATAGGATTTTCCTTCCACATTTGCCTTGCCAGCGTCTCTACATGAGGTCCAAGAACCGTAATTTACAAAGTCTTCGAAATGTAATACTTCAGCCCTAATGAAACCTTTTTCGAAATCTGAGTGGATTTCTCCAGCTGCTTTTGGTGCAGTAGTCCCTTTTTTAATAGTCCAAGCTCTTACTTCCTTCTCACCTGCTGTAAAATAGGTTTGTAAATCCAATAAAGAAAAAGCAGCATTAATTATTTTTTGTACACCAGACTCTTCTAAACCTAAGTCGCTTAAAAAAGCAACTCGGTCTTCAAAATCTTCTAATTCTGCAATGTCTGATTCTATTGCTGCGCAAACTGACAATACTTGAGCACCTTCATCAGCAGCCATTTGGCGCACTTTTAAAACGTGATTATTGTCTGTTGTGATAGACTTCTCGTCCACATTACAAATGTAAAGTACCTTCTTTAGCGTTAAAAGCATTAAATCTTCAACAGATTCTAAATCTTCTTCTGTTGGATCAATCGCTTTTGCAGAGATACCCATTTCTAAAGCTTTTTTAAACTTTTCTAAAGAAGTCTGATAACGTTGTGCTTCTTTATCCCCAGTTTTTGCAGCCTTTTGAACTTTCAAAAGCTTTTTTTCAACTGCATCTAAGTCCTTAAGTTGTAGCTCTATATCAATAATTTCTTTATCCCGAATTGGGTCTACGCTTCCATGAACGTGAATAATATTGTCATCCTCAAAACACCTAAGTACATGGATAATTGCTTGAGTCTCGCGGATATTAGCAAGAAATTTATTGCCAAGACCTTCGCCTTTGCTTGCTCCTTGTACCAAACCAGCAATATCCACAATTTCGATGGTATTAGGTACCGTGTTTTGTGGATTTACTAATTCAACAAGTTTATTTAATCGATAATCAGGAACGGTTATCATGCCAATATTTGGCTCAATTGTGCAAAAAGGGAAATTTGCAGACTGAGCCTTTGCATTAGATAAACAATTAAAAAGTGTCGATTTTCCAACATTTGGCAAACCAACAATACCACACTTTAATCCCATAATCGTATTAAAGGGGCAAAATTAACGCTTTAATAGTCAAAAAACGATATTTTTATTGATTTTCTGAATGTTGATCAAAGTCGTAATCTGGCATAAGCTCATTTTGGATATGATCTAAAGTCTCCATAAAGCCGTTTTTGAATTTCATGAAATCTTCTTTGTAAAGAAATATTTTATGTTTTACGAAAGAATTATCGTCAAAAGCCTTTTTACTTTCTGTTATTATGATATAATAATCTTGATTTCTAGTTGCCTTAACATCAAAAAAATAGGTTCTTTTTCCAGCTTTAATTTTTTTAGAGAAAATTTCCTCTTTATCGTTCATTCTGTATTGATCGTTTGAATCCATGTTTGTATTATTTAGAATTGATTAGTTCAGGCATTTTCATTTTCACTTCTACTTCTGGAGAATATTTTCTCATAAACTCTTCTACTTTTTCTACCATATTAACCGAGCCAATAATAATAGGCGATCGCTGATGCAAAGATTCTGGTTTAATATCCATTATACGATTAAATCCATCTGATGCTTTTCCACCTGCTTGTTCAATAATAAATGCGAATGGATTACACTCGTATGTTAATCTTATTTTACCACTTGGTGATCTATACGTTGAAGGATAAATATACACGCCTCCTTTTATCAGGTTACGGTGCAAATCTGCAACCATTGAACCTATATAACGTGTGGTATATGGACGATTTGAATCATCGTCTTCTTCTTGGCACCACTTAATATATTTTTTTACACCGTCAGGAAACTTATTGTAATTCCCTTCATTTACAGAATAAAGTGTGCCGTCTTCTGGAACTAACATGTTTGGGTGTGATAAACAAAACTCACCAATAGATGGGTCAAGTGTAAATCCATTTACTCCGTTTCCGGTTGTATAAACCAACATGGTACTAGAGCCATAGATTAAATAACCTGCTGCAACTTGCTCAATTCCAGCTTGTAAACAATCTTCAATTGTTCCTGGGCCGTTTAGTGATAGTCTTCTATAAATTGAAAATATAGAACCTATTGATGCATTGCAATCAATATTTGATGAACCATCTAATGGATCAATCAAAACAGCATATTTGGCATTTTTTGAAATCTCACTATAGATTGGAAAAATCTCATCGTTTTCTTCAGATGCTACTACGCAACATTCGCCACCCGATTGTAAAGCAGCAATAAACTGCTCATTTGCAAACACGTCTAATTTCTTAACTTGTTCTCCGTGTACATTATTATCGCCAGTAGATCCAAGAATATCAACTAATCCTGCTTTATTTACCTCTCTATTTACTATTTTAGCAGCAATTCCTATGTCTCTTAATAATCTCGATAACTCCCCTTTAGCAAAAGGAAAATCTACTTGTCTTTCTATAATAAATTGTCCTAAAGTAATCACTTTCCCATTCGACATAATCCCTAAATTTTATACAATTTTAATCAATTTAAACCAATTTTAAACAAAGTACAAGATATAATTGAAATTATAATATGAATAATAATTTAACTAGTATTAATGGAATGATTTTAAAACCCCAAGAATTTGTTATTTCGATGAATGAACGCGGTTTTAAATACGGTGATGGTTTTTTCGAAACAATTAAAGTTTTTAATAAAAAACCCCTGTTTTTAGAATATCATGCCATAAGAATTCAAAATTCTTTGAGTATTCTTAGTATACAATCTAATTTGAATTTTATTGATTTGATAAAAGATTTTATCCAAAAAAATGAAATAATTTTTGGAAAACTTAACCTATACGTTTGGAGAAAGGGGAGTGAATTGTATACTCCAGATTTATCAGAATCCAATTATGCTTTTAAGTGTATATTAACTTCGAGTGACCTTTACTCCTATGATAACAATGGTTTTTCAACTGGAATAGTAACAGGAATTTCTAAACAAAAACATCCTTTATATTCTATAAAACTGCTATCGTCAGCTCATTTAGTATTGGCAGCACTAGAATCTAAAAAAGAAGGTTGGGATGAAGGAATACTATTAAATCAAGATGGAAATGTGTGTGAATTTAATTGGTCTTCGATAATTTGGATTAAAGACGAAATTATTTACTTTATTCAAAAAGATGAGGGTCAGGTTTTAGGGGTATTTTCAAACTTTTTGTATGACTTTTTATCTCAAAACTCAGATTACGTACTAAGGTATTCTAAACTCACGATAAATGAATTATTAGATGCAGATGAAATCATTTCAACCAATGTTATAAAAGGAATTCAATCGGTTAAAACACTCCAATCAAAAACCTATTCAAACGATATTACAAGGGTTATTTATTCAAAAGTTATTGCATTTTTAAATCAAAACTAAGTTTTCGAATCCTCTTAAGCCATTTATAAAGGACCTAGCATCCATCCTTTTTTTCCCTTGTAACTGTAACTCGGTTATTTCAAGCTGTCCATTTTGACATTGAACCCAAATTTGTTTTTTGGTAATGAGTAATCCTCCTATTTCCATATCTAGATTATAATTCAACTCTCCAGTATTGTAAATTTTTAAGGTCTCTTCGTTTAAAGTTGTCCAAGCTGCAGGAATTGGATTTAATCCCCTTATAAAATTCTTCTGATAAATGTTCGTATTGTTCCAATTCAATTTCGTGTTCTCCTTATTCAGTTTGGGAGCATGTTTGATAACTAAATCTGAATCTTGAGCAGTTAAATTTAGATTGCCTAAAGCAATTTTACGAATGGATGACAAGGATACTTGTGCTCCTAACACTTTTAGTTTGTCGTATAATTCTCCAAAAGTGACTTCGGGATCTATTTCAATTTTTGCTGATTCTAAAATCTCACCTGTATCAATTTCATGTTTTAATTTGAAAGTTGTTACACCTGTTTCAATTTCACCATTTATAATGGCCCAATTTATGGGCGCAGCACCACGATATTGTGGCAAAATTGATCCATGTAAATTCCAAGTACCAAGTTTAGGTAAATCCCAAACCATTTCTGGCAGCATTCTAAAAGCAACAACCCATTGCAAATCTGGATTAATTTCGTTTAATAATTGTGAAAATTCAGGTGATTTTAGCTTTAATGGCTGATAAACTGGAATACCCAATTCATTTGCAACGATTTTAACTTCGCTTTGCTTTATCTCTTTTCCTCGTCCGGCAGGTTTGTTAGGAGCAGTAACTACGCCAACAATGTTTACTTGATTTTCAACCAAATGTTTTAAAATATACGCTGCAAATTCTGGTGTACCGTAAAATAAAACCTTTATTTCTTTTTCCATTCGTTGGGTGTATTTCTTGATGACACTTTATCGTAAATTGTATATTTTTCTCGTGTTAAATGATATTCGGTTAGTTTATCATTCCATTTTTCACGAATTTCATTTTCAGGAATATGATTTATTATATCTTTTCTTAATTGATTGTTTCCAGCCAGTTTATCAAAAAAACTGTTAAAAAATTTATCTTTTAAAAGGCTATTTTCATAAAAATCAATAATATACTTCAAATCCAATTTAGGTGAGTTAACTAAATCCTTAATTTCTGTTTTTGACAAATCGACACCATAACATAATTTATTCATAAATGGCGGGGTGTTTGATACTCCAAGAATCGCTTTTGGGATAAAACTGTACTCTTTTTCGGTAAACCAAGGAGCCCCAATTTGTTGAAATGGCAAATCTGTTCCTCTCCCAACTGAAACGTCTGTGCCCTCAAATAGACATAATGAAGGATATAATAATACCGACAACTGATTCGGAAGGTTTGGGGATGGTTTTACAGGCAAGTCACAAGACCTTTTAAAATCGTAGTTCATTAATTTTATCACTTTTAACTTGCACTTTTTATTATTTGAGAGCCATCCCTCTCCATTTATCATGAGTGCATATTCACCTATTGTTAAGCCGTAAACAATGGGTACTGGATGCATTCCTACAAAAGATTTAAAGGCAGTATCCAAAACTGGCCCATCTACATAATGTCTATTCGGATTAGGTCTATCTAAAACAATCAGTTCAATATTATTGTCTACACAGGCTTGCATAATGTAATGCAATGTAGAAATGTAGGTATAAAATCGAACACCAACATCCTGAATATCAAACACAATCGTATTAATTTCCAGTAAATCAGTTGCCGATGGTTTATATTTTTTCCCGTATAATGATATTATTGGCAATCCAGATTTTGAGTCGATAGAATCTCCGATTTTTGCACCAGCCTCAGAACTTCCCCTAAATCCATGTTCAGGTGCAAAAATTTTCATCACTTTTACACCAGAATTGACAAGCGTGTCAACCAAATGAGTGTTTCCAATTCTAGAGGTTTGATTTACAACACAAGCAATTTTTTTGGATTTCAAATAGGGTAAATACGATGAAACTTGATCAGCACCTGTTTGCAGTTTTCCTTGAGCAGAAATATTACTGAAAGTAAAAATGAAAACAATAAGTGTAAGAATTATTTTGTGCAAAATTATATTAGGTTGAAAGTCGCATATTTCTTGTTTCATAAAACGGCATCTATTAAAGGTAGTTTGGCAAAAATGATGGTTATAATTTCTATGATCGGAATTATTGTTGGTATCGCTATAATGGAAATTTCGGTGGGTGTTGTAAACGGTTTTCAAAATGAGATACCTGCCAAAATTACTGGATTTTGGGGTCAAATTCAAATAGAAACTCAAAGATTGAGCGAATCTTCATCAACGTTGCCCTTAGACTTTTCACTTAAAAACAAGAATGATTTAAAAAAAATAAAATCTATTGAGTGGTTCTCTCCTATTATTTATAAAGCGGGAATTGCAAAAACTACCCATTCTTTCGAAGGTGTTATTATAAAAGGAATTGATACTGAATACTCGCTTTCCTATCTAAAAAGTCATTTAATTTCAGGTAACGGTTCAAAAATTGACTTAACTGGTAGTAATTGTTTGATTCCAAGCACAATTGCCGATAAACTTAATTTGAAAGTTTCAGACTCATTAACAATATATTTCATTCAGAATCCGCTAAGGATTCGCAGATTAATTATATCGGGAATCTACAAAACTCCCATACAAAACGAATTAGGAAAATCGTTTGTAATTACCAATTTGACCACGCTACAACGTTTAAACAATTGGTCTGATTCTACCTATAGTGCAATCGAAGTTCACTTAAAAAATGGAGCTGAAATTGTAAATTCTTCTGATCAAATCAATGAAGTTCTTCCTTTAAATTTAACTTCAAACACGATTTATGACCAATTTACCCAACTTTATACTTGGCTTTCTTTGTTTGATACCAACAAAATTGTATTACTAATTATAATGCTATCTGTTTCAACTCTAAATCTAATTACAGCCTTATTAGTGTTGATAATGGAAAGGACAAATCAGGTTGGAATTCTAAAAACCTTAGGGTTTAGCAACTATCATTTACGTCAATATTTCCTTTTATTATCTACTAAAATTTTGGTTCCAGGATTTGTAATTGGAAATTTATTAGGACTAGGGCTTATTGTATTTCAAAGATATTTTGGTGTCTTCAGTTTACCAGAAGACACCTATTACCTTAATCAAATTCCAGTTTTAATATCGCTTAAAGAAGTTTTATACATCAATTTAGCGACATTATTTACCTGTATTTTAACGCTTTTAATTCCTGTTTTGATAATCTCTAAAATAAGTCCTGTTAAAACGATTAAGTTCGATTAAAAGGTCCAAGTTGCTGCTAAGCTTGGCATAATTGGTAGTTGATTAACACGGGTGTATCTCACTCTATCAAAATAGAACATGTTTTTACGGTTATACATGTTTGTTGCTCCCAAATTAAACTCAACATTTGATCGGTCTGATATTACCAATGTGTATTTTATACTAGCATCAAATCTATGGTAATAAGGAAGTCTTCCTTTATTTAAGTCAGCGTAAGCAATCCCTAATTGACCATTATTTTGTAAAACAGGATCAAAAACATTGTTAATATTAACTTGCTCGTAAAATCCTTGCGTTTGAGTAAATGGAAATCCTGAACCTAAATTCCAACGTATACCTAGTTCCCAATCGTTATTTTTTCCAAAATTGTAATTTGCTACAATATTAACATTGTGTCTTCGGTCAAAATTTGGAAAGTAATTTCTTAAACTATCAAATCTGTTTACATAAGTTAATGAGTAAGTTGCCCAAAGGTAAACTCGCTTATATTCATATTTGAGCCTAAAATCAATTCCTTTTGCGTAACCATTTTCAATAATAAAATCCTTCTTTAGGTAATCAGGCTTGTCAGCATTTAAGAAATTATCATCAAACATTTTGTCTCTATTAAGATTAGTTAACTGACTAAAGTTCTTATAATAAATCTCAGTGTTAATTTCGATATGCTTGGTTAAATCGTATTCTAACCCTAAAATTAGGTGTTGAGATCTTTGCAATTTTGAAGTAACAGGGTTTCCATTAAAAGTTGAAGGAAGATTGCTAGGCCCAGTTAAGAAACCATAAAATAAATTGACAACATCTCTGTCAGATACTGCTGAAATTAAATTTTGCGAATAATAACCACCAGCGCCTTTAAATCTCAAATTATCGTTAATGTTATACTTAATTCCTAAGCGAGGTTCAACGGACAATTCTGCTAATGCTGCATACCAGTGAGCATGAATGCCAGGCTCTATTACCAGGTTTTTATAAACTTTTTTAAATTTAGTGTAGGCATCTAATTCAGTTGAGAATTGCTGTTGTTGAATTTTCTTACGAAGTGGTGTATAAAATTGAAAGTCGGTATTTAAGCCTATGGCATCAAAACCATATAAGATTTCATCTTTACCCAAGAAATAGGTAAAACTCAATCCCGTATTAAAGCCACTAATCGAACTCTGACGTGGTAGGCCATCGGCTTCGTTTTGTTGAATATTATAATCACTCCAAGCAAAGTTTCCTTTTATCATGGAAGAACTTCCCTCCGGAATCAAAATAAAATTAGACCCTGCTCCTCTTGAAACCCATCCAATTTTATTGATGTTGCTAAAATTTACATCGTCTGTATAATTAAAACCAAAGAAGTTTACTTTGCTTCCTGATGCCGATTTCATGGATATTTTTCCGTATAAATCGGTAAAATTATAGGGCAAACCAGAAACGCTATTGTTTGTAAAATCATCTGCATACTTATAAAAAAACTTACTGGTTTGCTGCAAATAAGATGTTTTTCCTGTTAAAATAAATGTTGGAACAAAGTCTTTTTTGGGATTGCCTAATGGCCCTTCTATTAGCAATTTAGCCATAAATGGACTTGCCGACACTTTACCAGAAAGTCTTTTCATGTTACCATCACGCGTAGTAACATCCATTACAGCTGAAATTCTACCGCCATGTTCAGCGTTAAACCCACCTGTATATACATCTGCATTACGAATAATATCCGTTTCAAAAACTGAAAATAATCCAATCGAGTGAAATGGATTATATATAAGCATGCCATCAAGCATTACTTTATTTTGAATAGGTGCTCCACCCCTTATGTATAATTGTCCGCCTTGGTCACCAGTAAAAATAACTCCAGGCAATACTTGCAAGTATTGGGCAATATCTGCTTGACCTCCAACCGATACTAATTGGTTGATTTTTTTTGCAGTTACTGTTTCAACCGAAATTCTAACATTATTTTGAGCCTCTTCCTTTTTGCCTGTGATAACAATCTCATTTAATCGAACGGAAGCTTTTCCTAAAAGGAGTTTTTGATTTATAATTTGATCAGGGTTTAAGTTTACAGTTGCTCTTGCGGTGTCAAAACCAACAGCAAAAGAGGTAACTAAGTAGTTACCAGCAGGTATTTTTGTAAGAGAATAATAACCGTTAACATCAGAAGAAACACCATAGGTAGTTCCTTTTAAAAATACGGTTGCAAATGGAATAGGTTCGCCACTTTCTTTTTCATACACAAAACCACGAATTGTACCAGTGGTAGTTTGTGCATTAGCATAAATTGCAGAAAAAAGTAAACCTACAAATAATAAATATTGGCGCATAAATTGAAATAATGCTGCCAAAATAAGGAAATGCTTAAAATACCACGTGTAATAATTGTAATATTTTATAAAAGGTATTTAGGATATTAGTTTTTGTCGTAACAAAAACTCAAGTTGATCGTTTGTCCTAAGTAGTTCACCCATTAATTCAGCATTCTTTTTCCTTAAGCCATAGATTTCATAGGCATTATCAATTGTAACCATTAAATGGGTATCGTCCCAAGGTTTAGTAATATATTGATACACTTTTCCTTTATTAATTGCATCAATAACCGCCTGAATATCAGTATAACCTGTTAAAAGTATCCGGATTGGGTCGGGATAATCGTTAATGATTGATTCTAAAAACTCAACACCCGTCATAACAGGCATTCTTTGGTCTGTTACAATAATATTAATAGCATTTTCATCCAAAATTTTACGACCTTCAGCAGCACTGATAGCAGTAAACACATTATATACTCTTCTAAATGTCGCTTTAAAAGAATTTAAGTTGTTAACTTCATCATCTACATAAAGTACATTTATTTCACTCCTATCTATTCTGGTCATTTTGTATTCAAAATTTTGACTAAAGTACAATTGTTGATTATTAAATAAAAATTGAAGCTAAAAAAAGTTTCAATTTGATTAAAAAGTAGTAAAATTGAAAAAAAAACAAGTGAAAAAACCAATAATTTTATTTCCAGATAATCCTTCTGATTTTACAAAAATAAGTATATTAATTGAGAATAATCAATATTTTGATCATTTTGAAGGCATGACTTATGAGTTAGTTAAGATAAATTTTCCATCTGAGACACCCACATCAACACATGTAAAAGAAATTGTTTTAAATAATAATCTACTTAACAATTCAGATCAAAAGGGGTGTTTTGTATATTATCCATGGAAAAAACAAATACACCATATTTTATCAGAGGATGATTTCATTAAGGTGAGAACAAATAGAAACCGAAATAAGATTACTGAAGAAGAACAAAATACGCTGAAGGGGAAAACGGTTGCAATTGTTGGCCTTTCGGTTGGTCAAACTATTGCCTATGTATTGAGTACTGAAAGGATTTGCGGGAAATTAGTTTTAGCTGATTTTGATTCTATCGAGTTAAGCAATTTAAATAGATTAAAAACTAGCTTAGACCAACTCAATATGAACAAAGCTATAATTACAGCACAATCAATTTGGGAAATGGACCCATTTTTAGAAATCGAAATTTTTGAAAATGGCGTTAATCAGGATAATATCGAAGATTTTAAAAAGCATAAAGTAGATTTAATTATTGAGGAATGTGACAGCTTAGAAATAAAATATTTAGTCCGCCTTTTTGCAAAAAAGAATAAAATACCTGTAATTATGGAAACTAACGACAAGTGTTTGATTGATATTGAGCGTTTTGACTTAGAACCTGATTTGCCTATTCTTTATAATGTTTTTAACAATTATACCTTTGACGAAATTTCACAACTAAGCCCTCAAGCTCGAATCTCATTGGTAATGAAATTGGTTGGATTCAATAACTTATCAAATCGTGCCAAGGAATCATTGCCACTTATCGGAAAAGAATTAAGATCGTGGCCACAATTAGCCTCATCTGTGTTTATGGGCGCAGGAATAGTAGGAGATTTAAGTAGAAAAATCTTATTAAACTCAGCCGTGAAATCAGGAAGATTTTATGTTGATATTGAAAGTCTTTTTGATATTGCGTAAAAATACTTGTTTAAAATAATCGCTTTACTATGTTTGTGTTTTAATTCCTTAAAAAGTAATGATTCGCATTAAAGCATTTCAAGCCATAAATGACCCAGCCTCCTGTGAAAAATTCATAGAAGGACATCGCAGGGTATTGGAATGTGTTGGTGTTAAAGAAGTTACATCAGCCAATAATAATTGGGTTTCTGATAAAAATGTTTATGTAATTATTGTTGAATCTGTAGAAGACAATAAAATTCTAGGTGGTGCACGTGTTCAGGTGTATGACGGCTCAGAAGATTTGCCCATGATTGAAGCAACTAAAGACCTTGATTCAAAAATCATAGAATTTGTTGCCGAAAACAAATTGGGCGGTACTGGTGAGCTATGCGGTCTATGGAATTCAATAGAAGTTGCAGGAATGGGTATTGGCAGTGTATTCTTAATAAGAACATGTGTTGCATTGGCAGCCAAACTTGAACTCGAAAGCCTGTATGCTTTGTGTTCTCCTTATACAACCAGAATGGCTTCTAATTATGGCTTTTTAGTTGAAAAAAGATTGGGGAATAACGGTACTTTTTATTATCCAAAATTAGATTTGTTAGCAACAATAGTATTTCAAAAGGATCTAAAGAATTTGCCGAATTCAGATAATCATGAACGCGAACGTATATTTGATTTATTAAAAAACCCTACACAAAAAGCTATTGAAAAAAATAGGCAATACGAATTTGAAATTCAATATGAAATCGATTTAAAACCTCACATTCATGTGTTTAAAGATTAAAATACACACAATACAATTTTATCTATTTTTTTTATCTACATTTTCTCTATTTGCAAATACAGATACAAGTTTCATTTCAGTAAACGAAAATAGAGTTGTAATAAATCCTGGAAATAAAATGTGGCATTTCACTGCCACAGATGCAAACTTTAGCAAATCCATTACAAAAATTAATTTCCAAAAGGTTACCGATAAAGTCCCCAATTTTGGAATTAACACCGATTCGCATTGGCTAAAATTTGTTATCAAAAATAACTCTGAATCCAACAATATATTTCTCGCAATCCCAAATCCAATAATAGACAACATATTGCTTTTTGAAGGTGTTGAGGATAGTTTATACCAAATAAATGAAGGAGGTACGAATAGAATTTCTACTCAAAAAACTATATATTCTCAAAATATTTTATTTGAGTTGCCCATTAAAAAAGGAGAAACAAAACCTTTTTATTTAAAGATAAATTCTGGTAATCAATTATTGATTCCAACCATTTTTGGTACAAAAGAAAAAATTTCAGAATATAATCGTTTACAAGATGGTTTAGCTGGAATTTATTTTGGAATTCTTCTTGTAATTCTACTTTACAACTTATTTATTTATTTATCCATAAGGGATAAAAGTTACTTGTATTATATTATATATGTTTTCTTTTTAGGAATTACTCAACTGACTTTGTTGGGATATGGAAAACAGTTTATTTGGGGCGAAAGTCAATGGTTTTCTTCAAATATTTTATATTTATCAGGGGCTTTAGTGGGAATTTCTACTGTTTTCTTTTCAAAAAACTTTTTGAAAACAGAGTTTTATACCCCAAGGTTTCATAAGCTTTTAAATGTTTACATTTTATTATATTTAGTTGCAATTGTATTCGCGTTAATTGGCAAACATACAATTTCATATAATTTAATTAATATAGTAGCTGGTCCCGGTGTAATTGTTTTATTATACTTTTCTATTGTTATAGGATTTAAATATAATTACCGTCCAGCTAAATTTTTCACAATTGCCTGGGGTATATTTTTAGTAAGTGTTACCTTATTTGTACTGAAAGATTATGGTATTATTCAATATAATATAATTTCTGTTTATGGTTTACAAATCGGCTCAGCTATTGAAGTATTATTATTATCCTTCGCATTGGCTGATAAAATAAATATTCTTACACAAGAAAAAGAGAAATCTCAAATTGAGGCTTTAAATATGGCTCATGAAAACGAGAGACTGGTAAAACAACAAAATACAACACTTGAAGAAAAAGTTTACGAGAGAACCTTGGAACTGAAACAGAGCAACGAAAATTTATATGAAGCATTAGATACTATAAAACATGCTCAAGCCAATCTGGTTGAAGCAGAAAAAATGGCTTCATTAGGCCAGCTAACAGCTGGTATAGCCCATGAAATTAACAACCCTATTAATTTTGTAAGCTCAAATATTAAACCTTTAGAAAGGGATTTTGAAGATTTAATTTCAATAATAGAAGAATACTGTAAAATAAAACCGGGTGAAGACCCTAAAGAAATTTACGAAAAGGTTGAAAAACTGAAAAAGCAAATAGATTATGACTATTTAAAAGAAGAAATTAAAATTCTTATAAAAGGAATTGAGGACGGGGCAGAAAGAACAGTTACTATTGTTAGAGGACTCCGTAACTTTTCAAGAGTTGATGAACAAGATTTAAAAATAGCAGATCCTCATGAAGGATTAAACTCAACTCTTACACTTTTAAATAGTCAATTGAATAATAATATTGAAATTATAAAGGAATATGGCGAAATACCTGTAATTGAATGTTATCCAGGAAAATTAAATCAGGTTTTTATGAATATATTAAGCAATGCTATTCACGCTGTTTCATCAATAAAAACGCCAGGATTTCAAGGCAATATAATTATTAAAACTTTTAATAAAGATAATTATATTGTTATCGAAATTATTGATAACGGAACTGGTATACCAGACCATATCAAACAACGAATTTTTGAACCATTTTTTACTACTAAAAACACCGGAGAAGGCACTGGATTAGGATTGTCAATTGTTTATAATATTATTGATTCACATAAAGGAACAATTGAAGTAGATACTGAACCAAATAAAGGAACTACATTTAGGTTAACATTACCTAAGAAAATTACATATTTACTTAATGGAAGCGAAGAAAACACAGACAGCTAGAATACTTTATATTGATGACGAAATTAATAACCTTAATTCTTTTAGAGCTTCGTTTAGAAATGAATTTGAAATACACACAGCGATAAGCGCCCAAGAAGCAAGTGTAATTTTAGAAAACCAAGTTATTCATATTATTATTGCAGATCAAAGAATGCCTGTGATGACAGGGGTAGAATTCTTTGAATCTATTCTCCCAAAATACCCAGATTCTGTACGAATTCTTTTAACAGCATACAGTGATATTACATCTGTTGTTGATGCAATTAACAAGGGTCACGTTTATCAATTTATTGACAAACCTTGGGATTTCCAACAAATTAAACAATCTATTTTAAGGGCTTTTGATTATTACAACGCAATCAACACCATTAAAAACAAAAATCAGGAGCTGCTTAAAGCATACCAAGAGTTAGATAAGTTTGTGTACAGCACATCGCACGATTTACGATCGCCATTAGCTTCTATTAAAGGTATAATTGAAATAGCAAGACTCGATAATGACCCATCAAAACTCTTCAATTATATAAATATGATTGATGAAAGTGCTTCAAAAATGGACGAGTTTATTCAAAATATTGTTAATTATTATAAAATTTCTCGGATTGTTTTCAGTCCAAAAGAAATAGAATTAACAAATTTGGTTTCGGATATTTTAGAAGGATTTAGTCCTTTAATCAAGTCGTTGGAAATTGATGTTAAAGTAGAAATTAATGAAACTAGTACATTAATCACAGATGAAGAGAAATTGCGAATTATTCTTACGAATTTAATTTCAAATGCCATTAAATTTCAAAATGCTAACAATTCAAAAAAGAGAATAAGTATTGAAATTACTTCAAATGAAAAAGATTGCATCATCATTATTAGCGATAATGGAATTAGTATTGATAAAAATCTAATTGACAAAATCTTTGATATGTTTTATAGAGCAACGGACAGAAACCCTGGCTCTGGCTTAGGTTTATATATTGTAAATGATACAGTAAAACAATTATCGGGTAAAATAAATGTTGAATCCAGTCGTGAAATTGGGACTTCATTTACTGTTGAAATTAAAAATTACTTGAACTTAGCAGAAATAAACGAAAACGAATTTTAATAATTCAAATACTTTACTTCATAATCGTATTTAATACCTTTTTTTTGTTTTGCTTTTAAAACAACGACCCATTTGATTTCTGAAATTGGATTTAATGGGTCGTAAGATTTCAATATTTTCACACTTCCTTCGCTCCCATTAACTACTTTTCCTTGAACTGTTTTTATAATTTCAAGGCTGATTTCTTTATCTCCAAAATTTTCAAAATCAATTGATCCTTGTAACTTAGAAATTAGTAATGGTCTTTTATTAGCCTCTTTAGGCAAATTTTCAGTTGCCAAAAGTTCTTCCTCGTTTGTTACTTTAATATTTTTTGTTTTTGCTAAAGTAATTTTAGCAACATCACCTACAACAGTAAAACTCAACTGGTCTTGTGCTAAAAACTGATCGCTATTTCCTACAATAAAAGCAGGGCCTGCTACCATTGGCACTTTTGCTAAATTTTGCACTTCTAAAATATGTAAAACATCAAAAGTATTTTTATTGTTTGGGGTTACTGCTCTAGCATTTATAAAATTAATGTGATCTGAAATATGAACGCTGTGCTTTTCTGTAACCACATTTTCAAATGTTTGAATCGGGAATACATCTCGGCTTCCACTCTTTAAAGTAATTAAACCTAAATCGTAGAAAAATAAATCTTGTTCGGTTTCGCCTTTGGTTTCGAAAGACTTGTTCATTAATACATTTGCATCCATTGACATTTCAGCTGCACCAAAGTTTCTTTGTTGATAAGGTTGAAAACTCTGCTCTTGGTTTGGATTAAATAAACTAAAATTCTCTGCAATAGGATCTAATGAAGTAGGATTAATTATTTTAGGGAAACCTACTGCTAATTTTGTTTTAGTATTTTCGAAATTTCTTTGCGTTGTGTTTACAAGAGTAGACTTTAATTCAACTCTAGCTTTTTTTCCATCCCATTTTACAAGGTATGATGGGAACCAATTTACCCCATTTGCCAAATATGATAATGTAAATGCACTGTTTGCTTCATTTTCGGATTTTGGAATTTTAATAAACCGAATGATGCTATCTTTTTCAACCGAGATTTTATCTGAGGCAACTCCATTAAGGCTTAAAATGTTTATCGAATTCAAAAAAAGAAACGTAATGCCGCCAGAAATCTCTTTAAATTGAATTAGTCCAGATTCTTTATTAAAACTAATCAATTTGCCTTTAAAAAACATAGGCGTTTCTTTCAAAACATAGCTCAAAGAAATTTCTTTCCCAACGTATATCTCTAACAAATCACTTATCGACTGAGCTACAACCGTTTTTTTAAGCGTATCTAATTCAACAAAATATCGTAAAGACTTGTTGTTATAAATCCAAAAACATCCGTTTATTGGGTTATAATTAGCTTCGAATTTTGTCTCTTTTTTATCGCCTGCTAATTTGCCTTGTTGTGTATGGTGATAGACTCCTCCGTTATAAACGTAAAGATCTTGATCTTTAAGTTTCTGGGGTTGACCTAAAGCTGTAAAATTAACAAACAGTATAAGGAAAAATATTGTTTTACTGTACGTACCCTTCATCGATAAGTACTGGGTTGTTATCGGCTTCTTGTGTTGCCAATACATCACATCGGTTGTTGAATTTATTATCTGCATGTCCTTTTACCCATTTAAATTTTACTGAATGCAATTTCGAAATTTTATAATATCTAATCCAAAGATCTGAATTCTTTTTCCCTTTAAAATTTGTTAAAATCCACGATTTAAGCCATCCTTTTTCTACAGCATCGCAAACATATTTTGAATCAGTGTATACAGTTATGGAATGTCCATCTCCTTTTAAAGCTTCAATCCCTTTAACAACAGCTAATAACTCCATTCTATTATTGGTGGTGTGCTGATAGCCTTCAGAAAGTTCTCTATAATGATTTCCACAAATAAGTACAACTCCGTAGCCACCTTTACCTGGGTTGCCACGAGCTGAACCATCGGTATACATGATAATTTCAGCCATTATATCGCTTCTGCAACTATAAACGTACTACCAGTAATTAATACTATATCATCTTCAGAAGCATTGTTTATGGCTGCTTCTTTAGCTTCTATTACAGAATTAAAACAAATTCCGATTAAACCAATTTTTTTAAATAATTCGTGCAACTCTTCAACAGGTAAAGCCCTTGGTATTTTAGCTTCTGCTAAATAATAGACTGCATTTTGAGGCAACAATTTCAAAATATTTTCCGGATTTTTATCTTTAACCATACCAAAAACAATATGCAGGATTTTGTTTGGAGTTTGGATTAAGTTAATTTGTTCAAATACTTGTTGCAGGCCACTTTCGTTATGGGCAATATCTGCAATTACGAGTGGATTAGGTTGAAGAATATCCCATCTTCCTCTTAAACCAGTTAATGTTTTAACATTGGAAAGCGCCTCAAACATTAAATCATCTTCTAAATTATACCCAATATTATTTAATTCATCAACAGCAGCTAAAACAGTACAAATATTTTCATTTTGATATTTACCCAATAGGTCAACTTTTAAATTTGAAATATAAGGTTTGAGATTTCTAAGTATCAGATATTCTGAACTATACAACTCTGACTTTTGCACTTCTGCTTTAAAAACATTTGATGCAAATTTTATTCTACACCTTTTTTCATTAGCAGCTTTAATAAACACTTGATCAAGATCAGATTGAAACTTTCCCACAACAACAGGCACATTAGGCTTAATTATACCAGCCTTTTCAGATGCAATTTCTGGTAACGTATTTCCCAACAAATCCATATGATCGTAAGAAATATTAGTTATTACTGATAATATTGGTGTGATAACATTGGTTGAATCTAACCTTCCTCCTAAGCCAGTTTCTATAATTGCAATATCAACTTTTTGATTTGCAAAAAAATCAAATGCCATTGCTACCGTAATTTCAAAAAATGAAGGTTCGATTGAATGTATTTCTGGTTTTATTTTCTCTACAAAATCAATTACATCTTTTTCTGATATGCATTCGCCATTAATTCGAATTCGCTCTCTAAAATCTTTTAAATGGGGCGATGTATAAAGTCCTGTTTTCAACCCATTTGCTTGTAAAATAGATGCAAGCATATGACTAACGGATCCTTTTCCGTTAGTACCAGCAACATGAATACAAATTAATTTATGATGAGGATTTCCCACAGCTTTGCATAATGCAACGGTGTTAGTTAAATCCTTTTTATATGCCTTAGAGCCAACGCGTTGAAACATAGGCAATTTCTCGAATAAAAAATCGAGTGTAGCTTGATATGACAACATTAATTCTGGAAACCTAATCTAAATGTTATAGTTCCGCGTTGCTCTACTTCTCCATCGGTATCGTGGTTAAATTTTGCTCCCATAGCTGCTTGTTCAGCTTTTTTCCACAATTCACTATCGTTAACCGTGGTTCCTGGAGCGCCTGCAGTAGCGCGAATTACTGTGCCAACTTTATCAACCCAAATTCGAACTACAATTTTTCCTTCATTTTCCCATTTACCAGTAAATGTCGTTTTTTGAACAATTGATCTTCCTGCTAAGCTATAATCTGTATTTCCTGTTCCACTAGTTGTTCCACCTGAACCGCCTTCTCCCCTATTTTTACTGAAAGGATTTCCTGTTAAAGCTCCTTGATCTCCAGCCTTACCTGTTTCTCCTTCATTGGATCCTCCGCCACCGCCCTGAGTTCCAGCTTTTTTTCCAGGAAACATCGATTTGTTATCAACAGATTGACGTACTTCCTGAGTTATATTGGTGTTTGTGCTTTGTTTATCAACAGTAGGACTTACTGTTGTGCTAGTTTGGTTTTTGGATTGAATAACAGGTGCTTCTTCAACAGATTGTGTAATTACATTTCCTTGTTCTGATTTCACAGGAGATGAAGCTGCTGCTGCTGCCATTTCGCTTTGATTCAATTGAGGGCCTTCAGGCGCAGCAATCAAACTTTGTTGGTCGCCCATTCCATCTTCGGAAAAACCTAAATTTACCTCAATGCCCGACTCACCGCCTATTGGTAGCGGGGTACGAATCACAGAAAGATAAAGCATAAGCAGCAATAAAGTGTGAACTGTTACACTTACAAAAATGCCCCTTGCTTTAGGATTTTGATACACCTTTAGAACCATGATTTACCTTGAATTAAGCAAATAACGTAATAAACCTTTAAAATCGTATAATAATTCTAAAATCACCTAAAAAATGGCTTTCTTATCGATATATTTGCACGTTTTTGAATTAAATATACATGTCGCAAAACGAAACAATCATCAATATAAATATTGAAGATGAAATGAAATCGGCCTACATCGATTATTCGATGTCGGTTATCGTATCGCGTGCATTGCCAGACGTGCGTGACGGCTTAAAGCCTGTTCACCGCAGAGTATTGTTTGGTATGCATGAATTAAATGTATATCACAATAAAGCTCACAAGAAATCTGCGCGTATTGTTGGTGAGGTGTTGGGTAAATTTCACCCTCATGGAGACAGCAGCGTTTACGATACCATGGTGCGTATGGCTCAAGAATGGAGTTTACGCTATTTAATGGTTGATGGGCAAGGAAACTTTGGCTCGATCGATGGTGACAGCCCTGCAGCTATGCGTTATACTGAGGTAAGGCTTACCAAGTTTGCCGAAGAGATGTTAAGTGATATCGAAAAAGAAACAGTTGATCATCAACTTAACTTTGACGATACATTAGAGGAGCCGGTTGTTTTACCGAGTAAAGTTCCAAACCTATTAGTAAATGGCGCTTCAGGTATTGCAGTAGGTATGGCTACAAATATGGCTCCTCATAATTTAGGTGAAATCGTTGATGGTATTATACAATACATAGATAACAATGATATTACCTGTGAAGAATTATTAAAAGTTGTTAAAGGCCCTGATTTTCCTACTGCAGGTATAATTTACGGTTACGAAGGTGTAAAAGATGCTTTATTAACAGGTAGAGGACGTATTGTTATCCGCGCAAGAGCTAACATTGAAGCACTTGATGGTAACAGAGAACGAATTATTGTTACAGAAATTCCTTATCAGGTTAACAAATCAGATTTATTAATTAAAACTGCTGAGTTAATTAACGATAAAAAAATTGATGGGATCAGTGATATCCGTGACGAAAGTGACAGGAATGGTATCCGTGTTGTTTACGAAATTAAGCGTGATGCGCAAGCTAATGTTGTTTTAAATCATCTATATAAATATACTTCTTTACAGAGTTCTTTCTCTGTAAACAATATTGCATTAGTAAAAGGACGTCCTGTTGCGTTAAATCTTCTGGATATGATTGGTCATTTTGTTGACCATCGCCATGAAGTGGTTGTAAGGCGTACAAAATACGACTTGCGCAAAACAGAAGAAAGAGCCCATATTTTAATCGGATATTTGATTGCACTTGACAATTTAGATGCTGTAATCAAATTAATTAGAGAGAGTCAAACTCCGGATGATGCAAAAGCTGGCTTAATAGCACAATTCAGTTTATCTGATATACAGGCAAAAGCAATTCTTGAAATGCGTTTGCAACGTTTAACAGGCCTAGAGCGTGATAAAATAAAAGCTGAATACGATGAATTAATGCGTTTGATAACCGATTTGCAAGACATTCTTGAAAGAAAAGAGCGTAGAATGGAAATCATCAAAAACGAACTGATTGAAGTTAAAGCTAAATATGGCGATCCACGTAGAAGTGAAATAGTTTACTCTGCAGACGATATGAGCATGGAAGACTTGATTGAAGAAGAAGATGTTGTAATTACAATTTCTCATCTTGGTTATGTAAAACGTACTCCGCTTGTTGAATATAAAAAGCAAAATCGTGGCGGCAAAGGAAGTATGGGTGGAAGCACTCGTGATACCGACTTTATTGAGCACGTAATAACAGCATCAACACATAGTTATATGTTGTTGTTTACCGAATCAGGTAAATGTTATTGGATTAAAGCATATGAAATTCCTGAAGGTTCAAGAACAAGCAAAGGAAGAGCACTACAAAATCTAATAAGTATTTCTGGTGATGATAAAGTAAGAGCTTATCTTGCTGTGAAATCGCTAAAAGACGAAGAATACATCAACAATACCTTCATTATTTTCTGTACCAAGAAAGGTACTATCAAAAAAACCACTTTAGAAGCATATTCTCGTCCTAGAGCTAATGGAATCCAAGCAATCAGCGTAACGGAAGGCGATCAGTTGATTGAGGCATGTTTAACAACTGGAAAAAGCGAAATAATCATGGCTGTGCAAAGTGGTAGAGCTAATCGTTTTAACGAATCAAAGGTTAGAGCAATGGGCAGAACAGCAACAGGTGTTCGTGGAATTACCGTTGACCGTTCAAACGATGAAGTTGTTGGCATGGTATGTGTAGATTCATTAGAAAGCAATATCTTAGTTGTTTCGGAAAAAGGATATGGAAAACGTACGGATGTTGATGAGTATCGCATTACAAACCGTGGCGGAAAGGGTGTAAAAACTTTAAATATCACTGAAAAAACAGGAAATTTAGTTGCAATTAAGGTTGTAACTGATAAAGATGACTTGTTAATTATAAATAAAAGTGGAGTTTTGATCCGTACTGGGGTTGCAGAATTGCGCGTAATGGGAAGAGCAACTCAAGGTGTACGATTAATCCGCCTTAAAGGTGACGATGAAATTGCTTCTGTAACTTGTATAGAACATGAAGAAGACGAAGAAGAAATTTTATTAGATGAAGAAGGAAATCCGATAATTAAAGAAGTAACGGAAGACGCTGAAAATCAAAATAAATCAGAAAATGAAACAGAAAAAGATTCAGACTCTGAAAGTGAAAACAACCAAGAAACTAATACTAACGAAGAAAACTAAATAAAATAATGAGACAGATAATTCTTTTTGCTTTATTTCTTTCTGCAACTTCAACTGTAGTTGCGCAGAAAAACAAGGTACAAAGCGCTATTATTTTTCAGAAATATGGCGAATTAGACAAAGCTAAAGAAGCAATTGATGCTGCAGCTGAAAACCCTGCATCCAATACAATGGCGAAAACTTGGCTGTATAGAGGAAGCATTTATTACGACATTTATAATAGCGAAAAGTTTAACAACCTTGCTCCAGATGCACTTAAAGTAGCTATAGAAAGTTTAACTAAATGCAAAGAACTTGATACTAAAAACGATTACGAAAATGAAATTCGTGAGAAACAAGGAAAAGCATTTGCATTGCTTTATAACCGTGGAGTTGAATTGTTTCAGAAAAAGGAATATGTAAAAGCAGTTTCTAATTTTGAACTAATCCATGCGGCATTTCCTAAAGATACCAATACCATTTATAACTTGGCATTAGCTACTGAAAAGGGCAATATGAAAGAGAAATCGTATGTGTATTTAAACAAATTGGTGGATATGCAGTTTAAAAACCCTGCAATTTTTCAAATGTTATCAAGCAATTACAAAAGCGATAAAGACACGGTTCAGGCTTTAGCTATTCTTGAAAAAGGAAGAACATTATTCCCTGATAATGTATCACTTATCATTGATGAGTTAAACATATACTTAAGCCAAGGCAAACAAAAAGAAGCCATTACTAAAATGGAAAATGCGGTTAAGCTTGACCCTAAAAATCATAATCTATTTTTTGCTTTAGGTACTGCATACGATAATCTTAAAAACACAGCTAAAGCCGAAGAAAATTATCGCCAAGCAATAACTGTTAAACCTGATTATTTTGATGCATATTATAACCTTGGAGCCATGTATTTTAACGATGCAGCAAATATGGCCAATGAAGCTAACAAAATACCAGTAAATGAAACTAAGAAGTTTGAAGAAGCTAAAAAGAAATTTACGGATCGTTTTAAACAAGCACAGCCGTTTTTAGAAAAGGCACATGAACTGAGTCCAAAAGATCAAAATACATTGTTTTCATTAAAGCAACTTTATGCCAAAATTGGAAACATCGAAAAGTCTTCTGAAGTAAATAAAAAGCTTCAGGAATTAAAGAATAGCAGCAATTAAAACGTGTTGTTTTATTAATGCATAAACTACCAAAAGCGTTTATTGAAAGAATAAAACAAGATAGACCAGAAGATTTCAACCAGTTTTTAGATGCAATTGTGCAAAAGCCAATAACATCTATTCGTTACAATAAAAAATACAGTCACTTAATTTCGACTGAAACACCTATTCCTTGGTGCACTAAAGGGGTTTATCTGAAAGAACGACCAGTTTTTACGATAGACCCCTTTTTTCATGCTGGATGTTACTATCCGCAAGAAGCAGGATCCATGATTTTAGATCAAATCCAATTTTCGCCAGATAAACTTCTTAAAGTACTTGATTTATGTGCTGCACCAGGCGGAAAAACTACACTCATTTACGATAAACTGCCATTAGGTAGCGTTTTAGTAGCTAACGAAGTTATACCGAAACGGGCTGAAATACTACGCGAAAACCTGATAAAATGGGGATGCAAAGAAACAATTGTTACCTGCACTGAACCCTACAAATTAGGTAAATTAAAGCATGAATTCGATGTTATTTTGGTTGACGCACCTTGCAGTGGCGAAGGAATGTTCCGGAAAGACCCAAAAGCTATAACCGAGTGGAATCCATCCTCAAATAAAGCTTGCAGTAAGCGTCAGAAAAGTATTTTAGATGCTATTATTCCAGCCCTAAAACCAGGTGGAATGTTAATTTATTCTACTTGTACCTATTCCGATTTAGAAAACGAGCAACAAGTCGAACGTTTAATAGAGAAATTCGGGTTCACAATACATTCTGTAGATTTAGAGTCAACCTGGAATTTCGAGCAAGTTAAATCATACGGTTGGAGAACAACTCCTCATAAAACCAACGCTGAAGGTTTTTTCTTTTCAGTTCTAATATCACCGATTGATCCCATTATAAATAACACTAATGAGCCTGAATCTAAACTCACTTTAATTCATGAGAATAAGTTAAATGTCGTAAACGATATACTAAATATCCCTTTTGTTGGATTTACATTTCTGAATAAAGTTTTTTATGCCTCAGATAAATTAATGGCATTAACCAATAAATTTAGAGACGCAAAAATTCAAATTGTCCAAACAGGAGTATTTATTGCACGCTTCGAAAACGATGTTCTTATTCATGAACATCATTTGATTACTTCAGGTTTGTTCGATCAAAAAACCAAACAAGTTTCACTTTCATTAGATGAAAGCCTAAAATTTCTGAAAGGAATTTCAATTCCAACATTTCAAAATTTTGAAAACAAATCTATCGTTACTTATAATTCGGTCCCATTAGGTTTTGCTCGAACTGAAAATCAACATCTTACCAGTGAGTTTCCAAAAAAGTGGCAAATTCGAATGAATTTTTAATAAAAAGGCATTTTAAAACTCATAATAAACATTATATTTGCAACCGCTAAGCGAAACAATTGTTTTAAATAGTGATTCATGGTGGTTGTAGCTCAGTCGGTTAGAGCATCGGTTTGTGGTACCGAGGGTCGTGGGTTCGAGCCCCATCATCCACCCAAAATAAAAAAGTCCTGATAAATCAGGACTTTTTTATTTTTCACCTAAACCAAATTCATCTAACCAAACCGAAAAACTTATGATACGAAGCCAAAGTTGTGCTTCATTAAAAGAGGGTTTGTTGTCCATATCTTTTATAAACTTATCTTTTATTCCTTCGTAAACTATAAATTTTCGAATATGTGGCGATAAATAATTAACCAAAATAGGAGCTCCTGCTACCATCCAATCAATCAATGGAGAAGTAAATCCTTTTTTATCTTTACGCCAAGTAATTTCATGAGGCATTGACCCCTCAAAAGCTCTGCGTAATAAATATTTACCCCAACCATTTTGAATTTTCAGGTTTGAGGGAAGATTCATAACATAGTTAATTAATTGTTGGTCGTCTGCTAAAGGAAAGCGAGCTTCGACATTTGCTGCCATTCCAGTTCTATCAGACCACCGTACTAAGTTTTTAATTTCGTTGCCCACAAAATCACTTGCCAACTTTTCGTTTAGATTATTTTCTGATTGGTAATACACCGAGGCATTTAGCTTTAAAGCCTCATTTTGGGATAATAGGGTAAGATTATTGTATCCTAGTTTATTTTTAATTAGAAATTCATTACTAATTTTATTCCCTATTAATGTTTTTATTTGGAATTGGGCTAACCATTTAAAACTGATTGGCGCATTGGTCAAGTTTGCTAAAAATTTTACCTTTTTTATAAATCCCAATTGGTTAAAATAAATCGGGAAATAACGATCATATCCAGCAAATAATTCATCTCCACCTTGACCGTCAAAAACTACTTTATGATTCAAATTTCTGACTGCCTGCATTAATTTCAACTGGGCATAGGTACTCGTATGGAGGATGGGCAAATCGTTTTGGTAAATTAAATAAGGTAAATCGTGTGCAAAATCTTGAGCAGTTGGAGTAACTTCAATCCAATTGCAGAAAGTCGATTTTGCAATAGATTTAGCAAACTCTGATTCATCTGCTGTAGTGCCACTAAAAGTGGCTGTAAAAGCATCTAATCCGTGCTGAGATTTGTTTCTCGTAATTAAATTAGAGAGCTCTGAAGTTATAATTGAAGAATCTAACCCACCTGAGAGAAGCGTTGCAACTGAAACATCCGAAAAAGCTCTACGCTCTATACTTCTTCTTACCAATTTCTGAATTTCAGAAATTGGATCATCAATAATTTTGCGATCTCCTATTTCTACCTCTAAATGATAATATTTTTGAGTTGTTTTTTTATTGGTTGATATGTCAATTTTGACGTAAGTACCCGGCTTTATCTCTGTAATTTCTTTAACTAATCCTGTTTCTTTTTCTTCTAATCTTCCGAACAACAAATAATCCGCTACCGAATTTTCACAAACTGATGGATTAAAATTATCTAAAGCCCAAAATGCTTTTTGTTCAGATGCAAAGGCAAAAAAAGCATCATTATGAACATAATATAGAGGTTTTATTCCGAAAGGATCGCGAACCAACCACAATTGATTTTCAGAAGTATCTAACAAGGCAAACGAAAACATTCCGTTAAAACGCAAAAACGAAGCCTCTTTCCATGCATCAAATGCATGCAAAATAACCTCGGTATCCGATCTTGATATAAAACTGTAGCCAAGGGCAATTAACTCATCTCGTAATTCTGTGAAATTATAAATTTCACCGTTAAATGTAATCCAATAACGCTGCGATGAATCAGACATAGGTTGATGACCCAATTCACTTAAATCAAGTATAGATAATCGTCTGTGAATTAATACGATACCTTGATTATCTTCTAAATCACTTATATTGTTTTTGGGTAAATAATTTGCTTTATTTTCGTGGAAAATAGTATCATCTCCAGCTAAGCAAATTGCTGTTTTATTGATAAAATCATAATGTAAAAATCCTTCGTCATCTGGTCCACGATGCCTGATTTTTTGAGACATTCGATTTGCATTTTCGCTAAGATTTATGCTATGAATAAAATAATAAAGGCCGGCAATTCCGCACATAGAACAAGTATAATAAAGGAATTTCAAATAAATAAAAAAACTAACGAAGCCGCCCTACTTTAAGTAATTTTGCAGCAAGATTATTCTCATGATAAAAGTAGGAACTACAAACAGGCTATTAGTTGATAGAAGTACATCGGTTGGCATGTATCTCGTTGATTCACTTGCAAATGACGTGCTTTTGCCATTAAAGTATATTCCTGAGAACTTATCTATTGGAGATGAAATTGATGTTTTTGTGTACACTGATTCAGAAGATAGAATAATTGCGACTACTATTAAACCAAAGATTAGATTAAATGAGATTGCATATTTAGAGGTAAAAGCAATTACTGATTTTGGTGTTTTTTTTGACTGGGGTTTAGAGAAAGATCTTTTTGTGCCATCGAGCCAAATTAAAGATAATATTGAGGTTGAAGATTTTGCGTTTGTTCATTTAAGATTAGATGAAAAAACGAACCGAGTTTACGGAAGTTGCAAAATCAGCAAGTTTATTAAAACAGAGGTAGATGAATTTGAACTTGGACAACAAGTTAACTTATTAATTCATGAATACACCGATTTAGGTGTAAATGTGATTGTTAATAATGCTTACAAAGGTTTAGTTTACGGCAATGAAGTTTTTAAACGCATTCCGATAGGACATAGTACCATTGGTTTTGTAAAAAAAATCAGAGAAGATGGTAAAATGGATATTAGCCTTCAAAAATTAGGGTTCGATAATTTAAATGATAGCTCAGAACAATTGTTAAATCATCTTAAACTAAATAACGGTTTTTTACCATTTACAGATAAAAGCTCTGCAGATGATATTATTGAAGAGTTTAATATGAGCAAAAAAACTTTTAAAAAGGCTGTTGGTATTTTATATAAGGCACACAAAATTGCTCTTGAAAAAGAAGGAATTCGTTTAACACCTAACTCTTAATCACATATCCGTCTTCCATTTCTATAATTCTATCAGTTGCCTTTGCGAAGTCGTGATCGTGTGTTACCACCAAAACAGAAACATTTTGCTCGTGGGTTAACTTCTTGAAAAGATCAAATACGGTTTGTGCATTCTTAGAGTCTAAATTTCCGGTTGGCTCATCACACATAATAATTTTAGGATTATTTATAATAGATCGTGCAATGGCAACCCGTTGTTTTTGGCCTCCTGAAATCCTGCTCGATATTTTATATGCCTGATCTTCAATTCCAAGCAAACTTAATTTTTCTAAAGCATCGTGCTTAATTTCAGCTTCAGATTTTAAGCCTAGCTTTTTAGCGGGCAACATTACATTTTCTAAAACCGTAAATTCGGGCAATAAATAATGGAATTGAAATACAAAGCCAATATTTTGATTTCTAATTTTTGAAAGTTCATCTTGATGTAATCCCTTCAACAATCTATTATTGATGTATAAATTGCCTTCATACTGAGTGTCCATGGTTGATAACACGTAAAGCAATGTAGATTTCCCACATCCAGATTTTCCCATTATTGAAACAAATTCGCCTTTTTGTATAGATATATCGATATCCTTTAAAGCATGAAACTTTACTGGATCGTAAAAATATTTATTGATTTTTTCTGCCTTTAATACCAAATCAGTCATGGGGTTTAATTATTGTCCTCTTAAAATATCTACAGGATCTATATTAGAAGCACGTTTAGCGGGCATGTAACCAGCTAAAAAAGTTGTTAAAATTGCAAAAACAACGCCTATTACATAAAAAATATAGTCGAAATTTACGGGAAACGTTTTTATGGTGGGCAACGCCTGCGTTTCGAATGGCGAATTATCTATAATTACGGATACAAAATAACCAATTATTAACCCTAAAATTGCGCCCAATATTCCTATAATTAATGCCTGAACCATAAAGATATTACGAACGTCTTTGCCAGAAAACCCCGTTGCTTTTAGTATGGCAATATCATTCATTTTTTCATAAATCAACATATTTAGGATATTGTAAATGCCAAATCCTGCAACAATTAGCAACGCAATAGAAACTGCATAAGTAATCATATTTCTGATTTTGGTACCTGTTTCAAATTGAGCGTTTGCTGATTTTATGTCGATTGCGGAAACATTAAACTGCTTTGCAATCAATTCAGCCATCTCTTTAGAGATTTCAAGGTTTTTAAGCTTTATGTTGATATCAGTTATAAAATTGTTAGATTGATTAAGAATTTTCTGGGTTGTTTTAATATTCGTATAGCTCTGTGAATTGTCAATATCAGCTAATCCGCTTTGAAACAATCCTACAATTTTTACGGCCATATTTGTACCTAATGGCGTTGTTATTTGAACTAAATCGCCCAATTTAACCGACATTTTCTGTGCAAGGCCAGAACCTAAAATAATACCATTTTCGGTATGAGCTAAATTTTCAGCACTACCCTCAATAATATATGCTCCCAGATTAAAAAGCCTTTCTTCTTTTATAATATCTACGCCAATAATAATTCCATTTATTTCTATCGATCCAGATTTATAAAAAACTTGAGCCTTAACCTGAGGTGTAACTCCTAATACCTCCTTATTATTTTTTAGCTCATTCATAATCGGAATTGCATTATGAATTCTAGCTTGAATTCTCCTCGGTTTAATGGAATTTATAACATTAAAAGCATTTGAAAATGAGCTTAAACCCTCAATGGGCTGTTGTTCTGAAGGTAAAATTTGATTATAAATATGTACATGAGGAGTTCTATCAATTACTAATCCGTCTAACATTTTATTGAGTCCAGTCATAAAACTCACCAGAATAATAAATGTCCCAATTCCAAAAGTTACTCCTAAAGAGGCAATAATGGATTGTTTTTTCCGGGAAACGAGATGCGTTTTAGCAATTTGGAAAATGACAGCGTTTCTCATTTTAATCGGGCTTAGTTAATCTAGTTTTTGCATCAATTCCAGATAAAATCTGCACTTTATTCAGTGTTTTTAAACCAATTTTAACGCTTTTTTCACCGTTTTCAGTTAATACTTTATTGCCATTTATCAAATACTCCGTTGGGATTGTTAGTGCGTTATCTATTTTTTGAATTAATACATTTCCTTCTCCGGTAAAACCAGGGTATAAATTATCAGGTTGATTTATAAAATTTGCTTCTATCTTAAATGTTTGCATTTTTAAATCCATTTTAGGATAAATTTTTGAAACAGTGGCTTCAAATGGTTTTTTACCCAACGCATCAAAACTTACAATCAATCTTTGCCCAATTTTTATTCTTGCGATATCAACTTCATCAATTTGCAATTCAATTATAAAAATATTTTTATCTCCAACATATGCAATAGGTTCTTGCTGTATTACCAACTCTCCTACTTTTTTTCTAATTTCATACACTTTTCCATCGAAGAAACTGCGTAATAAAAAATCATTTTTTAGTTTATTACTTGTCAAGTTTCACAAGGTTGTTGATGTGAATTGATTATTTCTTTGTTTAAAGTTAAAATTTTAGTTTTAAATTCAGTTGGATTTAGTTTAAATAATTCAGGTTTTAATTCAAACCATTTTTCAACCGCTTGAAATGGGGT
>CAMTUB010000021.1:0-54488 GCA_947084835.1 uncultured Bacteroidota bacterium | reverse complement strand
TTGCATAATTATTTTTATTTGTTAGTAAAACAAAAATAATCAACTTTTTTCCACCCCCCTTTTGATTTCGTTTCGGCTACGCCTTCACTCCATCAAAAGGGGATAGGTGCCATCAATAATGTTATGAAACTAAACAATTACTTAATAAAAAATTAGACTTGGCATTGGTAAGTTGAGATTTAAGCAACGATTTGGTTTGTTGATATTTACTGGTTAATGCAATAAAATCTGATGCCGACATTTCATACGTCAATTTCCGCATATCGTAATCATTTTTTGATCCAATATTTTTCTCCCATAAACTTTTCTGTCTTAAAAAGTTGATCGAATCAAGGGTTAATTTAGATTGCGAAGCTTTTAATCGTTGCTCCAATTCAAATAAAACGTTTCTTTTCCCTTCCAAATTTTCTTCTGCAAGTTGCAAATTAGATTTAGCAGAAGTGCTTTGCAAATCGGATGAAGTATTTTCAATTTCAAAAAGAACTTGGTTTTTTAGAAATGTATCCCCTTCAAACACGTTCTTTTTCATTAAAATACCGCTTACAGTTGCATTAATGTAATATCCGTTTTTAGGATACAATGCAGCTGAACCATAAACTGATTCGACAAGCGTTTCTGTTGTTGGTGATATTTCAACCTTCGACTTCTTACAACCGGTGTTAAAAAACGAAAATAGTATCAAAAAAATTAATTGCAGGACTGTATATATTGATTTCATTAATATCTAGTTGGTGTTTCTTACAATTTAAGTAATTCTTTGTTCTAATACAGATTGATAAAAGTCAATGAACTTATTTCCTATAATACTTGGAGTAAAATTGTGTAAAGCATATTGACGAATTATTTGGGCATCAAACGTCAACTTTTTAGTTTCAATATCCATAAAAGCTTGGTACAGTTCAGTTTCTGATTCTACCAAAACACCTAAATTATGGTTAAAAACTTCTGGTATTCCACCTACAGGTGTTGTGATTACGGGAACTCCACACATCCAACTTTCTATCATTACACATGGCAATCCTTCAAATTTACTGAAAAGTACAAGTGCTTTTGATTTAGCAACCCAATTACTTACCTCTTTTGGTTGTAACAATCCAGTAAAAATTACATATTTTGATAGCTTTTTTTCAATCACCAACTTTTTGCAATCGTCTAATAATGGTCCAAATCCAATCATTACGAGTGAGGATTCGGGAAAATCAATAACCACTTTTGAAAAGGCTTTAATTACTTCTAATGGTTGTTTCTCTGGAACAAAGTTTGAAACATGCACATAAATGTTTTCCTTATTCTCAGAAGGTAGAAACAGTTCAGGATCTGCAGCATTTCCGATTACGGTATAATTCCCATGCAATTCATGAGCCATCATTGCATTCGCTAAATCTTCAGAAATAGTAGTAATACCTACTGATCTGCTACATAGTTTCTTTGTTATACTTTTAATCAAAAATCCGCTATATCTACCGTCTTGAGGCTGATAACCCGACCAATGTTCCGTTAAAACTATAGGTGTTTTCCATATATAATTTAGAATTAAGGCAATAATTCCTGCCCTCCAAGCTACATGAACATGTAACAAATCAGCTTTATAATTTTGAGATTTCAAATACCTAAGACCTAAATAGTAGGCTTTAAAAAATGAATACAGCCTTGAAAATGGAGAAGAAGACGATTCATAGTAAACCCTAATCTCTTTTACCAATTCATCAATTTTTTCATTTACAAAATATCCGTTTGATGATGTATTATGAACGCTTAAAACGGTTACTATTGCTTTTTGAGTTAAAGCAATATCTTGCACATGACGTTTGATAAAAATACCATTCGAAAAATCATTTTCAGAAGGATACCAACTTGGTAAAAAAAGTACGTTTATTGTTTGTGAAGCTGAATGCAATATTTAGGATTGAATAACAAAAGTATTTAAGAATGTACAATTACCTTTGCAAAACATGAGGATTTTTTGTTTTTTATTCTTTTCCATTTTTATAATAACAACAAGCAATTGTTTTGGACAGAAAGTTGAACTAATCCATGCCGACTTGTTAGAATATAATGAATCTAGTGGGCTTTTTGCACAAGTGCTTCGTGGAAATGTATCTTTTAAACACAATCAGGTTTATTTATATTGCGATAGCGCCTACTTTTTTGAAAATGAAAACAGGGTTATCACTTTTGGAAATGTTCGGATAAACGAAAATGGAAAATTCAATGCAACGTGCGCTAGACTTGAATATGATGGTAATTTAAATAAAGCTACCATGTCTGAAAATGTCACATTAACCGACAGTAAAACCACATTAACTACGCCTAATTTATTGTTCGATACCAAAACTGGGGTCGGCATTTATACCAATGGGGGTACTATACTATCGCAGGAATCTAAAATTGTTTCTAATAAAGGGCAATATTTCAATGCAACTGGATATTATCATTTTAGTGAAAATGTAAGAATTACACATCCAGAATTTATATTAGATTCGGATACGCTGCATTTTGCAAGCAAAGAAAACAAGGCCTATTTTAAAGGGTTAACAAAATTTAACTCTAAAGGAAATATTGGACAATGCTACAACGGATGGTTCAACACCCAAACCAAAGAAACCTATTTGTTACAGAAAGTAACATATCGCAGTACTGATAATCAGATCTTACTATGCGATACCCTTTTCTACAATGATTTAGCTAAAAATGGGTATACAAAAGGAAAAACTATTTTAAAAGATTCTATAAATAATTTTTTAGCATCTGGGAAAAACATGCAATTTGATAAGAAAAGCAACATTTTATTAATTCCAATCGAACCATTATTAATAAATTACTCTGAAACGGATACATTTTATATTAAAGCTGATACGATAAAACAGTATCAAACTACCGATACCAAAAAAGTACTGCAAGCCTGGAAAAATGTCAGCGGTTTTAATAAAGATTTTTCTCTAAAATGCGATTCGTTGGTTTATCTAGAATCCGACTCTTCGTTTAATTTTCATAAAAACCCAATAATTTGGCCAAGCGATTTTCAGTTATCTGGAAATTTTATGCGCATGCAACTCGAAAATAAGAATCCTAAATGGCTTTCAATTGAAAATAATGCGTTTATTATAAGCAAGGCCGATTCTTTAGGCCTTTTCTTCAATCAAATTAAAGGTCGAAACTTAAAGGCATATTTTATCCAAAAAGAGCTTTCTAAAATTGAAATAAAAGGGAATTCAGAATCCATTTTTTATATAAAGGACGATAAACCTGAAAAAGGATTTATTGGGGTAAACCAAATCGAATGCTCTGACTTGCAAATTGAACTTGAAAAAGGAGAGCCAATTAAAATAGGATTCTTTAAAAAACCGGTTGGAAAACTGCTGCCTATGTCTAAAATAGATCCAAAAACTCTGATTATCAAAGGATTTGAAAACAAGCTTGGCTTTCCAATTCAAATAAAAGCA
Organism: uncultured Bacteroidota bacterium; assembly: GCA_947084835.1. Classification (GTDB taxonomy): domain Bacteria; phylum Bacteroidota; class Bacteroidia; order UBA7662; family CAMTUB01; genus CAMTUB01. The sequence goes on along the minus strand of CAMTUB010000021.1, from coordinate 51,045 downwards.
GCAATAAACAAATTATATAATTCTTATTTTATGGGCGGTTCAAAATTGGCGATACAATCGTCAAAATAAGCTAACAAATGGTCTTTTCCGTACCCTTTTTCAGCTGATGTCAAAAACATGGGCGGTGCTGCTTCCCAGGTTTCAAGCAGTTTCTTTTTCATAACAGCCATGTTTTTTTGGGCTTGTGGCTGTCCAATTTTATCTATTTTGGTAAATGCTAGTGCAAATGGCAAACCCGACTCTCCCATCCAATTGATAAAATCTAAATCAATTTCTTGTGGTGGAATTCTTGAATCAATAAGAATAAATGTATTTACAAGATTATCGCGCTTTTCGAAGTAATCAGTGATGAATCCATGAAACAAGCTTCGCTTAGTTTTCGACACTTTTGCATATCCGTAACCCGGCAAATCCACTAAATACCAATTTTCATTAACCACAAAATGGTTAATGGTTTGCGTTTTTCCTGGCTTACCCGATACTTTAGCCAAACCTTTAATCCCAGTAAATGAATTTATTAAGGATGATTTACCCACATTGGATCTTCCAATAAAAGCAATTTCTGGAAATTTAGACTCAGGCAATTTACTAACCTCGGTGTTACTGGTTAAAAAACGAACGTTTTTGATAAGCATGGCACAAAAATAGTCAGAAGCAGGTACGCTTGTGTATATTTGCTATTCTAAATGGCAAAAACGGTTAAACCTTATCCCGAACAAGACCTTGGAAAAAAAGCCCAAGTTGCTCAGATGTTCGATCAAATTTCTCCCAAATACGACCTTTTAAACAAAGTTCTATCTTTAGGAATTGATAAAATTTGGAGGAAAAAAGCGATTCAAATGCTTCAGAAACATCAACCAAAAATAATTTTGGATGTAGCCACTGGTACTGGAGATTTTGCTATTGAAACGCTTAAATTAAATCCGGAAAAAATTATTGGAGTTGATATTTCAGAGGGCATGCTAAAGGTTGGCCAAGCAAAAATTGAAAAACTTGGAATTACTGATAAAATCGAATTGGTTTTAGGCGATTCAGAAAAACTTCCGTTCCAAGACAATACTTTTGATGCTGTTACCGTTGCATTTGGAGTGAGAAATTTTGAAAATTTACCTAAAGGGCTTTCTGATATTTATCGGGTTTTAAAACCAACAGGAATCCTAATTGTATTAGAATTTAGCAACCCAAAAGCATTCCCAATAAAACAGATTTTTGGCTTTTATTCTAAATACATTCTACCTAATATTGGTAAAATGATATCTAAAGACAAAAATGCCTACACCTACTTACCAGAATCAGTAAAGCATTTCCCTGAAGGTTCTGACTTTAAGAAAGTTATGATTGATTGTGGCTTTGAAAATGTAACCGATAAGCGTTTAACTTTTGGCATATGCAGTATATATTCAGGAACATGCGCTTAGTTATTTTTCTATCCCTGTTTACGCTTTGTGCTAACGCACAAAGTAATTTATCAGGCTACGATTACAAAAAACTTCATTTTGGTTTTACGGTTGGAACTAATAATTCTGTTTTCAAAACCTACGAAAGCAAATCCACGTTTACCAACGATACTTTGCTTACCTTTTTATCAAAAAAAGGGCCTGGCATGCAATTGGGAATTGTATCTGACTTAAGAGTAAATGAGCATATTGCGTTGAGGTTTATTCCAATTTTACTGTTTTCTGAAAGAAGCATCGAATACAAATTCACAGACCCTTTACAAAATTCAACTAAAAAGGTGGAGTCATCTATCATTGATCTTCCATTGTTATTCAAGTTTAGAAGCGATAGAATAAATAACTGGCGTTTTTATGTAATTGGAGGTGTAAAATATTGGATTGATATGTCATCTCAGCAAGATGTAAATGCCGAAGTTTTAAAGTTAAAAACCATACGAAAAGGAGTTGCTTTTGAATATGGTTTAGGCTGGGATTTTTATCTACCCTACTTTAAATTCTCTCCAGAAATCAAGTTTTATCAAGGGGTCTCGAATGTTTTGGTGGATGAAAAACACATTTTTTCGTCATCATTTGATAAGTTAATCCCGCGTGGTTTTATTATTTCATTCTTATTCGAATAAATGAGCCAACGCATTGCATTAATTACTGGGGCAACATCAGGTATTGGTTTGTCAACTGCAAAAATTTTAGCGCAGCATAATTACAAGCTTATTTTAACGGGAAGGAGATTGGAAAGGTTAAACCAAATCCAATCTGACCTTAGTGAAATCACAGAGGTTATCACTTTACAATTTGATGTTTGCAATAAAAATGAAGTAGCAACAGCTATTAATTCATTGCCACAAAATTGGAAAAATATTGATATTTTAATCAATAATGCGGGACTTAGTGTTGGCTTAGATCTAATTCAAGATGGAAATATTGAAGATTGGGATCAAATGATAAACACGAACGTAAAAGGGTTGTTGTATTGTACCCATAAAATTTTGCCTTTACTCCGTACTTCTAAAAACGCACATATAATAAATGTAGGTTCAATTGCCGGACGTGAGGTCTACCCCAAAGGAAATGTTTACTGTGCCAGCAAGCATGCTGTTGAAGCGCTAACCAAAGGAATGCGCATCGACTTATTAGAAGATGGCATTAAAGTTAGTAGCGTGAGCCCGGGCTTGGTAGAAACTGAGTTTTCGTTGGTTCGCTATAAGGGTGATATGGATAAAGCAAATAGCGCTTATATCGGTATCGAACCCCTAACACCCGATGACATTGCAGAAAGTATATGGTTTATTTTAAACCAACCTGAACGAATTACGATTGCAGATATTACCATTTTTCCGAAATCTCAAGCTAGTTCGATGCATGTTCATCGAAAATCCTAAAATTTATTCTTCCACATTTTTGAGGCTACAGGTTTTACTGTACGATTATTATATTTTGCGCCAGCTTTTGAATGATACATTTGTTCTATTTCCCCTTCAACTGAAAAGTAAATTAATTGCCCTATTGGCATTCCTGCATATACTCTTACAGGATGTACACAACTTATTTCTAAGGTCCAAGTATTGCAAAAACCTACATCGCCTTTGCCAGCAGTTGCGTGAATATCAATTCCCAAACGACCAATACTTGATTTACCCTCTAAAAAAGGTACATGCTTATGGCTTTCGGTGTATTCTTGAGTTACCCCTAAATACAGGGTGCCGGGTTGCAAAACAAAGCCCTCATTGGCAGGGATAATAAATTCACGAATTGGATTATCCCGCTTTGCATCTAATTCAGCGCAATCATATACAGCTAAATGCCTACCTAAATGCACGTCATACGAGTTTGTACCCAGTTTTGAACGATGAAACGGCTCAATAATGATGTTTCCAAGTTCTATTTCTTCTAAAATTCGGGTATCGCTTAAAATCATGATTGCTTTTCGGCAAAATAATTTAAAAGATGGGGTATTTCCAAATTATACTAAAATTTATAAAATTTAGATATTCCACACAGGTTGTTTTAAAACTCTCAACTTGAAAAATAATTTAAAAATGATTTAAAAATGAACCTAATTGAAATTCTTGAATTTAAAAGGGGTTTAATTTATTGATATATGTCACATTTGTTTGAGTTCTAAAAATTATAAAATTTATATTGAATGCCAGACTATTTTAGTTACACATTTGTCATTTTTATCCTATTTTATACATTTGAATACATAAATAATTTGAGGACCTTATAGTAATTGGAAATACAACCTTCACAGCAGGAAAATATAGAATTAATAGCAATAGAGTAACATTTGCAGGTAATATCGATAATTCGGCAACACAAGCATTAATTGGGAGTGCAACCAGTATGGTAAATATCGAAGGGGGTGTTTTTAGCCCTATCCTTTCATTCGATCAAACCACGCCTGGTACAACCAATGCATTACAAGAATTAGTTATAAATTCAAACTCTCAAAAAGGAATTTTAGGGAATAATCTTAAAATAAACACTTTACTACAGTTTCAATTAGGAAAATTAGATCTAAACGGCAAAACCTTAACCTTATCAGGTAATATTGTAAACACCGTTTCTGAAGGTTTAATTGGCAGCAATTCAAGTAGCCTAATTGTTGAAGGTGGAAGTTATAATCCTGAGTTATCGTTTAATCAATCCTCTCCATCATCAAGTAATTTACTTAACAGTTTAACCATTAATTCTGCTAGTAAAAAAGCAATTTTAGCTAGCAATCTAGAAGTAAATACGTTAACATTCACAAATGGTAAATTGAGTTTAAATGGCAATAGTCTTACTTTATATGACAATGTTATGAATACTGTAAACCAAGGAATTATAGGGAGTAATACAAGCAGTTTGTTATTGAAATTTACATCAAACAGCCCAACACTTTCATTCGATCAAGAAACGCCAGGCACAACAAATTCATTGGCCTATTTTGAAATAAATTCAAGTGGTCAAACAATTATTTTAGATAATCATTTAAACATAATTACTTCTACTGAATTTACAGATGGGCATTTGATTACTAATCCAAGTGCATTATTGATATTTAATAGTGTTGCAAGCCATACAAGTGCATCAGATAATAGTTTTGTTGATGGCCCTGTTCGTTTTTGGTGGCCAAGCATTTGTTTTCCCAGTGGGGAAAATTGGAACAGGAATGCAACCAATTAGCCTTTCGGCTCATGGAGCCAGTGATGTATTTACTGCAGAATACAAAAGAGCATCTTCACACGAAGTGGGCAGTTTGTTGAAAAGTCCTCTTAAATCAGTTTCAGGGTGTGAATATTGGATTTTGGATCGTACAGTAGGTACTTCCCCGGTTGATATATCCTTACATTTCAATGCAAATAGTAGCTGTTATCCTGGAGGCGACTATTTAACATCATCAAATAGCAATACTTCAACCCTAGTTGTTTCTCACTACGATTCAAATGATTCAAAATGGGAAAGCCTTAATTCAAGTACATCAGGTACTTTTCCAAATATTATTGTAATCGCTGAAAATGTTACGGAATTTAGTCCATTTACAATTGGTTCAAATGCAAATAACCCACTGCCAGTTCAACTTTCAGAATTCAATGCTGTAAAAACTGTAAATGGTGCTTTAGTTACCTGGACTACAGCTAGCGAAATAAATACGATGAGTTTTGAAATTGAAATGGCTACAGCCTCTGAAAACAATGATTTAGTAGAATTCAAAAAAGTAGGTAAGGTAGTAGCTAAAAATGCTGGGAACACGGTAAATAATTATCAATTTGTTGACTATACTGCAACCAAAAAAGGCTCGTATTTCTATAAATTAAAAATGATTGACTTTGACGGATCATTTACGTACTCTCCTATCAAAAAGGTAACAATATCTGAAAACAGCAAATCAATTGCAATTAGCAATGTTTATCCAAACCCATTTAAGGATAACTTGAACTTAGCTTTCAATGTTACTGAAACGCAAAATGCAGTTATATCCGTTACTGATATCCAAGGACAATCAATTTATAGTCAAACGGTTAAGGCATCATCAGGTTTAAATAATCACGAAATTAATTTCAATTCTGATTTAAAACACGGAATCTACTTTTTAAAAATACAATCAGGCGATATCAATCAAATGGTAAAAATTATTAAGTAAATAACTTTTAAACGAAAAAAGCCTCACAAAAATCGAGGCTTTTTTCGTTTAAATTAATTCTTTTCAAGAAAAATGCCCTTTTAAGGGTATTTTTTTTTAGTTTCGCATCATTTCAACGTATACCGGAGTGTAAGCCATTAAATTTCAAATAGAGAGAATTACATGATACAATTGTACCATACAACAGAAGGTAATTTAGTGGAAGTTGCCGATTTTAATACTTGTTCTTGGGTAAATGTAATTGACCCCTCTTTTGAAGAAAGAGAATGGATTAATACTCACATCCCATTTGTATCAGAATACTTAACCGACTCATTGGACATCGATGAACAATCGCGTGTTGAAAAAGAAGACGACTACTTATTGGTAGTTATGCGTTTACCTCATTTCCAAGGTATTGAAAACGACAAACCCTTTGTTACTGTTCCTTTAATTATCATCATTGCTGAAAACATCTTTATTACCCTGTGCCAAAAAGAAACTGTAATTATTAAAGACTTTTTACGCGAGCGAATCAAAGGATTTGCTACCGATAAAAAGAATAAATTTTTACTTCAGATCATGTTTAAAGGTGCTTCAAGATTTCTTTTACATCTGAGAAACATCAATAAAATTGTAGATAAACTCGAAGATGAACTTGAAAGCTCTTTACAAAACAAAGAGTTGATGGAATTGTTGAAGTATGAAAAAGCGCTGATTTATTATACAACAGCGCTAAAATCAAACGAAGCAATGATGGAACGTCTTAGAAGACTTCGAATCTTCAGTTCATTAGAAGAAGATGAAGAATTGTTAGAAGATGTGATGATTGAGAACAGGCAAGCAATTGAAATGACAGGTATTACCCAACAGGTATTAACCCAAATGATGGATGCTTACGCTTCAGTTATCAATAATAACATGAACAACATCATGAAGTTTTTAACGATGGCAACCATTTGTATTTCAATTCCAACCCTATTATCAAGTTTATATGGAATGAATGTTTCTTTGCCTGGTCAAAACTCAAATACCTCATTTTTAATTATCATTTTTGCAAGTGTTTTAATGGTAGGAACAGTAATTATGTTTTTCCGCAAAAAACGCTGGTTTTAATAACAAATCGCTTTCCGACTAAGTCGGCTTTTTAAAAAATGGAAATATCAAAAACCTTTACCCCTGAAGGAATAGAAAACAAATGGTACGCTCAATGGCTTGCCTATAAATGTTTTAAATCTACTCCGGATCATAGAACTCCATACACCATAGTCATTCCTCCGCCCAATGTTACTGGAGTTTTACACATGGGTCATATGTTAAATAATACCATTCAAGATGTGCTTATTCGTAGAGCAAGAATGAAAGGTTTTAATGCATGCTGGGTTCCAGGAACAGATCATGCATCCATTGCAACTGAAGCAAAAGTTGTGCACCTTTTGCGTGAAAAAGGCATTAAAAAAAGTGATTTATCCCGTGAAGAATTCCTTGCTCATGCTTGGGAATGGAAAGAAAAATACGGTGGAATTATCTTAGAGCAATTAAAAAAATTAGGGGCATCGTGCGATTGGGATAGAACCCGTTTTACCATGGAAGCTGACCTCAGTGATGCCGTTACCGATGTATTCATTGATTTATATAACAAGGGGCTAATTTATCGCGGTTTACGTATGATAAATTGGGACCCATCGGCTAAAACTACCTTAAGCAACGAGGAAGTTATTTATACCGAAGAACAGAACAACATGTACTACATAAAATACATGTTATCAGACGGTTCTGGACACTTACCTGTAGCAACAGTTCGACCAGAGACTATTCCTGGCGATGTAGCTGTTTGTGTAAATCCAAACGATGAAAGGTACCAACATCTTATTGGCAAAACGGTTATCGTTCCGCTCGTAAACCGTGAAGTACCAATTATTGCAGATGAATATGTTGATATCGAATTTGGAACTGGTGCATTAAAAATTACACCTGCCCACGATATTAACGACTATGAAATTTCTAAAAAACATAATCTTCCGGTAATCGACTGTTTAACAGAAAGCGGTACAATTAGCGAAGAGGCTGGGATTTTTGTAGGACTTGACAGGTTTGAAGCACGTAAACTTGCAAGAAAACAATTAGAGGCCGATGGAGTACTTTATAAAACAGAACAGATAACCAATCAAATTGGTAGAAGCGAACGTACGAATGCCATAGTAGAACCTCGCTTATCTTTACAGTGGTTTTTAAACATGCGCAACTTTATGGATAAAAATCCAGAGGTTTTAAGCGATGTTATGGATGATAAACTGAAATTTTATCCCCCTAAATTTAAAAACACATACAAACATTGGATTGATAACATCAAAGATTGGTGCATAAGCCGACAACTTTGGTGGGGACAACGCATACCAGCTTGGTTTGATGAATCCGGCAACATAGCTGTTTGCAAAACCGAAAAAGAAGCACAAGAAATATTAAAAACAACAAAAGTTAGGCAAGAAGATGATGTTGTTGATACTTGGTTCTCTTCGTGGTTGTGGCCAATTAGTGTTTTTGATGGTTTTAAGGACCCTGAAAACGCAGATATAAACTATTACTACCCCACAAATGACCTAGTTACAGCACCTGAAATCATGTTTTTCTGGGTTATGCGCATGATCATGGCTGGCTATGAATGGAAAGGCGAAAAACCATTCAAAAACGTTTATTACACAGGAATTGTGCGCGATAAAATGCGCAGAAAAATGAGCAAATCGTTGGGCAACTCTCCCGACCCCTTAGACCTTATTGCAAAATATGGAGCTGATGGGGTAAGAATGGGTATGCTGATGTGCACACCAGCAGGAAACGATATCCTTTTCGATGAAAGCATTGTAGAGCAAGGCAGAAATTTTAGCAATAAAATTTGGAATGCATTCCGTTTGGTAAAATCATGGGAAATTGATGGCACAATTGAGAATCCATCGACAGATATTGCAATTGTATGGTTTCAAAATCGTTTTAACGAGGTGATCAATCAAATTGACGATGACTTCTCTAAATTCAGATTGAATGAAGCAATGATGGCTGTTTATAAGCTTATATGGGACGATTTTTGTGCCTCTTATTTGGAGATGGTAAAACCTGTATTTGGTCAGCCCATCGATAAAAAATCATTTGATGCTACCATCGACTTTTTTGATCAAATTTTGCGATTATTAAGTCCTTTTATGCCATTTATCGCTGAAGAAATTTGGCAGAATATTGAAACAAGACCAGAAGGTGTATTCTTATGCACTTCAACTTTTCCTGAAAATAAACCTACACAAAACACTGTTTTAGAAGAAGGTAACAAAGTTAGACTTTTGATTAGTGAGGTTCGAAATTTACGATCACAAAAGCAAATTTCTCCTAAAACATCTATTAAAATTCAACTTGACCCTTCGCTAGGAATAAGTACAGATTGGAATGGCATTTTGAAAAAAATGTTAAATCTTGATGAGCTACTATTTTCAAACGAAGACGATAAAAATTGGCATGTTTCTAAATTAGATACTTCGCGTTTTTGGGCCGACTTAGGAGATAATATATATGTTGATGAAGAAATTTCTAAATTAACAAAAGATCTTGCATACCAAGAGGGTTTTAAAACCTCTGTTTTGAAAAAATTAGCTAACGAAAAATTTGTTCAAAATGCACCAAAAGCTGTATTAGATATTGAACATCAGAAATTAGCAGATGCAGGTTCACGAATTGCAATTATTAACGAACAATTAGAAAAACTAAAGGCATAATTTGGATACGATAATTCATTCTGATTGCAGATTCTTTAAAGGAGATATTCCGTGTTTGCCCCATAAAAAATTTGGGGTGCATTGTTTCAATTGTACTCCATACGATAAAGTATCGGTAGATATTTTAGTGATTAAATTGGGAGCAATTGGAGATGTAATTCGAACTACTCCCATTATCGATGCTTTGCGTAAAAAATATGTAGGTTGTAGAATAACATGGATTACACAAAGTCCACAAATACTTCATCCAGACTCCTTAGAACGTATATTACCTTGGAATTTTGAAAGCATTTTGTATTTACAAAACACACCTTTTGAAATTGCTATCAATTTAGATAAAGATAAAGAGGCTTGTTCTTTAATGAAAAGTGTAAACTCAAACATACAGTTTGGTTTTACCTTACAAAATGGAGTACCCTCAACCTGCAGCAGTTTAGCAGACCACAAGTTTCTGACTGGCTTGTTTGACGATTATAGCCAACAAAATACCAAATCGTACCTAACGGAAATATTCGAAATTTGTGATCTAGAATATCAATCTCAATCCTATCAAATTAATACCAAGCATTTATCTGATTATCATTGGGATATTCCAACAAACTCAAAAATAATTGGATTAAATACAGGATGTGGAGATAGGTGGACTTCGCGCTTATGGCCCGATGAATATTGGGTAAGTCTAATACAACTTTTACAAAATAATGGTTTTAGCCCCTTGCTTTTAGGTGGTAAACAAGAAGATCAAAAAAACAGTGAACTAGCAAAAAACACTGGCGTAATCTACTTAGGGCACTTCCCTTTAGATCAATTTGTAAGCCTAGTTAACCAGACAGAACTTGTTGTTAGTCAGGTTACAATGGGCATGCATATAACCTTAGCTTTAGGTAAAAAATTAGTGTTGATGAATAATATTTTCAATAAACATGAGTTTGATTTATTTGATAATGGTGTAATAATTGAGCCTACAAAAAAGTGTGAATGTTTCTACTTGGGTAAATGCAAAAATGGTCAATCGTGCATGACTGATATTTTACCAGAGGCAATTTTCAGTGCAATATTAAAATTAGCGTAAAAATGAAGGCACCCTAAAAGATGCCTTTATTTTTAAAATATTTGAACCATAAGTCTCATATGAAGAAACTCTACTTTACTATCATATTGATTTCTGTTTCATTAATCACTATTGCTCAAAAAACGAGCTATGGTTTATATTCTATAAATTCGGTGGCTGATTATTGGCAATCTCCATACACGATTCGAACTGCCTATCCCTTTGTTACCCAATTTGGAATCTGTTACGGAAAAAAACTATCAAAACTCAGCAATAAATTTTGGTTAAATTCAGAACTTGGGTATCACTCATTTACCAAAATTGATGAATATGGATCTACGGATGGCAGTGCATTTAATGAAAATCGTTTTGGGATGCTTCAGTTAAATCCAATGGTAGTTTATTATCGTAAAAAAGTTTATTTTGAAACTGGTCCGATAATTGCTATTAACGTATCCTATAAATACATGAACAATTCTGCCGGTCAGATAGAAAAAGTCTCTACGCTTTCAGGTCTTAAATCTGGGGTAAATTTGGGCTTTGGATATCATTTTCCGATAGAAGATACTAATATTGAATTATCAATTGGAGGTAGAATTCAATCGATTTATATTAATAATTTTACAAATAATAAATATTGGCTCGTAAATTATGGCTTGGCATCGACTATTAGGTTTACTTTCAATTAGTATACTTTTAAACACCCATGTATTCGCTCAGGATACTGTTCATTCTTTAAACGGAAATGGCTATAAAATGTATGTAGACAAGCTTTTACTGGTTGAAGGTCAAATGAAAAACAACCTTAGATCTGGAACTTGGAAGTTTTTTTCGCCACTTGGAGCATTAGAGTACTCTCAAGAATACAAGAAAGGCATATCGAACGGAATTTATAAAAGCTACTATTATAATGGCTTGTTAAATGAAAAAGGGGATATATACAATAATCAGCGACTTGGAGAATGGTATGGTTTTACTGAATCTGGACAATTAAAATGGGTTGGCAGATATCAAAACAACAAAAAAGAGGGTAAATGGATCTATTTTAACGAACAAAAATTCGTTGAAATAAAGATGAATTATTATAACGATAAATTACATGGTGATTGGCTAGTTTATTGGCCAAATGGAAAGCCAAGAGAAATAGGTCAGTACTTCATGAATATCAAATATGGCCTTTGGACGTATTATTTTGAAAACGGACAAATGGATGCTCAAGGTGACTTTGATAACAACTTAGAACAAGGAATTTGGAAAAAATACGATGAAAATGGGGTTTTATTGAAAAAAACTAGATTCAAAAACGGAAAAATTATTGAATAATATTATTCCAAATGGCTGGCTAAAAGCAGTTGATAAGCTACCTTATATATCTTTTTTAAATAGTGATGTTCAGCACTTTAAAAACTTAATTTTACCTGAAGATTATTTAAAAGTTGATTGGATTTTTGCCGCTTCTGAAGCTTCAACCTCTACCAAAACATTAGAGCAGTTATTAATTTCTGGTGAAAATAAGTGGTGGTTTGGACACATAGCATATGATACTACCTACCATTGGAATAACATCAAACAAGAAAATCTATCAAAATATACAATTAGCCCAAGTTTTTTCTTCGAACCGCAATTCTTAGCAATATCTAAAAACAGTAAAATTGAAATAATTATTGACACCATTGGTTTAGGTAACGTAAATCCTTTTTTGGATAAAATTGAATTCAAAACTGAACCAAAATTCAATAATTTCATGAATGATATTTCGAAAAAAACGTACCTAGAAAATTTAGAATTCATTAAAAAATCAATCAAACAAGGTGATTTCTATGAAATAAATTATTGTTTACATTGGAAATCTGAAATTAAAAATTACAACTCAATACAAATCCTTCAGAAGCTTTCAGGTCAATCTCCTGCCCCATTTTCTGCATTTTACAAGCACAATTCCATTGAAGTTTTTTGCGCCAGCCCAGAAAGATTTCTTAAAAATGAAAATGGACGTCTCCTTTCTCAACCTATAAAAGGGACATCACAAAGATCATCCAACTCTATTTTGGACCATGAATTTAAAATTGGATTGCAAAACAGTATCAAAGAGAGGGCAGAAAACGTAATGATTGTAGACCTAGTCCGGAACGACTTATCAATTCATTCAATACCAGGTTCGATAAAAGTTACTGAGTTGTGCAATATCTACAGTTTTCCGAGTGTGCATCAAATGATCTCAAGTGTAGAATCTAACATAAACCCAAATATAAATCCATTAGAAGCATTAAAAAGTGCCTTTCCAATGGGTTCCATGACAGGTGCCCCAAAGAAAATTGTAATGGAAACCATCGAGTACTTAGAAAACCAAACACGAGGTTTGTATTCTGGCTCTCTAGGTTATATAACCCCGGAAAGAAATTACGATTTCAACGTAGTTATCCGAAGTTTGATATGCGACACAGATCAAATGTTAGCTTTTAATTCAGCAGGCAGCGCAATCACTTGGGATTCGTTGCCCGAAAGTGAATATCTCGAATGTATTTTAAAAACAAAAGCAATTCAATCGCTATTTTGATTTAGATTGATACACTTTAACTCCAGCAACAAATGTGCTTAAAACTTTAGTTGACCTAATAGTTTCTTTTTTGCACGTAAGTATATCATTGTTTAGAATTACAAAATCAGCAAATTTATTCGGCTGAATACTTCCTTTTACTTTGTCTTCAAAATTGGCATAAGCTGCCCACAAAGTCATACCGTAAAATGCCTCTTTTCGGGTAAGCTTATCATGGTATTGGAAGCCATCAATGGGTTGATTTTGGTCATTCTGACGAGCTGTAGCGGCATGGAATCCGTATAATGGGTTGATGTCCTCAACTGGGAAATCGCTCCCTAATGCAATAATATTATTTTGGTCTAGTAAACGCTTTAAAGCATAGCCATATCGTAAACGATCTCCCACTCTTTCATAGACCCACCCCATATCAGATGTAGCATGGGTTGGTTGCATAGAAGGGATAATATTGTATCTACCAAAAAACTGCATGTCATCTTCATGAACTAATTGTGCATGCTCTATTCTCCAACGTTTATCGTTTTTAATTTTGAGTGTATTTCCCATTATTTTCAAAACTAACCGGTTTGCTCCATCGCCAATGCAATGTGTATTTAATTGAAACCCGTTTTGCATACACAGGTTCGCTAATTCAATAATCCGGTTAGAGTCGGTAATTAATGTGCCCTTAGATTCTAATCTATCGTTATATGGGTAAATTAAAAATGCCCCTCTTGAGCCCAATGCGCCATCAACATATACTTTTAGAGAGCGTACATTCATTTTTGATGTCTGATATGGCCCTTTTTTAACATAATTTTTAATATTTTCATCTGAGGGTTCTGCCATGCAATACATACGCATTTTTAGCCCATTGTTTTGCTGGACACTGTCTAAAAAACGAATAGAAGAATATGGCAAACCTGCATCAGAAACTGTTGTTAAACCCACACTGAAGCAATTTTTTTCTGCTTGCTGTAATGCCTTTAATTTTACATCTGCAGCAAAATCAGGGATTTTATTTTTAACTAAATCAAGCGCATTATCAATAAGCAATCCCGTTAATTTTCCATTTTTCTGTACAATTTCTCCTCCAATAATTTTGGTTTTAATTGTAAGTCCAGCAATTTCAAGTGCTTTGTTGTTTACTAAGGCAGCGTGCCCATCTACTCTCATCAAAAAAACTGGCCGATCGGGAAAAAGTGCATTTAAAGTATCTGATGTTGGATAATTGGTATCTACCCAATCGTTTTGATCCCAAGCCCTACCTAATAGCCAACCCTCAGAATTGTCTTTTGAAAAATTAACTACCTTTTCGATAACCTGATTCCAAGATTTTGTACCAATAAGTTGGCATTTATTTAAATCAATAGCATATCCGTAAAAATGACAATGCGGATCAATGAATCCAGGATAAACTGGGTTTCCTTCTGCGTTTACAACAGAATCTGATGTATATTTTTTAAGAATGTCATCGTTAGTTCCGATTTCTAAAAACTTACCATCCTTAACAGCAAAGGCTTCGAATTTTGAAAACGAAGAATCAGCACTATAGCCAATTCCATTTACCAAAATCAAATCAACTTTGGTCTTATTTGCACAAGAGGAAGTGATTGCGATTATGATTAAAAATGATAAAAATTTTATTGATATTTTCATAATTGGGTTGCTCGATTTAATAATATATGATCTAAAATTACCAATGCTGCCATTGCTTCAACAATTGGTACTGCACGTGGAACTACACAGGGGTCGTGCCTGCCTTCCAATTGCATTTCTGCCAACGTATTTTGGTTTGTTAACACACTCTGTTTCTGACGTATAGTTGCGGTTGGCTTAAATGCAACTTTAAATTCAATATCGTTCCCATTTGAAATTCCACCAAGTACACCTCCTGCATTATTTGTGTCAAATGAAATTTGATTTTCTTTAACATTAAATAAATCATTATGGGCAGACCCCCTGAGTTTTGTTCCTTCAAAACCGCTTCCAATTTCAAAACCCTTGGTTGCGTTAATACTTAACATAGCTTTAGCTAAATCTGCTTCAAGCCTATCAAAAACGGGTTCGCCAAGTCCTACAGGAACATTGTAAATAGAACAGGCTACAATACCTCCTAATGAATCACCTTTAATTTTTGCTTTTCGGATTTCGCTTTCAATTTCAACAGCAACTGCAGAATCTGGGCAGCGGGTTATTGAGCTTTCAACTTGTACTTTTGAAAACTTTGAAACTTGCTTAACGAACAAATTACCTACACTGAATGTATACGCAACAATTTGTATTCCCCAACTTTGAAGGATTAATTGAGCAACGGCTCCTGCCGCTACCCTACAAACTGTTTCACGTGCTGAAGATCTTCCTCCACCTAAAAAATCTCGAATTCCGTATTTTTGTTGATACGTAAAATCTGCATGAGAGGGTCTGTAAATATCTTTTAATGCCGAATAATCGGCTGCTCGGTTATCAGCATTAGGTATCAAAATACAGATGGGCGCTCCAGTTGTTTTACCTTCAAAAACTCCCGAAACAATTTCAATTTTATCAGATTCAGATCTTGAAGTAGTGATTTCTGATTGTCCTGGTTTGCGCTTATTTACAAATTCTTGAATATCTGACTCTTTCAAAGTAAATAATGAGGGACAACCATCAATAACTACCCCCATGGTTTTTCCATGAGATTCTCCAAAAGTGGTTATTCGGAACAATTTCCCTAGCGAGTTTCCAGACATTTTTGCAGATATAAATTATGTTTATTGAACCATAATTAATACTAAACTGTATTAATCACGATAATAATTTAGTTTAAAAGTGGATTAATTTCAAATTAATTAATCTTCCAATCAAAAACCATTTTGTAAATTAGATTTAAACTATATTCAAAAAATAATAATGGAAAATCAAACACAAACATACACCATATTCTGTAATCAATGTCAATTGATAATTACAGATTCTGGATTTGAACTGTCTCCAAAAGACATTTTACCTTTAACAGATAGTTCTAATTTTGTTGAAATTTTTACTAGATATCAGAAAAAAAGGTTTCCTCAAACGGTTTGGTTACTAACCGATGAACCAAACAAAACCTTTGAAAAAATGTGCTTAGATATTGATTGTATTTATGCAGCTGGTGGATTGGTTGTAAATGAAAAAAAGGAACTTTTAATGATAAAAAGGTTCGGAATTTGGGATTTGCCTAAAGGCAAAATTGAGATGGATGAAGCTATCGAAGTTGCCGCAGTTCGCGAAGTACAAGAAGAATGTGGCTTAAAAGAGGTAAAATCAATTCAATTGATAGATTCATTTTCCCATACATTTTTCCAAAAGGGCACTTTAAATTTAAAAAGAACCTTTTGGTATCTTATGGAAAGTAATTCAAATGAAGTTCTAATTCCACAAATAGAAGAAGATATTACAGAAGTTAGATGGGTTAAAGAATCTGAATTAGAATCATTGGTAAAGAATAATACCTACCATTCTATTTGGTGGTTGATAAATCAAAATAGATCGCTAATTTTTTTAAATTAATACTTAACCTGCCTTGGGATAAATGCAGATGGATCGCCTTGGTTTCTGATAATATCCCTTACGATTGTCGAAGAAATTGGCGCTAAACTTGGCTCCGAAATTAAAAATACGGTTTCAACTGGCTCCATAGCTTTATTAAACTGAGCTATACTTTTTTCGTATTCAAAATCAGCCGAGGATCTTAATCCACGAATTATAAATCCAGCTTTTACTTCCATGCAGAATTTAACAGTTAAAGAAGTGTATTTATCTACAGCAATTTTGGGTTCATCCTTAAAAACATCCTTAATCCACTGCATTCTTTGTTCAAGAGTAAACAAATATTTTTTTTCTGAGTTTTGCCCTATCGCAACTATAATTTTATCAAACAAGGGTAAAGATCTTTTGATAATATCTACATGACCATTGGTTATTGGGTCAAAAGAGCCGGGGAATACTGCAATTTTCATACAATTATAAGATTATGCAAATAAAGCGATTTTGATGTTTAATAAATATACAATTGATAGCTTAACTTTGGGCTGTTTCTATGTCTACCAATATTACCAATGACGATGCTCTTAACGAAGAGCAAATTCACGAGCTTGTTCCCGTTTCAGGATTATACGAAAGATGGTTTATTGATTATGCCAGCTACGTAATATTAGAGCGTGCAATTCCGAACATTACCGATGGATTAAAGCCTGTACAACGCAGAATCTTGCATTCCATGAAAGAAATGGACGATGGCAGGTACAATAAGGTAGCCAATATTATTGGAAGTACTATGCAATATCACCCACACGGTGATGCTGCCATTGGCGATGCCTTGGTTAACATGGGACAAAAAGATTTATTGATTGACACACAAGGGAACTGGGGAGATATTAGAACAGGAGATTCTGCAGCAGCAGCTCGATATATTGAAGCTAGGTTAAGTAAGTTTGCTTTAGAAGTACTTTTTAATAGCAAAACAACAGTTTGGGGAATCTCCTACGATGGAAGAAAAAGAGAACCTAACAATTTACCAGCAAAATTCCCTTTACTACTTGCTCAAGGAACCGAAGGCATAGCGGTGGGTTTATCTACTAAAATATTGCCGCATAATTTCATTGAACTTTGCGAAGCTTCTATATTATACCTTCAAAAAAAACCGTTTGAGATTTATCCTGATTTCTTAACAGGCGGATTCATTGATGTTTCTAATTATAATGAGGGTTCGAAAGGAAGTAAAATTCGGATTCGCGCCCATATTGAAGAATTCGACAAAAGAACGCTATTAATCAAAAATATTCCTTTCGGAACCACAACAACATCGGTAATTGAGTCGATTGTAAAGGCTAATGATAACGGAAAAATCAAAATCAAAAAAGTAACCGATAATACGGCTAAAGATGTTGAGATACAGATTCTTTTAACGCCTGGTGTGTCGCCAAATGTTACCATAGATGCTTTGTATGCTTTTACAGATTGTGAAGTAAGTGTATCGCCAAATGCATGCTTAATTATTGAAGACAAACCTCATTTTGTGAGCGTTCATAAAATACTGAAAGAATGTACCGATCAAACAAAAGAATTATTACGCTTAGAATTAGAAATAAAGCTTTTTGAATTAGAAAATGACTGGCACTACTCTTCGCTCGAAAAGATTTTTATTGAGAATAGAATTTATAGAGATATTGAAGAGTGCGAAACCTGGGAAGCCGTTTTGCAGGCCATTGATTTAGGGTTAACTCCTTTTAAGCCTTTATTACGAAGAGAAATTACTCAAGAAGACATTTTACGCCTAACTGAAATAAAAATTAAACGCATTTCAAAGTTTGATGCTTTTAAAGCCGATGAATTAATAAAAGGTTTAGAGGCAGAAATGGAAGTTGTAAAAAACAACCTAAATAATCTGATTGAATATAGCATAAAATGGTATCAAGATTTAAAGAAAAAGTATCATAAAGGCCGCGAAAGAAAAACAGAAATACGTTCTTTTGATACTATCCAAGCTACTTCTGTAGCAATTGCAAACGAAAAGCTATATGTAAATCGAATTGATGGTTTTGCTGGTTATGGACTCAAAAAAGATGAGTTTATTAGCGAATGTTCAGACATGGATGATATTATTGTTTTTAGAAGAGATGGGAAATTCACCGTTTCAAAAGTAAGCGAGAAATCATTTTTCGGGAAAGACATAATACACATTTCTGTTTTCAAGAAAAACGAAGAAAGGATGGTGTATAATTTGATTTATGTGGATGCTAAGGAAGGTGTTTCCTACGCAAAACGATTCAATGTTACAGGAATAACCCGTGATAAAGAATACGATTTAACGAAAGGCGAAAAAGGGTCTAAAGTGCTTTATTTTAGTGCAAACCCGAATAGTGAAAGCGAAATTGTAACTTTTTATTTATCTCCATTATGTAAGGCAAGAGTTAAAGTACTAGATTTCGATTTTGCAGAAATTGGCATAAAAGGGCGTGCTGCAAATGGAAACATTGCATCTCGATATCCCATAAAGCGCATTTTGTTCAAATCAAAAGGAGCCAGTACTTTGGGCGGCCGCGAAATTTGGATTGATGAGGTTACAGGAAGGTTAAATACAGAAAGCAGGGGCAAATATTTAGGTAGTTTTGATGGCGAAGACAAAATAATTTGCATTTATGATACTGGAAATTATGAACTAACCAATTATGAAATCACGAATAGATACGACATTGAGCACATTCTTTTAATTGCTAAGTTCAATATTGAGAAACCCATTACGGCATTATATTACCACGCAGGAAATAAGAAAAACTACGTAAAAAAGTTTAACATTGAGACCTTAACTCAGGATAAGAAATTCTTATTTATAGCTGAAGATAAGGGTTCAAAATTACTTTTTGCCACTTTAGATACAGGCACTTTAGAGATTTTATCGGGTAATTCAAAAAACCAAATAAAGGCTGAAGTTGAACTAAATCAAAATTTTGAAACCAAAGGTTGGAAAGCGCTTGGAAACAAAGTTTGTGAAAATGATTTAATAAATTGGGAGTTTAAAAAAGATGAAACGATAATTCCTGCTCAGACAATTGAAGTAGGTACAACCATAGAGTTTGACCTTAAAAACAACTCTACAGATCAATTAGAAATGTTTTAAAGCCCCTATTTAACATAAATAATCTTCGTTATTTCATTATAATTTCCGAAAAGATCAATTGATTTTGCATACACCTTTATGCGCTCGGCTGATTTATTTGGGATATAAAATGTTTCTAATTTGTAGGACTGCTCTAAAATATCCGTCTTTAGCACTCTTTTTAATAAATTTAGATTATTTTCAGTTTTGACTGTTAATAAAACCGTATCAATCCTTCCTAAGTCAAACGTATTTACAGAAATATATAATGAATCGCCTGCATAAACGGAATCTTCAGAGCAGGTTAATGTCAAATCAGGTTTAGTATAATCTTCTGTTGGAATAGGTGAAAAACGTGAACATGACACGATTGAAACAAAAACTAATATTGTAAAAATAATTTTATCCATAATTTATGCCCCTAAAATTAGAAAAGAAAGCAACAATTTCTTTAAAAAGTTGAAACAATAAAAAATGGAAGCTAGCTTCCATTTTTTATTGTTTCAACAGTCTATTTTATTGTTTGATGATTTTTACAAATTTTTGAATTGTATTGGAATTGTATTGTAAAAAATACAAGCCATTTTCAAAACCTGAAAAATCTATAGTTTGATTTAGTTTAGATTTAGAAATTTGTTTAACAATCTTTCCATTTATATCATAAACGACTAATTCGCCATCCACAAACCCAACAATATTTAGCTCATTTTTAACTGGATTAGGATATACATTAAATATCTGATTCTGAATTTTAGTGGATACAACACGTTTAACTTCAGAGTAAGTATATGTGCCATCAAAATCTACTTGCTTTAATCTATAGTAATTTATCTCAGATGGGGTTTTGTCAATTTGGTTGTATACGTTCAAATTTTGTGAATTTCCTTTTCCCTCAACTGTTGCAAGTATTTTAAAAGTCTTTCCATCAGTGCTTTTTTCCACATCAAAATGAGAGTTATTTTTTTCGGATGCTGTTACCCAATTTATGAAAACTTTATCATCTATCAATTTGCAATTAAATTCGGTTAACTCAACTGGCAAACCAATATTTGAACCTACAGCAAAAGGAGAAAATGTGGTGACTCCTGAAATATCCGCATAAAATTCAGGAGTTGAACCACCTAAAACTGCAGGTATTCTCTGCCAAATTGCATTGCCGTTATTTACTCCAGGTACTATATGATAGTGACCTACATGTAAACTTGAATTCCTGTTAAAATTCACTTTTTCGCTCGATTCATTCCAATAAAACTTAAGTGCTACATTAGATCCGCCTACCACATCCTCTTCTATAATCCACTGACGGTCTACAATAGAATTTGGATCGCCTTTAGCAACTCCATTGCTATCTACAGAAAAGTCAATACCTGTTTTTACTTTTACTGAAAAATTATCTACAGTTCCTGAGTTTGTTATTTCTATTGGGTTATAGGTTGTACTTGTTCCAATTGACAGAATTTTGGGAGTTGCTCCTATATTATGTAACTTAAAACGTCCAGTTCCATTGGTAATTACATATGAACTTGAATTATATCCCGAAACAGAGCCTTTTACAACCAAAAGATTATTATTAATTTGTATTTTTTTCGTGTTGAAAACCAAATCGTTAACAATTTCAACATTTCCATCTAAACTAAGAATGCCACCATTTTTTACTTCAACATTGTAATAATCGTTTCTAGCCGACATAGTTTGAGCTCCGCTCCTATCAAATATTGCTTTACTGCCAACTCCAAAAATAATATTTGCAGTTGGAATATTTGTACCCAAACCACTCAAACCATTAATGTGTGAAGAGTTCAAAATTCCAGTGCTTGAAACATTTAAAGTACCATTATTTGTTAATTCTCTTTCAAACAAAAACAGGTTGCCATTTACATTGAGCAACTTATTGTTTAAATCAATAGATCCATTGTTTAAATTTAGGGTCTGCCAAAAGGTTAGGTCTCCATTCAAAGTTAAGCTTGATGAACGATTTTGATTAAGATTAAACACATTACATGCTGGCAAATTGCACGCACCACTACCCCCAACAGTTACAGCTGAGGAAGTAGTCCCTAAAATTGTTCCATTTGTTGCATTTACAACTCCATTAAGTGTTAATGTATTCCCATTTATTACCAAAGTTCCATTGGTAAAAGTTGTCACTCTAGGGATTGTAAGGTTAAATGCTACATTCTTATTCCCTGAACCAGAAATTGTAAAATTTGAATATCCAATGTTGGTTACCTCTTGATCTCCACTTCTTGAATATTCAATGGTTGATCCGGTAGATAAAACTATATTTTCAATGTTTCCATGTAAGGAGGTTAGGTTTCCATTCAATGCAAACCCATCTGGATCACCGCATCTGAAAGTTCCACCGCTATCAATGGTTACCGTTTGTGTTCCTATTGGTCCGGTAATGTTATCAGAATTTATAGTAAATACACCACCAGCTTTTACTTTAAAAGTACCGTTACTAGCAAGGGTTAATAAACCTGTTGAGTTACCAACATTCGATCCTGTTACCTCAACATTCATATACGTTTTGCTTCGAATAGATTGTTGTGTTGCGCCATTATTGTCAAATTGAATAACCCCACCCGTTAAATTATATACTCCATCTGGTCCTGGCTTTGTACCTGTTCCACTAGTAATGTATCTTCCAGCAGTCATAGTCAGGTTAGTAGTAGCCCCACCAAAAGTGCTATTACCAATATTAACCGTGTTATTGTTATTCACCAAAACTGTACCATCTACATTTGGGGTTGTAGATATATTCTTCAATCCACTTACACCACTAAAAGTCAAATTTTTATAGCTAAGCCCTGCTTTTAAAGATTGATCTCCGTTTCCGTTTAATTCAACTGTTGAATTAGCATCAAATGTATAAGATCCAGATAATTCTGGTACGGTAACTCCAAGTTTTGAAATTGTTAATTTGCTGTTTGATGACATGTACACGCTTCCAGAACCATTTAACGTAAACGTTGATTGGTTTAAAGTGCTAGCATTTAAAACAACGAGAGAATCGACTGAAATATTTACATCTGAAAGTAAATTTAAAGTTCCACCACCAACAACTTTTAGTTTTCTGAAAGTTTCTCCGCCAACCGTATTCAAAGATTGAGCTCCAGATGAAGTAAAAATAACGGTTGAAAGAGCATTTGATCCTGGGAAATAATCAGCCGTAGAAGCTACATTCCAATTCCCACCAATGTTTAAAGTAACTCCTTGCGCTTTAGCTGCTGCAGTTTCTAAAATTGTGAAATCTTTATTTACTGTAATATCTGTAGTTGCAGTTTTATCTCCTGAGCCTCTAATTATTAAAAATTGATAAGGAATCGCAGTTGTGATTGTTTGTGTTCCAGCCCTATTGTAAATTATGGTTGAATTTAAACCAATCGTTAAGGTTGTATTTGTACTGTTAATTGCAGTTGATGTAGTACCTGAAAACCCATTTGAATTTGCAGTAAAAAACTGTCCATTTAATGTTACAGTTGCAGCGCTAGCTCCATTTACACTAATTTGAGATGAGGTTAAATCTACTATAGTTAATGCATTTGCAACAAAAGAACCACCTGATGTTATTAATAACGGGTTATTAAATGTAACCGTATTAGAGGTATTCGATACCAAAACAGAATTCATTATCAACCCTGCTGAAACACTTGAATTAAAGTTTTGAGATGAGTTCCCGTTGAATTCAAAAATATGGTTTGCACCAAAATTTAGTGTATTTGATGTACGAGAATAGATAAAATTACCCGCACATTTAACTAAATGGCTATTAAATGCAATATTTCCAGACCCTGTAGATTCAATCGTTAAATTTCCAGCTATAGTATAGGTATTCGTTCCTATGGATGGCATAAAATTAATCCCTCCAGTACTTGATGCTCCAACTGTTAAATTGTTAATTGTAGCTACCAAAGGCACTGTATTGCTTGGGCTTCCTCCTGAAAAACCAATTAAACTAACAACAGAAACTGGTGTTATTCTTAATGTTCCTGTAAGTGAATACCCCGCAGCATTTCCCCCCATTGCAACCTGACCACTAACAGTTATCTGGTTACCTCCATCTGAAAACTGATTTGCAGCATTTGAACAGTTAATAGCAATTGCAGATGTTACCGTTAGTGATGTTCCAGACAATAATGTAGTTGTTCCCGTTTTAGCTATAGCATTATTTACATCAAAATTTCCGACTGATATTGAACCAGATAAGGTTTGATTATTGGTTCCTTTTAATATCAAATTGGTTAAAGATGATGACAAAGCTGCCGAGCAAGAAACATTTCCCCTAACAATCAAATTTGATGCAACATTTGGATTCGAAAAAGTGCCTGAGGTATAATTAAAATTACCAAGCACCTCAAGTGGCGCAGTATTAGCCGAAGATGTATTTCTAAAAGTACCACCAGCAAGGTTGAAATTTCCCGAAACTAAACAATTTACTGTTCCACCTTCACTCATTGTTAATGTACCTCCGTTTACAAAGACATTTCCTGAAATATTTACATCAATTGCTCCAGACCCGTTTTTAAAAACTAAAGTGCCGCCATTAACAATAAGATTCCCTAAAATATTATGTGTAGTGGTTTGAGTTGAAGTGAAAGTATATTTACTAGAACCAAAAGCTTCCAAAGTAAAATCGCCTCTAACATCTGCAAATGCTGCTGCATTACCTGCCGAAGAAGGGGCGCTAAAATAATTTATAATTACATTACCCCATGCCGTTCCTGTTGCAAATTGGCCAGTACTTTGATTTTGGATTTCAATAGTTCCGTTTCCTACACTTAAATTATTTCCTGAATGAAATTGTTTGGTTGTACCAGGTAACACTGCTGTTCCATTGTTATGGATATACGTCCCTCCGCCTTGAATTCTAAAAGTACCAACTGTTAACGAGCCTCCAGAATTTACAGTTAAAGTTGAGCCTGATCTTATTTCTAACACAGCTGTACTCATGTTTAAAGCAGCAGTTCTTACAATATTTCTATTTGATGTTAAAACAAAAATATTGGGAGAAGCAAATGACGTTGCATTAGTCCCAGTGCCATCTAATGCAGTATTCCAACTTGATGCTGTGGCAGGATCTGGACTTCCTGATTTATAAAAGTAGGTTATCTGTGCAAAAGAACTAAATGAACAGATGAAAAATGAGAAAAATAAACTAAATAGAAAGGATAGATTTACCTTATTCATAATTAATAATTTATTTTACAAAGGTCTAGAAATCTGCTCAATGCCACTATTAAATTATTGTTAAAGTTAGATAATCTTACGTTTCAAATATCCTAAATAATCATTTATTAGAAATCATATAACATCCTAAATAATAGTCCAATAAATAATACATATTTAAACATCTGATTTTATAAAATACTATTTACTTAAATAATTATTGTCTATTTATTTATTATAATTGCACAATAAATGTAATTTTCAAAAAAACATTACAAGTTATTCAACTGCGCAACATTGCTCAGGAATAACATAAATGCCTCTCCAAATTAACAATGAAGCAATAATTATTGCTAGTAAAAGCCCCACCCATTTCGATTTTCCGTTGAAGAAAGAAAATGAAATTTTAGAAGAGGTAACACCTAAAATTAACAGTGCAGGTATCGTTCCTAAACCAAAAAAAAGCATATAAACCCCACCTAAAATTGGCTTTAATGTACCTAAAGAACTCCCAAGTGCGATAAATATAAGCCCACATGGCAAAAAAGCATTTACCATTCCTAATAAAAAGTGCCTAATATTTTTTGATGATTGATGAATTTTGGGCAAATACTTTTGGAAAAAAGAAAATGAATTAAACAGTGATATTTTAAAATTTAAAAATGGATACAATCCCATCAATAATACCACAATTGCACTTAAAATTGCTGCTATTTTAAAAACAGTAAAATGTAAAATTATTGATCCAATATAACCTACAATAACTCCAAAAATAGAATAAACAAATATTCTACCCGAATGGTACTTTAATGAAATAAGCACTTGGTTTCCATCTTTAAATCTAGAATGTAATCCCAAAACCAACGGGCCACACATACCTAAACAATGAAAACTACCAAAGAATCCTAAAACAATTGCAGTTATAAAAAACGAATCCATCTATTCTTTAAAAAATACTTGTTCGTTGTAAAATGGCTTACTTCCAGAAATCCAGTCAGCTTTCAAAATCCATTTGCCTTTTGGTAAGCTTCTAGTTTGAATGACTAATTCTCCCTTAACAATCAGATAAACTTTATCAAATGCAGCGTTATCAGGCTTAAAAAGCAATAATTTGCCATTGGCATTTAAATCATTAAAAGTTATAAGAAGTTTATCAGCTGAAAAAGTATAGCTAAACTCATTTTGTTTTGATTTGGTGTTCTCAACTTTTTCTATTTGGTTTTGATATTTAAGTTCCTCAGAATAGTAATTTTCGCTTACCAAATCAGACCTAACTAATGTTGTCCTGTAAACAAATACTAACATCATACCTACAAAAGCAAGGTAACTGAACATCATTTTATATCCCCAATTCATATTATTTTGTTTGCGGTCCTAAAAAGGAAGTTTTAATGGTTTTCACAATTTTACCTTTTGATTTGAGAACAACTTTTATTGGCGTTTTAATTCCTTTTATACTGCTTGTATTAATAATCATAAAGAGTTCACCTTCTGCAATATTTTGACTTTTTACAGCACTTAACCCCTTACCTACCCATTTTATAGAACTGTTTTTGGGCTCAATAATTTCTACTACAACATCCTGATCATCAAATGTTTTATTGATTAATTTAATATTGTACAGATTGCTCACATTATCATTTCCTTGGTTTTGCCATGTCAAACCTGGTGTTCTTAATATAGTAGCGTCAATATCCGATCGTGTGCTTACGAAATACACTAAAGAACTAGTTAAAATAACTAAAACTATACTGTAGCTTATAATTCTAGTTGTAATGGTAAATTTTTGCCCCTTCGCAATTGCATTTTCAGAAGTATATCGAATTAACCCTCTAGGTTTATAAATTTTATCCATAACTTGGTTACAGGCATCTATACAGGCAGTACAATTTATGCATTCGAGTTGTGTACCGTTTCTGATATCGATTCCTGTTGGGCAGACTTGAACACAGAGGTTGCAATCCACACAATCGCCATTCGTATTTTCAACTTTTTTATTGATTTTACCCCTTGGTTCTCCCCTATTGTAATCGTACCCAATAACTATAGAATTTGGATCTAACAAAACTCCTTGCAGCCTGCCATAAGGACAAACAACCAAGCAAACTTGCTCTCTAAAACGTGCATAAACACCATAAAAAACTCCCGAAAAAATTAAAACAGAAATTACTTTTTGCTTGTTTTGAAATGGATGTTGTTTTAAAATGGATAAAACCTCTTCTCCACCAATTATATATGCTATAAATACTATCGAAATTATCAGTGAAATACTATAAAAAATACTGTGTTTTAGCACCCTTTTAAATCCTTTATAGAAGGTTAATGGGGCATTTTTTAATGCTTTTTGTGACTTAAAATCACCATCAATTAAATACTCTATTTTTCGGAATATGATTTCCATAAAAATAGTTTGAGGGCAAGCCCAGCCGCACCAAAGCCGACCAAACATTACCGTAAATAGAGTTATAAAAATTACAAAAGTTAATGCAATTAAAACAACCAAATAAAAATCTTGAGGCCAAAAGGATAATCCAAATAAAATAAACTTACGCTCTATTATATTGAATAAGAATACATTATGATTGTTGTATTTTAAAAATGGCCCAGAAATAAAAAATATTAGTAAAAAGTATCCGAACCAAGTTCTGGCGTTATAATGTTTACCCTTTGGTTTTTTTGGATAAATAAAATTCCGGTTTCCATCTCTCGAAATAGTAGTTATCGTATCCCTAAATTCCTCGTTTCTTTTCCAACTATTTTCTGGATCAATACTCATATTATTCGCCTAACCATTCATCCCCCTGTGAATCTTTTGCATTTGCTGGATTTGTGCCTTGTAATGATAAAATGTAGCTAGCTGTTTGCTGAATTTGAGATGCTGACATCTGCCCTTTCCAAGATATCATTCCTTTAGTTGGGATTCCTTCTGAAATAGATTTGTAAACATTTTTAACTCCACCGCCATGTAACCAATTTTTATCGGTTAAGTTTGGTCCAACAATTCCTTCAGCTGAGTTTCCATGGCATGCTGCGCAATTTTTCTTATACATCTCTTCACCCGATTTTAAACTAGCAGCATCTTTTAATTGAATAACATTTGATTCATTTAATGAATTTCCCATCATAGCCATTCTTTCTTCTTGAGCTATTTTAGCGCTTTCAATTTCCATATTGTACTCATCAATAGGTGTTGGAGTTTGCATAAAATGAAAATGTACAATAAAAAGAACCGACCAAATTATAGTTAAATAAAACCCGTATAACCACCAAGGAGGTAGATTGTTATCAAGTTCTTGTATGTCATCGTAATTATGGTCAAGTAAGATGTCTTTCTCATGTTCAATAGGTACAGCATCGTTTAATGACCCATACAACCTTTGCACAAACGATTTATTAGAGTAATATCCCTTTTTTAATGGCTTCAAAAAAGCGACCATTGATATTGATAATACAAAAAGCAGCACTGCCAATAAAAATATCCAACTGCTAAACGATAAAGGATCTTCAAGAGATGAGCCATTTTCATTTGCAAAAACTTGTTTTGACAATGCAGTTATAAAACCCAGTGTAATTAATACTTTTTTCATCGAAATATTATTAATCATTAGAATCCATTGGTAAAGCGCTTAACTCGTCAATGCTTTTTTTAGACATTGAGAACACATATAAACCCAAAACCATAAAAAAACAAAAGAAGATCAGTAAGGAAATAATCGGATATAATTCGATTCCTTGAATGTGTTGTAAGATTTGTCGTATCATATCAATTTTTAGGTTTAATATCGGTTCCCAATCTTTGCATATAGGCAATTAAAGCAACCATTTCTTTTTTGCTTGAAATTTGAATTTGAGCTTTTTCTAAATCTTTAGAAATCAATTCAGCCTGTTTTTCTAACTCAGCTACTGCAATTTTATCGAATCCTTCAGGATACGGAACCCCTAGCTGTTGCATTACTCTTATTTTTTTAGCTGTGAGTTTAGTATTTAAATCTTTTTCAGCTAAAAACGGATAAGCTGGCATAATAGATCCTGGCGACATTGAGCTAGGCTCAATCATATGATGGTAGTGCCAAAGATTAGGATACTTCCCTCCGATTCTATGTAAATCTGGACCAGTTCTTTTTGATCCCCACTGGAATGGATGGTCGTAAACAAATTCACCCGCTTTTGAATATTCGCCATAACGCTCAGTTTCAGACCTAAACGGACGAATCATTTGAGAGTGACAGGTATAACAACCTTCTCTAACATAAATATCTCGGCCTTCGAGTTCTAAAGGAGTGTATGGTTTTACGCTCGAAATAGTTGGAACGTTTGATTTTATAACAAAAGTTGGAACCATCTCAACAACACCTCCAATAAGAATTACAATTGTACATAACACCAACAATAAAACCGGTCTTCTTTCAATTTTTCTATGCCAATGACCGTCATGTTCAGAATGATTTTCTTGTGATGACAATGCAGGAGCAGATGCAGGTTCTTCTTTTATAAATACACCTAAAACCATTGTTTTATACAGATTGTAGGTCATAATAATGGTTCCTGTTAAAAACAAAGTCCCACCAACTGCTCTCCAATAGTACATTGGCAAAATTTGGATAACTGTTTCTAAGAAATTCGGATATTTTAAAACGCCTTCATCGGTAAACTGTTTCCACATTAAACTTTGAGTAAAGCCAGCAAAATATAGTGGAATTACATAAAATATAATACCTAAAGTTCCAATCCAGAAATGGATATTTGCAAGCTTTCTGCTATATAAATCACGATTAAATAACTTTGGAATCAACCAATAAAGTATTCCAAAAGTCAGCATTCCATTCCAGCCTAAAGCCCCTAAATGTGCGTGTGCAATGGTCCAGTCTGTAAAATGGCTGATTGCGTTTACACTTTTTATGGATAACAATGGTCCTTCAAAAGTTGTCATACCGTATGCAGTAACTGCAACAACGTAGAACTTTAAAACAACGTCATCTCTAACCCTATCCCATGCACCTCTTAGTGTTAGGAGTCCGTTTATCATACCACCCCAAGATGGTGCGATTAACATAATTGAAAACACTGTACCCAACGATTGCGCCCAATTGGGTAAAGAAGTATATAACAAATGGTGAGGTCCAGCCCATATGTATAAGAAAATTAGCGCCCAAAAATGTATTATGGATAACCTATAACTATAAACGGGTCTGTTTGCAGCCTTTGGCAAATAATAATACATCAATCCCAAATACGGAGTTGTCAGGAAAAATGCAACCGCATTATGACCATACCACCATTGTACTAAGGCATCTTGTACACCAGCAAAAACTGAATAGCTTTTGAATAAACCAACCGGAATTGCAAGTGAATTAACAATATGTAAAATGGCTACTGTAACAGCTGTTGCTATATAAAACCATATGGCAACGTATAAATGCTTTTCTCTTCTTTTAAGAATTGTACCAAATAAATTAATTGTAAAAACCACCCAGACAATAGCAATTAATATATCAATAGGCCACTCCAACTCCGCATACTCTTTACTTGATGTGATTCCTAATGGGAGAGTTATTGCAGCAGATACGATTATTGATTGCCACCCCCAGAAATGGAAATTGCTTAGAAAGTCGCTATACATTCTGGATTTACATAATCTCTGTAGAGAATAGTAAATACCCATAAACATTCCGTTTCCGACAAAGGCGAAAACTACAGCGTTTGTATGTAAAGGTCTTAATCTACCAAAAGTCAGGTATTCACTAATGTTTAAAGCAGGATAGGAAAGTTGAAGGGCGGCAATTAACCCAACCAACATGCCCACAATACCCCAAACCATTGTAGCTACTGCAAAGTTTTTAACTATGCGATTATCATAACTAAAATGTTCAAGTTTCATCATATAGAATCGTTGTTTTTAAAATTTTCTTTGTCGTTAAGGATTCGCACAGACGGAGATACATCATCATCAAATTGACCTTTTTTAACCGACCAAATAAAAGCGACTAAAAAGCCTCCAGAAATCAGGATACTTAAAATAATAAGTACAATTATTACGTGCATAAGAACTACAAAAGTGTGATTTAGTTCGTGAATCGAGAATGATGAAGAAACACATAGAACATGACAAATGTCATGTTACTTTATTTTTCGACCAGCGATTGTGCTTAAGAATACTGTGAACAAAACCAAACTGATAGTACTTATTGGCATCAAAATGGCAGCTATAACTGGAGATAAATTTCCAGTTACGGCAAATCCAATTCCAATTACATTATATACTAGTGATAAAATAAAACTTGCAATAATTATATTAATTCCTGATTTAGAGTAAGTTATTACTTTGTCAATTTTAATGAGTGCTTTTGCGTCTATTATGCCATCGCAGCTTGGAACAAAATTATTTACATCCTCAGACACAGCTATGCCAACATTGCTTTCTAAAAGTGCTCCAGCATCGTTTAGCCCATCTCCAACCATCATAACAGATTCGCCTTTTTCTCTCAGCTTTTGAATGTAACTTCTTTTATCTTCTGGCTTTTGAAAGAAAAGAATCTTCGAATTTGCACCCATCAGCATTTCATTTAAAGAACCTAATTCAGTATCATTATCGCCACTTAGTACACTTATAGCAATTTTTTTATCATTGAGTCTTTTAAACAACTTTTCGATTCCATTTCTAAACTTGTTATGGAATAAAAAATACCCTTTTAACTCGTTATCAATGGATACAAAAGTTGCATTTGTGGGTAATAGGCCACTCGGTTCTTTTACCACAAAATCGTGTTTCCCAATTTTTATTGTTTTGCCGTGAATGTTTCCTTGAATTCCATTTCCAAATATTTCTTTCAAGTCGTTCACCTCAATATTTGCTATCAAATTACTAAAATTAGATACTATGCTTTTGCTGTAAGGATGATTTGAGTTGTTTGCAACATTTACAACTAATCTTAATTCTAATGGAGAAAGTTCTCCAACAAACGCTACTTCAGTTTGGTTAACTTCGGTTATAGTGCCTGTTTTGTCAAATACAATATGATTAATATCGGCAATATCTTCAATTACCTCATTGCCTTTCAGATACATTTTTGATTTTCCTAATATTTGCAAAATATTACCAAAAGTAAATGGCGCTGAAAGTGCTAATGCACAAGCACAAGCAATTACCAACACTGAAGTCATAGCATTTATAGCTCTATTAAAATCGTTATTCAAGTACCAAAACACAAAACTTACTAATGAGATTAGCAAGGTTATAATTATAAAGTTTGAACTGATTTTATGTACCATTTGCTGGTATTTGCTAATATTTTTTTGTGCTTTTTGTTTGTTCCAAAGGCTAGTCAAATAACTTTTCGAAACAATGGATTGGGCTACAACTTTAATATTTGTGCCAATTTGTTTTCCTCCTGCAAATATTTTTTCGCCCCTTTTAACCTCGACTGGAAAGGATTCACCTGTAATAAAACTGTAGTCAATATTCGCAAAATCACTTATTAACAATACATCAACCGGAATTATTTCCTGATTTTTAATATTCAACACATCGTTAATTGCCACATTTTCGACTGGAATACTCTTTATAGATTCACTTTCACCGTATTTTTCAACTGAAATGGGAAAATAAGATGAATAATCTCTTTCGAAAGAAAGCCATTTAAACGTCCGGTCTTGAAAAAATCTTCCAATAAGCATAAAGAAAATTAATCCTGTCATACTGTCTAAATAGCCGGGGCCAGAACCGGTTGAAATTTCCCAAATGCTGCGTAAAAACATCGCTAAAATCCCAATTGATATTGGAACATCCATGTTTATCACTTTCTGCTTAAAGCTGTTAAAAGCATTCAAAAAAAACTCGCTAGCACTGTAAAAAAATACTGGAATTGCTAATGCTAGATTTAATACCGTAAACAGTTTTGCTAGGGTGGAGTCAATTATCTCTTGGTTAGAAAAATATTCTGGAAAACTCAACAGCATGATGTTGCCAAAACAAAAACCAGCTACCCCAATTTTATAAATCCTTGAATAGTTTTTTTCTTTCTCAATAGTTTTCGTAGATCCCAACGAAAGGTCGGGGTGATATCCAATAAAAGACAATAATTCTGCTATTTTCCTTAATGAAGTAACATGAGGATCAAAATTTATGCTTACTTTTTTCTTGATAAAATGTACTTCAGAAATCAAAACACCTGCATCGAGTTTATTTAAGTTTTCTAGCAACCAAATGCAACTTGCACAATGCATGTTTGGTATAAAAAAGCTAAATGCAATTAAATCAGCGCTTTTGAAATTATAGAATTTATCTGCAATTTCCGGTTCATCTAAAAACGATAATGCGGAACGAATTACATTAGATGGGTCTTTGACACCGGGCGAATCTGTGATATCGTAATATTTGCATAAATCATTCGAACTAATTACCTGAAAAACAAGCTTGCAACCATCACAGCAAAATAACTTATTCTCAAACTCAACTTTCTTAGCAATAATATGATCACCGCAATGATAACAAACTGTTGGGTTTAAAGATGCTGCATTCATTTTCACCAAATTTAGAGATAATCAAAACTTAGGTGTATGAAAATGGTCAGCAAAAAGTTTGACTTATATCATTAAATTTTAATCAACTATGTATTTGATAAAAGTCATTGCCCAATTTCAAAAATCTTATCATTTTGTTCAAAATTTGAAGGGTGTTAAAAAAATATGCAATTAAATCTTAAAGGGAATGAAACTATTGGAGATGTTAAATTTGAATTTAATGCGAATTTCCCATTTTTAATGCTTGATTTTTTCAATCCAATTTATGATGTAACAAATCAAAATCATGTTGAGCCTATTGGGCCTCAAATTCAAATTCATGAATTAGTAGATAAATTTAAGGATATCCAAGTCATCATTACTCCTAACATGACCGTAAAAGAGCTTGAAATGAATTTCAAGAAGTTGCTTGGATTAACAGTTATTGTATTACGAAAATCAGGCAATGTATGGCTTGAAGCAACTGCTACAAATAATTGGACCCTTGAAAAACAAAATGAAATGGGTGCTGAGCTTAGTCAGCAGATGTGATCAATTATTACCCTTTTATGTTTTTCAACTTAAATTCGTCAATAATAAATATTTTTCCTTCTTTGGTTTCAATTAGTTTTTCATCTCTAAAATCGCTTAAAGTTCGTATTAAAGATTCGGTTGCTGTACCTACAATATTTGCAAGGTCTTCACGGCTGATTGAAATATCAATTCCAGTAGAATTTTCTTTATTAAATCTTTCTTTTAGCATGACCAAAGCTTCAGCCGTTCTTTTACGTACAGAGCTATAGGCTAAATTTAGAAGGCGGTTTTGCTTATTAGCTATACCATTCGACAAAATTTTAATAAATCCCTTACTCACACCTAAGTTGCTAAATATTAGCTTATTAAAATCATCTTTAGGGATAAAAGTGATTTCGCATTCATCCATAGCCTCAGCTGTTTCTGAATAGGGTTTATCCTCGATGAGAGCATTATACCCAAAAAACTCACCGTTTTTAAGTAAATCTGTAATAAGTTCTTTACCATACGGGTGTGTTTTGAATATTTTAACTGTTCCAGAATTGATATAATACAACCCTAATGGATAGTTTTTTTCGAGGTAAATATGCTCTTTTTTATGATAATGATTGTGCCTTTTACCTTCAATAAATTTATCTAACGCTTGTTGACCTGCAAAATCACTGATTAATTGTCCAACTCCATCTGGCGATGCCTCATAGTTTTTATGAATAGCCTCCATTTTTTTTAATCGTGTTTCCACAGCATTTAAAAGTTCGGTGTTATCGAATGGTTTTGTGATATAATCATCTGCACCCAGTTCCATTCCTTTGCGTTGATCGCTTCTTTCCGATTTAGCAGTCAAAAATATAAACGGAATTGTGCCAAGCTTTTCGTCCTTACTTAGCATATGAAGTACGCCATATCCATCTAATCCCGGCATCATAATATCGCAGATAATTAAATCAACTTCATTATTTCTAACTAGGTCAATTCCGATAAGTCCGTCAGATGCAGTTAAAACGTTATAACGGGCCATTTCTAAAATTTCGGCTGTATTTTCTCTTAAGTCGTTGTTATCTTCAATTAAAAGAATCGTTTTCATGGTTTTGGTTTTTTGGTAAACTTATATATATCGTGGTACCTTCGTTTAATTTGCTTTTTAAATCAATTTTTCCTTTTAGCAAACTGACATAATTCGAAACTATATGTAAACCTAAGCCTGTTCCCTGAATATTTGATGCATTTTTTGCCCTAAAAAATCGTTCGAACATATGATTTAAATCATCTTCACTTATCCCAATGCCGTTATCACTTACGACAATGTCGATTTTGTTTTCAAACTGATGACATTTTACAAGAATGTTACCATCGTCATTGGTAAATTTAATTGCATTACTAATAAGGTTTATCAATATGTTTTTTATCAACTTTGCATCCTGGCAAACCTCATATTTGCCTTCAAATTCCAAGTTAATTACTTGGTTTTTCTTAACTTGATGTTTTAAATCATTGATAATTTCTAAAGCCATTGCATACAAATCAAAGTCACGGTAAATAGCGATAACTTTCCCTTCTTCGAGCTTGCTGATGGATAGAAAATCTGTTAAAATTTCATTTAAATTAGAAACACCTGATTTTATACGAGTAACATGCTTGCTTTTCTTTTCGTTGAATTCTTTAAAATCGTATTCACCAATTAAAGATGCAGAAGATAAAATTGTAGATAGTGGTGTTCTAAATTCGTGAGATGCCATTGAAATGAATCTTGTTTTTAGATCATTTAAGTCTTTCTCTTTACTTAATGCAATTTTTAGTTCTTTTTGAGATCTTTCTAATTCGCGAATCGCTTCTTGTAAAACCTTGGTTCTATCGCTAACTTTTTTTTCTAACTGTTCGTTAATACTCTTTAATTGATTTGCAGCTTCTTTGATCTCTTTTTGTTGCTTAATAACCTCTGCTTCAATCTTTTTTCTGATTGTAATATCGATTATAAATGAAATTATTTTTACTTCATTCTCAATTTTTATGTTGGTTAAGCTAATTTCTAATGGAAACAAATCTCCATTCTTTCGTTTACCAAATAAATCCAAGTTAATACCCATGGATCTGTTGGTTGGCTTATTATTAAAGCTTTCTCGGTGGTGAGTGTGTTTGTTTCTGAACTCATCTGGAACTAGAACATCAATACTTTTCCCTTCTAGTTCGTGTTTTTCATAATGAAATTGAGCTAGCGCAGCTTTGTTCGCTAACTCAATTTCACCTTTTAAATTACTAATAATAATGCCTTCTGTTGCATTTTCAAACATTGCTTTAAAAAGCAAATCATTATCAATCATTTATCTTAAATTAACTAATATTAAACCTATCTTCTTTCTCCTTGTATTGCATAATTTGTTCTAACGCATCAGGAATAACATCACTGCAAATGCATATGAAGCTATCTTTAACTGCATGAGTAATAATATGGTCAATAGCTTCTCTTTCTGTAACAATAACTGTTGTTTTTATGTTGGGACTAACGCTATCAATACCTGCTTTAAGTAAATTGATAATTTCATTTTCAGATCTTCCTCTTAAATTTCGGTCAGATCTAATTACTATTTCATCAAACATACCCGCAGAAATAACTCCTAATTCAATAATATCTTCATCTCTCCTATCACCAACTCCAGCAATTAAACCAACTTTTGGATAGGCGTCAATTCGCTCCATAAATTTAGAAATTGCTCTAAATCCAGCCGGATTATGAGCATAATCAATCATTACTTGGAAATTTTTAAAGTGGAAAATATTTAGCCTTCCAGGTGTTTGTGCAGGAGAAGGAATAAATGTGCTAAGTGCTATTTTAATATCCTCAATTTTAAAATTGCGAACAAAAGCCGCAATTACCGCAGGCAAAACGTTCTGAATCATAAACACAGCCTTTCCTGAATAGGTTATTGGAATATTAATAACTTTATCAACCCTTAATTTCCAACTTCCTTTGCAAATGGTAACAAAACCATTTTCAACTACTGCGGCAATACCTCCATTATTGCAATGTTCTACAATTCTTGGGTTATTTTCGTCAAGTGAAAAAAGTGCAATGTTGCAATCTAAACCAATTCGCATACCATAAACTAAATCATCATCGGCATTTAAAATTGCATATCCATTAGGTACAACAGTTTGAGGAACAACTGCCTTTACACGCGCTAAATCTTCAACAGTATTGATGTCTTTAAGACCTAAATGGTCTCCAGAAATATTGGTAACAATAGCGATATCGCACTTAGTAAATCCTAATCCGGCTCTTAGAATCCCTCCTCTTGCTGTTTCTAAAACTGCAAAGTTTACTGTAGGATCCCTTAAAACAAATTCTGAACTTATTGGTCCTGTACAATCGCCTTTTTGAAGTAATCTGTTTTGAATATAAATTCCATCGGTTGTAGTAAAACCAACATTATATCCCATATTTTTTACAATATGAGCCATTAATCTGGTGGTGGTTGTTTTACCGTTGGTTCCTGTAACTGATATAATTGGAATGCGCGAAGAAACTCCCGGTGGATATAACATATCGATAACTGGCTCAGCAACGTTTCTAGGTAAACCTGTGGTTGGAGAAATGTGCATTCTAAACCCAGGAGCAGCGTTAACTTCTAATACAGCACCACCATTATCAATTAATGGTTCGCTGATGTCTTCAGACATAATGTCAATGCCGCAAATATCAAGGCCAATAATTTTTGAAATACGCTCAGCCATAAATACGTTAAAAGGATGCACTATTTCAGTAACATCCTCTGCAGTACCGCCCGTGCTAAGATTTGCAGTGCGCTTTAACCAAATTATTTCGCCCTCTTTTAGTACACTTTCTATGCTGTAGCCTTTTTCTTCTAAAATTGCTACAGTAGAATCGTCAATTTTAATAGATGTTAAAACTTTCTCATGCCCATACCCTCTTCTTGGATCTAGGTTAACGTTATCAACCAATTCTTTGATAGTGCGTACTCCATCTCCAACAACGGAAGCGGGCGTTCTTTTTGCTGCGCAAACAAATTGATGATTTATAACTAAAAGTCTGTAATCAAAACCTGTAATATATTTTTCTACAATAATTGCACGAGAATATTTCTTGGCTAATTCGAAAGCAATTTCTAAATCTTCCCAGTTGTTTATGTTAATTGTAGCTCCTTTACCATGATTTCCATTTACTGGTTTAATAACCAATGGATATTCAAGTCTATTAAGAGCCGAATCAAGTTCTTTAAGGGTATAAACAATTTTCCCGTTTGGAACCGGAACGCCCATTCCTTCAAGTAAATTTTTTGTCTCCTCTTTATCGCATGCAATTTCAACGGCTATTGATCCAGTTGTACTCGCAATAGTTG
Source organism: uncultured Bacteroidota bacterium (assembly GCA_947084835.1). GTDB lineage: Bacteria > Bacteroidota > Bacteroidia > UBA7662 > CAMTUB01 > CAMTUB01. Next base: position 12,959 of record CAMTUB010000021.1, on the reverse strand, counting down.
CTTGAATTCTCTTTTGGTTTATTCCATATCCAAGTTGAACTAATGAATGATTGTTTAAACGAATATATGGAATGTCGCGAGCAACTGCTTCGTCAACTAAAGAAGATGTTGATGGCCCAAGGCGTTCATCTTCCCTAATTTCACGCATTTCTTGGATATCAGACTCCATGTCGTAGTCAGATCCTGAAATAAGAGCTTGTGCAATTCTTACTGCAGACTTAGCAGCAAAAATGCCTACTTTTTCTTCCATGTAGGAAAAAACAACGTTGTAAATACCCGAAATTTTAGTTTCACGGGTACGTCCATAGCCGCAATCCATCCCTGCAAGTGTCTGAATTTCAAGGGCTATATGTTCAATCACGTGACCCATCCAAGTTCCTTGCTTTACTCTATAAAAAAATCCGCCTGAAGTATTTTCACTGCATCTATGTTCGTACATAGTTGGAAACATTGCTTCCAGTCTTTCTGAGAAACCATCAATTTTATTTGTTGGAAAATTCTCCATCTCTTCCAAATCTAAACGCATTACAATGAGTTTATGCCTACGTATGCTCCATAGATTTGGGCCTTTCATCACATTTATTGAGAGAATATTCATGTATTGTTATTTAAAGGTTGAATATGTGAAAAAAAGTGCAGAAATGAATGATTTTATTCATTTTTTAAAAAAAACATAAAAAAACAATTGGTTCTTTATTTTTGCACTCCTAATTCAAAGGATTTATGCACAAGCCTAAAGGTAAATTATTAGCGATTGGGGGGAATGTTGATAAAGGGTCAGAAAATGAATTGAACTTTGACCAAAAAAGAAACCTCAATTTCTTTTCTTTAGGCATCTTAAAACGCTTAGTAGAAGAGTCTGGTGGAAAAGATTCACATATTGAGATTATAACTACAGCATCAAGTATACCTGAAGAAGTTAGTCAAAACTATATCGATGCTTTTGATCGTCTCTCTTGTACGAATGTACATGTTATGCATATCAAAAACAGATTAGACTGCGCAAATCCTGAATACCTAGAAAGGCTCAACAAATGCGATTGTGTTTTATTTACAGGGGGAAACCAACTAAGATTAAGTACAATAATTGGGGGCACAACAGCTTTCTCGATATTGAGTGATAGGTACATGAATGAGCCTCTTTTAATTGCAGGAACAAGTGCCGGTGCAATGGTAATGAGCAACACTATGATTTATCAAGGAAGCAGCACCGAAGCATTATTAATGGGTGAGGTAAAAATTACTACCGGATTCGGATTTATGAAAAACGTGATCATTGACACGCATTTTGTAAAACGGGGTAGGTTTGGAAGATTAACTCAGGCAGTTGCATGCAACCCATCGTGTATCGGCATTGGGCTTGGAGAAGATACCGCAGTTTTGGTTACCGAAGGTGACAAAATGGAAGCAATTGGTTCGGGATTAGTTTTATTGTTTGATGGTCATGATATCAAATTTACGAACATTTCTGATGTACCTGAAGGCACTCCTATCTCCATCGAAAATATGATTATACATATTTTAGCTTTAGGAAATTTGTATTTATTAAAAGAAAGAAAATTCATTCCTCATAAGGATCACTATGAACTCCCTACCTATGAGTAAATTAAAACTATTATATAGCGTTATTTTAAGTCCATTATATTGGGTTATTTTTGGAGTAACCCTGGTTTTTTTTCATTTACTATGTGTCATTTTATACACCATTGGAGGAAAAAAGGCACTTCAACCAGCAATTAACGGATTCTATTTTTCATTAGTTTCGATTTTAAATGTACTATTTATTCGAAGTAAATGGAGTTTCGAAACTCCTATCAAATACAACCGACCTATAATATTTGTTGCAAATCATAAACACCGATACGATATTCCTGCTATTTACTGGTTTCTTAGAAAATTTGACTTGCGATGGGTTTCTAAAAAGGAGTTATCAAAGGGGGTTCCCGCAATATCATATATTTTACGAAAAACTGAAAATGCCTTGATAAACAGGTCTGATGCAATTCAATCTTCAAGAGAAATCATCAAATTAGCAAAGTCGGTTGAAGAAAGAAAAGGATCTGTAGTAATTTTTCCGGAGGGAACACGCAGCCACAGCGATAAGTTAAAACCTTTTAAATCAGGCGGATTAGGATTATTAATGGAGCATATGCCTACTGCAATTATTGTTCCCATTGCCATAACAAATACCCAAAAAATAAACGATTCTTTTCTACTAACCCCGTTTCTTACTTGTTATTGGGATGTTTTAGAGCCCATTGACCCAATAGGTATGGATAGTATTGACGTTACAAAAAATTGCAAAAAACAAATCGAGAAAAAAATAAGTATGAGATTGGGTTTAACTCAAAATCCTTAATCAATTACAAATCTTGCAATTTCTTTCATTACTATACCCGATCTAAGTGGAGTAATATGGCCTAAATTTTGAGTTAATTTAAGTTCGCTATTGGGCCATTTTAGATACATCCGAAGACCTTGATCCCATGAAACTTCAGTATCGTTCATATCCTGAAAAATCAAGCCTTTACAAGCTATCTTTTCAACCATATTTTCTGCTGAAATATCTTCCACATTTACTCCAAAATCGGCACCTATTTTAGCCAAAACTTTTCTAGCTATTACCCTAGAAATTCCAGATTTTTGTGAAAATGACTCCATAATTTTAAAGATATTCGATGGAGAGTTTATGGTAATTACCTTACCTAAAAAACCTTCATTTTTAGCATAATAAACGGCTGCAACACCTCCAAGTGAATGCCCTATTAACACATCGTACACGCCATTTTTTTGACTTAAATTTGCTATAATTTCAGCAAACCCAATCATGTTGGTTTGTTTCCCAGTAGATTTTCCGTGGCCGGCTGCATCAAATGCATCAACCAAGAATCCTTTTTTGCTCAACTCAGAGGCTATATATCCCATTTGACTGGCTCTGCCACTCCAACCATGAATAAGTAAAACTCTACGATTATTTGGCACAATTAAAGGTTTCCAACATAAAACCCTTATTTCATTTTTTTTATGAATGATATTATATTTTACGCACGAATTAATCCATTCTAACTCCTTAAAGTGTGGTGCAAATTTAATCGGTGTAAAAAATATACTTTTGGCTAAGCTAACCGCAATCGAAGGGAATATTTTATTTAAAATCGAAAATGAAGTGGAAAAAATTTTTAAAGCCCATTTGATTGACTTTTTTTTAGCTTTCATAAATCTGATTCACCAATTTTTTGATATAATCTGGCAATAAAACCATTCTTGAGCCATACCAAGAAAACATTTCACCGTCAACAAGCACAATTTTACTTTTTGGAAAGGTTAATTGAACTTCAGTTCTATCACTTTCATTAAATGGGTAAGGCTCCGATGCTAAAAAAACATATTTCGGAGTTAAAGTTTCGATCGGGATTTCTGGGTAGCGCTTTAAATTACCAAGTGCATTTTTTAATCCTGATTTATGTAGAATCGAATCAATATATGTTCCTCCACCAGCTCCCATTAATGGATTTTTCCAAATGCAATAAAGTACACTTTCTGCATTAAATGGTCTAAATCCTCTCCATTGCTTACTAATTTTTGATATTAAATTAGTAGCTGAATTGTTCACACTCAACACATTACCAAGTTTTGTTATTAAATCAATTGCATCTTCAAACGAATTCACATCTGAAATCCAAACTGGGCAATGAGCTGCTAATAACTCAATATCTTCAATTCTATTTTCTTCTTTATTAGCTATAATTAAATCGGGTTGTAACGAAAGTATGCCGCTTATTTTAGGGTTTTTAGTCCCGCCAATTTTGCGTTTCATTTTGCATTTTTTACTTGGATGAATGCAAAATTTAGTAACACCTACTATGTTATCCTCTTGCCCTAAATCAAAAAGCAATTCTGTAATGGATGGTACAAGCGATACAATACGAGAAGGGAAGTTACAAACAGTAACTTCCCTTCTCATTTGATCAACATGTGTTTTAGAATTTACGAGCACATTGAATGTATTATATCCGACTTAGTTAATATATGCGTGTTTCCGCCATTATCCGAAACTAAAACTGCACCGTTTGTTTTGTTTATTTTTGAAGCTGCCTCGTCTAAAGTTGAATCTAATAAAACAAATTCAAAAGCGGACTCCATTACATCTGCAACAATTGCATTTTTCACATCTGCATTTTTTAGGAGTTTATTTAAAATCCCACTTTCAGTTATTGAACCCACAAAAGCTCCCTCATGCATTACCGGAAGTTGTGAAATATTTTGCTCAGCAAGTATTTTTAACGCCTCATCAACAGATTGATTTGAATCAACAGTAAATAAAGGTGCGTTTTTTCTAAACTCGATGATGGCTTTTACACTAGGCTTCATTTCTAAAAAACCACGATCGCGCATCCACTCATCATTAAACATTTTACCTAAATAACGTGTGCCATGATCGTGAAAAATGACAACTACATTTTCGCCAGCCTTAAATTTATCTTTCATTTGCAACAGCCCTGCGATTGCAGAACCTGCTGAATTACCAGCAAAAATGCCTTCTTCACGAGGAATTCTGCGTGTCATTAAAGCAGCATCTTTATCTGTTACTTTTTCAAAACCGTCAATTAAGCTAAAATCAACATTTGCTGGTAAAAAATCTTCGCCAATACCTTCTGTAATGTATGGATAGATCTCGTTTTTGTCAAAAATGCCGGTTTCTTTGTACTTTTTAAATACAGAACCATAGGTATCAATTCCCCAAACTTTTAGATTCGGGTTTTTTTCTTTCAAAAAACGTGCAGTACCGCTTATGGTGCCACCAGTACCCACTCCAACTACTAAATGATCTACTTTACCTTCTAATTGAGCCCAAATTTCAGGACCAGTTTGCTCGTAATGCGCCTGAGAATTAGATAAATTATCGTATTGATTGGGTTTCCAAGAATTTGGAACTTCGTTTACCAAACGAGAAGAAACGGAATAGTAAGATCTCGGATCTTCAGGATCAACATTGGTTGGACAAACAACAACCTCAGCTCCAAAAGCGCGTAAAGCATCTGCCTTTTCTTTAGATTGCTTATCGGTTGTAGTAAAAATACATTTGTATCCTTTTACAACTGCAGCAATTGCTAACCCCATTCCAGTATTTCCAGAAGTACCTTCGATAATAGTTCCTCCTGGCAAAAGCTTGCCAGATTTCTCTGCGTCTTCAATCATTTTCAAAGCCATACGGTCTTTGATAGAATTTCCTGGGTTAGTGGTTTCTATTTTTGCAAAAACGTTTGCTTCAACCTCTTTTACAATCTTATTTAATCGAACCAATGGAGTATTGCCAATGGTTTCTAATATATTGTTATATACCATGGCGCAAAGATACTTTTAGTTTAGAGAATTCATCAAACACTATTAAATAAAAAAAGCCACTGAAATCAGTGGCTTGTATATACGTGAATCGAATACTACTCAGCAGTATTTTTCTGATCTTGAACTTCAATTCTGATTTCCTGACATAAGGTTTTCATTTCTTGAAGGCCTTTACGTACACGAGTTCCAGCTGCATTGTTCCCTTTGTCATAGAACTTATCTGCATCCTTTTCAACTTCAGCCATTAGGGCTTTTAATTTGTTAAATTTTTCCATTTTTTTAAAATTTTAAGTGTCTGTTTGATAAAAGTAGCCTTTAATAGCAATAAAACAAACTTTTAAAGAAAAAAATAAAAATTAATTTGAAAATGACGCAATTTTATCACTAAAATACTTTCCTGCTTCAAGGTTTTCTTTAATAATAGCAAAGGATTCTAGAGTTTGGTCAACATCTGCTATTGTATGAACAGCAGTTGGTATTAAACGCAACATTATCACATCTTTAGGTACTACAGGGTAAACCACAATGGAACAAAAAATGCCATGATTTTCTCGTAAATCTAAAACTAAGTTGGTTGCTTCGCCCAAAGTTCCGCTTAAAAACACGGGTGTAACTGGAGAGGTTGTATTACCGATATTAAATCCGCGTTTACGAAGACCATTTTGCAACTTTTCTACAATTTGCCACAATTTGATTCTAAGTTCTGGCATGCTAGAAAGCATTTCCATACGCTTAATAGCGCCTATAACCAAAGGCATTGGTAACGATTTTGCATAAATCTGAGAGCGCATATTGTAACGTAAAAACTCAATTACCTGCTCATCACTAGAAATAAAAGCTCCAATGCTAGCCATTGATTTTGCAAAAGTTGAAAAATATACATCAATACCACCTTGACAATTTTGCAATTCTCCAGTTCCAGCACCTGTGTCGCCCATAGTACCAAAACCATGCGCATCATCAACAAATAATCTGAAAGGATACTTTTCTTTAAGCGCAACAATTTCGCTCAGTTTCCCTTGTGCACCCGACATTCCAAATACTCCCTCAGTAATTACTAATATTGATCCTTTATTTTCTGATTTATCTATAATTCTCTTTGCATGATTCAATTGCTTTTCAAGGCTTTCTAAATCATTATGTGCAAAAACAAAGCGTTTTCCTTGATGCAAACGAACACCATCAATAATGCATGCATGAGATTCTGCATCATAAACAATAACATCATGCCTATCAACTAATGCATCAATAGCAGAAACCATTCCTTGGTATCCAAAATTCAACAAAATGGTATCTTCCTTTTTTACATGGTTAGATAACATTTTCTCCAATTTTTCGTGATTATCAGAATTACCCGACATCATTCTCGCGCCCATAGGATATGCCATTCCAAATGCTGCAGCAGCTTCGGCATCCACTCTTCTAACATCTGGATGATTAGCAAGGCCCAAATAATTATTTAAACTCCACACTAATCTTTCTTTACCTCTAAAAATCATTCGAGGCGCAATATCCCCTTCTAACTTTGGAAAAGTATAATACCCTTGAGCTTCTTTAGCATGTTGTCCTAATGGACCGCGTTTTAACAACAATTTTTCAAATAAATCCACGTTCTTTTATTTCTGAAAATTCTATGCAAAATTATTTTTTTAAATTGATTTTAATGCTATTATTCTAAATAATATTATGTTTAGGTATAAAGGTATTTTAATATTAACTTTGCGGTTTAATGAGAAATTGGTTTAGTAAGATTCTAATCGTGATTGCATGCACTCAATTTGTGGCATGTAACAGCTATAATAAAATTTTAAAAAGCACCGATTTAGAATTCAAATTCAAAATGGCGAAGCAATATTTTGATCAAAAGAAATATTTTAAAGCTGAACCTATATTTGATGAACTATTAACTTCATACAAAGGAACTGAAAGACAAGAGGATATATATTATTATTATTCATATTGTCAATTCAATTTAAAAAACTATTCTTTCGCATCTTTCCATTTCAAAAACTTTACAACCAATTTTTCGTACAGTAAAAGGCTCGAAGAAATGGAGTATATGTATGCTTTTTGCTTGTATTTAGAGTCTCCGAATTATTCGTTAGACCCAAATCCAACTCAGAAAGGATTAGCAGCATTGCAGCTTTTTGTAAATAAATTCCCGAAAAGCGATAAAGTGCAAAAATGCAATGAGTTAATTGATCTTTTAAGAGATAAACTTGAGAAAAAGTCGTACGAAACTGCGTTCCTTTTTTACAAAATGGAGGATTTTAGAGCAGCCACAATTGCATTTAAAAGCACATTAGCAGATTTTCCGGATATTGACCAGCGCGAGTATATTAGATATTTAATTGTGAAATCATCCTATAATTTAGCTCACAACAGTGTTGAAGCTAAAAAAATTGATAGATATAAAGATGTTTTACAAACAAGTACCGATTTCGTGAATGAATTTGCAGAGAGCAAATATTTACCAGAAACCCAAAAGCTTTCTGATATTGCACAACTAGAACTTACCAAATTAAAAAATAAAGAAACCAATTAATATGGCTACTAATACAACTATTACTCGTGACATCCATTCTTTGGATGAAAAAACAGGAAATCTTTACGAATCAATTGCCATTATTTCAAAGAGATCGAATCAAATGACTGTTAAGTTAAAGGAAGAGATTGCTAATAAATTGGCTGAATTTACTGTATCAAGCGATTCATTGGAAGAGATTTTAGAAAATCGCGAACAAATAGAAATTTCTCGTCAATACGAAAGAATGCCAAAGGCTGCAATTCAAGCGATTGAAGAGTTTATTGCTGAGAAAACGTATTTCAGAAATCCTTCAAAAGAACAAAAGTAAACATAGATGCAGGGCAAAAAAATCCTGCTTGGGGTAACCGGAAGCATTGCAGCTTATAAAACAGCTCAACTGGTTCGCCTTTTTATTAAAGCCGGAGCTGAGGTGCAAGTTATTGCAACCACTTCGGCTTTAGACTTTGTTACAGCGGCAACTTTAGCTACTTTATCAAAAAAACCTGTTCTATCAGATTTCTATAAAAACGAAAATGGAGAATGGAATAACCATGTTGAGCTTGCACTTTGGGCCGACATTTTGGTAATTGCTCCTTTATCTGCAAATACTTTAGGCAAAATTGCCAGTGGAATTTGTGATAACTTGCTTTTAGCAACCTATTTATCTGCAAAATGTCCCGTTTATGTAGCTCCAGCTATGGACTTAGATATGTTTGCTCACCCAACGACTCAAGAAAATTTAAGAAAAATATCCTTGTTTGGAAATCAAATTATTCCATCTGAAAAGGGTGAACTTGCTAGCGGGTTAATTGGTGAAGGAAGAATGGCTGAACCAGAAACGATATTCGAATCGATCTACAATTTTTTCAATAAAAAACTGCCTTTTAGCGGTAAAAATGTTTTGATTACTGCTGGCCCAACGTATGAAAACATAGATGCGGTCAGATTTATAGGCAATTATTCTTCCGGGAAAATGGGATTTGCACTTGCCAAAGCATTTGCAGATTTAGGGGCAGTAGTTACCTTAATTAGTGGCCCAAGTCATGAGACCATCAATAACTTAAAAATAAAGCTGATAAATGTAGTGTCGGCACAAGAAATGTTAGACTCATGCATGTTGCATTTCGATATAGCTGATATAATTATAATGTCTGCCGCTGTTGCTGATTATACTCCTTCAGTAAAACATACTAAAAAATTAAAAAAGGAAGAAACCAATCTTACTATTAGCCTAACTCCTACTGTAGATATTTTGAAACAAATGGGACTTATTAAAAAGGACCAACAATTTTTAGTGGGATTTGCGTTAGAATCAAACAATGAGTTTGAATATGCTAAAAACAAATTAGCAAAGAAAAACCTTAATATGGTAGTATTAAACTCTTTAAATGTAGAAGAATCTTGTTTTGGGACTGATACGAATAAAGTTTGGCTAATTGATGCTGTAAAAACCCAAGAATTACCCTTACTTTCGAAACAAGATGTTGCGTACAAAATTGCAGAATACATATCTATTGAAATCAATTCATAGCCTTTTACTATTTGTATCCCTTTTGTTGTTTGCAAATGTGAGTGGTTTTGCACAAGAATTTAATGCAAGAGTTGTTGTTGATTTTTCACAAATTAACCAGGGGCCTACTGACAAGCAGTTATTTACCAATTTACAAACTCAAATTGGCGAATTTTTGAATAACAGAAAATGGACTTCAGATCAGTTTTCACCCATAGAAAGAATTAACGTAAATATTAGTTTAATCATTGATCAGAGATCAAATAACAAGTTTGCAGGAAAAATGCAAATTCAGGCTTCAAGACCAGTTTATAATAGCTCGTATAATACCGTTTTGTTTAATTTCAACGACCAAGACATATCATTCGATTACATTGAATTTCAGCAGATGGAATTCAACGATGCTACATTTACTGACAATATAACTCAAATTTTTGCTTATTACGCTTATGTAATTTTAGGATTTGATTATTGCTCTTTTGAACAAGATGCGGGTTTTACCTATTTCAATAAGGCATTGAATGTTTTAAATAACGCCCAAAGTTCTGGAGGACCAGGATGGCGATCAAATGAAAAGTTAACCAATAGATACTGGTACATAACCAACATTTTAAATAAAACATACGCTGCCGTTTTTTCTGGATTGTATAAATACCATAGACTGGGTTTAGATAAAATGTATGAAGATACCAATGCTGGAAAAACCATAATTCTAGAAGCTTTAGACATGATGAATAAATCATTTCAAAATAAGCCGGGTTCTATTTTCCAACAGACGTTAATGAACACGAAATCGGAAGAACTCATTAACATCTTTAAACCTGCATCAAATGCAGAAAAACAGAAGTTTTTAACATTGATAAATAGTCTGGATCCAACAAACGGGTTGAAATACCAACGTATTAACCAATAACCAATGTTACAAACAGTTTGGGTTAAAAACTATGTACTTATACAAGAAGTGATTCTTGATATAAAAACAGGGTTAACGGTAATTACTGGCGAAACTGGCGCTGGAAAATCAATACTTGCCAATGCATTATTATTGCTTTCAGGAGATAGAGCTGATTATCAAGTGCTCAATAATCCTTTAGAAAAGTGTGTTATTGAAGCCACTTTTAAAACACAAAATCCAGAAATTTCTACTTTGCTCGAGATAGAAGGATTAGATGATCACGAGGAGCTTATTTTACGAAGAGAAATAAACCCAAATCAACGCAGTAGGGCTTTTATAAACGATACTCCCGTAAACTTAACTGTACTGAAAAGAGTTTGGAGTATACTTATTGATATTCACTCGCAACACCAAAGCCAAGAATTATTTGATGAAACTTTTCAATTAGATTTAGTAGATAAAATTGCTGAAGTTTCAGAAGAAGCATCACAGTATTTGAAAAATTCAATTCAATTAAAAAGCATTAATCATAAAATTGAAGCGGTAAGTTCACAAATATTTGAGGCGAAAAAGCATCGCGATTTTGTTCAATTTCAACTTACTGAATTGGATAATACTGCTCTTTTTGATGTTGATGAACTTGTACAAAAAAGCGAAAAGCTAAATTTATTAAATCAAGCTACTGCTTTAATTGAAACAATAAATAATGCTGAAAATGCATTTTTCAATAGTGATGGAAATATTATTGACACCATTAAAACATCTCAGAAAACCCTAAAACCGTTCTTTTCAATAACCAAAAAGCTCGAAAACCTCGAAGGACTGTTTAATAACCTCAATGAGATAACAGAAGAGCTTTCTAAAAATTTTCAGGAAATATTGGCAGAAGTTGATGCCGATATGGAAGAAAAAGTACTAATTGAAAACAGAGTCGATGAGCTCAATCGCCTACTTTACAAACACAATGCACCTACAATTGCAAGCCTTTTTGAAATAATCGAAAACTATAGAAATGAAGAACTTCAGTTTGATAATTTGGTTCAAGAACTTGAGTTTTTAAAATCAGAAAAATCATCCTTTGAAGATAAATTACATAATAAAGCTTTGTTACTTTCTAATGCTAGACAAAAAGCAATACCTATTATAGAGCAAAATGTAAATGCATTTTTAAATGAACTGGGATTAGATTATGCCAAATTTAGGATTTCGTTAACCATTAATTCTACATTAGGAAAAGCAAAACTTGGATACAACGATATGGAGTGGCAATTCTGCGCAAATCCGGGTTCTGAATTTCAACCTTTGGCAAAAGTTGCTTCTGGAGGAGAAATTTCTAGAGTGGTATTGGCATTAAAACAGCTTACCGCTTTAAAAAACGAGCTACCAACACTAATTTTTGACGAAATTGATACTGGAATTTCTGGTGAAGCGGCAAAAAAAGTTGGAGAAGTTTTGAGAAAATTATCTGAAAAGCATCAAGTTATTTGCATTACTCATCTTGCTCAAATTGCTTCAAAAGGGAAAAATCACCTGTATGTAAAAAAGGAACTTGATCAAAATCAAACAATTACTACATTCGAATACCTTAATGAAGAAAGAAGGGAAATAGAAATTGCAAAAATGATAAGTGGAAACGATATAAATGATTCTACTTTATTAACTGCACGAACCCTTTTGAAACAATAACAATTATCTTTGAAAAAAAACAAATACCATTTTATGACCAATGGAATATTAGCAGGAAAAAGAGGAATCATATTCGGTGCCCTGGATCCAAATTCAATAGCTTGGAAAGTTGCTGAAAAATGTGCTGAACAGGGTGCAAAATTTACGTTAACCAATGCACCTATTGCATTGCGTATGGGTAAAATTAACGAGTTAGCAGAAGCAACTGGCAGCCATGTAATTGGTGCAGATGCCACAAGTGTCGAAGATTTAACCAATTTATATACCCAATCTATGGAAATTTTGGGTGGTAAAATAGATTTCGTTTTACATAGTATTGGTATGTCACCAAACGTTCGTAAGGGGAAGCATTATACCGAAACTGATTACGATTTTTTCCACAAAACATTAGATATATCCGCCTTATCGTTTCATAGGGTTATGCAGGTTGGATTGCAGTTAGATGCAATAAACGAATGGGGATCTGTTTTAAGCCTAAGTTATATAGCTGCACAACGCGTATTCCCGTATTACAACGATATGGCAGATGCTAAATCGCTGCTAGAAAGTATTGCACGAAGCTTCGGATACCATTTAGGAAAAGCTAAAAAAATTCGTGTCAATACTATTTCTCAATCGCCAACAAGAACCACTGCTGGGCAAGGTGTAAAAGGTTTCGACTCATTCTTTGATTATGCTGAAATGATGTCGCCTCTAGGCAACGCTACTGCAGAAGATTGCGCAAATTATTGTGCAATGATGTTTAGTGATTATACACGCATGGTAACGATGCAAAACTTGTTCCATGATGGTGGTTTTTCATTTACAGGAATCAGTACCGAGGTTATTGATAAATTATCTCAATAAAAATATACATGTCAAGTTTCACAAGGTTGTTGATGTGAATTGATTATTTCTTTGTTTAAAGTTAAAATTTTAGTTTTAAATTCAGTTGGATTTAGTTTAAATAATTCAGGTTTTAATTCAAACCATTTTTCAACCGCTTGAAATGGGGT
>CAMTUB010000020.1:0-24523 GCA_947084835.1 uncultured Bacteroidota bacterium | reverse complement strand
AGAAGAATGATGAACATAATCGACAAAAAGCTGTTCAAAAAGTTCCTCAAAGAACTTGCCCTTTTTGTTTTTAAAATATGGATGCTATTAAAAGAAAAAAGCTTCGATATAAGCCCTCCAAAATTTTCAATCGCAAACAAAGCTTGGTATTTAAAGTACTCTTAAATCGAACCTATTTACGTCATATATTTATTACATTTGAATATTAATGGCAGTTTTTAGACGAACTGACGTTATATGCCAGCTTAAAAACTGAACTGAACCTACATAGCGAAAACTTTCGTTTCCAAATTTAGAAACTTTATTTATCTTTGTTACGTTTAACAATCAATTTGACAAATGAAATAGTTTGAGACAAGGTTTATGGAAGAAGCAAACGAGTTTCTATCCGAACTTGACCCAAAGACAATCAAAAAAATATTTTACAACATTGACCTTGCTGAACAGACGAATGACCCGAAATTATTCAAGAAATTACAAAATGACATTTGGGAACTTCGGACAAAATTTGGTGGACTTCAAATCAGATTGCTTGCATTTTGGGACAAGTCAGACAACAAGGAAACATTGGTAATTGCGACCCACGGTTTCATAAAGAAGGTTGACAAAGTGCCAGCAAACGAAATTGACCGTGCAGGAAGACTGAGAGACAAATATTTTAATAACAACTCTAAAAAGTAGGAAATATGGCAACGAAAAAAATCAAGACCTATTCACTTACCGAAATGAAAGACAAGTATATCGGTAAAGTAGGCGCAGTGGATCGTGACGAATACGAATACGAACTTCGCATGGACGTATTAGGAAAAATGATTAAATCTGCAAGACAAGAACGACACTTGACACAAGAAGAACTTGGTAAACTTGTTGGAGTGCAGAAAGCTCAAATTTCTAAACTCGAAAGCAGTGCTAATAGTGCGTCAATTGACACGGTTTTAAAAGTTTTCAAAGCATTAAAAGCAGAAATTAATTTTAACGTAAGAATCGAAGACAACTTTGTTAAACTGGCCTGAAAGAAAAGAAGTCGAGTAGGTAAGGGGGGATTTCACCCCCAAACCTCTCGCAGAACCGTGCTTGATACTCTCGCATCACACGGCTCTTCGTGACGAACTTTGTAGTTCTCGATTCTATTAACCTAGCGACAATATATTCATAAATAAGTTGTATATTTGTCCTATGGAAAAAGATGATTTTAGGACAGTTGATGATGCGATTAGAAGTTCGTATCGAAAAAAGGCAATCGCCTTAATAAAGGAAGGTGTAAAAAAAGGAGAAGTTGCTGATTTATTCGGGGTAAATAAAAATACCGTTTCAAATTGGTGGAAAAATTACAAGCAAACAGGTGGTTTTAAATCGAAAAAGAAAGGAGTAAAATCCGAGGATAAGAAATTATTGAAAGCCGAACAGGAAAAGGCCATTCAATTGATGATAATCGACAAAATGCCCGACCAATTAAAATTAGCGTATGGTTTATGGACCCGCAAAGCTGTTAAAGAGTTGGTTGAGAGAGAGTTTGGAGTAGTTTTAGCCATAAATACAATGGGCGATTATTTGCGTAAATGGGGTTTTACTCCTCAAAAGCCAAAGAAAAAAGCCTACGAACAATGTCCTAAAAAAGTACAAAAATGGATAGATGAAGAATACCCTGAAATTAAAAAAAAGGCTAAAACAGAAAATGCAGAAATTCAATGGGCAGACGAAACAGGCGTTAGAAACAACTGTCAACACGGTCGTTCTTATGCTCCAAAAGGAAAAACGCCAACCAAAATGAGTATGTCAAAACGGTTTTCGCTCAATATGATTTCAACCGTTACCAATCAAGGAAAGGTGCAATTTATGATTTATTCTGAAAACATGAATTTGGATAGATTTATTGAATTTTTAAAGCAATTAACAAAGAATAGTAGTCATAAAATATTTTTAATTTTGGATAATTTAAGAGTGCATCATAGTCATATTGTAAAAGATTGGGTAAAGGAAAATAAAGAAAAAATAGAACTCTTTTTCTTGCCGGCATATTCGCCAGAAAAAAATCCTGATGAATATTTGAATTGTGATTTGAAGCAAGGATTGTCAAATAAACCGGCACCCCAAAATCAAGAAAAACTAAAAGAAAATCTAGAAAATCACATGCAAATGTTAGTGCAAAACCCTGATAGAGTCCAAAAATATTTCAACCATAAAGACACTAAATATGCAGCTTAATAATTATAAATATAATGCCGTCTGGTTAGTAACATTTTTAATAAAAAATGTTCAACCTATTTTAGGACAAGAAAACTAAAGGATATGAAAGAATTAATCACATTTTTTTTCTTAACAGCAATTGTTTTAAATGGATATTCACAGAATATTTCCTTTGACAACACTTTTGCTAATAATGGTGTTTTAAAAATTCCATCATCAGCTACTTCTGAAGTGAATGATATGGATATAGACCCAAATGGAAATATCTTTTCTGCCAGCACAACTTCGCAAGGAAGTGGAACGGGTATTTATAAATTAACAGTTTCAAAATCTAGTTCTTTAGGTATTTTAGATATTCAATTTGCGAATAATGGAATATCTAAAATTTCCGTAGCACATTCTGAGTATCCTTTAGATATAAAAGCGCTGACTAATTCCAAGATTCTTGTTTGTGGTTCAGCATATACTGGTAATACTCCAAATGGACCAGGATTGCACATTGGTTTCATACTGAAACTTAATTCAGATGGAAACATCGATACTTCATTTGCTAATAATGGTGTTCTAAAACTTGATAACATAGCAAGTCATTTCACTTCCATAAACATTTTGAATAATAATTCTATTTTATTAAGTGGTAATATTAATAACCAAGCTGCTATTTTAAAACTTTCTGAAAATGGGGTTATTGACACTCAATTTGGCTCAAATGGAATTTTATATTTATCCTCTTCAAATTTCAATTTCATATTGTGGCAAAGTATCTTAAATAGTAATAATGAACTTATTTCAGTAGGATATGACTTTACTAATTCTACAAATCCAAAGATAGCTTATTGCAAAACAGATACGTTAGGCAATTTTATTACAAGTTTTGGGACGAATGGAAAAGTAGTAATTGATTTATATAATGGACTTCCAAATACAAATGAGTTAGTTACTGCAATTAGAAAAGTTGGAGTTAATTATTATTTGGCTGGTTATTACATTTCTAATTTTATTATCCGAATTGATGAAAATGGCAATTGGGATAATAGTTTTGCAACATCTGGTATTTTGGTACATTCTTATCCTTTTAGAAATTTTGATATTCAAAACAATGGAAAAATTCTAATTTGTGGAAATAAACTAATTTCAAATTCTAACTATGGATATTCTATAGTTAGATACAATAATGATGGAAGTTTTGATTCAACATTCAATAATGGAAGTAGCTTTGATATTGATATTTCATCCAATAATGACTATTTACAAAATGTTAAATTTTCTGGTCAAAATACACTTTATCTTGGAGGGTCATCTTATGAAAATAATATATCAAAATCGACAATAGTTAAATTGAACGTAAATGCTACTCTTAGTTTAGAAAATATTTATGACGCAACAAGCCTTTACATTTACCCTAATCCATTTAAAGACTATTTGATTATAGACGGGAAGGATAAATTAAAAGACATTAAGCTGTTTGATATTACTGGTAAACAAATTAAAATTGAACAATTACAAAATAGAATCACTTTTAAAGAAACCATTTCAAATGGAATTTATTTTATTTGGATAGAAACCGAAAACGGTAAACAGATTATAAAGAAGATCATAAAAGAATAACCGTCCCGGCCTAGAACAGGTTGACCGTAACATGACAAACAATCTAAGTAATTGGTTTAATATACACACAGAAAAACAAAATACTAACGAAAAATGAATGGCAAACAATTAAAAACGTTTCAATTGCAAAAAAAAATGATTAACCAGTATATTCAAATTTACAATAACGAAAGGCTATTGAATTTTATTTTTCAGAATCCTGATCGTGCTCATAAGCAAAACAATTTAAAAGCCTATCGCTTCTACAAAAAAGCTCTTTTGTTTAATTATATTTGTTGATAACTGAAATTTAATACTAACATTTTTAATAAAAAAACGGATAACCTATTTTAGAACAAGACAAAATGTACAATCTTTACCTGAAGGCGTTTACACCTTAAATATAGTTACAAGTAATTGGGCTAAAAATATAAAATTTGTAAAGCAATAATTATGAAAGTTAATCTTTTTGCTATATTCTTTCTCTTTGTGTTCAATCTGAACGCACAGAATTGGAAGTCTAAGGTTTTTAACAACAAAAATCAAGTTGAATTTGGTAATACTTATACTTCGTACCCTAATTTAAACTTTGGAGACAATAAGAATATTGTTAATAAATATTTAAATTATCCCAATTATAGAAATCATAACTATTTCATAGGATATTCTAGAATTCTAAATAATAATTACACAGTTAGCTTGGATTTAATTAGTGGATTTACTCCAAGTTCAAAGAATTTTTCAAATTTAGCAATTGGAGAAATAATAGGCTCATTTTATAATTTATTAAACTTAGGTTTAGGTAAACAATTTAATTTTTTAAAACTAGAATTTAACCCAAAAATATATCTGTCATATAGGTATGATGGATATCAATACACGGTATTTGGTTATAGAAACCCCGATTCATGGTTTTCAGAACCACTATTTGCGGATTTAAAATATAATTCAGTTGGTGGATCAATTGGAATGGACATAAACTACTTTATCACAAAACACATTGGTTTTGGGCTTAAAACATCCTATAATTTTTACCCCTTCGAAAATGCTAAATTAAGCGCTGGTAGTTCAACAGACCACCCAGACCCATTTTTAGTAGCAACTCATAAACCACTAAATCAAATGTTCATATTAAACTTTAAATTAATTGCAAGGCTTTAATACGTTTCGTTTGGCGTTTGGTTCTCAATTTTAGAGCAACCCACAATTCCGATTTGAGTTGCAATTAAACTAGCAAATACAATAGATGTAAAAATTTTATTCATCTGTAAAGGTTTATGCTGTAAAGGTTAGAGATTGATCCAATATAAAAACCACCATAAATAATGATTTTTATTTATCCTTACTAAACCTTAAATCAGCTAAAAACCGCTAAACTGCAAACGATGTTCCGCAACCGCAGGTTTCTTTTGCGTTCGGGTTTTCGAAAATGAATCCTCGGTTATTCAATCCTTTATCGTATGTAAGTTCAACCCCAGCTAAATATAAGTGTTGAGCCTTATTTACCATAACCTGCAAACCATCTAACTCCATAACCAAATCTTGGTCGGTTGGATTGTCAACATCTAAAATATAGGTTAAACCCGAACAACCACCGCCTTTTACGCCAACACGAATTCCTGTTTTACCTGAAGTTTCTTTCGCTATTAATTGCTTCAATTCTGAAACAGCATATTCAGAAATTTTCAAGAAAGGAGTGTCGGTTGTATTATTCATAATATTCGAATTGCAAAAATAACATTAGTTTAGCAAATAGTGTTCCATTGATTCAAAACCAATTCATTGTTTTATTATAACACCCATACCCACCGAAAACCTGCACAAAACGAGTTTTGCATTCGCAACGCTTATTTACCTTCTCAACAATTCGTAATTGAGTCGAAATATGCACTTTCTGTGGGCATTCATCCGTGGTTTACATCAAAATACAACCTGCTTGAAACCAAAACCAAACTGCATTCTTTGGCAGTTTTAAATAATGTTTTTGCCATTGGAGAGATTGGATTGGACAGATTAAAAGGTGAAAATTTAGAGTTTCAACAAAAATGGTTCGAAATGCAGATTGAAATTGCCATTGAAGTCGAAAAACCCATTATAATTCACGCTGTAAAAACCATTCCTGAAGTAATAAGTTTGTTAAAATCAAAAACTGTAAAATGGGTCATACATGGGTTTAACGGCAATTCTGTGTTGGCAAATCAAATTATTAACGCTGGCGGTTTAATTTCGATTGGGAAATCGTTAATCACCTCAACCCATTTAAAGCAAACATTGTTAACTATCCCAACCGACAAAATTTTACTAGAAACAGATGCTAAAAACATTTTGATTATGGACATATACGCAGAATTTGGTATGTTATTTCAACTCGATTACTCCCAAGTACACGAATTGGTCGATAAAAATTTTCAGCTGTTTTTCCAAAAATCAATTTAAAAGAAAATCATTTCGGAATTTTACACCGTGAATTCATCAAAAATACCTCATTGGCTTTCTCGTTCTGAACTTTTGTTGGGCGAAGATGCACTTCAGAAATTAATTAACAGCCACGTTTTAGTAGTAGGTTTAGGCGGAGTAGGCGGAATTGCTGCCGAAATGATTGCACGTGCTGGCGTTGGCAGAATGACTATTATTGATGCTGATGTTATTGAAGCTTCGAACAGAAACCGACAATTAGTTGCACTTACAAGCACAAATGAACAGGTAAAAGCGGAAGTGTTAGGTCAACGATTATTAGATATAAATCCAGAATTAAAACTCGAAATTATTCCGCACTTTATAAAAGACGAATACACGGTTGAAATTTTAGAAAGAACAAAACCCGATTTTGCATTAGACTGTATCGATACGCTATCTCCAAAGGTCTATTTTATTAAATCGTGCCTAGATTTAGGCATACCCTTTATCAGTTCGATGGGCGCTGGTGGAAAGGTAGATCCTACACAGTTAAAAATATGCGACATCTCAAAAACGTATAACGATAATTTAGCTCGATATGTGCGTAAACTTTTACATAGAATTGGCATTAAAACAGGAGTACAAGTTGTTTTTTCGCTAGAAAAGGCAGATCAAAGCAAAATAATTTTGGCTGATGGAGGGCCTAAAAAATCAGTTATCGGAACCATAAGTTATATGCCAGCCGTATTTGGGTGTGCTTGCGCATCGGCAGCCATCCGTTTTTTGTATACCAAAGAAAGCTAAATAGCAGTATATCATCGTTAGGTTTCACTTATTAGCCTTAACTTTACAACTTTATTTTTTATATTAATTTTGTTGTAAAACCCCCAAAACTGGTTTTTTAAACTCATTCATTTAATAAAAAGACAAAAATTTGTTAGAACATTAATTTTTGTCGAATTTGAAACTTTCAAAGCGAAAGCTTATAAACTATAACAGAACGTTTTCATATGGAAACATCAACGAATCAAATATCGCTAGATGAAGTTACCATTCGATTTGCCGGAGACTCCGGAGATGGAATGCAACTTACAGGCACGCAGTTTACCAATGCAACTGCTTTACACGGAAATGATTTAAGCACTTTTCCTGATTTTCCGGCCGAAATTCGTGCTCCTATCGGAACTGTTGCTGGCGTTTCAGGCTTCCAAATTCATTTTGGAAGCAAAGCAATTTATAATCCAGGCGACCATTGCGATGTGTTGGTGGTTATGAATGCTGCTGCATTAAAAGCAAATCTAGCCTATTTAAAAAAAGGTGGCGTAATTATTGCAAACATCAGCGGTTTCGATCCTAAAAATTTACGTTTAGCTAAAATTGCTGAAGGTGTTAACCCACTAGATCCAGAAACTTTATCTGAATATAAAGTATACGAAATTGACATTTCTCGTATCAATAAAGAGTGTTTAAAAGACAGCGGATTAAGCACTAAAGAAATTGATCGTTCTAAAAACATGTTTGTTTTAGGATTGCTTTTTTGGATGTATAACCGCCCAACAGAAGGTACAATTAGACAAATTGAGTTAAAATTTGCTAAAAAACCTGAAATTCTGAAAGCAAATTTATCTGTTTTTAGAGCAGGATGGAACTACGGTGAAACTACCGAAGTGTTCGAAAACCAATATGTAGTTGAACCCGCTTCTATGAAGCCCGGCAATTACAGAAACATTATGGGTAACAATGCATTAACCTTAGGGGTAATTGCCGCATCGGTTAAATCTAAGTTGCCTATTTTCTTAGGAACTTATCCAATTACCCCAGCTTCTGATATTTTACACGAACTTTCGAAGTATAAAAACTTCAACATAAAAACGTTTCAGGCCGAAGATGAAATTGCAGGCATTGCAGCCGCAATTGGAGCTTCGTATGGTGGAAGCTTGGCACTTACAACCTCATCAGGACCAGGTATAGCCTTAAAAACCGAAGCAATTGGTTTAGCAATTATGATGGAATTACCTTTGGTAGTAATTAACATTCAACGTGGTGGCCCTTCAACCGGGCTTCCTACTAAAACCGAGCAAGCAGATTTAATGCAAGCCTATTATGGAAGAAATGGAGAAGCACCAATTCCGATTTTTGCGCCTGCAACCTCATCAGACTGTTTCAATATTGCTTTCGAAGCATGTAGAATCGCATTGCAGCATATGACTCCAGTATTTATTTTGAGCGATGCCTATTTAGCAAATGGATCAGAACCTTGGAGATATCCAGAATCGTCTGATTTGCCAGATATTAAAATTGAGTTTGCAAAAGCGAATCCCGATGAAGCTTTTATGCCTTATTTGAGAAACGAGAAACTTGCAAGACCTTGGGCAATTCCTGGTACAAAAGGTCTTGAGCATAGAATTGGTGGAATCGAAAAAGAAGATATAACTGGAAACATTTCATACGACCCAATTAACCACGAAAAAATGGTGAAACTGCGTGCTGAAAAAGTTGAAAGAATATCAGATTACATTCCTTTACAACAAATCGATACCGGAAAAGAAACAGGTAAAGTGTTGGTTTTAGGGTGGGGCGGAACTTACGGAATTCTGAAAACTGCGGTTTTAGATTTAATTAAAGAAGGCCACGATGTTTCGTTTTCGCATCTGCGTTTCTTAAATCCGTTCCCTAAAAACCTTGGGGCAATTCTTAGCAATTACGATAAAGTAATTATACCAGAGTTAAACAGCGGACAATTGGTTAAAATTATCAGAGACAAATATTTCATTCCTGCAATTCCATATAACAAAGTGCAAGGATTACCTTTTACTTCGATCGAAATTAAAAACGTAATTCTTCAACATTTAAACGACTAATCTCATGAATAAAATTCAAGAACATTTATTGCATGTTGCCCAACAATCGGTTGGAGATGAGACCGTATTAACATCGAAAGATTTCGTTTCTGATCAAGAAATACGTTGGTGCCCAGGTTGTGGAGATTATTCAATTTTAAAACAAGTGCAAACGGTGATGCCTCAGCTTGGCATTAAACGCGAAAACATGGTTTTTGTTTCTGGTATTGGATGCTCTTCACGCTTTCCATATTACATGGAAACGTTTGGCATGCATACCATTCATGGCCGTGCAGCAGCCATTGCATCAGGTTTAAAAATGTCACGACCAGATTTAGATATATGGATGATTTCTGGGGATGGAGATTCTCTTTCAATCGGAGGAAATCACTTTATACATTTGCTTCGCAGAAATTTAAATATAAATCTGTTGCTTTTCAACAACCAAATTTACGGGTTAACCAAAGGGCAATATTCTCCAACATCGGAACAAGGAAAGATTACAAAATCTACCCCTATGGGTTCTCCAGACTTTCCGTTTAACCCTGCTGCTTTAGCAATGGGTGCAGATGGAACATTTATTGCTCGTACTTTAGATAGAGATCCGAAGCACATGCAAGAGGTTTTATTGCGCGCACATAAGCATAAAGGAACTTCATTTGTAGAAATATATCAGAATTGTAATGTTTTTAATGATGGTGCATTTTTCACATTTACCGAGAAAGAAACCAAAGGAAATACGGCACTTTTTGTAGAAAACGGAAAGCCTTTAGTTTTCAGCAATGGCGAAAAAGGAATTCGTTTAGAAGGTCATCAGCCTAAAATTGTTGACTTAACAACGGGCGAGTTTTCAGCCAGCGATTGTTGGATACATGACGACAAAGACTTCTTTAAAGCATCATTATTGGCTCGTTTCTTTGATGATGTAACCCACACTACTGATGGTACTTTATTGCCGCGCCCATTTGGTGTAATTTATGAAACCGATCGTGCTTGTTATGAAGATACCCTACAACAACAAGTTGATAGCCAGATGGAAGCAAAAGGATTTGGTGATCTTGATAAAATTTTAAAAGGAAACGACCATTGGGAGGTTAAATAATAATCACATTTTTAACCAACTCTTGACCAACCTCTGCATTTATTTTTTGCATTAATGAGGTTCTCATATAAAATAAGTCATTTTTTAAAGGGGCAGACTTAACTTTAACAGTTAATATGCCCTTATTAAATTTTAAGGTATGAGTTTGATTAGCAATTTGAATGCCTACAATTCTTTCCCAAACCTCAACCAATGAAATTTCAACAATACGATCGTTAAACTTGAAGGCTTTTTTCCACTCTTCGAGCAATAATTTTAATGGCTTATCTCTTGGCTGCCTCATACATTTACATGCCGCTCAGCATGGTATGATGAACGCACTAATGGCCCAGATTCTACATACTTAATCCCTTTTGCAAGCCCAATTTCTTTAAACGCTGCAAATTTATCGGGATGCACAAACTCTGCAACCGGAATATGCATTCTTGTAGGCTGCAAATATTGGCCAAGCGTAAGAATATCTAATTTGTTGTCTACTAAATCATCCATAGCTTCTAAAACATCATCGTAGGTTTCACCTAAGCCAAGCATAATGCCGGTTTTAGTTCGCAATCCGTATTCTTTAGTACGTTTAATTTGCTCTAAACTACGCTCGTATTTTGCTTGTGGGCGTACTAAACGATACAATCGCTTAACCGTTTCCATGTTGTGCGATAATACTTCAGGGCGAGAATCCAGTATAGTATATAACGAATCCCAATCTCCTTTAACATCGGGTATTAGGGCTTCAATGGTTGTATTCGGGCTCAATCTTTTAATCTCACGGATAGTTGCAGCCCAAACAGCAGCACCTTTATCTTTTAACTCATCGCGGTTAACCGAGGTTATTACTGCATGCTTTACACCCATCAATTGAATTGCTTCAGCTACGCGAAAAGGTTCATCTAAATCTAACTCGGTTGGCCTTCCTGTTGCAACTGCGCAAAAAGAACATCCACGGGTGCAAATGTTTCCCAAAATCATAAACGTTGCGGTTCCTGCACCCCAACATTCGCCCATATTTGGGCAATTGCCGCTTTCGCAAATGGTATGCAGTTTATTTGTGCTTACAATATTGCGAACTTTTGCATATTCTTTACCAATAGGCAGTTTTACACGCAACCAATCGGGTTTGCGTACACGGGGTTCGGGTGTAATTTCTGCGTTTGTAAGGTTTACCATCGTTGTCCTAATTGAAATCCAATATAAAATGAAATAAAAACGTTGCTGTTGTATTGATTCGCCATCAATGGCATTTCTTTTGGAAATGCATCGATGGTTATTCCTGCTTCTAAGTAGCTGATATCTTCTTGATATTTTGCCCACTCGAAAAGCAGTGCAAATTTACCATAAACTCCCGGTCGAATTATTAATTCATCAATTCCTGTAAAAAAACCTGACCCTCCGTAAATATTATCAGGATAATGTCTGGTCGGATCATACTTTTCTGATAGGGTATATAATTGCGGATTTGGACCAGAAGTTGCATACAAAATATCAAGATAAACGGGTTTTAAAAGGCCTAAGCTTAACCCTCCACTGGCTTGATATCTAATTTCAACCCCATTTACTTGGCTTTTATCAAATATTAAACGTTGAATGCCGCTTCCAAATCGTGCTGCAAAAAAATCGTATTGTTTCCCATACACATAAGGTTTAGGATTTGGAATTCCAGGATTTGCGTATTTATATTCTCTTGGACTTTTAATCCTAGATAAATCAAACTCGTAAATCCGAATATTTTTCCCTGTTTTTTCTATGCCAAATTTGGATGAAATTTGCCACCCTGCATTATGTAAACCGCCACCACCGCTTAAAAAATTCCGAAACTTTATAGGCGGATCTTCTTGGTAAATATTTTGAGCGTAGCTTAATATTCCTAAATGCAGAAATATCATTGCAATAAATGCACCTTTAAAAGCCACTTTCATTAATTTTGCCCTATAAAACGTTAAAAATACATAATTATGTTTACAGCAGAAGTAATTTACCTTGGAGAGTTACGAACTGAAGCGTTGCATGTGCGCTCTGGAGAAAAAATAATTACAGATGCGCCAATTGATAACCAAGGAAAAGGCGAGGCTTTTTCTCCTACGGATCTTGTAAGTTCTGCTTTGTGTAGCTGCATGATAACTCTTATGGGTATTTCTATTAACGGACACAACATGAATGTGGGTCGAATAGTTGCCAATGTAGAAAAAGTTATGGCGTCAAATCCGCGTAGGATTGGAGAAATAAAAATAAATTTTTCAATTTCTGGAGAACTGTCCGAAAAACAACAAGTAATTCTTGAACATGCTGCAAGAACCTGCCCCGTTAGTTTGAGCTTACACCCTGACCTAATTCAGACAATTCATTTTACTTTCAATTAAACTGCATTGCTTATAACCTCATCGAAGCTAATGCCATAATGAGATTCTGAAAAAATACATGCTCTATCTTTTACTACTAATACTTGGGGTGATTGGTGTTCTATATTTAAAGTATCAGCCATTAGGTTACTAATAGTCCGATACTTTATTAAGTCTAAAAAAAGCCAATTTACATTTTCAGTAGGTTTAAAATTCCGTTCAATACGGTTTAGCGCGCTGCTACTAATTGAGCATCGGGTGCTATGTTTAAAAAACACAACGGTTTCGGATTCAGATTTTTTCAGTGCTTCTTCAAACTGGTTATCAGAAGTTATTTCAATCCAATTCATGATTAAGCGTGCAGTGCAGTTGGTGTTTTTGTAGAAACCTTACCAACAGCAGGACATGTGTGACGGTTACAGCTAGATAATGAAATCATAGCAAGTGTAGCGATTGCAAAAAATATCTTTCTCATAATTATCTCATTTTTGAAGGGAACAAATTAGATTTAGGTTTTCCTTTGGGGTTTCCATTTTTATCCATTTTTGTAGTTAAATCGCCATATGCCGGGCATGTTGATTTATGACATGACACTAAAGCAAGAAAACTAAACATACTCAAAACTAGAATAAATCTTTTTCCCATAATCCTAGAACGTAAACGTTCACTTTTTGGTTTGGTTTAATGCAAATATATCAGGTGAAAACAATATTGCTATCACATTTTATTCTGAGTCAATCAATTTAAAGTAAACTTTAAATCAAAAAACGATATATCCTATTTTTTTCCTTTTTTCCCTATTTGTAAAAATCGAGCCAATTCAATCCCAGCACAATGGAAAGTAATGCGGGGATTTGCATTCCGTTCAATATAATAGGATGACTCAGATAATACTTTCGAAATTTCGGCAATATTTTGTTCAACAATAAATGGCGAAAACTTCTCAACAAACTCTTTTTCAGACCCTTTCAATCGCAACATTGCTGCTGAACCAAACCTGAATAAAAAACACTCACGCAATAAATGTAAACTATAGGTGATAAAATCTTTCTGTTTTTCTCTGCCTAATCCAGCTATAGTATCTACCCAAGCAGATAATTTTACCCCATCTGCTGCATAGCTTATCCGCATAAAGTCTTTAAAAAGGTGCTCGTTCACACTCACCTCAGCGTCTAATAGCCGCAATGATTCAGGATAATTTCCATTACTTAATAATGCGATGCTATGCGCTAAGTCTGGAGTTAATCCTTGATTAATTGTTAAAAAATCAGCAAGAGGCTCTGTCTCTATAATTGGTATTTTAACTAACTGAGTTCTCGATAAAATGGTAGGTATAACCTTGTCTATTTGATGAGCTACCAATATAAAAACTGTATTTTGTGGTGGTTCCTCAATGATTTTCAATAAAATATTGCCTTCGTTTTTCAAGAATTCAGGCAACCACAGAATCAAAACCTTATACTTTGCTTCAAAGTTTGCTAGGCTTAATCGTAAAATAATATCATGGCATTCAGCAGCAGAAATATTTCCTTGTTTATTTTCTGCTTCTATGGCAACCATCCATTCTGAATAGGTTAAATAAGGATTTTGAATCAATGCCTTGCGCCACTGGGGTAGAAATGGCGAACTCTGGGCTTTCTCTCCCGCTTTTTGTGGTATTGTTGGAAAACTAAAATGTAAATCTGGGTGAATAAGCTTTTGGTATTTAATACAACAGTAGCATGTCCCACAAGAGTCATCATCTGTAGGTGCTAAACAATTTATATATTGCCCATAAGCTATTGCCAGTGCTAAATTTCCTGTTCCTTCTGGTCCGAGAAACAATTGGGCATGGCTTATTCTGCCACTTTTGCAAGCGCTTATAAGTTGCTTTTTGACTTCTGATTGACCTATGATTTCTTTAAACTGCATCGATTCGCTGCAAATATAAGGCTACAACTATAACAATAAACCTATTGTAAGTCGGTCATTAATTTAAAAAGGCCCTTCAATGCAAGTTCGTTTTCTGTAAAATCAGTTTTGATAACCAAAACTTGAAAGTTTCCTTTTAAAAAAACCCTAAATTCTTCTTTTAAATCAACTGAGTTATCTACCAAACGGGCTTTTAATCCAAATGCTTTGCATAAATTTATAGGATCGTAGTTTGGCGAAGCCATAAAAATCTTATCAAAATGAGGGCTTTTCTGCGGTCCATCAATCATTCCAAAAATATTTCCTCCGCTATTATCCATCATAATAACGCGTAAGTTTTTAGGAAAAGGTTTGGTTAGCAATGCGTTTGAATCGTATACAAAAGCAGTATCGCCAATAATAGCCCACACAGTTTGCGAAGTTCCTTTAGCCATTCCAATTGCTGTAGACAAACAACCATCAATTCCACTTGTGCCTCTATTAGACTGTACTACATGCCTAAAAAAACTGCACCACATGCCGTATCTAACAGGCATACTGCTTGCAAATTCTACCAAGGATTTTTCAGGGATGTTTTCTGCTAGAAAATCCATTGCTTTTAGCTCACTGAAGGAAATCGATTTTAAGTAGGTACTCTTTTTTTCGAATACATTCAATTGCAAGTCGTTCCACAGTTTAAATGCAGATTTAGCATTATCAGAAACCTTATTAATTTGTTCTATAAACGACCTTGGGTCTGCATCAATAAACACTGTTGCATTGTTATAGGTATCTGGGAAAGTAGGGTACGATCCAATAACAACATGATCTTTTAGATTCAATTTTCGTAACCAACTTTTTAATCTTTTTGATAAAACAGGACCGCCCACAGAAATTACAAAATCTGGATTTGGGAAATTTTCAACATAAGGCGATGCTAATATCAAATCGGTTTCTGTAATCACATTTTCTCCCTTTAAATTACTTAAACCATCAGCAAATGCAAGTCCCTTTTTCAACGACAAAATGCTTTTGATTGATTGGATTAAAGGGTCGGTTGGATTCAATTGCCCAACTACAAAAACAGGAAAATCTGCATTGTTCCACTTATTTAGGAGGTCATTTAATTGATTTACATTTCTTAGCGATTGCAATAAAGGCTTTTTTTTCCAAAATAAATCAACCGGAATATCTTCATATAAAGGCTCTTTAAAGGGTATGTTTAAGTGTATTGGACCTTGTGGCTGATTTAATGCATGGCTTAATAAATGATTCAGTTTTCTGACAACCAATTGTTCTTGATCTTCTGAAACAATTACGGATGGAAATGAGTAGGAGTCTTTACAATGGTTGGCAAATAAATTAGTTTGACGTATGGTTTGTCCATCCATTTGATCTATTAACTCTTCAGGCCGATCCGCTGTGATTACAATTAATGGCAATTGCTGATAATACGCTTCGGTTATTGAAGGGTATAAATTAATTGCGGCTGTTCCACTAGTTGTAATTACAGCTACTGGTTCGTTAGTTTGTTTAATTAGGCCTAGGGCAAAATATCCGGCACATCTTTCGTCTAAATGTACGTGCCATTGCAATTGTTTGTCTGCCGCAACTGCCATAGTTAAGGGCGCAGATCTAGACCCAGGAGATAACACTACATGTTTTACACCATAGGCTTTTAGCATTGCTATCGTTGGATAAACATGAGCCAGATGATGTAAAGGAAATTGCTTCATTAATTATGTATTGGGTTGCAATTTAAGATTTATTGAATAAAGAAAATCAGGATTTCGTTTTAATAAATTATAAAACGTCTGATAAAGTTCTTGCTTTAAACTCTGTCTCGTTCCATTCATCTTCTGGTAACGAGTCTTGTGTAATTCCACATCCAACATATAAATATGCCTTATTTTCTGTCCAGCGCATGCTTCTTAAATTTACATAAAAGTCTACATTCCCTTCTTTGGTTAAAGTGCCTATAAACCCACAATAAAGATCCCTTCTATGTTTTTCGTTTTTTTGAATGAAATCCGTTGCTTTTTCATAAGGAGTTCCAGCTACTGCAGGTGTAGGATGAAGAATCTCTAGTAATCTGGTTAATTTTTCTTTTTCGATATTCCCCGAAACTTTGCTCTTTAAATGAAATAAATTCCCTGCAAGAACTGGTTTTGGTCCCACCACGTTTAAATTTTGAATACCTACTGAACTTACTTTTTCTATTATAAATTGTGTAACAATTGCCTGTTCGTTATATTCTTTGGCACTAAAGCTGGGTTGTTCCATATCATTAAACCGCGTTCCTGCTAAAGATGCTATGGAGGATATCCCATTACTAACGCCTAATAATTGTTCAGGACTTGCTCCTATCCAAGTACCGTACTCCGGCAACGATATGATGCTGATAAAGCTTTTATTGTAAAGAGCACAGAGTTTATCAAAATATGTTCCAGGCAAATCATCCTTATTTAATTCAATTTCTTTAACTCTGCTAACAACTACTTTTTTAAGATCCCCTTTTTGAATAGCTTTTATTGCATTTTCGCACAGGTTTAAAAACTCTGATTTTGTAGACAAAATAGGCAAACTAGGCTCATTCCAGTTCAAAAACAACTTGCTTTCATTCTTTTTTGCTAGGATTACTTTATTGCTTTTTAGACCTAAGAATGGCGCTATTATGAAACCATCTTCAAAATTGCCATTCCACAATGAAATTTCTGGGTTAATAATCTGGTGCGCTTTTTTTCCAGGCTTTTTCCAGGCAATAAATGGCGTTCTTGAAAGCCAACAATCATTCAGAAAATCAACATTAACGCTATTATACTGCATCTTTTATTAACGGTATAATAGCAACGGTTAATCTTGATATACAAATTAAGTTTTGCAATTCGTCTTGAATACGGATTTCCCAAAAATGTATAAGTTTTGTTTTTCTTATACAAATAGCTTCTCCATAAACCCACCCACTTGATGCACTTTTTATATGCGAAGCATTAACCTCAATACCTGAAGCTATAAATTTTGTGTTATCAATTAGTAAACTTGACCCTATACTTCCGAGTGTTTCTGCCAATGCTACCGAAGAACCCCCATGAAGGTTTAAAAAAGGTTGAACAGTGCGTTTATCAACAGGCATTTTGCCACTTATTTTGCCTTCTTCAACATCCGTTATCAGAATGCCTAATTGCTCGATTAAAGTGTTCTTCGAAAAGCTATTTATTTTCTCTAATAGAGGGGCTTTTGATTCTGGCATTCACAAAAATAGATACAACTCCTAAAAATGTGAAAAATGTTTTAAATTCTGATTTTCTTATTGCTGGTTTTTTCAAATTTTTTCAAATTCCCTTCGGTTGATACCATAATCATAACAAACGAAATAATAACAGCCATAAATATATAAAAAGGTATAATTGGGCTTTCTTTACCCCATAAAAGAACAGATAATATTAAGCCAATGGTAAAGAAAATAGCCCCATAAAGCCTACATTTCTTAGCAGAAAAAACCTGTGCAAATTCCCAATTCGCCTGATTTTTCATCGATCTCTGTGTACGATATCCGTAAATTGAGTTTATTTCTTTTGGTGATTTAACCTTCATAATAAAGCCCGTTATTATAAAAATTAAACCCGGCAAAAGCATTAGTAATGATTCCATCAGAATATAATTTATCTTAAATATTAAGTAAAACTACCTTTTTAGTTGGATAAAAAAAATCGATATAAAAAGGGATACACTATAAATTATCGAAAATTTTTATTTCAATACTGAAACACTGTGTATTTTAAATACCATAAATTTTTATATCCATATTTAATTGCTTAAATAAAATATATAAGATTTTATCTTCAAAACTAAAAAACTGTACAGATGTATATAAATAAGCAGTAAATAATAGTAATCTCGATAAGGTCTTTAATTTCCTTCATCAATCATAAGGAAAGATTAATAAATAACGGAAAGAACTTCCTACGTAATATTCTATATAAAATATAGGATATTCAGAGAAAGATTTAATATAAAAGGAGGATTTAAATACAGTTGTTATTAAAAGCACTAGAAACGGTTACTAATAATAAAAAGTTTTTCCCTGATAAATACAAGGAATTGCTTTTTGAGAAGGTAATAAACCGTAAGGATGAAAAAAACTCACCGCATTATCCGATTGCGAAATTCAAATAATACGGCTTATTTGCGATGAAAAAAACACAGCAGAAATTGCAGACATATTTTGTGTTTGAGCGAGAATACGATCAACTCGCATCGAAAAAACATATTGCAAAAGTTAGTTGTTAAAACATCGTATGGTATTATTAAATACGCTATTTCACAGGGATTGGCAGATTGATTGTTCCTTTATTTCTCTGCTATTGCTTTAAAGTTATTCAAGTATTTTTCATCAATTTCTTTAAAATAGCCTTTGAAAAAGCTGAACATGGATTTATAAAAAAGGGTTGTTCCTTTACATTCGTATTTTCCAGTTATAATTGTTTTAGTGCCTTCTGATGCAAAAGTATAATTATCTGTTTTTTGCATTGATCCTGCTATAAAAACAAATCCAATATGTTTGTCTATTTCAAAAGCAGTAACTGTTTCATGCATACTCATGGTGTCGCTTTCTGCTTCAATAATCATTTTGTATTGAGAGCCAACTTTGCCTGGCACTTCCTTTATAACTTCTATAGATTTTACCTCTGGAAGCCACTCTTTTAACCGTGAAGTATCGTTGAACAATGCAAAAGTTTCGGACAATGGGTTGTTAATAGTTACTGTTGCCGAATAATTCACAGATGGAAATAATAAACCAATTGCAAAAAATATAAGGGTAAGAGCAGCTAATGTAAAGCCACTAATTTTGATGAATTTCATATAAAATGGGGCTTTAAAAGGTTTTGAAAACTAATTTAATGATTTGATAAAACGCATAACCCTCGATTATTAAACCGGATATTAGTAAAATATCAGAAATGGATGATCGATTAAATTGAATTTTCAGGTATGCTCCAATTATAATTAACAACCCCCCAATCAAGAAGAGGAAAAGTATTTTTTTCATACACTAATCTGTTAAATAAAATTCAAGCAGTTGCGATGCTGCTTTAGAAATGATGGTTCCAGGCCCGAAAACCGCAGCAACTCCTGCCTCAAATAAAAATTGATAATCTTTTTGTGGAATAACGCCACCTGCTATAACCAATAAATCGCCTCTGCCAATTTTTTTAAGTTCAGCAATTAACTCAGGAATAAGGGTTTTATGACCTGCTGCTAAAGAAGATATGCCCACAAAATGCACATCATTTTCTGCAGCTTGACGTGCAACTTCAGCTGGAGTTTGGAAAAGCGGACCAATATCTACATCAAAGCCAATATCGGCAAAACTTGTAGAGATGACTTTTGCACCTCTATCGTGCCCATCTTGACCCATTTTTGCAACTAAAATTCGGGGTCTTCTTCCAAATTTCTTCGCAAAGTCATCGGCTAATTTGCGCGCGTTTTTAAAGGTAGCATCTTCCATAATTGCACTTGAATATACACCAGAAATCGAACTAATTTTTGCTTGATATCTTCCCCAAAAAGTTTCTATCGCTGTAGAAATTTCGCCTAAAGTGCATCGTTCGCGTGCTGCGTTTACTGCTAACTCAAGCAAGTTTCCTTCTTTGGTTTTGGCGCAATGGGTTAATTTATCGAGGCATTCTTGCACTTTTTGCGAATCCCTATTTTCGCGCAATATTTTAAGGTTATTAACCTGTTGTATGCGCACTTTATCGTTATCAATATCTAAAATTTCAATATTAGAGGGCTCATCTGTTGTAAAGCGGTTTACCCCAACAATAATATCTAATCCCGAATCGATTCGTGCTTGTTTACGAGCAGCAGCTTCTTCAATTCTCATTTTAGGCAAACCAGTTTCTATGGCTTTTGCCATTCCTCCAAGGGCTTCTACTTCACAAATCAATTCCCATGCTTTTTCAACAAGGGTGTTGGTTAGATTTTCGATAAAAGTTGAACCACCCCACGGATCAACGTTTTTGCAAATCCCAGCCTCTTCTTGTAAATAAATTTGGGTATTACGTGCAATGCGTGCCGAAAAATCGGTAGGCAAAGCAATTGCTTCATCTAACGCGTTGGTGTGCAAACTCTGGGTATGGCCCATAGTTGCTGCAAGCGCCTCAATACACGTACGTGCAACATTATTAAACGGATCTTGTTCGGTTAAACTCCATCCACTAGTTTGGCAATGCGTTCGCAAAGCCATGCTTTTTTCTTTTTTGGGATTGAACGATTGTACAATTTTTGCCCATAATAATCGGGCTGCTCTCATTTTGGCAATTTCGCGAAAATGGTCCATACCAATTGCCCAGAAAAACGATAAACGTGGAGCGAAGTTATCTATGTCTAATCCAGCAGCAATACCGGTTCTTAAATACTCTAACCCATCTGCTAAGGTATATGCTAATTCGATTTCGGGTGTAGCTCCTGCTTCTTGCATGTGATAACCGCTGATGCTAATGCTGTTAAAACGAGGCATTTTTTGCGAGGTGAACTCGAAAATGTCAGCGATTATTTGCATCGATTTTTCTGGCGGATATATGTACGTATTGCGCACCATAAACTCCTTCAGAATATCGTTTTGGATTGTTCCAGTAAGTTTTTCTGGGCTAACGCCTTGCTCTTCAGCTGCTACAATGTAAAATGCCAAAATGGGCAATACCGCTCCATTCATGGTCATAGAAACCGACATTTCTCCCAATGGAATTTGGTCGAAAAGCACTTTCATGTCTTCAACAGAATCTATGGCAACTCCGGCCTTTCCAACATCGCCTTTTACACGAGGGTGGTCAGAATCGTAACCTCTATGGGTAGCTAAATCAAACGCAACAGACAAACCTTTCTGGCCTGCTGTTAAATTTTTACGGTAAAAAGCGTTGGACTCTTCTGCCGTAGAAAATCCTGCATACTGACGAATAGTCCACGGTTTACGGGTATACATGGTTGCATAGGGCCCGCGTAAATAAGGAGCAATCCCCGCCTTATAATCTTTAAAAGAAGCTTTTTCGAAATCTTCCATTACGTAGTTTTTATTTGGGTTGAAATCTCTAATAAAACATCAACCAAAGTGCTTTTCATGTGAATAAAACCTAAAATGCCATTTTGTATGAAGCTTTCAGCTTCATCTGGTTTTCCAGCAATCCAACATTTTTTAGATTGTATAAATGTATTTTGAAGAGTTACAAACTCAGAATAGTCAGCGTCCGATGCACATAAAATCACTATATGTTGCGGAATTTCAATCAGCTGTTTGCTAGCCTCAGCTTGATTATCGGATAAAATAAACTCCTCGCAAACAATTCCACCAGTTCCAAGAAAATTCCGAATAAAGTTGCTTCTAGCAGACCGAAATGCCGAATCTCCAAAAAGCACAAGAGCTACATTAGCATCTTTCCCTATTGTGTTTTCTAAATCAAAGCGTATTTTTTCAAGCTCAAAAACTGCGCGTATTGGACTTGGCGCCCAAGAAGGATGTGATGTACCTAAAGGTAGGGAGGATATTGACTCTGATGCATTCGGAAATAAGTTTACCCCCAAATACGAAGTTTGTTTATTTAATGCTTTTAGTGCCAACTTTTCTCTGTTAATGGAGACTAATTGTTCTAAATCGGTGTTGTTAAAGGGTTTTGAGAATAATTCTTCAGTAATTAATAGGCTCTTTTCCACAATTTTTTGAGTAATTGACTCAAAAGTCCACGCACCTTCAACGGGATCTGGAATTTGATCTAAATAACTTTCGTGCTTTAAAATATGCTGAATGTTTAAACCCATACGCATTGCAAAAGCCTGATTCGGTTCAGCTAATAAATCGAAGGGCAAAACAGTAATGGCGTTTGCTCCACCGCAAGCTGCAGCCATAGCTGAGGTGGTTTCTCGAAGCATATTGGTATGTTTATCGTAGGCTGAAAATTCGCGAATTGCCGTAATTGCATGCAAAAAAGCAGGCTGTATATCTGTTTGATGATAAACTTGCACCCTTTTCCAAGCCATTCTAAAAGCCCTGAACTTGGATAAATTAATATTAAAATCGGTACTTGTAGATAAGGTTACGCTAATTGATCTAAATAACGTGTTGAGGTTTTCTGGTTTTGATAAAGCAACTAAACGGTGAACGGTTGCTAATGTTATGCCAATTTCTTGGGTTATAGTAGATCCTGAATTGTACCAAACTGAGGCATCAAATGAAATTAATGTACTTTTTAGAAATACGCTTGAGTATTTTTCAACTAGGTTAACTAATTTACTTGCCGAGTTTGAAAGGACGTAACCAAATCCATCGAATCCAAAATCAATAAATAAATTAGAAGTATCGTAGTTTTTAGATTCGCAATACAGTGTAAAATCTGCAATTAGATTTAGGTTAGAATGGGTTTCAAAACCCAGCCGTATATATGGCAGTTCAATGCCTTTAAGTAATTTTGAAAAATCTATATGCTGCGGTAAATTTGTAAACACCAATCCTTCAGCGCCTAGATTTAAAGCATCTAATGCGTGTTTATTAGCTTCTATTTCCGATGTAAAATGTATGTTTTGGGTTATCCACCATTCATTTTTTTCTTTTCCTAAAAGCGGAATTAGTTTTTCTGGAACAAAATCAATAGAATCGTAAAAAGGCTCAATTTCAATTCCATCCTCTGTTTTAAACGAAAGTTTTTCTAAGGGGAAACCTTTTAATTCATCGTTTGCACGGGAAACCCAATCAGCGTGAGTGGGAAAAGGAAAATCTAAAAAAGGGACTTTTTTTTCCATAATTCAAAGTCCAAAGGTAAAGCATCTACTTTTTATAACCGATGTAAAAAACCGATTTAGTATTAAGTTGATTTTTTAGCCTTTAGTAAGCTTTTCAGCCACCTTTTGAATAGATAAACCCTGTACCAAAATTGAAAATAACACCACGATATAGGTCATAAAAACGATGGGTTGCTTTTCGGGCATGGCAGATACGGATAGTGCCATTGCAAAAGATAATCCGCCCTTTAAACCGCTCCAAACCATAAAAAGTTGGTGTTTATGTGTCAAATTCAGCTTCTTTTTGAATAACATAGAAAGCGATATGAAAGAAAAATAGCGAGAAAGTAAAACTATTACTATTGCCGCCAATCCAAGCAGTAAATATTCTGGTTTATATTCTAAAACTGAAATTCTTAAGCCAATTAATAAGAAAAGTAAAGCGTTTAGCAACTCGTCAACCATTTCCCAGAATTTATCTAGGTAGGTTTCGGTAATGTTACTCATAGCTTCTCTTCGTACTTGATCCCCTCCAGTTATTAAGCCAGCAACAACCATGGCCAATGGACCAGAAATATGCAAAAGACTTGCCATAACATAGCCCCCCATTACCACCGAAATGGTTATTAATAATTCAGTTTGATAATGATCAATGGATTTAAGGAGTTTAAATGCTAAATAACCTAAAACGACACCAAAAATTATTCCACCAATTGCTTCTTGTAAAAAGAAAATGAGGGTATGTGAAAGTGAAAATTCGCTGCTTCCGGTTTGAATAACCGCAAGGATAGTGGTAAAAATTACGATTCCAACACCGTCATTGAATAAAGATTCTCCAACAATATTTGTTTTAAGCCTATCATCAACTCGTGTGTTATTGAGAATTCCCAATACGGCAATAGGGTCAGTTGGTGATATTAAAGAGCCAAATAAAAGACAGATAATAAAATCGATTGGGTAATTTATTAAAATAGTGAAGCCATAAAGAAGACCACCAATCAAAAATGTTGATATGAATGTGCCTAAAACTGATAAAATTGCTATTGATTTTTTCTCTTTTTTAATGGCTTCAAAATTGGTATGAAAAGCTCCTGCGTAAAGCATAAAACATAACATAATATCCATAAGTACTTTGCTAAAGTCAATTTTTTCAATTATTAATTCTATAAATAAGGCATGTCTTATAAAGAAAACGTGTGCTAATATCCAAAGCAAAATAGATGCAATATTGGATAAAACCATTACCCCAATAACATTAGGTAATTTAATAAACCTATGTGTCAAGTTTCACAAGGTTGTTGATGTGAATTGATTATTTCTTTGTTTAAAGTTAAAATTTTAGTTTTAAATTCAGTTGGATTTAGTTTAAATAATTCAGGTTTTAATTCAAACCATTTTTCAACCGCTTGAAATGGGGT
>CAMTUB010000019.1:0-21554 GCA_947084835.1 uncultured Bacteroidota bacterium | reverse complement strand
CCAAACGCAATTTGCAGACCAAGACTTTTTTGCACCCGAACATCAAGGTTGGTGTTATAAAATTACAGCCAAAGGCATAAGTGCTGAGCAATTTTCGCAGTCGAATAGGGTTTGCGAAGCGTTCAAACCGCAGGTTTTTGTTCCTACCGCGTTCTCGCCCAACACAGATAACTTAAACGACCGTTTCGAAATAAAAAGCATCGGCATTAAAGCCATTTCTTACAAAATTTACGATAGATGGGGAGAACTGGTTTTTGAAAGCAGCGCAACAACTCCGCAATGGGATGGAACTCACAACAAAACCAACGAGCTAGTGAAAGCTGGAATGTATGTTTTGGTATTAGAAGCAACCCCGTTTAGTGGATCTGCTATTGTGCAGCGGCAGTCGTTGGCGGTGGTGAGATAGACAGATAAAAATACATAAATGAAAGGAGCAAAAAAGGCACCTCAATTAAACAGTCAAGTGCTTTAAATCCTTTAAATTAAAAGGGGATGAATTAGATTTTAACCCTTAATGAAAATTAAATATCTTTTAAATATTAAATTTTTTGAAAATGAGAAAAATAATCAGTATGTTATTGATAGCAATTCTATTTGCATCAGTAGTATTAACAAATTCTTGCAGAAAGCAAGAATATCAAAACCTTAAAAGTATTGATAATGAGTTCAATATTTTAGTGAAAAATAATCTACTTGTTTTCAGAACAGTAAAAGATTATGAAAAAGTCGTAAATAACCCGAGTGATGAAACAAAAAATAAATTCTTAGCGACAATAAATTCATTACAAAATTTCACCTCATTAAACGAAATAAATGGTCAACAATTAAACTTCAGAATATAAAGCAATGGCATGGATACACTAATAAAAGATGAATATTTTAAATCAATCTTAAATTCTGACTATGCAGTATAAATTGAGGATTATATTTATCGTGTAAATCCAATCTCGGAAAAGGTTTTTGCTTTGTCTGTTGAAAACGAAAATCAATATCAAGACCTTATTTTAGAAAATATCCAAAATTCTGATATTAGAGAGTTTTCATTTAGTGAAGATGTATTGGATGAAATTATTAAAACTGATCCAACTCAACATTCTTTATTTTGTAACGAAAGTGGAATTAGTGGTTCTGATCCTTCTACAGGAATAATTAAATTAGATTTTTGGGGAAATATTAAAATGGAAGGCAAATTGCATTTTAATAGATATGGCATTTATTTTTCACTTTTTGCAGAGGTTGAATCAATTCCTAGCGGATTCGCTGAACTAACCATTGATCTCGTTCCTGTTTATTATAAAATAAGGTGCGGTAACGTAGTTGGACCATATTCAGTGTTCGGGCATGGAAGTGGTAGCACGTTTAGTTATAAAAAAAATCAATCATATCAAGGCTCAAAGAGTCTAAATAAAGTTTATTTCAGGGAAAAATTTCATGGTAAAGTTAATCAATCAAACGGCAGTACAACTACAAAAAGTTCTGAGTGGATTGAAATAAGAGTTAATTACTAGTTACATTCACACATTATAAAAATGAATAAATCAATACTAATTTTTGTTTGTATTATATATTGTTCAGTGCATCTAGTTGCACAGAATAATATATATATTAAGCCATTGATTGAGTTAAAGGCTAGTACTTCTTATTTTTATGAAAAGAAATCATTACCCACAGAGTACTTTCAATTTGAAAAGCAAAAGACCCAACTAATTTTTCCCCATTAAATATTGGTGTTTAAATAGGTTCAGATTTAACCAGCAAATGTGCTTTTGAGTTTGGTATAATACAAGATGTGACAATCTCGGGTTATAATATATTTTTTAGAAATAAACAATTTGATTATTACACAGACAACTACGTAAGTTCAAAATTTGGTACTACAGGTATAAAAATTCCTTTATTATTATCTTTAAAGTTGCTTACAACCGAGAGTATGCTTCGACCTAGAAAGGTAAAATGTTCTTTAAACATGGTTTTAGGGTTAAGCTATTTTATTCAACCTAAGGGATCTTTTTCAACAGTTTTAACAACCATGACATATGACAGCATAGACGTTGCTCAAGGAGTTTTAATGTCAGTTACTGATGCTACATTTAGTTTAAATAATAAAAGTACTCTCTATACCGCAGGCCTTTCTTCAGAAATTTCGTATAAAAGCCACAAAATAGCAAATCTTAGCTTTTATTATCAATATGGTCGAATGGACTTATCTTCACAAGCAATAGATATTAATATAAACAATCAAACTAAGTATCATTATAATGTATATAGTAGAGGAAGTGCCTTTGTTTTACAATTATCACGTAATATATATTGGAACGATATAAATAAGAAGTTTAGAGGAAATGATAACCTGTAATTAAAACGTTAAGGTGCAATGGTATACACCACAACCCACGAGCCGGTGAAAGCAGTAATGTATGTTTTGGTATTAGAAGCAACTCCGTTTTGTGGGTTTACTATTGTGCAACGGCAGTCGTTGGCGATGCAGCGGTGAGGAAAAAAATCGAACAAAAAAAGGCTGCCCAGGGCAGCCTTTTGATTAAAATATAATAAAGAATTACTTTACCTCTTCGAAATCAACATCGGTAACTTCATCAGAAGCACCAGCGTTGTTACTTTCTGCACCGCCTTGGTTTGGAGCTTGTCCACCTTCTTGGCTAGCAGCATACATTTCTGCAGAAGCATTTTGCCATGCGGTGTTCAACACTTCCATTGCAGTATCAATTCCAGCAAAATCAGCATTTTGATGCGCTGTTTTTAAGTTTGCAAGGCCTTCTTCAACTGCGCCTTTTTTATCTGCAGGCAACTTATCGCCAAATTCTGTCAATTGCTTCTCAGTTTGGAAAATCAAGCTATCCGCTTGATTCATTTTTTCCACTTCTTCTTTACGCTTGTTGTCAGAAACTGCATTTGCTTCAGCCTCTTGCTTCATACGATCGATTTCCTCTTTCGATAAACCTGAAGATGCTTCGATACGTATTTTTTGCTCTTTACCTGTAGCTTTATCTTTTGCAGATACATTCAAAATACCGTTTGCATCAATATCAAATGTAACCTCAACTTGAGGCATACCGCGTTGTGCTGGTGGAATTCCATCTAATACAAAACGACCGATAGTTTTATTGTCGTTCGCCATAGGGCGCTCACCTTGCAGTACATGAATTTCAACAGATGGTTGGTTATCAGCAGCAGTAGAGAAAACCTGACTCTTTTTTGTAGGAATAGTTGTGTTAGATTCGATTAAACGAGTCATAACGCTTCCCATAGTTTCAATACCCAAAGAAAGTGGAGTAACGTCAAGTAATAATACATCCTGAACATCACCTGTTAAAACTGCACCTTGAATTGCAGCACCCATTGCAACCACTTCGTCAGGATTAACGCCTTTATTTGGCTTTTTACCAAAGAAAGATTCTACAATTTCTTGGATTTTAGGGATACGTGTAGATCCACCTACTAAAATAATATCATCAATATCGCCTACTGAAAAACCAGAGTTTTTCAAAGCACGCTTACAAGGCTCAAGTGTACGTTGGATTAATGAATCAGCGATTTGTTCGAACTTCGCACGAGTTAATTTTTTAACTAAGTGACGAGGGACATTCTCAACAACCGTGATATATGGTAAATTAATTTCAGTTTCGTTTGAGCTTGAAAGTTCAATTTTAGCTTTCTCAGAAGCCTCTTTCAAACGCTGTAATGCCATTGGGTCTTTACGCAAGTCAACATTGCTGTTTTCTGCCATAAATTCTTCAGCCAACCAATTCATGATAACTCCATCAAAATCGTCACCACCTAAGTGGGTATCGCCATCGGTAGATTTTACTTCGAAAACGCCATCGCCTAATTCAAGGATAGAAATATCAAAAGTTCCACCACCTAAGTCAAAAACTGCAATTTTAGAATCGTTGTGTTTTTTATCTAAACCGTAAGCTAACGCAGCAGCAGTAGGTTCGTTTACGATACGAGCTACTTTTAAACCTGCGATTTCACCCGCTTCTTTTGTAGCCTGACGTTGTGCATCGTTAAAGTAGGCCGGAACAGTTATAACTGCTTCTGTTACCGCATGGCCTAAATAATCTTCAGCGGTTTTCTTCATTTTCTGAAGTATAATAGCTGAAATTTCTTGAGCAGTATATAATTTACCCTCAATTTTTACACGAGGTGTGTTGTTATCGCCTTTCGAAATCTCGTAAGTGATATATTTCATTTCGTCTTTAACCTCAGAAAACTGACGGCCCATAAAACGCTTGATAGATGCAATGGTTTTTGTTGGGTTAGTAATCGCCTGTCTTTTTGCAGGATCACCCACTTTAATTTCACCGTTATCTAAAAATGCAACAACAGATGGGGTAGTTCTTCTACCTTCACTGTTTGGTATAACTACATATTCGTTACCTTCTATTACAGAAACGCAAGAATTTGTAGTACCTAAATCAATTCCAATAATTTTCTTCATATTAATTAGTTTTTTTCTTTTTAGGGTAATATTCAATTCCTATGCCAATGCTAATAAAAAAGCCCGATTGTCAGTCGGGCTTTAAATAAGTCACTATTTGAAGGCATGTACTGCCTTTGTGTCAGAATTAGCGAATGAAATTCAACTCAGGATATCGGGAAATTAAGCTATCCATTCCTTCGAATCTCTTGGCTTCAATAAAAGTGGTAGAAGTATAAGGATATCTAACCTTCTTTGTTTCTATCTCTAAATTTGGAACAATTTTGCGGCTTGAAAAAATACCAAATCCATTCGGAATATTAGTATACACAGGTTTTTGAGCAAGTAAACTATTATTTACTCCATTTACTTGAATATAGTTGCTCAGTTCAATGTTTCCAACACCAACAACATATTCAACTCCATTAAACAAACGTTTCACTTGGTTATTAATAGGAACATCTATTTTTAGTTGAGAAAAAACATCCTTTCCGTTAAGTTTAATGTCGACCGATTGACCACCAATTGTATTTCCAAAAAGTAATCCGTTGTAAATATTCATTCTAATTACTTTTTTCAAAGTATCAGGCACGGTTGCATTTTTATCCCACTCGTAATAATGTAATCGGATGTAAGCATCATGCATATACCCGTTTTGTGGAGAATATAAACGCATGGTTTGAGACCCAATTGCAGAAAAATTAAATGTTCTAATATTCGGAAAGGGTATAACTTGAAAATCAGCTACAATATTTGTTTTTGCAACTATATCAACATTTTTAGGTGTTTTAAATACAATTTTATACTCGCTATCCTTATCTAGATTTGCAGTAAATGAATATATTGCTTGTGCTGGATGAGCAAACAATCCAGAATCTTTAGGAAACGAATTATTGATAACCATCGGAAAGGTTTCTAATTTAGTATCAATGGTATTCACTTTTTTCCAACGCTCCATTACCGGGGTAATGGTTCCGTAATAATTTGAATCAGCGATAGGTGCGTAAACCAATGCACTGGTTTTTTCATCTAAATACGCACGTTGAATACGCACATAATGGGTAGAATCTGTTGAATTTAAGATACTGTAAACAACTGGAATATCTTTCCAATCTGCTGCTACATCTATGTCAGTTGAGCAAGAATTTAAGAAAATAAGCGTAGAAAAAACGAATAATAAGCGTGATAATGTCATAGGGTCGCCAAGATAATAGGTTATTCA
Source organism: uncultured Bacteroidota bacterium (assembly GCA_947084835.1). GTDB lineage: Bacteria > Bacteroidota > Bacteroidia > UBA7662 > CAMTUB01 > CAMTUB01. The sequence goes on along the minus strand of CAMTUB010000019.1, from coordinate 15,894 downwards.
CAAACCTCCATATCAAATTTATAAACGGTTATAATATAATTTAGTTTCGTGGGTGAAACTCAAGAATGGTATCTCGTAAAAACTCTTTACTCAGATGGGTGTATATTTCTGTAGTTATTATAGATTCATGGCCCAACATTTCTTGAATTGCTCTTAAATCTGCACCCGCTTCTAATAAATGCGTTGCAAATGAATGTCTAAAAGTATGGGGGCTTACCTCTTTATTTACATTGATACTAGTTGCTAAACTTTTTATTATGTTGAAAATCATAACGCGAGAAAGTTGGGTACCTAGTCGATTTAAAAAAACAATATCTTCGCAGGTAGGCTTTACAGCTGCCTTTTTTCTGTCAAACTCTAAATATAAACGTATCCATTTAATAGCTGATGATCCAATTGGAATTAGCCGTTCTTTATTTCCTTTTCCGTTAACGCGAATAAAACCAGATTCAAAATAAAGGTGCGATAATTTTAAATTTACCAATTCTGAAACCCGTAATCCACAGCTGTAAAGGGTTTCGAGCATAGCTCTATTTCTATTTCCATCTGCTTTACTTAAGTCTATGGATGAAAACAGCTTGTTAATTTCATGAATATTTAAAACCTCGGGAAGTTTTTTGGGAAGTTTGGGCATATCCAAGTTTTCTGCTGGATTAAAACCTGTTGAGTCCTCAATCATCAAATACCTATAAAAAGCTTTGATGCCTGATAAAATTCTTGCTTGTGATGATGCCCCAATTCCTTGGGTATGTAGCCACAATAAAAACTCTTCTAAGTCTGTTTTACTAACTTGGTTGGGAGAATGCACTTCTTTCGAGATATTTAAAAATGTGATTAATTTTTGAATATCATGAATATATGCTTCTTGAGTGTTAGTGCTCACCGAGCGCTCTAACATTAGATAAATTTTAAATCCTTTACAGGCTGATGACCAATCCATAACAACTATTTTGCAAGATTACAAAAAAACCGATATACTTTTGCATCATATGTACAAATTGTTAATAACATATTTTAAGACTTTAATTTTTTGGATACTATTTTTTGAAGGATGTAGAATCAGTTTTTTACTATGGTCCTATAAAGCTAACGAATTTACCTCCATTTCTTCATTAATTCTGTCATTTTTTTATGGATTTAAGCTAGACTTCTCTTTTGCTTCATTGTTTACACTCTTATTGGCATTAATGGCATTAATTTTAGGCCAGTTTAAAGTATCGGTTAATTCAATTTTAAAAATCACTATTTATATTTCGCTGGCCTTATATAGCTTATTAACTGTTGTTGACCTCGCCCTCTTTAACAAATGGAGCACAAAATTTAACAATCAAGCTTTTTTATATCTACAAAATCCGAAAGAAGTTTTATTTTCTGCACAATCTTCTCCCCTATTTTTATTTTTTTTAACGGGGGCAATCCTTTTTCTATTGGGAAGAATCGTTTACATTAAAATCAAACCTGATTTTACCTCCTTTAGAGAATTAAGCCTTAAAAAATCTGGACTTCATTTAACAGTTTTTGCCATATTGCTAGTTTTCGTACGTGGTGGCATGGGTCAGTTTGGGTACACTCACGGAACTGCTTTTTACAGCCAAAATCTAACCTTAAATTATGCTAGCTTAAACAGTGGGTGGAATTTTTTTTACTACGCATTAAACAATAATTCAGTGGTTAATTATGCTGATTTTAAATATTTTGAAGAAGATACAATTGATTCGTTAATAAAACCGCTTACGGATTCAGCATTCCCTACTGCCCAATTTCAGAACTCGAAACCCAAACATATTTTTCTGATAGCCATGGAAAGCTTTACACTACAAGCTAGTAAAAAAGGGTTTTCGAAACTTGACTTATCACCTAATTTAGATAATTTATCTGAAGAAGGGTTTTGGTTTACTAATGCTTTTTCGAGTGGAGACAGAACCGACAAAGGATTAATTGCGCTGCTTAGTGGTTATCCTGCTCAACCAATTGGTAGCATTATTACTGAGCCTGATAAAGTAAAAGAGCTGAACCATTTGCCTAATGAACTGAAAAAACAAGGATATATTACTCACTTTGTTTATGGAGGAGATCCTGATTTTGCTAACATGCGTTCCTATTTAAACCTAACTGGATTTGATTTTATTACAGAAAAATCAGACTTTCCTGATAAAAGCCAAAATTCGAAATGGGGCGCTCACGATGAATATGTTTTCGAAAAAGCCATTGAAAATGTAAATAGCAAAAAGGCAGCAACTTTCACAACAATTTTAACGCTAACAAGTCATGAGCCATTTGAATTACCACATATTAATAACCCGGGAGTTTCTGAATTCGACAAATTCAGAGAATCTTTAAAATACACCGATTCAGCCTTAGGAGAATTCGTCTCGAAACTTAAAAAATCTGGGTTGTGGGATGAATCTTTAGTCGTTATCACTGCTGATCATGGACACGATATTGGGTTAGAATTACCACATCCTCAATCTGATCAAAAATATAGGATTCCTCTGCTAATAACTGGTGGAACCTTACCAAAATCATACAAAAACACAGTTGAAACTAACTTTTTACCACAAACAACAATTCCAAACTTAATTTTATGTTTTTTAGGCACTGAAAATACTCCGTTTAAATGGAGCGGCAACTTTACTACAGAGCAAATATTTTATTCTTACCAAAATGGCTTTGGTGTAACAGGGAAAAAAGGTAATGCAATTTTCGATAATTTCTCAAAACAAAGTACAGAAAAATCGCCTAATGAATACATTATCAGCGGAAAAGCCTATCAACAAAAACTTATTAAAGATTATATTCAAAAGTAAAAACCAACTGATTTACATTAATTATTACGAAGGTTTTCGTGTGCATTGTCATTGAATTTTAGTCCCCGATTAAACTTTTATTCCATACTTTTGTTGCAGATTAAAATGATTCTAAATAAAGAGGCATTCAAAGAATGACTAAAGAACAAGAAATACTCAACGAAGTTACCGATTCAGAATATAAATATGGATTTGTCAGTAACATTGAACAGGATATTATACCTGTTGGTTTAACTGAAGATACCGTACGATTTATTTCAGCTAAAAAGGGTGAACCAGAGTTCATGCTAAATTGGAGATTAAAAGCATTTGCAGCTTGGCAAAAAATGGAAGATCCATCTTGGGCCAATGTTAAATACCCTAAAATTGACTTTCAAGCAATTAGCTATTACGCAGAGCCAAAACTAAAAACCCTTAATAGTTTAGACGAGCTTGACCCAGAAATCAAAGCTACCTACGACAAATTAGGAATTCCGTTAATTGAACAACAATTCTTAGCTGGAGTTGCAGTTGATGCAGTTTTAGACTCAGTTTCTGTTATAACAACTTATCGCGAAAAGCTTTTAGAATTAGGAATTATTTTCTGTTCTATCAGTGAAGCAATGAAAGATTATCCGGATTTAATTAAGCAATATATTGGCACTGTTGTTCCTATGACAGACAACTATTATTCTGCCCTTAATTGTGCTGTTTTTAGCGATGGTTCATTTGTTTATATTCCAAAAGGCGTTCGCTGCCCAATGGAACTATCCACTTATTTCAGAATTAACGCATCAAATACCGGACAATTCGAACGTACATTAATCATTGCGGATGAAGGAAGTTATGTTAGCTATTTAGAAGGCTGCACCGCTCCTATGCGCGATGAAAACCAATTGCATGCAGCAGTGGTTGAATTAATTGCACACGAAAGTGCAGAAATTAAATATTCAACCGTACAAAACTGGTATCCTGGAAATAAAGAAGGCTTAGGTGGAATTTACAATTTCGTTACTAAACGCGGAATTTGTGCTGGAAATCATGCCAAAATTAGTTGGACTCAGGTTGAAACTGGATCTGCCATCACCTGGAAATATCCAAGCGTTATATTAAAAGGAGACAATACCGTAGGCGAATTTTATTCGGTTGCTGTTACCAATAATATGCAACAAGCAGACACTGGAACAAAAATGATTCACTTAGGGAAAAACACCCGAAGCAGAATTGTTTCGAAAGGAATTTCTGCCGGGAAAAGTCAAAACAGCTACAGAGGCTTAGTAAAAGTGCTTAAAAATGCTGATAATGCCCGTAACTACTCGCAATGCGATTCGCTATTAATGGGCGACAGATGCGGTGCACATACGTTTCCTTATTTCGAAATACAAAACCCTACTGCAACTGTTGAACACGAAGCAACCACTTCTAAAATCAACGAAGACATTTTATTTTATTGCAATCAGCGTTGTTTAACTCCCGAAGATGCTATTGCATTGATTGTTAACGGTTACGCAAAAGAAATTTTGGATCAATTACCTATGGAATTTGCTGTAGAGGCCAGAAAACTTTTAGCAATAAGTTTAGAAGGAAGTGTTGGTTAATTTCAAAATCCCCAAATTAAAATTACATGCTTAAAATTACAAACCTTAAAGCCGAAATCGAAGGCAAGAAAATATTAAAAGGGATTAACCTTGAAATTAATCCAGGCGAAGTACATGCTATTATGGGACCAAACGGTTCAGGAAAGAGCACGCTAAGCTCAATTATTGCTGGAAAAGATGGATATGATATTACTGAAGGTGAAATTTCATTTTTAGGGAAAGATTTATTGGAATTGGCTCCGAACGAAAGAGCTTGTGAAGGTATATTTTTAGCTTTTCAATATCCTGTAGAAATTTCAGGAGTGAGCATCACCAACTTCATGAAATCTGCGGTTAACGAAAAAAACAAATATCATGGTCTTGAGCCTGTAAAGGCTACTGAGTTTTTAGCAAAAATGCGCGAAAAAGCAGCATTGGTAGGCTTAAAACCTGAATTGATGAAGCGTTCTGTTAATCAAGGTTTTTCTGGTGGCGAAAAAAAGCGTAACGAGATATTTCAGTTAGCTATGTTAGATCCTAAAGTGGCGATATTAGATGAAACCGATTCTGGTTTAGATATCGATGCTTTACGCGCTGTTGCTGATGGAGTAAATATTTTAAAAAATAAAGACAACGCTTTTGTAGTAATTACCCACTATCAGCGTTTGTTAGAGTACATTATTCCTGATTTTGTACACGTTTTATACGATGGCAAAATTGTAAAAACTGGCGATAAATCTTTGGCTCTTGAGTTAGAAGAAAAAGGATACGATTGGATTATTAAAGAATTTCAAACGCTTGAAACCAGCAATTCATGAGTTTAAAAGAAAACCTTTCGGCAAACATTTCTGATTTAGGACTTAACCAACAGTCTGAAAAGATTTCATTAAGCCGGAAATTAGCATTAGAAGCATTAAAAACCGTTGAATTTCCAACGGTTAAGGACGAAGAGTGGAAATACACCAACATTCGCCCCATTTTAAATGGCAATTATTCATTTAAAAAACCGGATGCCACATTTAAAGATCAATCTATTATCAAGAGTTTATTGATACCCGAGCTAGATTCCAATGTGTTGGTATTTGTAAATGGGCGATTTGAAGAGTCGTTGAGTTCTATTCAAGAGCAAGACCGTTCAATATTCATTGGCTCTTTAGCTAATATTCCTGAAAACTTTACCTCGTTGGTTGACAATCATTTCGGAAAACTTTGTACAAAAGAAGGTGCATTTACTGCTTTAAATACGGCCGGTTTTTCAGACGGCTTGTTTTTGCATGTTCCAAAAAATGTAACCCTTAATTGGCCAATTCATTTACTTAATGTAAATACGTGCGAATCTATTGAACCCATAAATCAGTATCGCAATTTGTTGATTTTAGAAAAATCATCTTCAGCGGTTTTAATTGAATCGTACCATGTTATTGGTTTGGGCAGTGGATTTGAGAATATAGTAACCGAAGTTTTTGTTGATGAAAATGCAAATTTAGAGCACTATAAATTGCAAACTGCCTGTGAATCAAGTTCGCAAATTTGTTTGACAGAAGTTTCGCAAAAACAAAATTCTACATATACCAACCATACGATTTCTTGGTGCGGAAAAATTATACGCAATAATTTAAATACAATTCACGAAGGTCAGAACTGTTTAACCAACTATTTTGGTCTTTACATTGCTGATACAGATCAAATAATTGATAATCACACTTTTATCAATCACGCTATTCCACATTGCAACAGCAATGAAAGTTATAGAGGAATTGTAGCTGGATCGGGGAAAGCAGTATTTAACGGCAAAGTTCTTGTTCAACAAGATGCTCAAAAAACGCTTGCGTATCAGAGTGTTAAAAACTTACTCTTATCTGAAAATGCAACCATTTATGCAAAGCCTGAATTAGAGATTTTTGCAGACGATGTTAAATGCAGCCACGGTGCAACCATTGGGTCTTTGGATAAAAATGAGTTGTTTTATTTAGAAGCTAGATGCATCAGTAAAGAAAAAGCAAAAGCAATGTTAACGTTTGCATTTGCCAATGAGATTATTGAAGAGATTAAAATTGAAGCTTTAAAGTTGTATTTAACCGAAAGACTTGAAATTAAATTAAACAACGTAAGCTACTAATACAGATTCATTAATACCAACATGAATAAAGAAGAAATTAGAGCAGACTTTCCGATTTTACAGCGAAAAGTGAATGGTAAACCGTTGGTTTACCTTGATAATGCAGCTTCTTCTCAAAAACCATTGGTTGTTATTGATACCATTAGCAATTATTACAAGCATAACTACAGTAATATTCATAGAGGAGTGCATACACTGAGCCAAGAAGGCACAGAAATGTATGAAAATGTGCGTAAAAAAACAGCCTCTTTTATAAATGCGGTTTCTCAAAACGAAATAATTTTCACCAAAGGAACTACCGATGCTTTTAATTTATTAGCGCATTCGTATAGTCGATCTTTTTTAAAAAAGGGCGATAAGGTTTTGATTTCCACCATGGAACACCATGCCAATATTGTTCCTTGGCAAATAGCCGCAGAAATTTACGGCATTGAGTTGGTTGAATGTCCCATTCATACTGATGGTACTTTAGATACTAACGCTTACGATAAATTGCTCGAAACTGGCATCAATTTAGTTTCAATTACGTATGTTTCAAACACGTTAGGAACCATAAATCCAATTAAAGAGCTTATTGCAAAAGCTAATGCTAAAAACATTCATTTCATTGTAGATGCAGCGCAAGCTTCGCCACACATGATTTTAGATGTTCAAGATTTAGGCTGCGATTTTTTAACTTTTTCGGCTCATAAAATGCTTGGTCCAACAGGAGTTGGGATTTTATGGGGGAAATCCGAATTATTAAATCAGATGCAGCCTTATCAAGGAGGCGGTGATATGATTGATAAAGTAACGATAGCAAAAACTACGTACAACGACATTCCACATAAGTTCGAAGCAGGCACGCCCAACATTGCCGATGTAATTGGCTTTGGTGCAGCTTTAGACTATTTATTAGAACTGGGAATGGATAATATTGCTGCTGAAGAGCATGCCTTGTTAACTTATGCATCAACCCAACTAAAAACGATTCCAAACCTTAAAATTTATAACGAATCCTCTCAAAAAGCACCCGTAATTTCTTTTAATGTAGGTGAGATTCACCCGTACGATATTGGCGTTTTGTTAGATCAGTTTGGCATAGCAATTAGAACTGGACATCATTGTACGCAACCATTAATGGATTTTTACAGCATTCCTGGAACGTGCAGGGCCTCTTTTGCTTTTTATAACACAACCTCAGAAATTGATTATTTTGTAGAATCACTAATCAAAACAATTGCAATTTTAAGTTAATTATGTCGAACCCTAAATCCATATCAGAAATTCAACAAATCATTATTGATGATTTTGAGTTTTTAGAAGATTGGACCGAAAAATACAATTACATCATTGACCTTGGCAAAGAATTAGCACCTTTGGACGAGCAATATAAAATTGACGAGAATAAAGTAAAAGGATGCCAGTCGCAAGTTTGGCTACATTCTTCTCTTAATCCTGACGGAACCATAGAATTCTTGGCTGATAGCGATGCCATAATCACCAAAGGATTAATTGCAATGGTTACCAAAGTATTTACTAACCAAAGTCCCGCTGATATATTAAAATCAGAATTAACTTTTATCGAAGAAATTGGATTACACAGTCACCTTTCTCCTACCCGATCAAACGGATTAGCATCCATGATCAAACTTATAAAAATTTACGCTTCAGCTTATCAATCAAAATTATCGAACGTATGACCTTGCAACACCCAGAAAGATCTTTTGCCGAAATCAAAAACGATGTTATTGATATTCTGAAAACGGTTTATGATCCCGAAATTCCGATTGATATTTACGAATTAGGACTTATTTATGAAACTAACGTAAGTACGGATGGAGACGTGCATATTTTGATGACTTTAACTTCGCCAGCATGCCCCGTTGCAGAGTCTTTACCTTTAGAAGTTGAAGGCAGATTGAAGCATTTGTTGGGTGTAAAATCAGTTAAAGTTGAAATTACTTTTGACCCACCTTGGTCGCAAGAATTAATGAGCGAAGCGGCAAAGTTTGAACTTGGATTTATGTAATCAATCTAAGTTTTCGATTAAGGTAACATATTTACTCATAGCAATTATTGCTTCTGGTGCAATTTCCAAAGCCTCCTTAATATGATTTGCTTTAAGTAGTTGTTCGAATTTTTGAATAATATCGAAGTCCGTTTCTTCCGCAAAACCGGCAATACTTCCTTTAAACTTATGCGACCAAAAGCGAATGCTTTCGTAATCGGCATTTGCATGTGCTTCAAGAACTTCATTATATTGAATAGGCAATTCTTTACGTAATAATCCAAGTAATTCTGATTTAAAATCAGGATCTCCAAAGGTTAATAAATCAATTCTTTCGTTTATACTTGAACTCATTATTTGATATAGATTAAATAAAGAAACACTCATAATACCTTTTTTCCAAAGATATTTAAGAATATCGAAGTAAAATTACGCTATTTTTTATAGGCTGCAACTAAAATTTGAAGTCATATACTAATCTTCTAGCTATTTAAAAATCTAAAAAATGGAATAAAACAAATTGAAATTCAATAAAAAGACCATTGTCATAATAATGTTAATGTTATTTTAATATCTTCGTAACATTCTAGTTTTAAAATGAAAAATTTATTATTTACTGTTGTATTATTCTTGTTTGGTATAACAGCAAATTTACAAGCCCAAGTTGTTCCTAGTTTAAAATTCGGAACATTAATAAAACCTGCAACACATCCTGTTTGTATAGGTAAACCTTTAACTATTTAATTATAATAACCATGCATAAATTCTATACGTTTTTTATCTCGTTCGCTTTATTTTTAGTAACCAACTCACTTTTTGCGCAAAACCCTTCTGCGGGTATTAAAGTTGGTACCAGGCTTAAACCTACATCGCAAAATGTTTGTATTGGTTCTTCGCTAAAGTTTGAAAACATAAGTACAGGTACCATAGATAGTATTCGTTGGGTATTTGGCACGTTGGCAAACCCGCAAACATCTACCCAAGATACCATTACAGTAAATTTTGCAACAGCTGCCACTATTACCGTGAGGTTAATTGTGTATAGCAATAGCACTGTTATAAAAACAGATACTGCAAAAGTTAATATAATAGTAAACCCATTGCCCGTTGTTACGGCAACAGCAACTCCAGCCCAAGTTTGTAAAGGCGATACCTGTAAATTAACTGGTGGTGGTGCAGTTACCTATCTATGGAATAATGGCATTATTGATAATGTTGAGTTTGAACCTTTGGTAACCCAAACCTATACCGTTACAGGAACAAGCGATAAGGGTTGCAAAAACACTGCAAATATTACGGTACCAGTAAATCTACTGCCTACTCCTACTATTTCTCCTATATCACCGCAAAGTATATGTATTGGGAGTACGCTTACATTAAATGGAAGTCCAGCAATTGCTGCTAGTTACCAATGGTTTAAAAACGACACATTAATTGCAGGTGCAATAACCAAAGACTATTTAGTAGACACCGCTGCTAACTACCGAATGTATGTTAAAGATGCCAAAGGATGTTCTGACACCTCAGCTAATTTTACCCTTTCTTTAAACACGTTACCAACTTCAACTATAAGCTTTAGCCCTGCGAATGCAAACCTTTTATGTACTGGTGAAAACGTTGTACTTAAAGGAAATGCAGGCGCTGGTTTAACCTACCAATGGTTTAAAGGTGTAACAATACTTACTGGAGATACCTCAATAAATTATACAGCAAATACAGCAGGTTCGTATACTTTAAGGGTAACAGATTCGAAAGGATGCCAGAAAATTTCAGAACCTGTAATAGTAACGCTACTTCCTCTACCTACCGCTACCATAACACCAGTAGGACCATTAACCATTTGCCCAGGCAGTAGCGTTACTTTAACCGCAAATACAGGTACAGGATTAACCTACCAATGGCAAAAAGACAATGTAAATATAGTTGGTGCAACCAGCATTACCTATGCTGCTAATTCTGCAGGTAATTACAGAGTAATTGTTACCAATGCCAACGATTGTAAAAAGACTTCTACATCGGTTACTGTTAGTTTGGCTAGTGTGCCTACCTTGAGTTTAGGTTTAGTTTCATCACAAGGCTTTACAACATCTGGGACTATAGGCTTTGCAAAATGTGGTACTGGGTCTAATAACACATTAACAGTTTCAAATACATCTACAAGTACTAATGATGTTGCATCCTATACCATTGATTGGGGAAATGGAAGTTCAATTAATTTCACTACATGGCCTGCAGTTAACCCTTCTATAACCTATGCAGCACTTGGTGGTTATAATTTAACTTTTTCAGCAATAACAAATGCCGGTTGTACTCTCACTAGAGTATATAAGGTATATTTAGGCTCTAACCCAGCAGTTGGAATTACAAACCCAGGAAATACTACACTTGACTGCACACCTATAACAATTGGGTTTCCAGTTTCTGGTTATTTAACAAACTCACCAGGGACAAAATATTGGGTTGAAGTTTTTGGAAGTGGTATTATTATTAATGTGGATACTATAAATCCAACTGGTACAAATTTTAATTACAATTATAATTTTTCTAAGGGTTCGTGTGGTTTAACAGATATTATAGGTAATAAAAATTCATATTATCTTATGATTACAGCTGATAATATGTGTAGTCAGTCATTTGGTTTTGCTTCACCAGTTCGTGTTAATGATAAACCAAAAGCAAATTTTGGTACCAGTGTAAAAACAACATGTATAAACAACAATGTAATTATTCAAGATAGTAGTTATACAGGATACAGGATATCTGGTAATCCAACAACTTGTAATACTGATTTAGAACGTAGGTGGTCAATTAGTCCTAGTACAGGTTGGGCTTTAGTTTCTGGTACAATGGCAGACCCAACTGATTTAAATTTAACCTCAACTAATTTAACCGTTCGTTTTACAACTGCTGGCACATATTCGATTAAATTATGGGTAAATAATGACGGATCATCTTGCCCTAAAGACTCTATTACAAAAACCATTTGTGTACAGGGTAACCCAACCCCAAATTTTACATTTTTACCAAACCCTACCAATAACTGTACCCCAGAAGTTTCGTTTACCAATACAACCACCAATTTTTTACCGGTTTGCGATAGCTTAGTTTACCAATGGAGTGCAAGTCCAGCCACAGGTTGGCAATTTAGCGGTGGCACTAGTGCTTCTACAGCTAACCCTAAAATAACATTTACAATAGCAGGTACTTACATGGTTAAAATGCAGGTTACCAATATTTGTAGCACCTATTTTATTGAAAAACCCATTATTATTAAAAGTAGACCAACCGTTAGTTTACCCTCAAACAAAACTTATTGTGGAGAACAAACCTTGGCTTTTGGGTCATCCAACTTAAACCATAACCCTAGTATAAATGCGAACAACGGTACAATTTCTGCTTATTTATGGACTGTTACACCTTCGACAGGGGTAACTTTTACACCGAATAATACATCTGCAAATCCAACCATAAAATTCCCAGCTACTAACATTTCTAGAATTGTGTATACGGTTACGCTACGGGTTACCAACGAATGTGGCTTTACCGATGCATCGCAAAACATAACAATAAACCCCATACCGCTATTAACGCTAAGTTCTAGCGCACAACCGATATGTTCTGGTGATAGTACGGAATTCGTGTTTTTATCATCCACTGTTATACCATCATCGGCAAATAATTACAGTTGGTCTGCAGTTGCAACTACTGGCATTACTGGTTTTATACAATCGGGGGTTTCATCTATTATACCCATACAAACCATTAGTACAACCGCAAGTGCGGTAGGTACGGTTACTTATACCACCACCGTTGTGGTTGCAAATAATTGCAGTTCTAGTGTGCAAACGCATGTTGTAACGGTAAATCCATTACCAGTTGCACAACCTATTGCACCTGTTACCATTTGCTCTGGAGAAACTGTACCTGCAACTACCATAAATTCAAATGTAGTGGGCACAACCTATTCTTGGTTTGCATCTGCAACTGCTGGGTTAACTGGTTTTACGGCTAGCGGTAACACTGCAAATTTACCCGCTCAAACCATTACCAACAATACCACCACCAACGGAACGGTAACGTATACTATTTATCCGGTGGTTAACAATTGTCCGGGTGCGCCCATAACATTTAGAATTACAGTAAAGCCTAAACCAATTGCAACGGCTTCTGGTGCACAACCTATTTGTTCGGGTGCAACCACAGCTGCTGTTGCATTTTCAAGTGGGGTTGCAAATACAACGTATAGTTGGAGTTCGGTAACTAATCCGGCAATAAATTTTACAGTACCGAATGCAAGTGGCACAACGGCAAATATTCCTGCCCAAATTATTACAAACACCAATTCGGTTCCGGGTACGGTAACCTTTACCATAATACCTACCGCAAACGGGTGTGTAGGCAATTCCATTTCCCATGTGGTAACGGTTAACCCATTACCGTTAGCAATAGCTACGCCAGCAACACAACCTGTTTGTTCAGGCATTGCAACCTTAGCAATAACTTTAGGCTCTAATGTTACGGGAACTACGTATTCATGGTCATCTGCAGTAACAAACGGCATTACTGGGGCAACTGTTAGTGGAACTTCCGCACCAATACCTATACAAACCTTACTTAATACAAGTACCTCAACGGGTACGGTAACGTATACCATTATTCCAACTGCAAACAATTGTCCTGGACCAAATATTACTTCGGTGGTTACTGTAAACCCAAGACCTACAGTTACTGCTTCCCCTGCAAATCAAACTTTATGTTCGGGTGTTACTACCACGGCAGTTAATTTTTCATCGAATATTGTACCAACTGGAAACACCACTTTTGCTTGGACAGCTGTTGGCACTTCGGGCATTGTTGGCTTTGCAGCTTCAGGTTCTGGTCCAATTCTTGCCCATATATTAACCACTACCAATTCAGCACCTGGTACAGTAACGTATACTGTAACCCCAACATATAACAATTGTGCAGGATCTGCTATTACGTATATTTTTACAGTTAACCCTATACCAACTGTAACAAATACAACATTAACTCAAACTATTTGTTCTGGGGCAAATACAACATTGGTAAACCTAACCTCTGGGGTTAGTGGGGCAACTTTTAGTTGGTCTGCAACTGCAACTCCTGGTATAACAGGATTTACATCTTCAGGTATAAATACAATTCCTGTACAAACCCTACTAAATTCAGGCAATACTGCCGGAACAGTTACGTATATTATTACGCCAACAGCAAATAGCTGTAACGGACCTTCGGTACCTTATGTGGTTACTGTGAATCCTACACCAACAGTTACAAACACTCCTCTTACTCAAGACATTTGTACGGGAAGTGCATTTACATCGATTTCTTTAACCTCGAATGTTTTATCACCGACTTTTTCTTGGACTGCTTCAACAATAGGTGGAGTTACAGGATTTACAACCCCTGGTACATCAAACCCTATTCCAACCCAAACACTTAGCTATACTGGAAACAGTTTCGGAACTGTAACCTATGCAATAACCCCAACAGCAAACAGTTGTCTGGGGCCAGTAGCCTATTACGTAATTAGAGTGTTTCAAAAACCTACAGTTGCTGATGCTGGACCTGACCAAAGCTTATGTAATGTAACTAATGTAACTATAGCAACCATGGCTGGGAACAGCCCAACTGCTGGCACTGGAACTTGGTCTTATGTTTCTTTACCAGGTGGATCTACCATAACCACACCAACAGCATATAACACCACCATAACTGGTTTAACCGTTGGTACTTACGTTTTCAGATGGACTATCTCTAACGGGGCTTGTACTCCTTCCTCTAGTGAAGTAACAATAATTATCCACCCAGCTTCTGCTCCTGGAACAATTACAGGTACTTCGCCTATTTGTTACAATTCAAGTACAACTTTAACACTTGCTGGAAATACTGGAAATGTGGTTCGTTGGGAAAAGGCAGAAGCTCCTTCATTTACTTGGACAACTGTTACTAATGCAACTGCTACTCTTATTACTGGTAACTTAACAAAAACTACCCGTTACAGAGTGGCTGTACTTAGTGGTGGTGTATGTAGTGAAGTGCTTTCTAACCACTTTGAAGTTGTTGTTGACCCAACTTCAGTAGGTGGTACGATTGCTGGTGCAGCAACGGTTTGTTCGGGTACAAATACAGGTACGGTAACCCTTAGTGGTCATACTGGAACTATTGTAAAATGGGAATCAAGCACTACAGGTGGCGCACCTTGGACTGCCATTGCAAATACGAATACAACACAAACTTTTACTAATTTAACAACAACGACTCATTATAGAGTTGAAGTTAAAAGTGGCGTTTGTAATAGTACACTTAGCACAGTTGCTATAATTACGGTAGATCCAATTCCTACAACAGCTGTTGCTGGACCAACCATCGATAGATGTGAGGTTACTACTGTTACCATGGCTGCAAATGCCCCTACAGTTGGCACTGGTTTATGGACTAAAGTAAGTGGACCTATTGGAGATTTTATTACAACACCTTCTAGCAATGTTTCTACAATTACTGGGTTAACATTCGGAACATATGTTTTTAGATGGACCATTTCTTCGGGGGTTTGTCCTTCAAGCTCGAGTGATGTTACCGTTAGAATATTCCAAAACCCAACTACAGCAAACGCTGGAACTGATCAAAACTTATGTAATGTAACTTCAGCTACTTTAGCTGGAAATATACCAACGGTTGGAACTGGTCTTTGGTCGTATGTTTCTGGTCCATTAGGATCTACAATAACTACACCAACTACGAATAATTCTGCAATTACTGGACTAACTGTTGGTACATACAAATTCAAGTGGACTATCTCAAACGGAAGTTGTACTCCTTCTCCAAGTGAGGTTACAATAATCATACATCCGGGCTCTGTTCCTGGAACTTTAACCGGACCTACTCCTATTTGTATTAATACGGGCACAACATTAACCCTAACGGGAAATACTGGAAGTATAGTTCGTTGGGAAAAAGCGGTTTCACCCTTTTCTACTTGGACTACAATAAACGACACTTCTAATTCAATTAACACTGGAAACCTAGCCCAAAACACAAGTTATAGAGTAATTGTAAAAAGTGGTGGAGTGTGTAACTCTGTTTTTTCAAACGAATTTGAAATTAAAGTAAATCCTACCTCTGTGGGCGGTACGCTTGCTGGTGCAACAACAGTTTGTTCGGGTACAAATTCAGGTACGCTAACTCTTAGTGGACATACAGGTACTGTAGTAAAGTGGGAGTCTGGACCTTCTGCTACAGGACCTTGGACTGCAATTGCAAATACGACTACAACACAAACTTTTACTAATTTAACCGCGACTACTCATTACAGAGTTGAAGTTAAAAGTGGCGTTTGTAGTAGCACAGTTAGTACTGTTGCTATAATTACCGTAGATCCAATTCCTACAACAGCAAATG
>CAMTUB010000018.1:0-58412 GCA_947084835.1 uncultured Bacteroidota bacterium | reverse complement strand
TTTGTTGCATAATTATTTTTATTTGTTAGTAAAACAAAAATAATCAACTTTTTTCCACCCCCCTTTTGATTTCGTTTCGGCTACGCCTTCACTCCATCAAAAGGGGATAGGTGCCATCAATAATGTTATGAAACTAAACAGTAAACCTTTTAATGGAGGTGATGCTCAAGGCGTGCAAGAATTTAAAATCATGAAGTTTAAAGTAGCAAACCAGGTTGTAGATACAGCTTTGCAGTGGAGTGCTTTTCCAACAATAATGCCTTTAGCCGAAAATACAGCTGTTAAAACCAGGAGTTTCGATATTCAAAATACCGAAGTACACATGACTGGAAGTGTTATGAAACATACCATTAATAACAAAGGATTTGATATTAGCCGTATAGATGAGCTTGTTAAAAATGGCGATGTAGAAGTTTGGACTTTTGATAATACCAACGGAAAAGAACCACATCCAATGCATTTACACGGGGTTCAATTTCAAATATTAAGCAGAACAGGTGGCAGAAATAGTCTTACTCCATTAGAAAAAGGATGGAAAGACACGGTTTTATGTTTGCCAGGCGAAAAAGTTAAAATAATTATCCCATTCAATATTTATAACGGTAAATACCTTTACCATTGCCATAATTTAGAGCATGAAGATTCGGGAATGATGGGGCAAATACAAGTTAATTGATTCATTTATGACTCGAATAAAAGGAGCTTATACACACATTGTTATTTTACTTTTACTTCTATTTAAAGCTCCTTTACTTTTTTCACAGAAAGTGGTTCGGTACGATTTGTATGTTTCTGATACCATGGTAAACTTTACAGGTAAGATCAAAAGAGCGATTGCCGTAAACGGAGAAATTCCAATGCCAACATTAACATTTACTGAAGGCGACACTGCCGAAATACATGTTCATAACAGGCTTAAAGAAAGCACATCCTTGCATTGGCATGGCTTGTATGTTCCAAACAAAGAAGATGGAGTGCCTTTTCTAACTCAAATGCCTATTAAACCCAACACCACGCATGTTTATAGATTTCCTATAATTCAAAGCGGAACGCATTGGTATCATAGTCATAGCGGATTACAAGAGCAGTTAGGTATGTATGGGTCGTTGGTTTTAATCAAGAAAAAGAACGATCCAACGTTTAGAATCGGAATAGATGATTTGCCCGCTGTACCTGTGATTTTAAGTGAATGGACAAATTATAAACCTGAAAACGTTCATCGAATGCTGCATAATGCATCCGATTGGTTTGCCATTAAAAAAGGTACAACCCAAAGCTATGCCGAGGCAATCAGAGAAAAACATTTTAAAACCAAGCTTGCCAATGAGTGGAAACGAATGTTGGCTATGGATGTTAGCGACATTTATTACGATAAATTTTTAATAAACGGCAAAAACGAAAGTCAACTATCCCAATTTAAAGCAGGAGAAAAGGTACGTTTGCGCGTATCTAACGGAGGTGCTTCCTCATATTTTTGGTTGACCTACGCTGGCGGAAAAATCACGGTTATAGCAAACGATGGCAACGATGTGAATCCGGTTGAGGTAGATAGGCTTATAATTGGAGTTTCAGAAACGTACGATATACTTGTTTCGATTCCATCCCAAAATATTTCATACGAATTGCTTGCAACAGCTGAAGATCGGACTAAATCGGCATCTGTATTTGTTGGCGTGGGTATCAAAAAACTTGCTAATCCATTACCAAAATTGAAATATTTTGAAGGGATGAAGATGATGAATGATATGATGAAGTTGAATGGCGATATGAACCCCATGGGAATGGATATGAGCTTGCAGCAAATGGATATGAACACGGTAATGTATCCAGAAATTTCTGGCGAAAAAATGACCTCAAAATCTGTAGAAGATCATGCTAACCATTCGTCTCATACCAATACAAGCATCAAAACATTAAATTATTCACTATTAAAATCGCCAATCAAAACTACTTTACCCATAAATGCACCGGTAAAAGAGTTGAGGTTCGAACTTACAGGAAACATGAATCGGTATGTTTGGAGCCTAGACAACAAAGTGCTTTCGGAATCCGATAAAATTTGGATTAAAAAAGGCGAAATTGTTCGAATAACCATTTATAATAACTCCATGATGCGGCACCCAATGCACCTACATGGCCACGATTTTAGGGTGATAAATAAAATGGGCGAATATTCTCCACTTAAAAACGTGTTGGATATTATGCCTATGGAAACCGATGTTATTGAGTTTGAAGCAAATTTAGAAGGCGATTGGTTTTTCCATTGCCATATTTTATACCATATGATGGCGGGTATGAATCGGGTTCTCAGCTACGAAAATCAACAAATCAATCCGTTATTGTCAGATAAAAAATGGGCGTATAAAAAATTGCAAAAAGAGAGTAATCAGAGCCATTTTATGATCCAAAACGACATTGCTACCAACGGAAATGATGGCGAAGCAATGTTGCAAAATGCACGCTGGAGCTTGGGATCCGAATGGCGCATTGGATATAATGACCATCATGGATATGAAAGCGAAACGCACCTTGGCAGATATTTAGGAAAGATGCAGTGGTTAATGCCATTTATTGGGTTTGATTGGCGCTATCGTAAACTAGATAAAGGCGAAATTGAAAAAAATCTGTTTGGCCAAAAGAGCACTAAAGACAACCGTACGCAACTGAGCATTGGTGTTGCATATACCTTGCCTATGCTTTTGGTGCTGCAAACAGAACTTTACCACGATGGGAACTTCCGCGTTCAACTAAAACGAGAAGATATTCCAATTTCTAAAAGAGTAAGATCTAGTTTTATGCTCAATTCCGACAAAGAATTTATGGTGGGACTTAGTTACATCGCAAGCAAAAACCTAGGCTTTAAAACGCACTACGACAGCGACATGGGGTTTGGATTTGGTGTTAAATTGAATTATTAATCTTCAGTATTTTTAACCAAACGTTTGCATGGCTTGGGTTAAAAGCAACCTGATTTTTTTTGGAAGGGAGGTTTATCAAGCCTTTTTTGAAAAAATTGATTAACAGCAACCTTCGCCTGTTTGCATTGGAGGACATTTAACTGTTCCATAACTGCAATAAACGCAGCAATCGCCTTCTTTAGGTTTTAGTACGGCTTTGCAATTTTCGCATTCGTAAAAATATGAACATGCATTGGTGGGCATTTCTTCAACCTTTTTATGGTTGCAGTTGGGGCATGATAGCGTTGATAGCAATACAATTTCTTGATTTGAGCTGCAAGTTCCATGCATTTTATTTCTTTGGTAATTCCAAATTGTGGCAACAAACAAACCAAGCATTCCCAGATAAATCCACACATTTGAATCGTTATCAGTGAAGTTATAATGATAAAAAATAAGAATGCCGCTTAGTACCGATACCAAAGTAGGATAAATACACCAATGCTTGAAGAACGAAATTAACAATCCAAGTATATTTACTAAAACCATTAATTGTATAATGAAGGGTGCCCATTCTCCGAATAATCCAGAACTGCCGAGTCCTAGTGAAGTTGCGATAAAAGCAAACAACGGAAAGCAGCAGGGCGATAAAATAACAGCGATTAATACGCCTATTGCCCCTAATTTATCGAAGCTTCTTGCGCTGAACATAATCTTTAACAGTTGAAAATTGTCCCAAAGGTTTAAAGTGGCAGATTAATTTCTCGAGCCGAGAAATCAATGCATCCCCATCAACTTTTTTGAGGTATTTAGGTACATTTATCTCGCTGAGGTTTGCAAACTCCCACGGATGAAAATATAAATGTAAAACCTGATCTTTTTTAAGGACTCGTTTGCAAAACGAGTTAAATATTTTTAGAGGGATATTCTTAAAACTCAACCAAAAAAGCGGAAAACGCAAAAATGCACCTACCGAAAACGGTAGAATTTGCAAATCGTTATGCTGGTTTTTAAACAAGGTTCGAGGCTGTGATAAATTATTGTATCTGCCAGGAATGTAGGTAGGATTTAATGAAGAATCGTATTGGTATCCAGCTTTTAAAATGGCATCTTGGCATAATGGACGCAATCTAGGACTTCGTATACCAATAACTTCAACACCAGAAATTTCTTCGAGTTTTTGCTTCGATTTGGCAATATGTTCTATGCAATAATCAGAATGATAGTATAAATGCGAAGCCAATTCGTGGCCGTCAGCAACTATTTGATGGATTTGTTGTGGCCGATTTTCGGCATAAAAAGCTGTGGTAAAAAAAGTCGCTTTTAGGTTATGGTTTTTCAATAAAGTCAAGATTTTATCTAAACCTTCAGCAGAAATGGAAAGCTGTTTTTTAACATCAATCGGAAAATTGTATTCCAAAGGCAAGTCAAATTCTTCAAGATCGAAGGTTAGTAAAATCTTATTTTCCATTGCGCTTAATCATGATTTTTAACAAATTGAGCGATTCTTTATAAATTGTTTTTATCCTGAAATTACTAAAAACAATGTCTGTTCTAGGACTAACATCAATTGTAAAAACTTCGATATTATTACGCAAAGCAAGCTTAATGAACTCAAATTCAAAAACAAAACTGTTGGTTTTTGTTCTTAAAAATAATGCTCGAGCGCTTTCATCTAAACCTTTTAATTCTGCCTGTGTGTCAATTTTTTGTAAGCCAAAGTAAAACACATTTATCATTCTAAGGCTTTTAGAGATGATTCTGCGCACCTTAGGCAACGACTTAAAATATTCTTGTGTTCTTTTGCCAATTACTAACGATGCTTTAGAATCGATAATTACCTTAAACGTTTCAAACACACTTTTTTCGCCAAAAGGGAAATCCCAATCCGTATAAATAAATGAGGTAGCATTTGCTTTTTCCAACCCAGTTCTAACCGCAAATCCTTTGCCTTTATTTACAGGATTTGAAATGTATTGTATGTTTGGAAACTTATGTTGCAGCACTTTTATTTCGTTTTCAATAGAAATAGTTGAGCCATCATTTACAATTATTATATCAACTACATACCCTTTAAAAAACCCAAAAAGTTTATGTAATGATTTTTCTAAAAATACGTCCCACGAAGGAAAAGGATTGTAAACAGGAAGTACAATGGCT
Source organism: uncultured Bacteroidota bacterium (assembly GCA_947084835.1). Classification (GTDB taxonomy): domain Bacteria; phylum Bacteroidota; class Bacteroidia; order UBA7662; family CAMTUB01; genus CAMTUB01. The sequence goes on along the minus strand of CAMTUB010000018.1, from coordinate 53,355 downwards.
AAATCAGACTTCTTTTCCATAAAATTTTGGTTGGTATTTGTAGGTTTGGAAGCAGTAATTTGCCCTGGATTTTAAGCCAAATTAGAATGCATGGCAAGGCTTTAAGTGAATAGGGTACAATATAATTTTGTCTGATTTCTCGGGGAAATAGGTCTGAAGGAGACATTACAGTGAGTATAAAAAAGAATACAAACAAGAAAACATCTAGCCATGATTTTTTTGAGTTCACAAACCAAATAAACACGCCTGTTGATGCAATTATGTACGTAGCAGATTCTGAAGATTGATTAAAAATTATCACCCAAATTAAAACATTGGCTAGATAAAAGAATTTAACCGCCTCGTAGTTTTTATGCAATAAAACACTTATAAACGATATTGCAAACATCAATACGCCAAAAAGTTGAATGTTTAATATGGATAAATTTTTATAAAAAACACTTTTTATAAAGCCCATTGCCGATATTCCTGTATTAATTGAATAGTCTTGTTTTAACGACCAATACCATTGCTCGTAAAGTTGAATAAAATCGGCAAATGAATAAAACAAAAGCGGCAAAGCACCGATAATTATAAATGTTATAGTTAGATAAATGAAATGTTTGATTTTAGGATTTTTAAGTAGGAAGAAAACACCCGCAATAGCACCATATCCTTTGATGAAAAAGTTTAACGAAGGGAAAATAGCAGCCTTTTTAATCGAGTTTTTATCTAAAAGCGTCATTGTAAAAATAATTAGTGCAACAACGATTGGGTTGGTTTGCAAATTCCCGATTGATGTGGTTAACTCTGGAATGATGAGGTAATAAATGAAAAGCTTTTTTGAATCTGAAATAGGCAAACTTTTGATGCCCATATAGAAAACAAGCGAGATAAAAATTGCCCATAAAACAATGCCTAAAACCGTTGGCAAATAAGCAAAAGGAATAAATAAGATGGTAAATGAAGGGTTGTATAAAAAAACATCGTATTGCTCATTTGGGAAATCTAAATAAGGGTTTATATGTGCAAAGAAATGGAAAACAGAGTGTTGAAAAATTGTGAAGTTGTTAAAAGTGTTGTTGTAGTATTGTTGCAAGCCAATAATTAAGGCAAGGGTAACATATAAACCGAGAACAAACTTCTGATTTTTTAAAATTTGCATATTGAAAGAAATTCAAATAATTAAGTTGCATTAAATTTCTGTATGCAAAAGAAACAAATAACTCATGAAATTCAACGTGCAAATTTACTTCAAGAAAAGGTACAATACCTTAAAGATTTATTAAAAGGTGTGGCACTATAAAACCTAAATGTCTGATTCAATTGATGGGTTGATATTTTTAAGATGCGCAATAAATTGGCTTTTGTGTTCTGGGGAAAGAATAATTGTATCGTATTTGTTGTAAAAAATTTCGATTCGGTCAAAAGAAAGTGCTGGAGCGCTTAATATCGAGTTAGTTTTTACTATTTTTTTAATCTTTTCTATTTCAATGGTAGTTTTCATAAAGAAACCCCCTTTTACAATTAGAGTTTTACCTTCTATTTTGTAATACGTATTCAAATACATATTTATTGTGAACAAAATCGAAATTAGAAGGATAATAATTCCAAAAGTACTTTTATCCCAAATCATTAAAGCGGTAGTTAAAGCCAATATTGTAAATAGTGGAATGGCTATACTTAAGCCAATTTTCGATTTATAGGTTTTCATAAAATTTAGTTGTTAATCATTTGCTTTAGGCTTTCATTTTTATTTCTCAGGTCTAAACCACCCTCGTAAACTGATTTTAAATTTACCAAGAAAAATGCCCAACCTGTTGCGCATCCCAATCGGATGTTCATTTTTGACTTATCGTCAGTTGGTATTTCATGTTGAGTTAAAGTAACCATAACATGGTCATCTAATTGTGCTAAATTAATGTCTACCAAACAATTACCTGCAAAAGAAAACCGAATAAAGTTTATCTCGTTTAAGGCAATAATTTTACCATTTTCTACGGCATCGTAAAGAAACCACGACCATTCATAAGTATCTTTTAGTGAAATGTTTTCGAAAAATCCCACTTTTTCTCCATTTTCTTTAAAAAACAGGGCCTCTTTTAAAAACCACTTTTCGAGTTCAGATGGCATAGTCCATGCATCATAAATGTCTTCTAAATTGGCTTTAATTGCAATTTTCTGAATAAAGCTGTCCCATATAAAATCTTGCATAACTGTTATAATTATTCACAAGTTAAAGATTTTACCCATTTGTATATTTGAGATTTTAAAAAAGCAAACTTTTTATTTAATCCATATAGTTCTAGGGTTCATAGTTTATGTTTTGTAAAATTTTAATGTGTAAAAAGATAAAATCTTTTTTATTGGGTAATTTAATTTAATTTTATGAAATCTTGAAAACCTTGGAAAGGTGTTAAAACACTTTTACAATTACTAATTTTTGATAGTTTATAAGCCTTAACTATCAAAATATGATGACAATTTATTATGATTATAAGTGAGGGAATTTAATGACTAAGACCGACAACTTTAAAAAACTGAGAGATATATTTCGTTCAAATCCTATAATGCCGACTGCAGTGTTTTTTGTGAGCTTATTGGTTTTAGCAACTGTAGTTACCTATCAACGTTATGTTTATGTTAAAGAAATTGAGAAATCAATTTCAAATAATATATTAAAATCGGTTGAAAGTAACATAAAGCAATCTATAAATTCGGCACTTTTTTCATCCATAAGTTTGGCATTATCGGTTAATGACAATGGAGAGCCAGTGGGGTTTAATAATTTAGGCGAACATTTAGTTGACAATAATAAATTTATTGACGGAATACAATTGGTTCCCGATGGAATTATTAAGTATGTTTATCCATATAAAAGGAACATATCTGCTTTAAATTACAATATTTTAGAAGATCCAGCTACTAGAATTGAAGCTCAAAAAGCAATTAAACAAAAGAAGTTTTTTATTGCTGGGCCATTAAATTTAAAACAAGGCGGTAAAGCCGTGGTATGCCGATTGCCAATTTTCAGAAAAAATAAATTCTGGGGATTTGCAGCTTCAATTATATCTTTTGAAACCCTTATTAAAAATGCCGGCATAGATACTTCAAGCAATTCTGAATATTATTATCAGCTATCAAAAGTAAACCCAAATACTTTAATAGAAGAGAATTTCCTTCCTATCCGCTCAAGCAAAGCATTAACATATATAACAAGTGTTGTTTTTCAAGAAAGTAATTGGAAAATTTCTGTAGCTCACTTAACAAAAAACAAATTATTGAATGGTGTAATCTTAATAGGTTTTTTTAGCTTATTAGCAGCAGTTGCTTTGTCGTTGTTGTTATATAATATACTCAGTAAGCCTGCATTATTAGAAAAACTTGTTTTGAAAAGAACTTTAGATTTAAAAAACTCGGAAAAACAAATACGAAAAAGCGAAGAAAAATATAGGACGGTTTTGGATAGGATTTCTGAGGCTTTTATTGCTTTTGATGAAAAATGGAATTACACCTATATTAATAAACTTGCAGGTGAAATACTCGGCTTAAATCCTGAACAATTAATTGGAAAAAACATTTGGGAGGAATTTCCAGATTCAAATGGACAGCCATTCCAAATAGCTTATGAAAAAGGCATGAAAGAGCAGCAGTATCAGTATTTATTAGAATATTATGCTCCATTAGAAAAGTGGCTCGAATACCATATTTATCCATCAAAACAAGGACTTTCTGTCTTTTTAAGAGATGTTACTAAACAAAAAAACAACGAAATAGAACTTAAACGAAGTCAAGCTTTAATGAATAGCGTGTTTAACTCTAACATTATAGGTTTGATTTACTGGAATGCCAATGGAGAAATTTTAGATGCAAATCAAACTTTTCTCGAAACCTTTGGGTACACTAAAAATGACCTTTTAAATAAAAAAATTAATTGGAGTGAAATGACCCCACCTGAATATGCAGTTCAGGATCAATTAGCAATAAATGAAGTAAATCTAAATGGGTTTTGTAAACCCTTTGAGAAAGAATTTTATAGAAAAGATGGGAAACGCATACCCATATTAATTGGAGCTTCTTCTTTAGAAGATGGCGTTTCTGGAACTGGAGTTGCCTACGTTCTGGATATCAGTTATCCTAAAAAAGTAGAAATTGAGATGCAGGAATTGCAAGAAAATTATTTTAGAATAATAAGTAGTGTGGATGGAATTGTGTGGGAAGCAGACGCACAAACGTTTGAATTTACTTTTGTAAGCAAAAAAGCCGAAAAAATGTTAGGGTATCCATTAGAAGAGTGGACAAAAAATCCTACATTTTGGGCCGATCATATTTATATCGAAGATCGTGAATGGGCTGTTAATTATTGCAAAGAGCACACAAACGAAAACAATGACCATGTTTTTGAATACAGAATGGTATCTGCAGATGGAAGGATTGTATGGATAAGGGATATTGTAACTGTGCAAGTCGAAAGTAATAAACCAAAAAAACTTATTGGTGTAATTACAGACATCACCGAAGCGAAAAAAAATGAAAAGACATTAGAATCTCAAAATATAGAGCTTAAGAAAACAAATAAAGAGCTTGATCGATTTGTATACAGCGCTTCTCACGATTTGCGTGCCCCTCTTAAGTCGATGCTTGGTTTGATAAGTATTGCAAAATTAGGCGTAGATTCTGAGAATAGCAGCCAGATGGAACTACTAGTAATGTTAAATAAAAGCGTACTTAAACTCGATAGCTTTATTGAAGATATTCTTGATTATTCTAGAAATTCTAGAAATTCTAGAATGGAGATTGAAAAAGAAGTGATTGTATTTGAAGAGATGGTTCAAGAAATGAGGCTGGGGTTGAAATTTATGGAGGGTGCAGAAGAATTAAATTTAAAAGTTGAAATAATTCAAAATGAAAAATTTGTATCAGATTTAGGTAGACTTAATGTTATTTTAAATAACATAATATCCAATGCAATCAAATACAAAGACATTAGCAAAGAAAAATCTTTTGTTAAATTAAACATAAACTGTAATAAAGAACATGCAATAATTATTATTGAAGATAATGGAATAGGTATAACTGATAAAGACAAAGACAAGGTGTTTGAAATGTTTTACAGAGCAACAAAACTCTCAACCGGATCAGGTTTAGGGCTGTATATTGTTAAAGAGGCAATTGAAAAACTTAACGCAGAAATTGAACTAGAATCTGAGATTCGGGTTGGCACAAAATTTACTATTACTATTCCAAATCTACTAACCACATTAAATTAATAATTTTAGATATGAAACACGTTTTACTTATAGATGATAGTGAGATGGATATTTATATATCGAAACATATTATCGAAAATAGGAAATTTGCAGAGAAAATTAGTGTGAGTATTTCAGCTATTGAAGCATTAGTTTTTTTAAATTCACTGAAAGGGAATCATGAAGAATTTCCAGATGTAATTTTTTTAGATATAAGAATGCCTGTAATGGATGGTTTTGAATTCCTTGAAGAGTTTTCAAAATTCCCAGAAAGTTTTATTAATAAAACAGCTGTATATATGCTTACCTCCTCAGCAGATTCAAACGATAAAGAACGTGCTGCTAAATTTACTGTTGCTAAAAAGTTTATAACTAAACCATTAAGTCCAAGTATCCTAAATGAGATAGCTTTGGCTTAATAAATAAAAAAATTTATGAATTTATTCAGAAACATTTAACTTGTCGCCCTCGTAGGATTTGGCTCAATTAAATCCCATAAATTACCATATAAATCTTCAAAAACGGCAACAGTTCCCCAAATTTCAACTACAGGTTGACGAACAATTTTAATATTTTTTTCTATCAAATTGCTGTAATCTCTTTCAAAATTATCTGTATTTAAAAAAAGAAAAACCCTGCCTCCGGTTTGGTTTCCTATTCTATCTGATTGTTGCTCATTTGCAGCCTTAGCTAATAGCAACGAACAACCATTATTGCCTTGTGGCGCCACTAAAACCCATCGTTTAGTTTCAGACAATTTTGTGTCTTCAACTCAAACGAAATTTAATTTTTCAGTGTAAAATGCTATTGCCTCATCGTAATCTTTTACTAAAAGCGCTATATGAGCAATTTTTTGGTTCATAATCAAATATACGTTTTGTTTTTTTTCATAAAAAAAGGGAATTCAATTTATATTGAATTCCCTTTTTAACTCATTTTAAAAATGCCTACCTTCTGCCTGGATTCTGCTTATTTTTATTGGCAAAAAATGGCATTTTTATTTTAATAGAAAATGATTTAATATCTATAAATCTGTTAGGTAAAATGTTTGTATTTCTGGCATATAAATGGCTTGGTAATTGCAAATTTCAGCACATCCGCCTTGGTCTAAACAATTAGATATTAAACTGCCACAAGAAAATTTCCCATCGCATGTTTTAGTCCATAAATCTTTACCCGATTTGGAACAAGTAACCTTGAATTGGTCCACATCAAGTTGAGTTGTATTTTTTTGTGGCTCAAGAACAAAAAAGTCTGGTTCTTTTTCTACAATATCTTTAATAGAAATACCTTTATTTTTAGCATTGTATTCAAATATTATATAAAATACTTTTTCGCTAGTACTTGTTAGTTTTTTTGAAACAACGGTCTCAAAAAAATTATCAGTAGTAAGGTCTGTGTTTTTTAATTCAGCAATGCTAGGCGTATTGTCCTTTTTACAAGAAACTAGCATTAAAAAAAACAAGCAATAAATTGCTGTTGTGAATGAATTTTTCATGATTGTTGTATTTTTAAAATATGATGTTACAGTGAAATAATGTATTACCAATTTCTTTACTTTTGCATATGCGTTCAAATTTGCCATGTTTCTCTCTTTTTAATGGCTATTTCAAATCTCTTTCATTGAATATTAACATATCATTTCATAAAATAAATTTAAATATAAAAAAATCAGTTTTTATGTTAAAATTACGTTAAAGATTATTAGTCAGAGAGTTGATATAAAATGGCATTCTATCTTCTACCTGGATTCTGCTTATTTTTATTGGCAAAAAATTCTTGTTTTTTGCGGTTTTTTTCTTTTTCGAACTCCTTTTTTTCGCCAGTTGTCATCTCTTTTTCGGTTTGAGGAAAAGGGTTGTCTGTAATTACTACAAGCTTTTGATTGATAAGCTTTTCGATATCTTTAATGAAAAGATTTTCTTCAGGCTCGCATAATGAGATTGCAACACCCTCTTCGCCAGCTCTGCCCGACCTGCCTATGCGGTGAACGTAAGTTTCTGAAATATTAGGGATATCGTAGTTAATCACGTGTTTCAGTTTGTCGATATCAATACCACGTGCAGCGATATCTGTTGCAACTAACACGCGAATTTCTTTTGCTTTAAATTGCGATAACGCTCTTTGACGCGCATTTTGTGCTTTGTCGCCATGAATTGCAGCAGACAAAATGTGTTGCTCTTTTAAGCTTTTCGCAATTTTATCGGCTCCGTGTTTTGTTCTCGAAAATAGCAACACCTGATCCATTTTACGGTCTTTCAGAATGTGCATCAACAAATCTTTTTTGGTGCCTTTGTTGGTGTAATACAAAAATTGCTGAACTGTTTGTGCAGCCGATGAAACCGGACTTACTTCAACTTTTTTAGGGTTGTTTAATATTTTGCGAGAAAGTTCAACGATATCGTTTGGCATAGTAGCCGAAAAGAACAGCGATTGGCGCTGCACTGGAAGTTTGGCAATAATTCTTTTGATATCGTGAATGAAACCCATGTCTAACATGCGGTCGGCTTCATCTAATACAAAATATTCTACATCGCGTAACGAAACAATTCCTTGATCCATTAAGTCTAACAGCCTGCCAGGTGTTGCTATTAAAACTTCAACGCCTCTGCGAATCGCATCGGTTTGTTTCCCTTGCGTAACTCCACCAAAAATAACCGTGCTTTTAATGCCTGTGTATCTTCCATAAGTTTCAAAGCTTTCTTCTATCTGAATTGCAAGTTCGCGAGTAGGGGTTACTACAAGCGCTTGAATTTTGCGTGCATGGTGGTTTTGTTGACGACTGCTTACTAAATGTTGTAAAATAGGAATAGCGAATGCGGCAGTTTTTCCGGTTCCGGTTTGTGCAGTTGCTAAAAGGTCGTGTTTTGCTAATACTAGCGGTATTGCTTTTTCCTGAATAGGAGTAGGTGATACGTATTGTTCTTCTTTTAATGCCTTAATTATTGGGGCAATAATTTCTAAATCTTCAAATTGCATTTGTTTGTAATTTTTATTTCTTATCAAACAAATGACAGAAATTAGTGAATGTGTTGTCTAAAGCCTCAAAGGTAGGGATTTAAAAACACTATCTAGGATAACACCATTATGAATTATAGGTTCATTCCCTGAAAATAGATTTCAGTTACTTGATGATAATCTAAAGATTAAAGCTTTTAAAAAGATTTCAATTTAAAAAGGAGGCATGGTAGATGTTTTACATCAGCATTATAACAGCTAAAGAAATGGTGCTTATTAAAACCCAAAGAATAAGTCCGAGAAGCATTGGTTTTGGCCCAACAGATTTTATGGTTTTAACGGATAAGCCAGCTCCTATTAAAAACAAAGTGACTGTTAATCCTTTTTTAGCTATTAAAACGGCAAAACTATACACGTTTTTAAATTGAGGTAAATAGGTGCTAACTATCATGGCAAGAATGAAAAAGCCTATGAAGTATGGTATTTTGATTTTTTTACTTTCGCCTTTAATACTTAAAACTGTAAAAATGGAGAGAGGAATAATCCATAATGCGCGTTCGAGTTTAATTGTGGTTGCAATTTGCAACGCCTCTAAACCATACTTTGCCGAAGCGCCAACAACAGAGCTGGTATCGTGAATGGCTATAGCACACCAAAACCCGAACTGAGTTTGCGATAGTTGAAATGCATGCCCAATTGCCGGGAAAATCATCAACGCAACTGAGTTTAAAATAAACACTGTGCCAAGTGCTATGCTCATTTGTTTTTCATCGGCTTTAATTATAGGCGAAACTGCCGCAATAGCGCTTCCTCCACAAATGGCTGTTCCGCTTGAAATTAGGTAGGCAGTTTTTGAATCAACTTTTAGGTATTTACCTATGAAAAAGCCAGCAAATAGGGTGAGTATAATGGAGAAAATTGTAAAGATTAAACCTTCTCTGCCAGCCTCAAGGGCATGATACAAATTCATTCCAAAACCCAACAAAACCACGGAAATTTTTAAAAACCAGTTGGTGGCTAAATTATTTAAATGTAAAAATGGATGCCCAATTGTTAATGCTAAAATTATTCCTAAAAGCAGGGCTATTGGAGGGTCAATCCATGGAGTTAAGCAAGCTAATAAGGCAGTTATGAAAGCGATTTGTTTAAATAGTTGGCTTTTTACCACTTTAATTAGTTTTGCTTGATTTACTTGGTATTGAAAAATTGAATTGGAAATGCTGAAAATTACAGAATTTGCTAGGGAGATTTATTTTTTCTTAGCAATTAGTATTAAATCGATGGCGCTTGTATCATTTAAATCGGGAATACTTTGGCGGATAATTTGAATGATATCAAATCCATTTTTAAGCAATGCTATTGCTAAATAATTTTCTTGATGATAATGTATAAAAATTTCATCTCCAGTGCTTCCTGTTTTCAATTCAGATTTTGAATAATCGTCAGCCATTGTGCTGAGATAGAGGATTCCATTGCTGTTTATCATTTTAGATGCATCTTCAATGAGTAAAATGGCTTCTTCCTTCGTAAGATAAGGCAATCCAAATCCGCAAAGGATGCCATCGAATGCTTGTTCCAACTCTAAAATTTTTCGACAATCCAAGAGTTTAAAAGCTGCTGTCGGATTATTTTCTTTTGCAATTTTGAGCATGTTCGGAGCTAAGTCTGTAGCTAAAATTTTGATGGTAGGTCTTTTCTCGAGTAAAAAACGGGTAATGTTTCCAGGCCCACATGCAAGTTCTAAAACAGTTGGTTTGGTTGCCAGAATTGAATCAAGAAACATGTACAATGAATCATGATAATTGCTTACATCCATAAACCTATTCGCATATTCTTTGGCGCGAATGTTAAATACATGAACTGCTTTTTCAGATTTATTCATTATTCACTTATTATGTTTACTTGCTATAAAAGCAATGAATGAATAAATAAAGTAAATAATCAATAGATTGATTGCAAAGCTCATTAAGGTATCGCTTACAGAATGTGAATTCTCATCTATTGTGAGAAAAACAGAAACTGAAATAAATAATGCCGCTATTAAAATCAGCCTTCCAACAAAGGAAATAGGATAAAATAACAGGCCGTATCTTTTAAACCAAGGGAATTTCATAGCTTTTCTAAAGTTAAATAAAGAACGACTTTAATTGAAATAAATTATACCAAACCGAAGTACGATTTGAGGCTGAAAATAAATACAAATGTATATTAAAAAAAGCTTAAAGTGGGTAGCTAACAGATTGATTTACATATAAAATACATATTTTTATATGATTTATGTCATGTTAATTTTTGACATTGGTAAAACAAAGAAACCCTATGAGACAATTATTACAGAATTTTAAAATTGCACTAACTTTTATTGCAATTTTTACAACCTATCAATCCTTAGCACAAGTCCCGGGAACTAAAGATGTTTCCTTTAATTTGGGTGGTTCAGGAGCAAATAACGCTATTTATGCATCGGCAGTTCAGAGCAACGGAAAGATTGTAGTTGCTGGCAACTTTACTGCTTATAATGGAGTGGCTGCAAACAGAATTGCTAGAATAAATGCTGACGGCAGTATTGATAATAGCTTTAGTGCAGGTGGTGGCGCAAACCAAAGTGTGTTAACTATTGTGGTTCAATCCGATGGTAAAATTGTTATTGGCGGAGATTTTACTTCTTATAACGGAACTTCTAGAAATCGAATAGCTCGATTAAATAGCGATGGCACCTTAGATGGTGGCTTTGATCCTGGAACTGGCGCTAATTCTTCTGTAAAAACGTTAACTTTTCAGGTTGACAGCCTATTGCTTATTGGTGGCTCTTTTACTTCATTTGACGGTGTTGTTAGAAATAGAGTAGCTAGACTTGGAAAAAATGGAGCTCTTGATATGTCTTTCGATCCTTTTTTAGGTGCTGATAACACTATAAATACTGCGGTTTTGCATATGACACGTATGTTAATTATTGGTGGGGAGTTTACATCATACAATGGTGTTTCGCGCAATTATATAACTCGTTTAAATTCAAACGGATCTTTGAACACTTCTCTTAACATCGGTTCTGGAATGAATAATAGCATAAATGCAATTGCTATACAATCTAACGGTAGAATAATAGTTGCTGGCAGCTTTACTTCGTTTAATGGAATTGTAAAAAACAAAATTGTTCGACTTTCATCTGATGGGTCTTTAGATGCAACTTTTGATGCAGGGATTGGTCCAAATGCTCCTATATCCTCAATCGGAATTCAGCCAAATGCAAAAATTGTTTTAGGTGGCGATTTTACGTCATTTAATGGTATATCAAGAAATGGAATTGCAAGATTAAATTATGCAGGAACTTTAGATGCAACTTTTGATGTGGGTACAGGATTTACTGGAAATTTGGGTTCTGGTGCTACCCGTGTAAATTCAATTGGTATTGTAGGTGAAGATAAAATAATTGTAACGGGCGACTTTTCAACCTATAATGGGGTTTCAAGCAATGGCATTATACAAATAAACGCTGGCAAATGCTCTTCTCCAATGGTTTCAGCAATTAGCGGATTGAAAATTGGATTGTGTCCAGCTGGAAATAATAATGTAATTTATACGGTAAATAATACCCCTGGTTTTGTTTACGATTGGGTAGCCCCTTTAGGAGCTAATATTGATAATGGGCAAGGAACAAATAGTATAGTGATGTCATTTACACCAACATTTGTAGCTAACCCAGGAACTTTAAAAGTTACCTCGAAAAACATTTGCGGTGAAGTTTCAATGGTTAAAAGCCTTAAACTGTCATCAATACCAGCAATGCCAGGTATGATAAGTGGTGCAACAATTTTTTGCCCAGGCCAAATAAATATGCCTTTTTCAATTTCGCCTGCAGTGGGCACAACTTCTTATACTTGGACCATGACCTACGGTTTGATTGCAAGCGGAAATGGAACAGCAAGTATTTTAGCAAATCCAGCAGGGTCGACAGAATATGTAAAAGTAGCTGCAAATAATGCATGTGGATCTTCTGCACCTCGCTCTTTAAAACTGATGAGAAGTACGTGTTCAATTGCAAAAAATGAAGATATAAGCTCTATTCAGAATGTTTTAATTTATCCAAACCATATTCTGAAAGGTGAGCAGGTAAGCCTAGCTTTTACCCTTTTGGATGAAAGTAATAATAGCATCTTATATACGATTGAAGATTTATCGGGTAGATTAATTCAGGCCGAAACTGTTTACGCATCTCCTGGTAATAATACATTAAACTTGTCGACTCAGAATTTAAATTCTGGGATGTATATCGTAGGTATTAATGTAAATGGATTGCGATTAGCTAGAAAATTAATAGTAGAGTAATTCACAGTTTTTTTTGATATGGGTTTAGTGTATTTTAATACGCTAAACCCATTTTTTTTGATGTCAACCTGTGATTTTTAATGATTTGGTTGAAATCTATAGAATCTATCTTTGAATCAATACCTTTTTGGTAATTGCTTTATTGCCAATAGTTAAATGCATTAAATAAAAAGTGGAGCTTCCCCATTTTTCAATTGGAAACTTTTTATTATGTAACCCGCTTCCTAAATCCCCTTCTTCAGTAAATACTTGTTGCCCAAGTGTATTGAATATCGAAATTTTAACTGGTTCAGGTTGATTAAGGGTAAAGTTCAACGTTACAATATCGGTAGTTGGGTTCGGGAAAACGTTTACATTGTATTGAGTTTCATTAAACTCCATTGTGCCAGTTGAAAAGCCACCAATATTTATACTATCGATATACAAATTGTTTCCTCCATCAGTAACATTCACGATTTTTAAAATGGCACTGTTTGAATTTGCATAAGCCGATAAGTTAATATTTGCCATTTTCCAAACGGTTGCGCTGTTAGGTATATATGGCGTAGTTTGGGTTGTGCCTGTGGTCATTGAAGTTCCTGTTCTGTAAAACAGTTGCGAAAAATTTACACCGCAATCAGTAGAAATAAGCACGAGCAACTCATCAGAGTAACTTGGGTCTGATTTGGCATAGGCCCACCGAAAGGTTAGCCGCGGAGCACCTACAAAAGACGAAAGGTCGAAATTTGGGAAAATCAATGCATCGGATTGACCGTAATTTGTATTGATAAGGTTATTGATTTTTGCTGAACCCATTCCCGAAAATTTGATAGCTGTTGTATCTAGTTCCCAAGTAACGCCTCCGTCAGGGTTGTCAACTGTAATTCCATTGGGTGGAAAAGTTGAGGTTTCAAAGTCTTCTGCAAATGGCAGGTTTTGACCAACTGTGGGTGTAGTAACTGTAATGTAGTTTGTGAAAAGCACGCTATCAGTGCCAATGGCGTTTGTTGCGATAAGAGAAACCGAATAGTTTCCTAGTGTGCTGTAGGTTACTAATGGGTTTGGTAAGATTGATGTTACAGGGTTTCCACCTTGAAAGCTCCAAAAGAATGTTGTGCAGTTGTTTAACGACTTATTGGTAAATAACACCGGATTTCCAATGCAAATACGTTGCGCATTCGCGGTAAAATCGGCAACTGCATTGCATGTTGGGGAAATATAGCCCGAGTCGCAACCTGTTGACACAATGTTGGTGTATTGCCAAATATTCCATCGGAATGTATTTAAAGTTGCATCCATTCTTTGCTTTTGGCCAGCAGTAAACATGTTTTTGCAAGCATCGTTGGTATAGTCTAAGTAATTCTGAACTTGGTCGTTTACATTCGGAAAATCGTTGGAGCATGAGTTTACATTGGGGCAACCAAAGTTTGGAAGAGCAACAGGGGGAGTGTCGCATACGTAATCGCCATCGGTACATGTGTCAACGCCACAGCCGTTGTTAAAGGTATGATATAAGCCAAACCAATGACTAATTTCATGGGTTGTAGTTCTTCCTAAGGTTCCTGCTGCTGTGCCAATTTTCCCGAAATAATTATGCCTAACAACAATTCCATCTTCATCTGGTGGCCCGCCCGGAAAGGACGAGTATCCTAATGTGCCACTTGTTCCATTAATACTTTTTACCACATACATGTTTAGGTATCGGGTATTATCCCAATAACTTAAGTTTTTAAGCATACTACGCTGGTAAGTTTGGTGGTTGGCAAGTTGAGATTGTATACGAACAATGCCATTGGTGCATTTGCCATCGGGTGTAATTTTAGCTAAGCAAAACTCAACTTCTGTATCAACGCCATTTCCAAAACCGTTGCTGCCAATAATTTTTCTGAAATCTTCGTTTAGTACATCTATCTGGCTCTGAATCTGAGCATCAGAAATATTCTCGGTACTGCCATTGTGGATTATATGAACCACAACTGGGATTATTTTTGTTGATCCAGATTGTAACTTATTGCCAGTAAATTTTTGAATATTTAAATAGGATTGAATTGTTTTTTCAAATTTGTTTGCATGATTTTGATGCTGTTTTAAATAGGTATCAAAAAAGCATGGATCGGTGTTTTGGAGTTGAACTTGAGATGAGCTTTGAAATGCAAATATGAACGACAGAACAAAAACTAAAAATAGTTTTGTGAGCATTTTTGTAGGAAATATCATTTGATAAATTTAAGTCAATATTCGATAATCCGACAATTTCTGTCTAAAAAGTTAATATTGAGCAATCAAATTAGCATCAATTTAAATCTTTAACCACCATTCGTCAACTTCGATTTCAGTGTTGAGGTTGAGAATCTGACCCAATTTTGGATACATGGAATTGAGTTTTAAAGTTGTTGCTGCATGTTTAAATTGAACAACCGGTTCAAACCATTCGTGTAGCGATAATGAAAACCCTGCCCAATGCACTGGCATAGCTCTTTTTACCTTTGCATCTAAGGCCGCTTGCACGCTTTCATGAGGAAACATATGAATGTTGTGCCATTTTTCATTGTATTGGCCGCATTCCATAAATGCAAAATCAAAGGGTCCAAGTTTGTTGCCAATTTCTTTGAAATGGGCACCATAGCCGCTATCGCCACTAAACCAAATGTTTTCAGATGCAGTTTTTAATGCCCATCCGCCCCAAAGTGACCGGTTTCTGTCTTTTATTCCGCGCCCAGAAAAGTGCCGGGTTGGAGTAAAAGTGATTTCAATATCTGAATAAATGGCTTGGTTCCACCAATCGAATTCGTGAATAATTTCAGGATTAATTCCCCATTCAATCAAATGTCTTTTTACGCCTAAGGCTACATAAAATAGTTTTGTTTTATGTTTGAGTTTTTGAATACTATCGAAATCTAAATGATCGTAATGATCGTGGCTTATAAGCATCAAATCAATTTCAGGGAACTGAACTATTAAATCTAAGGTGTTTCTCGAAAATCGTTTGGTTTTAAAAGGTGCAATAGGCGAAGTGTTAGAACCTAACATTGGATCTATCAGAATTGTTTTTGAGTTTATTCTACTTAGAATGGCTGAATGACCATACCATGAAAACTTAAAATGAGAATCTTCAGTTAAAAATGCTTGTAAATCAAATGGAATTAATGGCAAATTTTTGGCAGGCATTCTATTTGCATTGGCTATAAATTGTTGATATAGCAATTTAGGAACATCTGTTAGTTTTATAGACATTCGAGTTTTCTCTAAGTTATGGAAAACTCCGTTTTTCCAGTTTTTTGATTGTTGATAATTGGCTTCTAGTTCTTTGGTTATTTTGCCTCCAAATTGCTTACTAAAGTTTTTCATTTTATGGAATAATATTCTACAGTTATAAATAACTATAATTCAATATCGTTGATAATTAAATAGTTAGTATTTTTTTTACCTGAGTCAATTTTAATTCAATTATCAGGCTTAAATCATCCCAAAAATAGCAGATTTGCAAAGGATAAATTCAGAAATTATACATCAACCTACATTGTTTTAAGTATTTGTGCAGGTAAATTGTGATACCTGTTAATAACTCATTGTAAAAAAGTAAAGAATTAAATACTTAAGAATACCTAGTTATTGATTTGCAATGTACCTCAGACAAATACCTTTTAAGGCTGTTCACTTTAAAATGCCTTTAAACAAAAAAAGCCTTCAAAAAATTGAAGGCTTTAGAAAAAAAGGGTTGAGGGGTTTCTTTATTATTTAGTAACTACAATTTGCTTCGTAGTATTTACTGTAGCGCCAGAAATACGGATAAAATAATTACCTGCATAAAGCGTACGCGTATCTAAATATGTATTGGTTGCACCTGCACCGATGCTTGATTTTTGTACTAATTTTCCAGTGATGTCATACATTTCAATCGTTAAATTTTCTTTGTTTAACCCCATCATTTGAACTGCAATAAAGTCGTTTGTTGGGTTAGGGAAAATGTTAACTTTAATATTGTCTGCACCTTTATCTGCAACACCCGTTGAAACGTAAACCGTTGTTGGCTCAGTAACCGATGTTACTTTTCTGTTAGCATGAACCCCGTAAAAAGTTGGTCCAACTACATATGGATACGTTGAATTCCAGCTTGCATCTACCGTAGCAAAATAGCAGTAAATACCGTTTGGATATTCTGGAGTTTTGCAAAATCTGCCGTTGTGAGCATCTAAATAATCGGGTTGGTTTGGATGCGCTACATACTCGTAATCTTCTCTAAAATAACCTAAAGGATACGTTGTATTTATAGGTGCACCGTTTGTAACCGTAGCGCCTGTTGGGCTAGTATTTCTAACCGTAATGTTGCGCAATTGGTAGCTCGATTTGATTCTTACAATATTTCCTGTTCCGTTTGTGTTTTCGAATCCATAAGCACCATAAATCGGGAATCCATCGTATGCAAAACCAATTAGTGGAGAATGCTGCGTTGTATCGATAGCGTATAAGCCATCGGCATCGTATAAGTTACAAATAGTAGAAATTACCTTTCTGTCTAATTTAAAAGCCGAAGGATTTTGGTGATGGTGATAATTGCCCATTGCAGGGTGTGCTTTTGAACAATCAAAACCAGCCTTTTCAGCAGGAATTGCATCTCTGTTCCAAGCTTGAGCTGTACCCATTCCGCCCGGACAAGTTGGGTTACCTGGTCCACCACAAATGGTGTTGGTAGTTGCATTCCAAGCTACGCCATCGCGATAATCGAATAAAGCTACTCCATTGATAAAAATACCAATGTTGCCAGCGGTTGATGCTGTTGAAGTGCCTGTATTTTGAACAGGGTTCAAAGGTATTTTGAAAATAGCGTTTTGGTTAGTTGCATTTGACGGGTTGCCATCTAAAAACGGACCGGTTGGATACGCAGGAACACCTGTTGTTGTAATGTAAACGTGGGTTGCAGAATACTCAACTTTTTGGCAGTTTACCAAAATATTGTTTGATTGTGCGATTGAGTTTCCAGAAACATAATATGTTCCGGTTTTGCTGTTGTTTTGTAAAATAGATGTTATTGCTGGGTTTAGTTGTGCTTTACACAACACGCTTGCAAATAACATCGATACAATAAGTAGGTTTTTAGCCATTATAATTTGTTTGTTTTTCTGTTTAGACGACTACAAAAAATCAATCCTTCGCTTTACCCGAGAATATTTCTTTGGGATAGAAAAAATTAGGATTGAAAAGGAAAGATTTATCGGTAAGGGTGAGCAAAAAAGCAATTAAATCTACTTTTTCGTTTGATGAAAGTTGGATGGGCTTGCGCAATTCTTTTGCTAAAGTTTTACTGTGTTCGATTCCGTGGGTGTAGTGTTTTAGCACTTGGTTTAAGTTTTTGAATCGTCCATCGTGCATATATGGATACGAAAATTCGATGTTTCGTAACGTAGGAACTTTAAAAGCTAAAGAGTCTGCTGCTTTTCTAGTTACGCTATATCTACCAAAATCCATCAAAGATGTATCAGTCGTAAGTCCGTTATTTTTAAACGCATCGTTGGTGAAAAGTGGTTCGGTATGGCAAGAGCCGCAGTTTTTCTTAAATAAAACGTATCCTTTATTTTCTTGCGATGAAAAAACAGCTTGCTTACGCATTACGCTATCGTATTTCGAATTGCTAGAAACTAGCGTAAGCATGAATTGCGAAATAGCTTTAAGCGTATGTTCTCCAGTGATTACTGTATCGCCAAAAGCCTTTTGAAATAGGTTTTTATATAAAACGCTCGACTGTAATTTTGAAACTACGTTGGTTATGTTTTCATCCATTTCAACAGCGTTGCTGATGGGCGCTAAAGCCTGCATGTCTAAATGATTGATAGAACCATCGCGCATAAAGGTTTGCTGCCATGCTAAATTCATCAGGGCAGGCGAGTTGCGAAAACCAATTTTATCGTCTATTCCGTGACTTAAAGCATGGTCGACATGCGTGAAAGCCGAAAATTGAGAGTGGCAACTTGCGCATGAAATGGTGTTGTCGCGCGATAATAACGGATCGTAAAATAAGGCACGACCAAGTTGTACCTTGTTTTCAGTAAGCGGATTTTTAGTGAAATCGTAAACGGGCTTCGGAAAATTTTGCGGTATTTTAAACAACGCATCATTTGCCGATCTAAAGCTTACTAAAATAAAGCAAAAGCCTAAAAATATAGCTAGTTTTTGTTTCAATTTTCGATAACGGTGAATGAGTGGGCAACAACCTTAGCCAAGGAAACGGCTTGTATGCTTGGCGACATTATATGCGATGTTTTTGCTAAGTTAACTTGCTGCAAAAATGCTTTTATATCAAAATTTAGAACCACGGTTTCGGTGTTTTTTACGGGTAAACTAACCGTTTGCAATGCGTAATTGGGTTGCATATAACCGCCTAAATGATATTGAAATTCGTGATTTCTAGAAGTACAAAGGTTGCTAGTTCCTTCAATTTTAAAATTGATATAACCACTTTGCCACGTCCAATACATACCTTTGGTTGGGTCGAGGTCGCCACCCAAAGCGCCCGAAACATTGGTAGCGCTATCAATGCCAATATCAAATTTAATGGCATTAAAGTCAATTTTCTGAGTGCTTTCAATGGCAATTTCCATCGATTTTTGGTGAGCCGCATCTATTAAATGAAACCTGTTTTTTTCTTCTAAAACAATTTTGCTGTTTTGGTAAAATCTCAAATTCGAAATGTAAAACTTTAAAACATCAATGCGCAAGCCAGTGGTGTCTTTAGTTTCAAACGCTTGGTTGGTCAAGTTAAAGGAATTGCCAGCAAAAGTTGGCGAAATTTTTAGCAGAATACTGCTTTTTTGAGCAAAAACTACCTGAAAGGTTAATAAGAAAAATGCAATTAGAAAAACCTTAGCGTTTTTCATGCGGAGGCATTCTTTTTTGGTTAAATATGTCGGTAATTTCATCGCAAAATGCATTGAATTGCGGCAGCTGATCTGGTTTGCAAATTGCTTTAATTTCTTGGAAATGCATGTAGTTTATTTTCTCAATTTCGACCTGCAGTTTTCCGATTTCTGCTGTTAAAGAATCGGTTATTTTTTGTTGATTTTCTTGCTTTAAAGTAGCATATAATTTGGTTTTCAAACCTTTTATATCCGTATCTATAGTAGAACTTAATTCTCTGTGTTGTTTAATAAGATTCAAATAAGCTTCAATTTGTGTATCATCAAAACCTAATTTTTCAATTATCACTTGTTTTGGCTCTTGTGGTCTGCCATTTGGCGGCCTATGTGAAAGTAGAAACCATACCAAAAACAGATTGATACCCAATAAAGCTAACGAAACCGTACTCAAAAACTTTATTTTACTCATTTGTATAAGGTATTGTTAGGTGTAAGTTGAATATATTCAGCGTAGTTTTTAGTGGTGATAGGCTCTGTTTTGGTATTAAACAAGACCAATGTGTTTACCGCTAAAAGAATCATAAACGAAAAGCTACCAAGCCAAAATACAGGTTTAGAAACCTGCTCTACTTTGGCTTGCTCTATTTTTTGTAAAATCCGAGTAAATAAGTAGGGCGGAGCCTCAACGCTTCTAATTTTATTTAAATTATTCAGGTCCATTTTAGTAATGCTTTTTTGGTTAGACGATGCAATTATACTTATCCTTCGCTGCCGTTGATTTTTTTCGAAAGATTTACTTTTGCCCGCTGAATTAACGACTCAACCGCCTTTGGACTTATGTCCATAATTTCAGCTACTACGAGTTGCGGTTTATGCTCGATTTTATGCAAAATCAACGCTGTTTTTTGAGAATCGGGAAGTTGATTTATTTTGTTGAATAGCGCTGCTAATGCTTCCTTGTCTTCGAGTAAAACGCCCGGATGATTAAATGACGCTGGATTATGTTTCAATTCGTTGCTGTCGTCATGAAATAACGAAGTTAGAAACGCAAAGCGTTTTTTGCTTTTCTTAGCTTTTAAAAAATCCAACGATTTATTTATCGCGATGCGGTACATCCACGTAGAAAGTGCTGCAGTTTCGTTAAACGAGCTAATCGATTTATGTACACTTACAAATACATCTTGTGTAATTTCTTCGGCATCCTCTACATTTTGCACATAGCTCAGCGCCAGGTTAAAAACCAGTTTTTTATATGTGTTATAGAGTTCTTCAAATACCAAAGTGGTTTGGTTTACTAAATTCAATTAGGACTCTTTGATATAAACTCAATGCAAAGGTTTAATACATATTTAGGCTATAATGGAAATGAGTAGTATTTAAGTAAACTTTAATATATTTAAAAATGGGTTGTTGTTTCTAATTTCGATAAATCAAAGCCTTTGGATTTAAGTCGAGCTAGAATTTGTTGATACACCGCTGCATCTAAATTCGCAGTGCGCGAAAGAATCCATAAATATTTTCGGTTTGGATGGCTAACTACAGCATAGCTATAGTCGGTTGCCAAATCAATAATCCAATATTTGCCTTTAAATGGCCAAAAAAACTGCACCTTTAGTTTAGCATTTCCTGTGTTTTTATCTACAAAGGCTTTTCCTTTGATGTACGCTTGTTTGCCCGTAATGCTGCCTTTGTTGCACCGGTTTTCTACAATTACGTAACCTTCGGTGCTCAACGTATATTCAGCTGTGGTGCAGTGGCAACCTTTCTGAAAACGCTGAGGATAGGAGGCAATCTCGTACCATTTTCCAGCGTATTTGTTTAAATCGACATACGTAACAGTTTCTAGTTCTTGTGCTTTAGAGAAAAATGCGGTCATAATTAGCAGTATAAATAAAATGGCTTTTTTGATTGTGTAGAGATTTTGGTGAGTCATCATTTTCAATTTGTGTTAACAAGTATCAAAATATAACTTTTTAAGGGGTATTCATAAAAAAAAGCAGCAAGCGTCTGCTTGCTGCTTTTAAAAAGGGTTGTTAATAAACCTTAAAACGAATACCTCAAATTCAGGTAAAAGCCGCGGCCACGCGTTGCGTATCCGTAAATCTCGTTGTAATTTTTGTCGAATAAATTCTCGATGCGTAACAACGAATTCAGATTTTTAGTGATGCTGTACTTCACCATAACATCTGCCAACGCGTATTCGCTTATATTTTTTGATGCAACCGCGCCAAACGGACCTAAACCTGGATTGTAATAAATATCTTTTCTGCCGCTAATATATTTCAGATTCACACCTATCGACAAACGGTTTGTCGGGTTGTAAACCACGCCAAAATTGGCGGTACTTGGCCTGCGAACCAGTTCAATATTGTCGATTTTTTGGTTTATGAAAACGCCACTGTTGAAAAGCTGCACATGGTTATTTTGCGTATGCGAAGTGTCGATTGCATTGGGGTTAAACTCAAGTTTGCCATTAATTAAGCTTACATTGGCATTAAGCCAAAGCTTTTTTGCAACCTTGGTGTTCACCGTAAACTCAATGCCTTGGTTGGTTTGCTTTCCTAAATTTACATAGGTATCGCCACGGTATTCTCCGTAACCCAACGAATCAATTGCTGTGTTTTTGTCCCATAAATACACGTAGTTGATGCTGTTCTCAACCACATTATTAAATATTGCAATAGAATAGGAAAGGTTTTTGTTAACGTTTTGCTTGTAGCCAATTTCAAACGAAGTCGAGTTTTCTGGCTTCAAGGTTTTGTTGCCACGGGTTATGCCCGATGTAAAATCTTTATCGGTAGAAAATAGCTGATAAAGCGTTGGCGCATTAAATCCAGTTGCGTACGATGCATAAAGCAGCTTTCCCTCCGAAAGTTTGATGGATGGATTTATCTCGTAAGTTACGTTACTTCCGAATAACTGATGTTGGGTGTTTCGCAAACCTAATCCTAAATTAAAGGCTTTAAGTTTTTCACTTAACAGACTTCCGCTTATATCAAAATGTGCAAATTGATTTACTGTTTTAACGTTAATTTTTAATGCTTCAAGATCGACTCTAGATTCGAAAACACCCCAGGTATTTGAAAAATAATACGAGCTAAACGTCATTTTTTCTACAAATAAGCCAGAACCAATTACACCGCTCAAGCCTTTAAATTTAAAGTTTGCTTGGAGTTCGTTATTGGCCACAAACGCCTTGTTGGTGCCTGTAAAGTAAGTTCCATCAAAATCGCCAGCCGGGTTTATTTTGGAAGAATCGTCAATAAAAACTTGTTTTAAATCGGTAATTCCTCCAAAAAAAGTAAAGCTTATTTTGGGATTTAGCACATAAGAAGCTCCGTAACTCGTTAGGTTTCTTTTAAACGCGGTAGTGTAATTGTCGTCATCGTTAAAAGCGCCTTTGTCTACATCCGTTTTCTGGTTAACGTTTTTGTACGATGCGTAAACATCCCATTTGTCTTTTTTAAAGCCAATTTTACCTAATAAATCGGTCTTTTTAAATCCGTCTTTATCCAAATTGTTGTGCTTGTAGTTGCTTGGGTCGGTTACCGAATCTACAGTAGCGTTTATGCCTTTGACGTTGGTGTTAAAAAGGCCTCCGTTAATATAAAACCCGCTTTTGTGCGTGTAGTTTAAGCCGATATTCTCTCCGAACAACGATGTTCCTGAGCCAAATTTTCCCGCCTTTAATTCAACATCGGTATGAAAACCGGGCGTTTGATTTTTCTTGGTAATGATGTTTATAACTCCGCCAATTGCCGATGAGCCGTAAAGTGTGCTGTGATTGCCCCGCACAATTTCGATGCGGTCGATGTTAGATAATGAAATTTCGGAAAGAT
Organism: uncultured Bacteroidota bacterium; assembly: GCA_947084835.1. Classification (GTDB taxonomy): domain Bacteria; phylum Bacteroidota; class Bacteroidia; order UBA7662; family CAMTUB01; genus CAMTUB01. Next base: position 30,174 of record CAMTUB010000018.1, on the reverse strand, counting down.
CGATGCCGTTATCGGTAGCCGATGGGTTCGAGATTTTTACGCCATCGATTAAAACGTTGGTTTGGTTGCTGTTAGCACCGCGGGTAAAAACACTTTGCAGTTGGCCGGGGTTTAAGCCTGCACCTACAATCGAGAGGCCTTCTTGCATCGAAAGCAGTTCTGCCAAGGTATTGGCGCCTGAGTTTTTGATTTGATCGTTGGTTAAAACCGTAATACTTCTACCCACATCTTTTGGGTTTTTCTCACTTCGGGTGGCAGAAATCGATATCGATTGTAACTCTACCGTTTTTGTAGTGTCTACTTGCTGTGCATGGCCTATTCGCGAAGCCAATAATAGCGAGAACACAAGCGTTGTTTTGCGTTTCATTTTTTGTTAAATGGGTTAAGAAGGATAAAAAAGTTGATTTTATCGCTTGCCAAAAAATGGATATAAAGGATGTTTTGAGGAAGTCTTATTGCATAAGATTTCGTTTTTCTCTGACCTATTCTCCATTTCGCGGAAGCAATAAAGCCATCAATTAAATAAGGCAGGTCTCCTGACTTTCTCGACTGCTAACTGCCTTCCCGCTTTGCAGCAGTGGCTTTTTGTGGTTAGCGGTTTTTTCTAATGGGCATTAGAACGAGATTACAGTTGCGCGACAGTCCGTGATTTGCACACGGTTCCCTATTATCTCCGATTCAGCATCGGAGCACCTATTTTAGAGATGATTAAACAACTAAAAGAACGATTAATGTGCGAATATATAGGTTTTAATACTGCTATAGGATGTTTTTATTTGAAGCAGCTTTGAGTAATGTTAAAACCTAGTTTAACTCCAGATGATACACATCGGTAGCATTGCGAGCTATGTTTTCGATGAAAAAGCCATCAGATTCTGGAATATCTTCCAATAAATCAAACTGCAAACAATCTTTCGGCAAGCCTTTAAACACCAACGTAAAAACGATGGTTTGCCCGGGCTTTACCGACATCCACTGGGGAAACATGACAATGTTCTCGGCAAATACCAACTTGCTTCTGCGACTGGTATTACTCGGGCATAAAAATGTAGACTCCCAAATCCGAATATGATCATCCCAAATCGAACCCGTATAGCTGCAATGCACCACCACCTGCGATTCTTCTTCCGCTTGGTTCAGCAATTGGCGCTTCACCGTTGGGGTTATATCGACTTTGGGTTTGGTAGTTGTGGGCATGGGGTTAGTTTTGAAAATAAAACAAAATAACTGATTTTAGATATTTAATCAAACTATATTTCCCTTCAACTTCCCAATCACTTTCAGTACCTCATCTCTATTTTTAGCTGCAGTCATCCATTGCGGTAGTCTGCTGGCGAGGCTTTGGTTTTTGGGAGAGGTGGTGTTGCGTTCACGGAGTTTGGCGGCAATAATATTTTCGATAAAAGCGAGGTGTTCTGTGTTGTATGCCCATAAAACAGTATTGCAGCAAGGTGCTTTTAGCCAAAGTGGTATATGGAAATAGGGGTCTACTTCTGACCCTAAAATAAAGTAACGGCCAACAATGGGGTTTGTACGGGATGGCGATAGCACCGCTGTGGGCATTTCAGAAAGCAATTTGCTGTGCCCGCAATGCAAGCAGGTAAGTTTTACCTTGTCAAAATCGTGGATTTGTACAGGGCAGCTTGGGCTAACAACCCGAGCTTGCTTGCTGCAAGTTGGGCATACTACCCAAACCTCCAAAACAAAATCGGATAATACCTTTTGATACCCTGTTTTAAACCTCGAATTAGCCATTTGCTAACGTGATATTATTTTGCTTTTGATACTGCAACCCGCTTAAAATTCAAATCGTGGAAATCGAAGCTGAAATCTATATCTGGAGAAATACCTTTCATAGTTATTCCTGTAGCTTTTCCTTCTTAATTTAATGAAAAAAGCGATATTGTATTTCAATATCGCTTTTTAAAAGTTTAAGAAATGATTTCTCAAAGGCAGAGCATTATTTAAAATTCAATCAATAACGACTTTAATAAAATATGCTATTTAAACTTAATAGTTTGAAAGTTAAAGTAATTCCAATTAAGATCTCTTAATGGGTATATTATTGAACTGTCAGAAAGCGGGATCACAGATTTAGGCATAATCATGGTTGAATTCTTTTTATATTCAGATAATAAAGTTTGGTTTTGTTTACTATTTGCATCTAAACTAACCAAATAGGTTTCAATATTATTATCTTTTACAGTTGCATTAAAAATAAAATTTAATGAATTATTTTGTTCAAATGCATAAAAAGAATTTAATTGTGGGTTATCATTATTAAACTGAAATTTAGATATTTTACTTACGTTTTTAAACGAATTATTAGTATTTAGTGTCAATACAAAAATATCACGATTTAGGTGTAAAGTAGTAGAGCCACCCCTTGTTGAAAAGGTTACATCGTAAAATTGTTCAATTGTGAAGTATTTTTCGCCATTTTTTTTATTTTTTAGCTCACTGATAGTGTAATTGTAAGGATCCCATTCGTTCATTTTGCCAGTATTTTTTTTGAAGTGTGCTAACTCTTTTTTATCAAAACCTTGGCTAATTAAATCTTTATCAAATTTTTGGGTAAATACATCATAAATATTGCCGATATAAGGATTTAATTTAAAAACAAAAGTACCCGAGGTGCTTATAAACCCTGGTTCGGCATATATGCCATTGCAAATGATTGAATCATCAAGAAATGAAAAATTCAAGTTTCGTATAAATCTACCCTCTAATTTAAGATCGTATAAATCTATATTTTTGTTTCCATCTTCCATTTTGTAAAGTTGATAATTGAAGGTTGGTTTTTCAATTGGAAACATTCTAGCGTAGTTTTTAAATTGAGCAATGTATGAAAAATCGAAATTTACATAATATATATCGTTTTTATTGACATAGTGCTTTCCTAATAAAAAGACTATACCAGAATTGTTTATTTTAAACTTTTCGTAAGATAAATGCCCTTCGTAGTTAAAACCAACATTTTCATTTTTCCATAACAATGAGAACTCATTGTTATATACATAAATCCTAGAATTTAATATTTCATAATTAGAATTTAAAATTGTGTAAAACAACATTATTTTAGTTTTGTTTGGCGAAACTTCAAAAGTTAAATTAGCCCTTTCGAATTTAGAATAGCTAGAATAATCTAATTCGCCAATTAAGGTTATTTCAGGTTCAATTTCAAGCGTTTCAATGTTTATGAATTGTCTAAAAAGGTAATGTTTTTTGTTTTTATCGTTGATAAAAGAAGTGAATAAGGCAATTTTTTGATTTATCATTAATATGCCTTCAAATTTTTTCTCTTTATTAATACCTGGTTGAATTAGATTTAACTCTTTCTTATTTAATACGTTTAAACTATCGTCAATTATAGTTATACTATAATGATTTCTAAATTTGGGAAGGTTTTTAAATAATAAAAAATGGCGATTGTTTATCGAGCCAATTGTGTCAATATCAATAGGATATTTAGAAAACTTTTCTTTAAACTTTTCGCTGCTTTTTATTTCAAAAGACAATTCTTGTGCAAAGCAATTTGTAAAAATAAAAGATAAAAAAATTGTTAGTTTAAGTAGGTGTTTCATAGTTTTTTTAAAATAAAATTCCAGCCTTTATCAATATAGGAAAATAAAACCCAAACGTTATATTCTTATCCTGATTGGTATATGAGTTAATTCCGCTTGTATATTTATAGGGTTTATAGAAACGAACAGAACCACCCGTTTCGGCACTAATTGTTACCCGATTTTTAATTAAATATTGATATCCAAATTGTGGCCCAAATGAGGCTAAAAAATTGCCGCTCATAACCGTAATTTTTGGCTGGATGCATATATAGAAATGACTTAAAAATCCTTCTGAGTAAACTTTTAGTGCTATAGTAGCTGTATAGCCAAGCCCTGTTGAGTCTATTTGAATTGGTCTTTCTGAGTCAGGTTTGTTAAATAACCTAAATTGAGTGCCAATGTCAACAACTCCTAAACCATACTCAAATGAACCGTTATCAAAAATATGTTTCTCAAAGGTTATCAGTTTTTCTCCGTTTAATGGGTCAAAACCTAATTTAATTATTTTTTTTCGATTTGAGATACCACCATCGTCAAAGTATTTAGTTGCATCTGATTGGCTAAAAGCAGGTAAGCTTGTAAAAAGCAACAAAATCATCGTTGCTGAAAGCGCTAATCTTAATTTTAACATCGGCTTTTTCTAATTTTTGTTTACGGTATATAATTCTGCAGTTAAAAGAACTACGATTTCGAATTATAAAATAGTAGTTCCTTTAAACTGATGACAAACCTAATCTTTTAAAGCTATATTGATATACTAATTATATATAAAAAGCCTTAAAATTATGTTAAAAACAGAAAATGCTCAATTATTACTTAATACCTAGTTTTGTTAATTTAACAATTGATTTAAAGTGGTTTTATTACTTTTTTATCCGCTTAAAATTCAAATCGTGGAAATCGAAGCTGAAATCGATGTCTGGAGAAATGCCTTTCATAGTTATTCCTGTGGCTTTTCCTTCTTCGTTTAGCGAAAAAATAGCGAACGCATCGGCATTCATATCTTGGTATTCCCACTTAATTGCAAAGGCGTTGGCTTTGTATAAACGCATGGGTCCGTTCAGCTTCGGAGAGCGGTACGATTTAAACCACAACTGATTCCCTTTTTTGAAAATTTCTACTTTCCCGAACCAGTTATCTTGGTAAATGCCAATGTAATCGTCCATTTTTACGGGAGTGGTTTTGGCAGCTTCTACTGTTTTCCAAACTGCATTTGTAACCGAGTCGGCTTCAGATTGGCGTTGCTGAACACGGTTGTAATATCTTTCTATCCAATTAAATTTATCGAGTTTTAAATAGCTTTCGACTATGGTTTGAGAAACTGCTGCAAATACAGGACTTCCGCCCGGTTCAGCATTGGTAAGCACCACTACGCCCAAGTTCAAATCGGGAATTAAGGTAGTTTTCGAAAGCATTCCCGGCATTCCGCCAGTATGCGAAACTTGCATGTTGCCTTTTATATCGGTTAAAAACCAACCCAACCCGTAACCCGAAAAGTGCGAGTTGTAGCGCGGGTTGCGGTTAACATCGATGGTGGTGTGTATTTTCCACATTTCTTGCTGACTAGCTTCGGTAAAAAGTCGGCTTTTTAAATCGGCACCGTATTTTCCTTTGTTCAATTGCAGCAACATCCACTGACTAATATCGTCTACATTCGAGTAAATACCTGCAGCCGCTCCGTTTACCATGTCTTCGTAATTCGGCAGCGGTTTCAAAACGCCTTGGGTATAATTGTGTGGCGTAGCTAAATTGCTTTTATCTTTCATAAACGACAAAGCAGGATACGTGTTATCCATATTTAGAGGCGTTAAGATGCGGTTTTTGACAAATGTTTCCCACGAAACGCCACTTTTGCGAGCAATAAGCTCGCCCGCAACCAAATAAAGCAGGTTATCGTAGTCGTATTTAGTTCTGAAAGCCGATTCGGGTTTAAAATACTGAAAACTCGCAAGTAAATCGCTCATTTTGAAGTCTGAACCATCAGGAATAAACATCAAATCGCCCACACCAAGGCCTAAACCACTACGGTGGGTTAGTAAATCTTGGATGTTGAAATTTTCAGTAACGTAGGCATCGTACATTTTAAACTCCGGAATATGGTCTTTTACCTTATCGGTCCACGAAATTTTCCCTTCCTCAACCAAAAGCGCAAGCGCTGCCGAGGTAAAGGCTTTACTGTTCGATGCAATGCAAAAGTTGGTATGTTCGTTTACTTTTTCTTTGGTAACAACCGATTTTACGCCATAACCTTTATTGTGGATGATTTTTCCATCTTTCACGATGGCAACCGCAACTCCGGCAACATTAAATTTAGCGATAGCTTCTTCAACCAAGGCATCAACTTCTTGCGAGGTGATTTGTGCGTTTCCAATTTGGCTTGATATTAAACCAATAAAAAGTACAAGTTTGTAGATGGTTATGAATGAAGATTTCATTATTGGCTTATTTTTTAAAAATTAAAAGTACTACTTCCTTTCAGTTGAACGTAAATTTGTGTTTTTATTTTGTTTCAATTTTCATTAAAAGTTGGCTTTGCTAACTATCTCTAAAAGATGCCACACCCTGATTCTATTCGATTAAACAAATACATTAGCGATTCAGGTTTGTGCTCGAGGAGAGAAGCCGACAGGTTTATTGAACAAGGAAACGTTTTTATTAACGGCAAACGTGCACAAATTGGAGATCGACTAAATCCCGGTGCAACTGTTATCGTAAACGGAAATCGAATCGAACCTTCAGAAAATGATGGCTTTGTATTGATTGCGTTTAATAAACCGGTTGGAGTTACTTCAACTACCGAAAAAACAGTTAAGAATAACATTGTTGACTATGTAAACCACAGTTCGCGCATTTATCCTATTGGCAGATTGGATAAAGACTCTCAAGGCTTAATTTTCTTAACTAACAATGGCGATATCGTTAATAAAATACTAAGGGCAGGCAATAACCATGAAAAGGAGTATGTTGTAACAGTAAACAAACCCATTACCGATGCTTTTTTAGAGGGCATGCACAACGGGGTTGATATGTTAGGCGTAACAACTAAAAAGTGCAAAGTGGAAAAAGTGTCTACGCTGGTTTTTAAAATCACGTTAATTCAAGGGTTGAACCGCCAAATACGCAGAATGTGCGAGCATTTTAAATACGATGTGGTTAAGTTAGAGCGTATTCGTATCATGAATATTACGCTGAAAGGAATTCCTGTGGGAGATTGGCGCGAGTTTTCTGCTGAGGAAATAGCTGAAATTACACATACCATCCGGAGTTCAAAATCGGATAGCACACGAACAAGCAAAGCAACTTCTTCGGATAAGTCATCAGACAGTTTTGAAAAACCTAAGTCACGCGAAAGCAGAGGAGCTTCTGGAAGCAGCAAGCCCAAAAAATCGAATGCTGCTAAAGGCGATGGTTCAACTTTTGTATCTAAAGATAAGTCAAAAGCTGAACGAGCGTATAGTAAAGGCAGGGCAACGCCTACCGGTGGTCGTCCAAAACCTACCACTGCACCTAGAAAAGGTAAAGGCAGACGCGATAGATAATTACTATTCGCAAACTTCTTTTAGTTTGATTAATGCTTTTGCCCAAAAGTCCACTAACAAATCATAATACTCGTCAAGGATGTCCATTTCTACCTTAAAAAGGGTTGAGGACTCGGATATTTTCTCGAGAGTATAATTCTCAAAAGCTGGTTGCCAATTTTTATCAGCTGTATAATCTTCTAGGTCGTTGCTAACATAGCCCAAGTGTTTAATGGAGATGAAGCTGGGAAAGCGACTTTCTGCAATTTCAGATACCATTCCTTCTCGCTGGCCTTCTTTATTTATCATCAAAAACAGGATTGAATCTCCTTTATTCCATCCTCCTTCAAAAAATGTATCTTCGTGAAAAGTGCTTGCCCACTTTTTGTAATTTGAAAGATTTACAACAGCATCCCAAACATTTTCAGGACTATTTTTTATTATAATTTCCTGGAAAATCTTCTTCATTGTTTTTTAACTCAAATTACAACAAATCGTAGGCATAGCGAATTATTAACAGGCTTACGATGATTAAAAAGAAGACCCGTACAAACCCATTTCCGCGTTTTAGCGCCATTTTACTGCCGATAATGTTGCCCGTAATATTACAAATTGCCATTAAAAGTGCAATTTCTAGGATATAATTGCCCTGCTTTATAAACACGACTAAAGCGGATGCATTGGTTACGCAATTGATGATTTTTGAATAAGCAGATGCTGCCACAAATTCAAAACCAAGAATTACCACGAAACCAAGCACAAAGAAGCTTCCTGTTCCTGGCCCAAAAAAACCATCGTAAAACCCTACAATTGTTCCCATCAACGATCCAAAAAACATTTGTTTGTTTATAGAAAGTGCTTTGGATTGGTATTTTCCTAAATCTTTTTTGATGTACGTATAAATCGCAATAGCGATAAGTATAATTAGAATTATAGGCTTTAATGTGTCTGCTTTAATATAGCTAACCGTTTTTGCGCCTAAATAGGAAGCTATAAATGAAAACAGCGATATTACAACCAACAACTTGTAGTTGAACTTTATGCGTTTGGCATATTGGTAGGCAGCCACCGATGTGCCCGAAAGAGCTGCAATTTTATTGGTGCCAAATAAGGTAGGGATGGGTTGATTGGGTAAATAGATTAATAGCGCAGGCATTTGTATGAGGCCGCCTCCACCCACAACGGCATCAATAAATCCGGCTACCCATGAAAATAGCGCTAACGCAAATAATGAAAAGTAGGAGTAATTTTCAAAAAAATCAACAAAGGTCATTTCTGCAAATATAATCGTTAGAAAAAACCTTGATTTGTACGCATATCACACTCTTAAGGGTGAATACTTTCTACTAATTTTTTAATCTCTACTAAAATGGGGTTCCAACCTTCTCCATTATTCGAGGCTTCTTCGAAGCGTCTATCGCCTTCAGCAACCGTTGCATAATCGCCTTGTGTTACTGTTAACGTAGTTTTCCTCTCTTTTTCGTGCAATAGATACGTCACATTTAAATAGTTTTCAGGAATGTCTTCCATCGTAGCGTTTGGATCAAAAGTGGAGTAAACCAATTTTGAATATGGATTTATTTCAACAATGAACCCTTTTACAAACGTTGTTTCAACGCCTTCGTAGATGCCTTTCCATTTCAATGGTCTACCCACTTCCCAGTCTGAAACGGTTTCGCAACCGAACATATACACTCTTGTTTTCATGGGATTAATTAGTGCATCCCAAACAAAACTTGCGGGTGCATTAATCTCGATGCTGTTTTCAACTATTTTTGGAGCCATTGCTTTAGAAATTAAATATGTTGGTCAAACATAACGGTATTTCCGTCTGGATCCACCACTAAAAAATGAGCTGGGCCTGTAGAGGTTTGGTCTGCTTCGGTTAATAATGCTAAGCCATTTTCTTTGGCTGATTTCTGAATGGTTCTTACGTCATCAAATTCAGGCAAGGTGTTCGCATTTTCGTCCCAACCTGGGTTAAAAGTTAAAATATTTTGCTCAAACATGCCTTGGAAAAGCCCGATAAGCGCATTTCCATTTTTCATTATGAGGTAGTTTTTAGCGAGGTCGCCTGCAAATACAGAAAAGCCAAGATTTTCGTAAAATGCTTTGGAAGCATGTATATCTTTAACGCTAAGGCTGATAGAAAAAGCTCCTAATTTCATTGTTGGTTTTAAGATCCACAATAATAACGATTTCGAATTGTATGTTTTTCATGCAACTCGTAACAAACCTAAAATTTATTTAGGCTAGGAGATCAGAGTTTGAAAAAATGAATTTCACCTAAACGTCCAAGCAATAAAACGGCTTTTTTTGTTTCCTTGATCCATATTAATTACTCGGATTTCAGATGGATTCAATTTTTCAATCGTTTTTTTGATGCTAAACAAATTGTCTTTTTGCGAAACTAATGAGGTAAACCATTGAACCTGATTTTTAAATTGGAGGCTTTCCATAGCCATTTTTCGAATAAAAGCGTCTTCTCCGCCTTTGTACCAGAGTTCATTTGAAACTCCACTGAAATTCAAATTGTCTTTTTCGCGCAGTTTTAGGTTGTTTACTTTTCGTTGATTTTTTTGATGGGCGTCAAATGTACTTTTGAAAAAGGGAGGATTGCAAATCACAACATCGAAAACATCATTATCCAAAATGATGTTTTGTAGTATTAGATTTTTATTCTGCTGATGTCGAAGTTCTATGTTTTCTAATTTGGGGTTTTGAAGGATGATTTTTTGCGCATTTTCTAACGATTCGATATCTACTTCGCTACCCGTACATTGCCAGTTAAAATGGCATTTTCCTAAAATGGGATATATCAGGTTGGCACCAGTACCGATATCAAGCAGTTTCACTTCAGTTCTCTGAACCAAATCTTGGACGTGCAACAAATAATCTAAGCGCCCTGGAATGGGCGGACAAAGATTTTTTTCAGGAATATCCCAATCAATGCCGTAATGAAATTTAAGTAGGGCTCTGTTTAGAGATTTAACAGCTTTTGAGTCTGCAAATTTTATGGTTTTTGTTCCATATTCATTCACAAAAACAAAATCTTTTAACGTGGCATCGTAATGCACCAACGTGTTAAAATCGTAGTCAGCTATAAAAGGGTTATTGGGATGCAGAGTTTTGTTTTTTAAATTGATTTTGGAAAAGGTTTAACTAGAATTATGTTTTCAACTTTAAAATAAGTTAGCTGTTAGTTCATTTACTGGCTCTAGGAATTCCTCGTTAAAAAACTCGAAATGTATTTTGTTTCCAATTTTTTCAATAACATCTGTTTCATTTATAACCTGAATATAGGTTTCGTAACAGTAAAGGGATTCGCGGAGTTTGCGGACTTCCTCTGAGGAAAGGTGGATTATACAATCGATAAATTTCTTTTTCGAAGAGTTTACGTTATGCATTCCGCCTTTTCTTTCATCGCTTTCTGGGTCAGGGAGGGTAATAAATGCCAATCTTTTTAGGAAAGCATATTCCGCTTTCTCTTTCAGCTCGCAATAAAGCCTTTTTACAACTGCATGGCAGGTTAGGTGATCGTGATGGCCGCTGATTCCATGGATTGGATAGGTGACTATTATATCGGGTTTTATAATATCGATATGTTTTTGAATAAGCGTTTCAAACACCCTCGGGTCCATGTGCGCCATGCCACCATCGGGGTAATCGTAAATAGTTAAAGAGGTTAGTCCAAGGGTGTTTTTTACCTTTTGCATTTCAGAAAAGCGTACTTCTCCCATTTCTTCAATAGTAAGATTGTATTTAAACCGCATTTTAGTTGCACCGCCCTTGGTAAGAGTAAGTAAATGCACTTCTTCACCGTTCAGTATTTGCCGAAACATAACGGGCGCAGGTCCAAAGGATTCATCATCGGGGTGCGGAAAAATATAGAGCGTTTTCATAAATAGGTTTTAAATAAATTTTTTTCTGATGTTTTCAAATTAAAATAGAGTGTAAATGCTACAAACTAGTACTTACCAAAAGTAATAAACTGCCGATTCAACTTTTCAATTAATGCAAAGTTGCAGTGGCAAAATTGACTTTTGATATTTAAAAATTAAGAAAAACAGATAATAAATATTGGTTTATATACCCTCCAAATATTAAAATATACCAACTGCAAGTTCTGCCCAAATCAAAAGAAAAAGGGTCAATAACACAGTAATCAAGGCTATACGGCTCTTTATGTTTTTAACCTTTCTTAAAATAAATTCGAAACTAAAAGCGGTTATTAATATTAGTATTCCAGCAACAGCAAAATCAGCAAAATCCCAGTTTACCTCTGATGTAAACTGCATTGCTATCAGCGGAATTAGTAGCAGTAACTCTGAAATAATTATTATTACTAGTAGTCTTTTGTTGTTCATAACATTTTGATAACAAAATGTTGCTAAAAATAATTTCAGAATAACATGTAGCTATTTAGCTCAGTTTTTATGCATTCTGTCTATCGTTTTACCAAGTTGCTTTGTAATAAAGCTTGGGAAAAAAACGACTCATGAACCTCAACTGGCTTGCTTGTCCTGGACAAATTTCATAGTTGTTTTTGGTAAATCCTTTGATAAAATCTGAAACCATAGCTTGAGCCGACATTTTTGTTGCCCCTTTCATGTCTTCATCGTGAAATGTGCCTTATAATTCTGTATTGGTTGCAGGAGTGGCTAGCTAAAAAACCTTAATAGAAGTATTTTTCTGTTATGTTCATAGCGCTATAAATTGGCAATATTGGAAGTGGAACAAATGCTAACCCTGACGAAACAATGACTGTTGCTGCGTTTTTATTTTTTTTCAATAATGGCGAGAATGTATCGTTCATCCAAATTATTTCTTTTAAATTGATATCTATTTCTTCAGTTAATCCAATAGATGATAGGCTATGATTCTGCAAATTTATGGTGAACTTAACTCCAGCATTATTTATGAGAACATTTAAATCAGGATGCTCATTCTAGATTCTTTCAAACAATAGTTTAATTGAATCTGGGTCACTAACGCACTTTGTATATAGCAACATTGCCAATGTTTGACTTAGCTTCTTGTGATTTATTTAAATTACGACCTGTGAATAACTTTATTATTGGCAGCTAAAATTTTTTAACCATTTGAAATCCAATGCCACTAGAGCCACCAGTTATCCATATTGTGTTTCCGCTTATATTCTTAAATACTATGTAAGGTAAAATAAAAGAGATTTATCTATTTAAACTGGGTTTTATATGTGACAAATTACATTCCAGGCAAAGGCATTACTTCATGCAATTCTATGGAGCAAGCATCATTCCAACTTAAATGGGATGACCGTTTAACAGCGCCTTAGCACTTTCCATGTTTTCTGATTGTAATATAGAATATCCGTTAATTTCTTTTGTGCTAGGACTACTTTTCCCGTCTGGACTAACGCGTTGGCCGTTCATAAGCGGAGCTTCCATATCTACAAGCTGGGCGCCACATTTCTGGGCCCAAGTCAACCAGTCTTCCCTTCCTTTAGCTTGGTATTCAGGTGAAATATTTGCCATTTGCATAGCAGCCTCAATTGGGGTGTGATAAATAACAATAAACTTTTTCATGATTCGATTTATTAATAATTGTGCGTACTCTTAAAGGTTTTAGGCACTCCCTTATTTTGTAGAATAAGATATGAAATTTAATAACAATTTAATTTTTTTTAATTGATAAGTAGCTGATTGTTTCCATCTATTGAATGAGATGTTATGCTTTTTCCCACCATATTTTATGCTCATACGCTTGTTTTGTTGTCACTAATTCGCCTAAAGAAGGGACTATAAAAGGTACATTTTTGAGTTGGCATGCGATAATAAGCCTATCAACAGGGTCTGTCCAAGAGTGCTGAGCTAATGAAAAACCAGCCCAATGCACTGGCATTAATGTTTTTATGTTTGCATCAATCCCTGCTTTTACACTCTCTTCAGGGAACATGTGAATTTGATGCCAAAGGGCATTGTATTGCCCGCATTCCATAAAGCCTAAATCGAAGGGTCCTAATCTTTTTCCGATTTCTTTAAAGTGTTTTCCATAACCGCTATCTCCACTAAATAAAATATTTTCTGTGGGGGTTTTAATAGCCCATCCACCCCAAAGCGATTTAAATCTATCTGAAATTCCCCTACCGGAAAAATGCCGTGTGGGCGTAAATGTTATTCTTAGGTCGTTAAAAGTCTTGTTTCCCCACCAGTCAAATTCGGTTATTTGATTTGAATTAATGCCCCAATGAATTAGATGACGTGCAACTCCTAGAGCTACACAATAGGTTTTAACTTTAGTTTTCAGTTTCTGAATGCTATGAAAGTCAAGGTGGTCGTGAGAGAGAAGCAGCATGTCAATTTCTGGCAATTGATCGAGAATAGATATAGTGTTTTCGCTAAAACGTTTTACGGAAAATGGGATATAGGTGCTGCATTTGACCCAAACATAGGGTCAAATAAAATTATCTGTTGGTTTATATTCATCAATACAACAGAATGCCCGTACCAAATAAATTTTATATTTTCAGATGGACTTAAAAACGCTTCTTTTTGAAAAGGTTTTATAGGTATGCCTTGATTTGGTTTTCTACCTTTATTTTCAATAAATTGTTTATATAATAAATTAGGAATGTGTTTGAAACTAATATTCATTAGGGTTTTTTCCAAGTTCGCGAATTTGCCATTTTTCCAATGGTCTGATTCTTCATACCGCTTGATGTTTTCTTGTGTTATTTTGCCCCCGAATTGTTTCATTAGTTTAGGTTAAACGTAGTTTTTTGATTTTTTAAAGCGTAGTTTTTGCTTATTTTTGACAAAACATGTATATAAAAAAACATTAAGCAACAGCATTTCAAACCCATAAAAAAAGTCTTCAATTGGTATTGTAAGTATTCTGAAACCAAGATTTTCAGCATCGTTATACCAAACTATGGGCTGACTGAGGCCTGTTCCTGTTAGAATTCCGTTAACAATAAAAAAGGGGATTAGCAGTACCGCATAAACAGAAAAGAACTTAGGTAACCAAGTTGCTTTTTTCACAAATTTTAAAAAAAAGAGCAATAATCCTGTAGTTAAAAATGTAGTTGAAGTATACCATTTTGTGTTGAAATAAATTCCAATAGCAAAAAGGAATCCGATTGTACTTAGAATAAAAAGGTTTTCTATTTTAGAACGCCATTTAAAATTGTAAAAAAGGGTTAGACTATGGTAGGTAAACACACTTGAAAACGGAATGCATATAAAAAACAAAACCTCTTCAATTGGTAAATTGTAGAGTTGATATCCAGAAATGTAGTTAGGGTTAAATCCCCAAACGCCTATTTTTGTAAAAGCGATATCCCAAGCTATAAATCCTGATGCTACTAATAAATTAGCTTTTATAAATGATCCAAATTCTTTGTAAAATTTTAATTTAGGATGAAAGGAGAAAATGAAAGGAATGAGAACTGTAAAAAAGTTAATCCACAAATAAGTGTATTTCATTAAAAACAAATCAAACATTCCGGAAATACTTAAATGGAATCCAAAGCATTCCAAAACATTCGCCATAGTGTTTGCCTAAATGTTTGTGATGTACTTTATGAGCTCTACGTATGGCTTTAAAATAGGTTGAGTTAGCATTCCGAAATATCTTAAATCGTTGATGTATAAATATGTCGTGAACTAAAAAATAGGTAAACCCGTATAATGTGATTCCTAATCCAATCCAAAATATAAAATTGAATTCTTGTTGCATTCCAAAAAACAGGCAAGCTATTCCAGGTAATGCAAAAATCAAAAAGAAAAAGTCGTTATGCTCAAAAAATCCAGACGATTCTTTTTTATGATGGTCTTTATGTAAATACCAAAGTAAGCCATGCATAACGTATTTATGGGTAAACCAAGCAACAGCTTCCATACTTAAAAAAGCAGTTATAACTATCAAAATTTTAATTGCAATGTTTTCCATGGTATTTATTTAAATAGATTTTCGAGCGTTTTTGTTCTGAAATCGAAAATATTTTTGATTTTTTTACGTACCACCCATTTTTCTACCAACTTTCCCATAATCCCCATTGGCAACTTATATTTTACGATATCAGTCATTCGAATGCCGTTTTTTTCTACCTTAAAAGTATGGGTATGCTCCCAAATGGAATAAGGGCCTTTTAATTGCGTATCGGTAAAGCTATTTAGTGTGTCAACATTCACGATTTTAGTTTGCCAATGCACTGGGATTCCTAAAAGTGGTTTTACGGTATAATCGATTACCATTCCTTCATATATCTCTGCATCGGTTAGTTTACTCCGTACTTTAAAACCAAGTTCAGGTGGAGTTATGGTTGAAAGGTTTTTAGGAGAAGAAAAAAAGCTCCAGGCTTTTTCAATGGGTATGGGTAAAAACTGCTCTGCTTTAAATATATGCATATGGTTTAGTTTTTAGAGTGTTCTTTGAAATGTTCTACTACTTGGGGTAAGCAAATTTTCATCCAAGCAGTATAGTTCTGTGGGTTATGTTCTATATCCGTTTTTAGGGTTTCTAGATCCACATATTTCCATGCCTTAACTTCCTCTGGGTTGATATTGGGCATTTCGTCCGTTATTCCAAAATAAACATGGTCAAATTCGTTTTCAATCAATCCATTGTCAAAATTGGCATTGTACATAAAGCTGAACATAAAAGTAGTTTCACAATCAAGCCCCATTTCTTCTATTAACCTTCGAGGTACAGCATATTCCAAATCTTCGCCAAACCTGGGATGGCTGCAGCAAGTATTTGTCCACAATCCTCCAGAATGGTATTTGCTATCTGCACGCTGTTGAAGCATCAGTTCGCCTTTAGTATTAAAAATAAACACAGAGAAGGCACGGTGCAAGATTCCTAATGTATGTACAAGTTCTTTTTCGAGCTTGCCCCACTGTTTATCGTTGTTATCTACTAATATTAAAAATTCAGACATGCTTTAAGTTTTAATTTTTCGACTTGAGTTACCTCTTTGCTGCCTTCAAGGTATTTGCCAATTATGTTTTTTAATGGCAAATCGGTTATGGATGAAGATTTTAAAAGCAACAGGTTTTTATCTGTTTGTATATTATGATGATATCCTAAAAATGCAGGCACATTGGTTTGGATAGTAAATCGTAAAAAATGTAGCTCTATATTTTGACCTTCAGTATAAATGGCTTTTTCCAATAAATCTCTTCCATTCGTAAAAAGGGTGTATTTTCGAAAAGGGTTAAAGGTGTATTTGGCTAGCATCATGGTTGCGCAGGCCTTATACCCTGCTAGCAGGGGATTGCTTTTTTCAGTGTAAGGTTGCAATATACTGGTTAAAGCCATGCAGGCTTTTTCATCTGTAGATGCTTTTATAAATAAGTTACGAACCTCCTGTATGTCGGCTGCTGATGCAAAAACAGAAGCAAAAAACCAAAGTATAATACAAGTTAAGGTTTTCATAGTAAGTTAGTTTTACATTGAATTAAGCTGTTTATCATTAAGCTAAATTTTTCTCCATTGCTAATTCGAATGCGTTTTTTTAGCACTTCATGAGCAGCGGTTCGTTTTATTTTTTTAAATAGGGAATTGTAATAAACGTAAGCCAAATACACGCCAGCTTTGGAAGTTTTTGGTAGATTTTTTATGCCAATTATTGCCTCTTTGAAATCTGCTTCAATTTCTTTTTCGATTAAAGCTTTTGCATGAGGTGTAAACTTTTTTATATCCAAATTGGGAAAATAAGTTCTTCCTAGAACTTGGTAATCGGCTTTCATATCACGCAAAAAGTTTACCTTTTGAAACGCAGCCCCTAGTTTCATGGCATAGGGTTTAAGCCACTCGTATTGTTGTTTATTGCCTTCAGTAAATACCCGCAAACACATTAGGCCAACCACTTCAGCCGAACCAAGAATGTAGTTTTCGTATTTTTCTGGGGTATATTCTACTTTGTCAAGATCCATTTCCATGCTTCGCAAAAACGTTTCTATTAAATCGGTTTCTATTCCATATGTATGAACTACTATTTGAAATGCATTCAAAATTGGATTTAACGAAACACGATTTTCAATTGCTTCGCATGTATCTAATTTAAATTTCAAGAGCAAGGCTCTTTTATCGTACCCTTCAAAACTATCAACTATCTCATCGGCAAATCGAACAAAACCATAAATCGCATAAATTGGATTTCGAATTTTTTTGCTTAGAAAGTAAATTCCCAATGAAAAGCTAGTGCTGTATTTACGTGTAGTTAGCTTGCTACACTGTACCGATGTTTCATCAAATAAAGCTTTCATATTAGTTTTGTTTTAAGTAGTTAATTAGTTGATTTGCAGCAATTTTTCCTGAAATTATTGAGGGGGGCACTCCCGGCCCAGGAACGGTAAGTTGGCCAGTGTAGAATAGGTTTCCTATCTTATGGTTTTTAATTTTTGGCTTTAAAATAGCTGTTTGGGTTAAGGTGTTTGCTAGGCCATATGCATTGCCTTTGTACGCGTTGTAATCGGTTATGAAATCTTGCACACAATAGCTTTTCTTAAAATCAATATGCGGTGTAATGTTTTGCCCAATTTGCTTTTCGAGGCGCGATATCATTTGTTCGAAGTATTTTTCCCGATTTTCAATAGAGTCTGTTAACCCTGTTGCAATTGGCATCAGCAGAAAGATGTTTTCGTGTCCTTCTGGAGCAACCGAAGGGTCGGTTTTAGAGGTACAGCAAACATAGAATAGCGGTTTGGTTGGCCAATTTGGTTTTTTATAGATTTCTACTGCGTGTTGGTCTAAGTCTTCATCAAAAAACAGGGTGTGATGGTTTAATCCTTCCAGTTTTTTATTTATTCCGAGATAGAAAATCAGGCACGAAGGAGCAAAAGTTTTTTTCTCCCAATAAGCATCGCTGTAATTTCTGTATTCGGGTTCTAGTAAGTTTTTTTCGGTATGGTGATAGTCGGCAGAAGAAATAACTGCATTGCAATAAAACGGGGTTTGGTTAACCGAAATGTGATGTACAATATGGTTTGTTACTTTTATTTTATCCACATTTGCATTCAGGTGGATTTTTGCACCGTTTTTTTCAGCAATGGTTTTCATAGCTTTTATTACTTCGCCAAAACCTCCCATTGGATACCACGTTCCTAGTTTAAGTCCTGCATAATTCATCAAACTATATAATGCAGGTGTGTCTTGTGGCATTGCGCCTAAAAACAATACCGGGAACTCCATTAACGCTATAAGTTTTGGGTGACTAAAGAACTTTCGGACGTGTTTGCTAAATGATGAGAATAGTTGCAATCGTAATGCGCCTTTTATAACGTCCATATCTATAAACTCAGCTAATGACAAACCGGGTTTGTAAACTAAGCTGTCCATTCCAGTTTTGTATTTATAGGCTGCTTCGTGCATAAACGCATCTAGTTGCTTAGCGCTTCCCTGTTCTATGCTTTCGAAGAGGTTTTTTAATTCTTGGTAGTTTTCTGGAATACTTAAAGCCTCGTTGTTTTTGTAAACTACATCAAAAGATGGATTTAAAAGCTTTAGGTTATAAAAATCGGCAGCTTTAAATCCAAAATCGGAAAAGAATTTTTCAAAAACATCTGGCATCCAATACCAACTTGGACCCATATCAAAAGTGTACCCATTTTTTGTTGTAAACTGCCTAGCTCTACCCCCAATAGAATCGTTTTTTTCAAAAACATGGATTTCATGGCCTGCTGCAGATAGGTATGCAGCTGCACTTAGTCCTGAAAATCCTGATCCTATTATTGCTATTTTAGACATTTTTTTAGGGTTTAAAAGTAAATTGGGACTCAAGTAATTCAGTTTCAAAGTCTTCTACTGACCGAATCCAATGAAAACCTTCAGTGACAAGAAGTTTGTTTATTAATTTTTCATTTCCAGAAACATATATTTCTGTATTTGGAAATTTCAACTTCAAATTATTTAAGTAATCTTGGGTGTCTGAAGTTGTATCGTTGTGAACAAAGAATAAGAGTAAATTATCAGGATGAGTATGATAAACGGCATTTTGAAGGGCATTTAGTGGCACATTGCTCCCTAAATAAATTACTTTTCTTCCAGTTAGCCTCAGTAAATAATTTGAAAAAAGTAAACCAATTTCGTGAAACTCATTTTCTGGCAAGAATAAAAGCCATTTGCTGGTGTCGGGTTTTGCTGGTGGTAGTGCATCAACGGCAGCATGCATTTTCTGTATAATTAATTGGCTGCAAAAATGCTCAAATGCCGCAGATAGCGAGTTTGCAGCCCACATTAATCCCATGCGAATCAAGGTTGGGTAAATTACTTGGGTGTAAGTATTTCGCATTCCAATACGTAACAAACAGTTCGAGAATATTTTATCGAAATGCATTTGATCAAACGAAGTTGAAGCCGCAATTAGTTGTGCTATATAATACTCGTTAGAGTCGTCTTTAATGGTTTTGGCAATTACTTTGGTCTCTACCAAATTGTATAGTTTTTCATCAGGCATACAGCCTAATTCGGAAATTTTGAAACCTTCATCTAAAAGACTTACAATGTTTAGTAGTCTACGTAGTTGGTTGCTTTCGTAATAGCGTGTGTTCCCCTCGGATCGCGATGGTAGCAATGCATTATAGCGTTGTTCCCAAATGCGTATAGTATGGGCTTTTATACCTGAAAATTGTTGAAGTTGAGAAATGGTGAATAATTCCATTTTGTTTATATTTAATCAAATATACTTAAACAAAATGATATTTCAAAATTCATACAACTTTATAATATGCAACAAATTGTAATTGTGTTAAGATTAATGTTGGTTTATGTATTGTACTTGATAATTGTTATTATTCTAATTGTCAGATAATTGGTGTTAATTTTATTTTTCTATAGTATTATTGGGATAAGTTTTTGATATATTTTTATCTGTTTATATTTAAATAGTTTTTTTTAAACATGTGCAATTAATTATAAAATTGAATATAATTAAAAAAACCTGAGTATTAAAAGCCCTAAATAAAGATTTTTTATTCACCAAAAAATCCTAAGCCATTCTTTATTTTAATTACAAAAGCGGGGAATGATTAAAATATCTAAGCATTAGTGCTTCTTAAATGAATTCTGAATTTGGTCTATTTCTTTCGCCAAGCTGAAATCTTTATCAGTTAATCCGCCAGCACTGTGTGTGCTTAATGAAATGTTTACGTTGTTATACACATTTCCCCAGTTGGGATGATGGTTCATTTTTTCGGCAACCATGGCAACGGAAGTCATGAAGGCAAATGCTTGTATGAAATCTTTAAACTGAATTTCTTTAGATATAAAATCACCTTTTATTTTCCATTCAGAATCTAAATCCTGCATTTTTTCTTGGATTTGTTGATCGTTAAATTTGCTCATGAATAGGGTTTTAAATTAGTATATGACAATATTGACGCTAACACAAAAATGCGCTTCGGATTTTAAGTGCAGCACTGCTTGTATTTCAAATTTACTGAAAATACTCCCGAAATTTATAGTATACCTTACTCCATGCACTTTTTAAAGTGGGTGAATTAAAATGCAACGTTTGTATTATCAATAAAAACCTTTGCTTAGCGATGCTGATCAAAAAGGATTGCATTTCCATCAGGGTCTGTTAGTGTGATGCTTGCTGGTCCAGTGGTTTTTAAATCGGCCTCTGATGTAAGTTGTATATTGTTCTTTTTTAGTTGGCGTTGGATAGTTCTCACATCATCAAACGTTGCTAAGTTTTTGCCGTTTTCGTCCCAACCTGGATTAAACGTCAATATGCTGTTTTCAAACATGCCTTGAAATAGGCCTATCAACGTACTTTCATTTTTCATAATGAGATAATGTTGCTCCATTTTTCCGGCTAAAACCGTGAAACCTAGGGATTCGTAAAACTGCTTTGAAGCTTTTAGGTCTTTTACGCTGAGGCTTACAGAAAATGCCCCTAATTTAAAACCTTCTTTCGCTGTAGGCTGGGTTGTTTTTTGCAATAAGGTGCTTTTTTCAGGTTGTTTTGCAACCGTGTTTTGAATAAAAAATCCTAGACCAAAAGAAAGTACTAGGCCTAAAATAGTGAGCGATGTTCTTTTCATTGTATATAGAGTTATGACTTTTTCGGTTAAGTTTAAGGATAAAGTTAAGAGTTTTGAGGGCTTTAAAAGCTGAAATTCTAATGTGGAACTGAGGATAATGTTTTTGGATATGATGAAACAAGTGAATCACAAAGGCTAAATATAAATCAGATCTTTTGTTCTACCTTTAAAGTAATCTTCCAAAATCGAACAATAAATGCGATATGTTACCCTGTTTTTCTTAGTGCTTTTTGTTGTATCCTGCAAAGGTCAAGCAAAAAAAGATTCAGCCAATAGCACCCAGAATCCTCCACAATCTAGTCAAAAAGAAAGCCCAAACTTTAGCTCATAACATACACTGCGGGTTGCAAGATAAAGCCGGAAATCTTTGGTTTGGATCTACTGGAGACGGAATCTACCGGTACGATGGAAAGTCGTTTGTAAACTTTACTACAAAAGACGGGTTGAGTAGTAATGGAATAATGTCTATGCTTGAAGACAAAGCCGGAAACCTTTGGTTTGGGACAACAGATGACGTTTTTAGATACGACTCTGCTGCTCAGAAGTCTGGCGGTAAAGCCATGGTTTCATTTCCAATTAATCTGGGTGTAAGTTTTACGTTGAGTAATAACACGTATTATACTGACAAGTATATTCAAAATACAGTTTGGAGCATTTATCAAGACAGAAGGGGTAAGGTTTGGTTTGGCACTGGCGCAGGTGTTTTTTGGTATGATGGAAAAACGGTAAAGCGATTTTTGCAAAATGACGGAATAGTTAATTCACAAGGCCTTCAACTTAGGATGGTAGATTGGATGCATGAAGATATAAATGGATTCATGTGGTTTGCGTCTGGAATGCCTCCGGGAATGGAAGGCGTTTGTCGTTTCGATGGTAAATCAATAAGCAGTTTTAAACCCAATGGCGATAGTTGGGTTCGGTATATTGTTGAAGATAAAACCGGCAAATTATGGTTTGGTGGCAGAAGTCATGGCAATTTTTATTATGACCCTGCTTCAATGCTTGAGGCAGACGGAAAAGCGTTTACAATGTTTACAGATAAAGTGGGAGTTGGCAATCCCATTTTAACCGATATTTCAGGGAATATATGGTTTACAGGAGAAGAACTACCCAATAGCAGCGAAAGTAGAGAGGGGATTTGGCGTTACAATCCATCGAAAATTCCAAAATCTGCCGAAAAACAATTTGTTAATTTCTCGGTAAAAGACGGTATGGGAAAGTATTTTGTTCACTGCATGATAAACGATAGAGAAGGCAATATTTGGATAGGTACTAGAAACACAGGACTTTATAAATACAACCCATCCATAACTTTAAAAGAAGGCGAAAAACGGTTCACTTGTTACTCGGAAGAGTAAATTAAAATTCCCCGTTTGGGATTTTGAAGAATCAATGTGATTATAGGGCGTGTATTTTTCCCATTCCCATGGGGTGCAGATGTCGCCAATTACTTTTTCTAAGAGCTCTTTAAAAAATCACTTCAGCATTTGCGCTATTCGACATAATCGTAATTGATATGCCTTTGTTTTTAAAACAAATGGCATAATTCCGACAAGCATCATCGTGTCCTTTTCAGCTGTTGAAATAAAAGGGCTATCCAGTTTTTTGATGGTTTTATTTTGCCCGATAATTGAAAATGGCAGTAGTATAAGTGCACAAAAGCACATCATTCCTATTTTTAATCTAATAGGATAAGTGCGTTTAAGCCCTTTCAAGATCTAAAATTAGGTCACTATACGACTTGTCTATGATTTGGCTTTCCTCCAATTCGAAAAAAGAAAAATAGGTGTCGCACTGATTTTTTAGTTCTTCTAAGGAAAACTCATTGTGTTTATTTATGGCTTCCACTTCAATAAATGTTCCTAGATTCTTGATCGTATCAAAATGGAATTTGATGTTCCCTAAAAAGTATATTTTTCGAAGTTTATTTACAACAACTTTGATTCCCAATTGGTGAGTTAGGATGTTTTTTAAAGCAATGTTGGGTTGGTGCTGATACAGAATAATTTCTGAAACTTTAGATTCATTTAAGTTTTCTCGATCGTAATTAATCAACGAATTCTCTATATTTCCTTCTCTCAATTTTAGTCGTCCTTTTTGAACATTAAAATAGGTGTCTATTTGATGATCAGTGCCAATAAATGTTGGATTAAGTGACTGTAGCTTAACTTCATACTGTTCTAAGTTGTCAACTTTAGCTTTAAATTCGAAGTTTTGAATATTCATTAGTATGCATTTTTGTTTTAAAGCTAAATGTATTTAAAAGGCAATTTGGCAGACATTATTACAAAAAGTTTTGCATGTAATCTATCTGCCAAACAGCAAATTAAATCTTTATAAATTGGCTAAATCAAACCTATCTAAACTCATTACTTTATCCCAAACTGCAACAAAGTCATTAACGAATTTTTCATTTGAATCTCCATAAGCGTATACTTCAGCAATAGCTCTTAATTCGGAATTAGAACCAAAAATAAGGTCGGCACGAGTAGCGGTCCATCTTAGTTCACCAGATTTGCGATCCCTACCTTCGAAAATCTCACCATTATCGTTTGTGGCTTTCCACGTTGTGCCCAAATCTAATAAATGGATAAAGAAATCGTTAGAAAGTGTGTCGATTTGTTTCGTGAACATACCGTGTTTAGATCCATCAAAGTTGGTGTTTAACACCCTCATGCCTCCTACTAATACAGTCATTTCTGGGGCTGTTAGAGAAAGTAATTGCGCTTTGTCTATTAATATTTCTTCCGTAATTAACGTAATTGATGTGTTCTTGTAATTTCTAAAACCATCAGCTTTAGGTTCTAAAACACCAAAAGATTCTACATCTGTTTGGGCAGAAGTTGCATCGCCTCTTCCAGGAGTAAATGGAACAGAGATGTTGTGTCCAGCATTTTTTGTAGCTTTTTCTATAGCTACGCAACCACCTAAAACAATCAAATCAGCCATCGAAACATGTTTGCCTTCTTGATTAAATTCTTTTTGGATGCCTTCTAATGTATCTAAGACCTTTTTTAACTGTTGAGGATTGTTTGCCTCCCAATTGATTTGGGGTTCTAAACAAATTCGAGCACCGTTCGCTCCACCGCGCTTATCTGAATCACGAAATGTAGACGCAGAGCCCCATGCTGTGGAAACCAATTGAGCTATTGAAAGCCCACTTGATAGTAATTTAGCTTTTAATGCGATTAAATCGTGGTTGTTTAATTCATTTTTTGAAGGGGAAATTGGGTCTTGCCAAATAAGTTCTTCCTTCGGTACCTCGGACCCTAAATAACGGGTAATTGGACCCATATCGCGGTGTGTTAACTTGTACCAAGCCCTTGCAAAAGCATCGGCAAACTGGTCGAAGTTTCCCATATATCGCCTAGTGATGGGCTCATAAATCGGATCCATTTTAAGTGCCATATCTGCCGTAGTCATGATAGGAGCATGGCGTTTGTTAGGGTCATGTGCATCCTCTACAAGATTGGCAGCAGTTTCATCGGTGGGTGCCCATTGATGTGCTCCAGCTGGACTTTTACTTAGTTTCCATTCGAATTTGAATAATGTTTCAAAATAACCATTGTCCCAGGTGGTTGGATTAGGTTTCCAAGCGCCTTCGATACCGCTAGAAATGGTATCGACACCTTTGCCAGAGCCGAAAGTACTCTTCCAACCCATGCCCATTTCTTCAATGCTCGCTCCTTCAGGTGCAGGGCCAACTAAAGAAGCATCTCCTGCTCCATGAGTTTTGCCAAAAGTATGCCCACCAGCTATCAATGCCACTGTTTCTTCATCGTTCATTGCCATACGAGCAAAGGTTTCACGAATATCTTTTGCAGAAGCCAAAGGGTCAGGATTGCCGTTTGGCCCTTCTGGGTTTACGTATATCAAGCCCATTTGCACTGCCGCTAAAGGATTGTCTAATTCGCGTTCACCGCTATAGCGTTTATCTCCCAACCATTCGGTTTCATTTCCCCAGTTTAAATCTTGTTCAGGTTCCCAAATATCTTTGCGTCCGCCTGCAAATCCGAAAGTTTTAAAACCCATAGATTCTAATGCACAGTTTCCTGCTAAAATCATTAAATCGGCCCAAGATATTTTGTTTCCATATTTTTGTTTAATGGGCCAAAGTAAAAAACGGGCTTTGTCTAAATTTACATTGTCAGGCCAACTGTTTACAGGTGCAAAGCGCTGATTGTCAGTTCCTGCACCCCCACGACCATCTGCTATACGATATGTACCAGCACTATGCCAAGCCATACGAATAAATAGTGGGCCGTAATGGCCGTAATCAGCTGGCCACCAATCTTGGGAAGTGGTCATTAGTTCACCAATATCTTTTTTAATAGATTTTAAATCCAACTTTTCAAACTCTTTAGCATAATCGAAACCCTTGTCCATTGGGTCTGATAAGTTAGAGTGTTGTCGCAGGATGTTTAGGTTTAACCGATTTGGCCACCAATCTTTATTGGCGGTTCCTGTTCCTGCTGTTTGTTTCATCTGCTGATGAGGAAAAGGGCATTTATTTTCAGTTGAATTGCTCATGTTTCTAATTATTAATTTGTGAATTGGTAATTAATCGTTGATTAAAGTAGTTAATTTCCTTTTTTAAAGCAAATTATTAGCTGTTTTAATCGATCTACTCTAAAGTTCACAATTTAGCAAAGCAATGTCATATTGGGAAAAAATAAACTGTGAATTTGTTTCTAAAATCACAAAAGGTAATCTTATAAATCTAAATTTTATACTCAACTGCTTTAATGCCGATGATGCTTTCATTTTTTGTATTGCAAGCTTTCAATTTTTATTGGTCGCATTAAAATATCAACTTTAAACGCTGTAGCTGTCATCGGTTGACTCATCTTTGATAGAGATTTAAGAGCTAGTTTATAAGATTAAAAACCTTGCTTTGCCTTAAATTGAAACCAAATCAAAGGGCCCAGTATTCGAAATAAACGAATAAACTGGACCCATCATAAAGTGTTTAATATGTGAATTAATTGCAAGGAGAAAAGGTATTTCTAAATCCCTACAATAAAATTAATGTAAATTTTATTTCTTCAGGTGTTTCACAATTATAAATTCTGTACGTCTGTTTTGTTGAAACTCTGCTTCAGAACAGGTAGATATTACTTCACTTTCGCAAGTACATGCATTAACAGGGTTTGTTTCTCCATAACCTTTACCAAAAACTCTACTTGGTTTCGAAATTCTTGTTTTAATATAATAAGCAGAAGCTTTTTGTCTCCTGTCTGACAATAACATGTTATAAGCTTTATTTGCCCTGCAATCAGTATACGAACTCAATTCAATTGCCACATCCGGGTTTTCATTTAAATATTTTATAATTATATCTAATTCAATTTCAGCATCAGGTCGGATATTTGATTGGTCAAAATCAAAATAAATGGTGTGAAATGCTAAAACATCTCCATGTATAACATCTGCGGGAACAGGTGGGATTTCTATATTTTTTTCACTTTGGAGAAGGATAATGTCAGCTTTTACAATTAAATTTTTGCCAAAAGTGTTCGTAACGGTTTCTCCATCTAGATAATCTGTTTTCTTGCCAGTTAATTTAAAATTATTTTCAGAATCAATATAAAAGGTAAAAGCAGCATCATCTTTTGTAGTTACTGTATCAATCACATTGCCTTTATCATCTAGTAAAGTGATAAAAGTTGCTGGGATAGTTTTCCCATCTATAGTTTTTGCAAATCCTTCTATTTTTTTGCTGAGATTTAAGTTTAAGTTAACTGCATAAATATCATCACCGCCACTGCCTCCCATTCTGTTTGATGAGAAATACCCTGTGCTAATTTTATCATTTGCAATTATAGCAAAATCATCAAAAGAAGAGTTTAATGGAGAGCCTGCATTGTAAACCCGACCTATTTTTGAACCATGCAGTTCACAAATAAAAATATCTAATCCACCCAAACCAAATCTACCGTTGGATGCGAAAAACAGGATGTCATTTTTAGCTTCGTAAAAGGGAAACAATTCATCGCCTTCGGTATTGACTTTCATGCCCATGTTTTCAGCTTTTCCCCATTCTCCTTTTTCAGATTTTTTAATTCTGTAAATGTCGGCACCACCAAAACCACCAGGCATATCACTTGTAAAATACATTGTTTTGCCATCAGCAGTCAAAAAGGGATGACCTACAGAATAATCTTTTCCGTTTAAAATAAAGGGTTCCGCTGCCGACCATTTATCATCTTTAAACGTGCTAAAAAAGATATCGAGTTTTACAACACGGTCTCTTCGTTTGAGGTCAGTTTTGTTTCTAGTGAATGCCATATAATTGCCATCGTTGCTGAAACTAGCAGGTCCATCGTGTAAATTGCTGGTTAGGCTTTTATCAAAAACTTGAGCGGTTTGCAATTGATTATCCACCACTTCAGAAACATATAGATTAAGGAATGGTTTTTTGTTCCAGTTGTATGTTCTTTTCATCAGGTCGGGGCTTGTGCCACTTGATGTAAAAACAATTTGATTCTTATAGTATGCCGGACCGAAGTCTTCAGCATCCGAATTCATATCCAAATGAACAATTTTAAATTTGCCATTGTCTTTCAACAGATTAGGAAGACTAGCTTTATTAGCTGCATAATCCAAACCTCTTAAATCAGTGGGTTTCAGTACTAAAAACTTTTCTATCCAAATTCCGGCTTGATCATATTTTCGGTTTGTTTTTAAAACCATTGCATAGTTGTAATAATCTTCGGGCAAAACGCCTTCCGGTAAGCTAACTAATTTTGCATATGCTTCTTCGGCTTCGATGATCATTTCCAGATTTTGATAGCTGATTGCCAACCTCCGTTGTCCTTCAACCGTCAAATGATTTACATTAGTATAAGCATCAATTGCTTTTACAAAAGAGTAAACGAAAAAGTGTTTATCTCCCCTTAATTCTTTATTTGATTTGACCCCGGCAAAAGCGTTCATGCTAAATGC
This sequence comes from uncultured Bacteroidota bacterium, assembly GCA_947084835.1. GTDB lineage: Bacteria > Bacteroidota > Bacteroidia > UBA7662 > CAMTUB01 > CAMTUB01. The sequence continues at coordinate 2,112 of CAMTUB010000018.1, read as the reverse complement.
AATCAAGGCGATAATGGGTAAAAGTAATTTTTTCATAATATGAGTTTATTAGATTTTGGGCTATTGATTTGCAACTGGTTTAGAAATATCTAGGAGAATGAATTTGTTTTTTCCCAAAAATGGTGAAGTCATATCTTAAAACAATTTCATGGCTTCCCTGATTGTATTTGGATGTTTGCAAACCAAAAGACCAGTCGTAAGAATACCCAATATGGAACTGCTTGCTAATGTCGAATCCTAACAATACTCCGAAAGCATCGCCAGTACGAAACATGGCACCAAGCAATAATTTATCCTGGATTATAAAAGAGGCGGTAAGGTCAACCTGGACTGGAGCTGCTGCAGTAAGTTTAACCTGCGTTGTAGGTTTGAAGGCTAGGTTTTCTGATAATTTCAGCATGGTTCCTGCAATAAAAAAATAATGCCTTTGCTCTTTCCCCGTTAGGGTGGTTCCGTTTGGTAGATTGATAACGGAATAACTGTTTTCAATTAAATTGGGTATTGAAAAACCGGCATATAGTCGCTCTCTTGAATAGTACGCACCAAAACCAAAATTAGGCGTTGTACGGTTATTAATGTTGTTTAGGAACACTGGGTCAGCTTGCTGATCTAAATCAAGAGAACTCAGATCTCCTTGAAAAAGGTTCACCCCAGCACTCATTCCGAGTGCCAATTTTGATTTTTGGGTAAGCTGCATTCTGAAGGCAAAATTACCAACGAAAGAAGAGTTATTTGTTGGTCCAATTTTGTCATTTAAAACAGATAAGCCTAAACCAATATGCTGATTTCTTAAAGGCGTATGAAGGGTGATGGTTTGAGTAAGAGGTGCACCTTTGAACCCGACCCATTGTGAACGGTGCAAAGCGGTCACAGTTAGCACATCTCTGCTTCCGGCATAAGCCGGATTTACAGCTAAGGTATTGTACATATAGTGCGTGTACATGGGTGCTTGTTGTGCTTTCGTGGTTAAACCTCCTAAGGATAAAACCAGAATTACTGTTATTTGATTAAGTGTTTTCATTTTGCGTGATTAAGTTTTTTGGGTATTCAACTTTTGGATAGGTCGGTTATTTATTTAAATAAATAGTTCCTTTATATATCGGTGATCCATCGTTCAAATCAAGGACATAGAAGTATGTGCCAATCGGAAGCAAATCTCCGCCTACGCTATACCCTGCTTGTGATCTGCCATCCCATGTATTGATATATGGTGTTGCCTCATATATTTTATTTCCCCAACGATTAAAAATCACAATGGTGTTTTTAGGGTAGTTGAAAATCCCCCTGATTACAAATACATCGTTGATTCCATCTCCGTTCGGAGAGAAGCCTTCCGGAATATGGAAGTCGGTAGGGTCTGTTGATACAGAGGAAGTATTATTTGCAATATCCGGATCCAAAACATTGCCGGTAATCGTAGCTGTATTCACATAATCTCCAGAGGCATTTACAGTAGCAGATAGAGTTAATATTGCAAAGGTTCCGTTATTAAGGGTATCAATTGTCCAAATACCGTTTGAAGAATTAAATATCCCTTTAGTGGTGGTGGATGAAACATAAGTGTATCCACTAGGTAGTAAATCAGTAACGGTTACCCCTGTTCCATTGTTGGGGCCATTGTTGGTTGCTGTAATCGTAAATACTACAATATGTCCGATAATTGGACGCGCATTATCTACTATTTTAACTACACTTAAATCAGCACAAGTATTTACAGTAACTGTAACATTTGAAGGAGAGGAAGTACACCCGTTTCTAGAAACAGTTAAAGAATATGTCCCACTATTAGCAAGCGTAGCTGCTGTTATTACAGGATTTTGAACCCCTGAAGTATAACCGTTCGGACCACTCCAACTGTAAGTTGCTCCTGTTACCGTTTGTGCCGTAAAATTAATGGAAGAACCAGTACAAGCTGTAGAATTGCTGTTGGCAACTGCAATCGGAATTGGGTTTACTGTTACCGGTCTAGAGGCGTTAGTTGTTCCACAAAGTCCTGTTGATGTAGCAGTAATGGTTGCAGTTCCGTTGAAGGCTGCATTCCAGTTCATTACACCCGTAGCGGCATTGATTACACCCGCTGTTGCAGGCAGAACTGAATAAACAATGGATGTG
>CAMTUB010000017.1:0-48750 GCA_947084835.1 uncultured Bacteroidota bacterium | reverse complement strand
TTTTCGAATTGAAAACAACCTCTTTTTCTTTAAAGTATTCGGGTCGCGGTGCATCACCACTTCCATACAGGCGATTCTCAGAGCCTTTGTTTTACTTAAAGAAAGTCTTTAAATTCCTAAAGTACTTTTTCAGTGGCCTCGCCAATTGGGAGGCCTTTTTATTGTATCTTAATTAAATTTACAACGTTACTCCCAAAGTAACATTCAGCGTTCTGGCATCTGCAGGAATGACTCCTGGTCCAGGATATCCGCCTGCCCTACGAGAAAAATACTTTTCGTTTAACAGGTTGTTAACGCCCGCTCCCAACTTCCAACGCTGATAATTCAAGTTTACATTTAAATCCCATACATTATAAGCTGGTATAACTCCATTGTTTCCGTTTACTGTGCTTATGGTATTGCTTGCATCTGAAAATTGCTTGGCTGTGTAGCTGTGGTTTAGGGTTGCTGAAAGCAAGTTGTTCCGATAGGTTATCCCCGACCTTACTACCCATTCTGGAGCTAATTCTACTTTATTGCCTTTTACGCTTATTTGCTTTGTGTCTGAAACACGAATTGAATCGGATTTTACATACTGCGCATTTACGTAAGCTGCAGAGGTGAATACGCTTAAATGATTTTTTGTGGAGGGTTTATATGCTTTCAATAAATCTATTTCTACAAACGACTCAATTCCACGATTTAAAGCATCGGCCACATTGGTTCTGTACTGCATGGTAGTACCGTTTACTACCCTGTTAATGGTACCGATGCGGTTATTGTATTGAATGCTAAATGCACTTATATCAAAGGTTACAAATGAATTTAACTTACCACGAATTCCTAAATCGGAGGTGTACCCATACGCATCTTTGATGTTTGGATCTACAGCTTGATTCGGATTTGCTATCCGTATGTCGCTAAAATTTATGGCCCGGTACGACTGGCTAATATTTGCATAAACGTTTATTGAGCCGTTTAAGTCGTATTCTGTACTGATACCCAACAACGATACAAAACGTTGGTGTTCTCTTTTTTCAGCAATCTGATTTCCTGAGGCAAAGTAAAAACCATCTGTGGCAGTTTTTATATTCTCTAACCTAAAACCAGGCACAACTACCCATTTATTGGTAAGGTTAATTTTATTTTCAGCAAAAAAGCTTTGGTTATTTACGGGCGATTTAAAATCGCTTTGGTTTGCAACTCCGGGTACATCGTAGCCAAAATCTGCTGTTGAGCCCGTTTTTCCTGTTGCCTGTATACGATGTTGGTTTCCGTTATAGATTCTAAAACCAGCAGCAAGTACATTTTTTACTCCTTTAATAGAATATTCGGTGGTAAATCTACTTTCCATTCCTACGTTTTTATATCCATCTAACAAAAGGGCTCTTTTTCCTCCCACATCTGCTTTGGTTATTTCATCTAAATTCCCTACACTATTTCTCTCTCCTATCAAACCAAATATTTTGGTGCGAATAGATGTGTTGCTGCTGATATTATACACCATTCCAACCGATGGTATTACCCATTTCACCTGCATCCAATTCCTGCTGCGTAACGATTGCTGCGCATCTACATTAAACATAGAGTCGGTTAATCCACCCGATTGATGTTGCATAAACTCCATAGCCGTTAATTCTGCATTTAAGGTTAACTTATCAGTAGCATGGTATTTAACTGCTCCGTAGGCTGTATTGGTAAAATAATCGCTATTTTTTCTCCAACCATCTGCTCTTCTGTAATTGTAAAATCCAAAATAATTCCATTTTCTATTGGTTCCACCCACGCTATTATAGGTGTTAAACATGCCGTATGAACCACCAGTTTGTCTGCTTTCTACTGCAATTTTCTTAGTAGGATGCCCTTCTTTCATTTCGTAATTTAACAATCCGCCAAATTGAGGACCAAATTGCAACGAGGCAGCACCGCGCACAAACTCAACTGCTTTTAAAGCCTCAAATGGTGGTGTATAATACGCTTCGGGGTAACTAAAATTATCGGCAGAAATATCGTACCCGTTTTGGCGCACGTTAAACTCCCACGAACGATTTGGACTTAACCCACGCGTAGCCATGTTGGCTTGTAAACCAGACCCATCGTTTTCCCAAATATTCAACCCGGGAACTTTTGCAAAAAGTTGACGGGTGTTGTTTACAGCTAATGATGCATCTACTTTACTAGGGATGATAACTTCAGTTTTTCGGCCTGCCATAATCATACCTTCATGTACGTGATCCATGGTCATAAGTCCTAATCCTTGTCCAGGCGCTAATACGTTTACCTCTTGCAGCTTGTAAGAAACCGAAGTTGTTTTTATTTCAATTTCATGTTCGCAACCTTCGGGAACTCTTACCACTATATCTGCAGATTTTATACCTAAACCTGTAACTAAAAAGCGATAAACGCCTTTGGATAACTTAAAATTAAACTTGCCATTGTTCTGTGTATTAGCCGAATAATATCCCGGCTCTACCACCACCAAAATGTCGTTGGCTGGTATTTCATTTACAAAGACTCTGCCGTTTACATTGCAGGTTTGGGCAGTAGCCACACCCATAAATGCAAAATAAGTTAGGATTAAAGCGAAACTGTATTTCATTGTTTATATTGATTCTAAATAGTGGGGCAAAGTAACAACCTCTTTTTTGCATACACAACCTTATTTAGAATTATTCTAAATGATTTATATCATTGACATTTTTAGAGAAGGTTTTATTAATTGAAATCATACCTTTATGGCATGAAAAAACTAGCCTTACTATCTTTATTAAGTATTTGTTTTTTGTCGTTTTGCACCAACAAAAATGAAAGTGATGCATTAAAGGAATCGATAAAAGAAACCGTTTTCTTGCGTTTTTTTATCGAAGATTCTGCAAAAAACAAAGCCACTGCTATACATTTTCTAGATCAGTTAGCAAGCAAAAAAATTACGGCTTATGAAGATGATAACACATCACGAGCAGTAGATTTTGTACAATTCATGAAAGATCAAACGTACACCGACACGTTAATAAGCATGAGTCAAAAAGAAGATTTAAAAATAGATACGACCTATAAAACAAGCACGTTTACCCCAGATAAAATTGTTGGATATAAAATCAAATCGGTATTAACCCAAGATAAAAACGGAAAATTCAGCTTCAAATACAGCGCAATTGCACCGTTAACCGACATTTATTCTGACGGATCTCCGATTGGCCAAGTAAGCTTATTTTGGCTGAAGTACGAAGATTTCGGAAACTAATTATTGCACACTTTCTTTAAAAGATGGGTGTTTGCGGCCTTCGTAAAGCCCATTTTTCAAGCAATCAGACAAAGAAACGGATTGGTTTATATCCTTCAAAACCAATAAAGGAACATCACCAATAAACGAAGCCCAAGCAGTAAATGTGCTTGGTGGACTAATGATATAATCGCATAACGAATGAATCACTTGGTTTACCATGTAATGTGCATCGCCTTTTGCGTTATACGTTTGGGTAGCCGGTGCAAAATGAACGTTATGGTATATAGTTTCGAATAAATTTTCGTCTTGCTTTTCTTCCGATGCTATTACAAAACCGATGTTTAAAGTTGGATTTTCAAGCATGATTTGCTTCAACCAAGTTACATACTGCTGCGACTCGAAGAAGTATTTACCGCCTGCAAACGTCCTATAATCGGATTGACGAATCATAACGCTGATTACCACATCATACGCTTTTTTTAATGGCTGTAAAAAAAGTTCGGCTTCATTTTTATACTTATCTATGGGTTCGAAAAGTTGCTTTATCTGGTTTTCATACTTTTCAAAAAGCTCCCAATTCCTCCATGGCCAACCGCTTAAAAGCACTCTTTTCTTTGAAGCTATTTGGTTCCACAATGGCGAATCTAAGGTTAAAACCTCTGTCGATTCAAAATGAATTTTGGTAATTGGCAGCCGTTTCGAAAGCAATAAAGCTGTTTTTAGGGCTTTTCGTCCAAAAGTGCCTGGCATTTTCTGATTTACTTTGTACAGCGCACGAACCGTTAACGAGGCCTCAGCAGGAAAAGGAAAAGTTGCCAATTTATTCTCCTTTAGGTTTTCGAAATGAGCAACAAAAGGCCAAAAAGGAATTACGGTTAATCGATCTGCAGGAGATTTGTTTTCTAAAAACCAAGCGTAAAGGTGCGCTAAGTTTAGTATTTGATTGGCTAAACGTCCGCCTCCAGAAGTGAAAAACAAATGCATATCGAACTAAGAAAAACAAAAGCGATGAGAATTTACCTCTTTTACTTTAGGCTTATTTCGAACAAGAACCGTTTCAACATTTTCATCCATCAACCGATTTAGCTGATTATCGGGATATCCTGGAAACTTATCAATTAAAGAGCCATCATCGCGCACAATGCGCCACCAAGGAGCTCCATTTTTAATACCCAAAGTCTCTTCCTCATTAGAGCATTCAGCTACAATGCGTAAAAAAATACCAGTAGTTAATGGGCAAGCCATATCGGTTTTATTTCGTTCTGAAAGGCAATCGCGTATATTTTTTATAGTAACGATATGCCCATCTGGAATTTCTTTGACTAACTCTTCAAGAACGGCCGGAGAAGAAATTATCATAGATCCTGTACCCCAAGTTGAGCGTTCATCGGTAATATGAACCACTTTGGGAGGGTGAGAGTTTGCAATTTTCTCTCTCCATGACTTCTTCTTTGTCGCCATAAAAAAAATTATGCTATGCCTTCTTTTAATCTTTCGGCATTTTCTGCAATTTGTACAGCATCGATAAATTCTTGCAAATCGCCATCTAAAATAGCATCCAGATTATACACCGTTAGTCCAATTCTATGATCGGTTACTCTGCCTTGCGGATAGTTAAAGGTTCTGATTTTTGCCGATCTATCTCCCGTAGAAACTAACGTTTTTCTGCGCGAGGTGGATGCTTCAAAACGCTTCATGAATTCAATCTCGTATAGTTTTGCACGTAACATGGTCATCGCTCTATCGCGGTTTGCATGCTGCGAACGGTCTTGCTGACACGTTACCGTTATACCAGAAGGCTTATGTGTAAGCTGAACTTTCGATTCAACTTTGTTCACGTTTTGTCCGCCTGCACCACTAGAACGTGAAGTTTGCACTTCAAGATCGGCCGGATTGATGTCAATATCAAACTCATCGGCTTCTGGCAAAACAACTACAGATGCTGCTGAAGTATGAACTCTGCCTTGAGATTCTGTTGCGGGTACACGTTGTACTCGTTGTACGCCCGACTCATATTTTAACTGCCCAAAAACCTCATCGCCAGAGATACGTACAATTATTTCTTTAAAACCACCAGCAGGTCCGGGGCTATCGTCTTCTAACTCAATTTTCCAGCCTCTGCGTTCGCAATAGCGCATATACATGCGGTAAAGTTCGCCTGCAAATAAGCATGCTTCATCTCCACCGGCACCTGCGCGGATTTCAACAATTGCATTTTTAACGTCTTCCGGATCTTTTGGAATTAACAACAAGCGAATATCTTCTTCTAGAGGAGCCACTTGTGTTTCTAATTCATCCAACTCCATTTTAGCCATATCCAAAAACTCATGGTCTTTTTCCGTTGCTAAAATGTGCTTATTATTTTCGATGTTTCCAATCAAAAGTTTATAGGCATTAAACTTAACCACAACTTTCTCAAGATCTTTAAACTCTTTGTTTAGTTGCGCATATCGTTTCATGTCGCCAAATACACCCGGATCGAGCAGCAATTCTGTTACCTCTTCAAACCTCGATTTTACTGCTTCAAGCTTTTCTAACATTCTAAAAAATAAAATGCAAAATTAACGATTTTAAGGCTAAAAGACGAACATAAACGGGATGTGATAAAATCTAATCTTTAAAATTTAATTTTATACGTCAATTAAACACTAAATACTTAGTTTTCAATGCGAACTACTGCGTTTTCGCGTAAAAGATAAATTTTTTGATTTACCGACTCGATTTGAATAAAAGGTTCGCCTTTATATTGAATTTCAGCATCAAACAGTGGATTATTTAGGTCGATTATTTTAATCTTATCGGCTTGCAAAGCATATATTTGAGAGCCCACCACAGTAAAACTCTTGCTTTTTATAGGGATGAACTTTTTAAACATGCCGTATCGGTTTAAAACTACGATTCCGGTATCTGGCAAATGCATCAGCAAATAATCGCCTTTTTCTTCAAGTCTGGTTGGCTTGATTTTAAAGCGTAACCGATTGGTTAGCCACTCTCCTTCTGCCACAATTTTAAGATCTAAGGCCACTTTTTTTACTCTGAAATTTCGCTCATCGTAAATCCAAAAATTATTATCGTACGATCTGCAAAAAACCAACGCATCGCCCAACAATAAATCTTGAAATATTATTTTGTTGGTTACGTTGAGCATGTTATCTAACTGAACTAAAGTTGCCGCTTCGGGGTAAAAAACAGTTAGTAGTAAGGGGTTTGTACAATCTATATAGCCAATTCTACCTAAAACTTTTTCTCTAAAATTTCCGATAAATGTGCCTTTGTAATCTTGTTTTACTAGCTCATTGGTGTTTTTAATGAGGTAAATATTCTGACTATTATCGATTGAAAATTGGACATTTATAGGAGAAACGAAAAAAGAATCTAGTATTACTAAAGTTCTATTTGCTTTTTCTTGTGCAGCAATTTTGGTGAAAAAACTAAGCGTGGCTATCGCTAAAAGCAGAATGAAGTATTTGAATTTCATTTTTTGAGTCGTTTTTAAAAGTTCCTATGGGATGGAAAATAGAAATATCAATTCCTCTAGATTTAAAGCTGAGAAGCATTTCTTGATATTTCTGTGGATGGATACTAAAAAGTAAACCTCCATTGGTTTGCGGATCAAATAAATACAGAAACTCTTGGCCCGTAATACCTAAAACTTTAGATCCGTACTCGTTAAAATTCCTATACGTGCTGCCCGTTTGTATATTTTGGATAATACACCAATCTACCCCTTTAAGCTTTGGAATACTTTGTAAATAAATATCTGCAGATAATTCTTCAGAACACATTTCAGACAAATGTCCCATTAAACTAAAACCGGTTACATCCGTCATGGCAGTTACCCAACCTTCAGAGCCAAGCTCAAAACCAATGCTGTTTAGTTTAGAGCAAGAATCAATAAGGTCATTTTCAAATTCTTGACTCAGAACTTCTTTTTTTAAGGCGACACTTAACATTCCAGTGCCTAACGACTTGGTAAGCACAATCAAATCTCCCACCTCAGCGGTATCATTTCTGATAATTTTATCGGGATGTACAGTGCCATTTACATGCAACCCAAAAATGGGTTCTGTTATATCTATACTATGACCTCCTGCTATAGATATACCAATTGAATTGCAAACTTCTTGCGCCCCACGTATTACTTCTGATGCTAACTCTAGCGACAATTGCTCTACAGGCCACCCTAAAATTGCCGTAGCGATAATTGGTTTTGCACCCATGGCATAAATATCGCTCAAGGCATTTGCGGCAGCAATTTTCCCAAACTCAAACGCATTATTTACCAACGGTGTAAAAAAGTCTACTGAACTTACCAAAGCTAGGTCTGGCGATAGCTGAATAACAGAGGCATCGTCAAAATTCTGATTCCCTACCAATACTTCTGAAAAAATAGGCTGAATAGGTAAATTTCCCAATATTTCTTTCAGTTTCTTGGGTTCAATTTTACAACTGCATCCCGAACCTTTGCTAAAAGACAATAATTTCACCTCATTCATATCGCAACAAATTTAGCACTCGATTTTCCATTGTATTATAGAATAGGAATAAATTAAGAAAATCCATAATTTTCAGCAATTAAACTATAGACTATATGTCGCGTATATTTTTATTATTGAGTGGATTTCTGTTTTTATCTCAGATTGTTATTGCGGATGAAAATGATCCAAATAAGATAACCTATATCACTAAAAAAGGAAGTTGGTATAGTGCTACAACCCAACAAAAATTGGTGGAATCGCCAAGCTGGCAGCAGTTCGTTAGTAAAAACGCAAATTGGACCGCGCATTTCAACGAATCAAACCAACTCCCACACCGTGCATATGGAGAACCCATTTTTTTAACAGGGAAAAGCGCTGTTGAAAAAGCAACCAATTTTTTGACAACTTATTCTAATATTTTTGAGATTCCCGTAAAATCGTTGGTTCAAACTTCCAACCATTCGAGCGATAAATACGAGTTTGTAATGTTTAAGCAGCAGTACAAAAATTTAGATATTATCAATTCAAATGTAATTTTCAAATTTAACAGCGATGGGAAGTTAGCATTATTTGGCCTTGATGTTTTCTCGGATATTAACATCAGTGTTGAACCTGAAATAACTACAGAACAATCAATACAAATTGCGAAAAGCGCTTTTTTAACTTCTTTTAAAGGAACAACAACCCCTAAATTGAAGGTAGTTGCAATTCCTAGCACAAATGCATATTCGTATGTGCTTGCATGGGAAACCACCGTTTTAACCTCAACCGATTTAGGTAAAACCCCGGGCGAATATTACACGTTGGTAGATGCGCAAACCGGTAAAATTATTTACCGAGACAATATGGTTCGCAATTTTGACGACCCAAAAAAAGATGCTGTTGGCGCAAAACTTACAGGTACTATTTATCCAAAAAACAATTTTAACCCCACAGCAGTTGTGGGTTTACCGCACTTAAAGGTAACCTCTGGTGCAAATACATATTACAGCGACATAAACGGAAATATCGAGTTTCCTGCTGCTATTCCTAGTGCAGACTTCCGTTTATCGGGTAAATTTTCAACCGTTTACTCTTTTATTGGCACTACGCCAATTCAATTTGCAAACATCCCAACGTTTGTAATGGCTGTTCCTGACACGCTATCCGTAATAAATTACGATAACAAAGGAGCTACATCCAACCCAAATACCATTCGTCACCTTTCTGCTTATTACCATGTAAATGTGGTTCATGATTCCATGAAGACTTGGATAAAGAACTTTACAAGTTTGGATATACCCTTGGCTACCGTGGTAGACAGAACAGATGGAAACTGCAATGCATATTATACCACAGTTCCAAACTCAATTAACTTTTACACCACCAATTCAGGTTGCAGTGCTTTATCGCAGGTTGCAGATGTAATTTATCATGAATACGGCCATGCAATTACCAACCAATTTTATATTGCGCAAGGCACAAGCTTCCAGAACGGAGCAATGGGCGAAGGGTATTCTGATATTTTTGCCATTGCTATTACACGTGATCCAATTTTAGGAGCTGGATTTAGTTCAACCAATCCTGCTACCTCTATTCGTAGATACGATATCAACCCCAAAATATATCCTCAAAACTTAGTTGGCCAAGTGCATGCCGATGGTGAAATTATTTGCGGTGCATGGTGGAGAACAGCATCTATACTAAACAATGTACCCTACATGATGCAGTTATTGGGAGAAAGCATTCATGCATTACCCAATGCCCCTAACGGTGGCGAAGGTGAACTTTATACCGACATTTTGATTGATGCCTTAATGGCTGATGATAACGATGGCAACTTGGCTAATGGCACTCCCAATGGAAATGTTATTGTAAATGCTTTTGCGTTTCATGGAATTACGCTTTTAAACACGGTTTCATTTTTTCATATTCCAGTTTATACCGCTAGTGCTAACCAACCTATTGTTATTAACAGTTCAATTATCTTGAGCCAGCCTTGGAGTACATTTTTGAGCGATGCTAAATTGTATTACAAAACAAACGTAAACGCAAATTGGGATTCAACCTCGTTTGTAACTACGCTTGGCAATAACTATACAGCATCAATACCTGCAAAACCTGCTGGGACTGTTGTTGCTTATTTTGTTGCGTTAAAAGATGTATTTGGATATTTAAGTAACGTGCAACCTGAAGGAGCCCATTTAAGTGTAGACCCTAATTTGCCGAATTACATAATAGTTGGAGCATCACGCCTTTGGAATAACGATTTTGACGCTTTGCAACAAGCTGGATGGCAAGTTGGATTACCGGGCGATAATGCTACAACCGGCAAATGGATTATTGATGAGCCCATGGCATCCTACGATGCCAAAAATAATACGGTTCAGACTGGCAGCGATTTTACGTTAAACGGCACCATTTGCGCAGTTACTGCAAACGCATCTTCACCCTCTGCTCCTTTCGGAGAGGCTGATGTGGACAACGGTTGGACTAGAATTCAGTCGCCTGTAATGAACATGAGCCAAATGACAAACCCTATTATTTCGTATCAACGTTGGTTTACCAACAATCAAGGCTCAAACCCTAGTACAGATGCATGGTATTCTTGGATTTCGAACGATGGAAACACATGGATCCCTGTAGAACAAACTTTATATGCGGACCATACTTGGAGACAAAAAGTGATTCGTGTAAAAGATTATGTGAATCCAACTTCAACGGTTTCAATGCGATTTATGGCAGTAGATAGCGTAGGCAATGGCGGTGCAATTGTAGAAGCAGCTTTAGACGATATTGAACTTTGGGATGCATCTTCAACCCAAGTACAATCGCAAAGCGACATTATAAGCAAGCTTCAAATATATCCTAACCCAGCTAGAGATAACGTTAACATCGCTTATACTTTAAATTATGCAAGTTCTGTTAGCATAAAAATATACGACATGAGTGGAAGATTAATTCAATCGTTTCCGATGGTGAATCACCCAAGCGGGCAACAAACCCTTTCATTACCGATACAAAACATTGCAGATGGGTTATATCAGATTACAGTAGAAACGTATAAGGGAACAACTACAAAACCATTAGTAATTAAAAGATAAACTTTATACTTTATAATTTATAACAACCCACACTGTTTAGTAAAGCACTAAACGGTGTGGGTTGTTTAACCTAAAATATGGAAATCAATAAATACATTTCTGAAAAATATATATTTTATTTTACGTTATCTTTTTCATTATTACTATTATTTAGCGTGAAGTTCTATCCATCTATGGATGGTGCAGCACACTTGTATAATTCAAATTTAATTATACAATTATTAAAGAATGATTCTAATATTTCAACTTATTTTGAATTAAATAATTCAATCATTCCTAATTGGACGTGTTTTTTAATTTTATCATTTTCGAAATTATTTTTCCCTGCATTTATTGCTGAAAAAATATTATTCATCATATATTTTTCTGGCCTTGCTTTTTCTTTCAGGGTATTAACTAAAGAATTAAATATTCATAATTCAAGTTTTAGTATTCTGATTTTTCCATTTACATATACTTTGCTATTTCATTTAGGGTTTTACAACTATAGCCTTTCTTTTATTCTATTATTTTCCACCCTATATTATTGGCTAAAAACATACAAATCAGACAATTATAGTAAATATTTTATTTTATTTATTCTGTTTTTACTAACATACTTCTCTGCACTTCTTACATTCCTTTTTTTAGGACTTATTATCGTATTATTTATAATATCTCAATCATTAAATGATTATTATAATAAAAAACCAACAAAAGATATAATTATAAAATCATCAAAAGAGTTGGGGTTGTTATTTTTAGTAACATTACCCAGTTTAATATTTTCAATAATTTTTATTAAATCATCCACATTTTTCCCTACCAACGATAAATACTCTATTGTTGAACTATTTAAATGGCTCAATGATGTAAGAAGTTTGATTGTATACGTTTACGAGGGCGAGGAAATTCTAACTGAACAATATTTGCACATATCACTTGTCATAGTTTTTGTTTCCTTTTTTTACAGATTTCAAAAAAACAATAAAATCTATTCATTTATCAACTTCCGAAAAAGCGATATAATATTAATTCCAATCCTTTTTTCATTAATATTACTATTCACTATACCTGATGGATATAGCGCTGGAATGATGTCTGACAGATTTTCATTAATGGCATACATGCTTTTTATAGTCTGGGTCTCATCTCAATCAATTCCAAAAAAACTCTCAATACTATTAAGTATAATAACTGTATTTATACATTTAGGATTACAACTAAAACATTTCAATGGTTCAATAAGACATTTAAACAAAAATGCTGTTACGATTAGCAATTCATCAATCTATATTAAAGACTTCAGTGTTGTTTTACCAATAAATATGTCAGACATATGGGTCGAACCGCATTTTTCTAATTATTTAGGTGCGGATAAGCCTTTAATAATACTCGAAAATTACGAGGCCTCAGTGGGTTGGTTTCCTGTAAAATGGAACTCAAAAAAATTACCTCGAATAAAACTTGACGGTCAAGATAATGTTAAGGGTATTCAATGGATATCAAATATAAACTCTACCAAAACCAAAGAGATTGACTATGTGTTTTTATATGGTAAAACAAATAATATAGATGATACTATTTGGGAAAAGTTGAGGAACATTCTATCTAAAAGTTTCAAATTAATTTTTGTATCAGAAGATAAGTATGTTTTAATATATGAAAAACTACAATGAGTTGTGTAATTGTAAACTAGTTTACAATTATTTAACCTTTTATTTAATCTAATAAGTGAATACCCATAAAAAAAGCCCGAGAAAACTCGGGCTTTTAGATTATTTAGGTTTTATTAACTTACTTAACAATCACCTTTTTAGTCATTTCGCCTTTATCGAAACGTACTTTTAAAATATAAACTCCTTTAGCAAACCCATTTACAGGAATGTTCCAGTTGTTTGAATTGTTGCGCACTTTATCAGCAACTACTCTACCGCTAATATCGAATAAAGTAATTGAAACTGGCTCTTCGCCATTAACCATTACGTTTAATTCATTCTCTACAGGATTAGGATAAACACTTAAAGTAACGTGCTTCAAATCAGGGCTTACAGCCGATAACGCTATTTTACCCGGTAAACCTAAAACTTGCACCATACGTGGAGCTAAATAACCTTGAACTGTATCTACATACGCCATAGATTTTGCTTTGCTCATGTTAGGATTAGTCATCATGGAGTTGCTATGTGCTGTAGAACCTAAAAACGGTCCAATAACAATTTGCTTAACAATAGTAGAATCCCAAAAATCCCAAGGACCTGCTTGAGGAGATGCTGGAGCTATACACATACGGAAAAGATGATTAACACCCGTACTTGTAGATAAAGAAGCTTGTTGGTAAGGATTAGTGGCAATAGCATTTAAAAATGCCCCATCATTTAAAACAGCATTGTTGCCTAAACGGTTAGCGCGGTTCATAAAGTTATTACTCCCGCTAACTTCTAGTACTTGGAAAGTAGTACCAGGAACCAATACAATACCTGTATTGAAAGGTGCAAATGGATCGTTATAACTATGAAATGCAACTACAGGAACTTCACCTGGCTCCATCCAAGATGAATCGCCTAATGCTCCAGCCATGTTAACAGCCATGTTAAATTTAGAGCTGTAATTAGCGTGGTTCCTAACATTTAAAAATGTAGAATCAGTACCATCAAGGTTACCTGCTAACCCTTGTAATACATACGGCTGTGGTGGAGTTGTGGTAAAGTCAATAAACTTATCCAACAAAAGCTCTGAGTTTTTAGTCAAAGAAGCCGCTGCCATAGCACCGTAACCGCCTGTACCTTGACCAACCATTACAATACGAGAAGTATCTACTCCCCAAGTATTTCCACCCTCAACTAGGTTTCTACGGAAGAAACGAATTGCTGTTTTAGCATCGATTTGCTGACGGTAAACCGCATTTAAAATTGTGCCAGTACGCGTTTGCTGGTTTCCTTGTGGATTCCAACCTAAACGGTACGAAATTGCTGCTACAACGTATCCCCTTTTTGCAAACTCTTGGCACATTGCCACAGTTGCAGAATCTTTACGAGAACCTGTTGGCGAACCGTTTACAATCGGTGGCAAGAAGCTACCTGTATGTAAATAAACCACTAGCGGACGCTTATTGGTAGTGTCGTTGTTTGGAGAATATACATCCATATACAACGTATCTAACTTTGGCGCACCGGTTAAAACACTGATGTTTGCACCGTACATAATTGACTTATCGACTTTGATGTCGGTAAAAACAGGCTGTAAGTAACGTTGAGCCATGGCATCAGAAGCCATTGCAACTAAACCTACTGCGAATAAATTGCGTAATAGTTTTTTCATTTTTTGATTTATAATTATTCAAATTTAAATAAATATTTGAATGACTTGATGTTAATCAAAATTAATTTTTCTCACATCTATTTTTTATACTTTTAAAAATTAAAGTATTGATTCAAAAATAGACCTAATTACAACCAAAACAGCGTTTTTAATTCACCGAATTGATTGTTAAAAAATGCTTAATTCTGGAATTTGGAATGAATCTAGGGGTTAACTAACAGTATTTTATGGCAAGCCTTTTTTAGCTTTTTTATTCATTGTGCAAAAAACTAATTTAGATATCAAACAAATAGCTACTGCTTGGTTCCATCGTTTACTTGCATTGTTTTTGCTTAAATAATCAACACTTTCTGGAACAATAATTTTAAGAAAGAGTAAGAAAAAAACATCAGATAACCCCTTTACTATCAAAACACTAAAGGAAGCTTAACAAAATATTAACGTTGAAAAAAAATACCTCTTACTAAATCAAATATGAATGCTTACAAAACAAAACCCCGTGCTTGCCTCTAGCAATTTTCCGTTAACCATTAATCTTCTCCAATATTATATGACTTCAACTTTTAAGGTTCAATTATAATTTTCCGAGTAGCTTTTTCGTGTCCTGTTTCTAAGGTTAACATATACACGCCTCCTTTTTTAACGCTTTTCACCTTCAATGTATGAGAGTTTTCTCCTACTTTCTGATTCACAAATACCGTTTCAACTATCTTTTTACCTTTGGCAGAGGATATCGAAACCTTTACATCAGAGGGCTTTACCAAGGTATAATCTACAAAAATGGCCCCCTTTTTGGTTGAAGAAAACAGTTTCATCTGCAAGGTGCCCACACTTTGCTCATTTAATTGGTGTTTCACTTTCGGGGTATTTTTAATCAATTCTACTTTAAAAACGTGGCTACTTGCCTGACTATGGTCGCCTTCATTTATCCAAAAAATATTTGCACCCGAGCTTTTTATACCGCCATATATGTATCCTATTACGGTAGTATCTTGAATAAGTTCATCGTATTTAATTACTCCGTTTGCATAACGAGGTATACTTTCAGCTGGAATAAATTCTGACCCAGAACCTAAATAGGCGGGCATTTCGAGGGGCAATTTGTACTCTGCCATTTCTCCCTTTTCGTTTCTAGAAACTCGAGCAATGGTTTTCACAAACGGCACATCGTTGTTTTGGGTAAGCGTTCCGAGGCTATCGTAATATTGTGCTATTCCTCCAAAAAACACGGTGTTCATTTCTTTATTACGGGCAGAGTATACCGGAAAATGCGCACAATGGTAATGATTGTAATACTGCTCAAATCCTTTATTAACTGCATAACCTCGGTTATCAATGTTTATGCTGTTCATAAACGGCAAATCGATTGTATGCTGAAAAACACCCGAAAAAGCAGTAAGTCCTTCGTTTCCGTTGGGTAAAATCTGAGGGGTTACGTTATAATCTCTCCTATGCAATTGTGCTATATCGGTAATTGCAGGCAAATGGGTTACAACAATATCTGTGCCGTTGTCTTTTAGGGTAAACTTCCGAATTTGATTAGTGTATTCTTGTTCAAATCCTGGTCCGTCTTTGGGTCCCATGGGGTTATATCTGCCCAAAAACTTTTGACCGCCAACTAAATATAGGGTTTCATTTATTTTATCTAGCCTGCCGCCAGTTACCTGAAACTGACTATCGGTTATTTGCCTCAAATGGGCAATAAAACTTGTTTTAGTAATGATGGCATTTATGGTGGCAGGCACATCAATGGCGCATAGGTTTTTATAGGTGGTATGGTCGTCAAGGGTAGCGCTGTAGCCGTACCCTCCCACTACATACAGGTACTTTCCGAGCTGATAAAATTGCATATTGCTCGAACTCAACTGCTCTTGCATTGAAATCGGCAACATAGATAACGGAGCTGTCCATTTCTGTTTAGAAACTGGATCTACTACGATTAATTGGGTATTACTCCCTGCAACATCGAAAGCTGCAAAGGGCTGCCTGCGATGTAACCCATCGAGCCTGCCGCCAACAATTAACCATTTGCCGTTGTGTTGCCCAAAAGCAAACGATTGCAAACCGCCTAATTCTGGAATTTGAAAAGGCATAATGCTGATATTAAACGGGCTGTTTTGGGCAACAGTCAACATACTAAAAAACAACGCTACTAAAAATGCTGAAAAACGCTTTATCATGCTAAAATCAAAATTCAGCCCAATTTTACACTATTTGAATCGGATTTGGTGTGACTTGGGTTACATAAACCATGATTTACAGTTAACCAGGTTCAAACTGCATGTTTTCTATGTTAAGGGCTACAATAAAAATTTAATTCTTTTTTTTACAAATGTGTTTATCCAACGATCAGGAATATTTTATACCCAAACAACTAACAAATAATATATTAATCATGGTCAAAGTTAATGGCATTCAATCTTGCTTTTAAAAAACTTAATTAAGAAAATTCTACTAGTCCCATTCTGAAATAAAAGCAACTACAAAGGTCGAGTTAAGGTTAGCCTTTTGATTAATGAGATCATGGAATTTGATATTTTTTTTAGGATAAGTATTCAGGAAAATATCTTTTGTTTATTCAACTAAGGATATATAATATAAAAAAGTATTATATTTAACTTAAATACTTTAATTTAAATATAATATATTTATAAAAATATAAAATAAAGTTCAATTAAACTCTAGTATCACAAAACTACTTATTTTGTATAATTAATTTTATGATTTGAATTAATTAGTAAAATACAAATAATAACTATATTAAGAATAGTACTTTATATTAAGTAGCAAATTGGAAGTAAGCGTATCTAAATTTTTCATACATTTGTTTGATAGGACATAACCTTATGGGAACCTAATTAAACCTTAGAATATAAATTATTAGCCATAATTAAATTATCCTTTATGAATAAAGTGAATTTTGAGTTAATCTATAAAGTTATTGTTTTGGTCTTATTAACATTAATATTGACATCTATTCTCAAGAGAGAAGAACCAACAATACCACAAACTAATAACTATCATAGTCAAATTGGCAGATACAAAGAAATTAAACATGGAACAGAGGTACTTATTCTTGACACAGAAACAGGAGAAACATCATATCCTTAATTTACAACTGCCCACAATAAAAGCTTAAAGTAATTTTTTGTTTAAAAAAACTCATCTAATGAGCCATTATATAATAATGGTGAAAATATAGCCTTATATGTCTAAATTAACTGCCTATTTGTAATAGGCGGGGTTAAGCCCTCAGCAGACAGTTTTGTGGTTAAAGAACTTTCAGTACACTGCATCAACTCATGTGCTTTAAGCTTCGCAAACGCAAAACGCAAAATCGGTATTGACAAGCGTAAAAAACGACCCTACAACCATTAAACTGACAAACAAAATATCAAATTGACAGGAGAATATATCGGCCAAAAGGCAGACTTTATGCCGGCTTGCATTTTTTAAAAACAATTTTAGCCAGTTGCACATTTGGCTTTGCCCGACAAAAAGCCAACGCTTCACTAAACCAAAAGAGCGCCTTTTTAGCCAACCCACCACAATAATTCGTATTTTGCTGAACTATATTTTGACAATTAAGTAATGAATAAAAAGAGTTTATCTGAAAGAGATATTTGCACAAAGTTTATCACTCCTTCTTTAGAAAAGTCAGGTTGGGACACGCAATTGCAGATATTGGAAGAAGTCTCATTTACTGATGGAAAAATATATGTTAGAGGAAAAATAACAGCAAGAGGGACAAGAAAACGTGCCGACTATATTCTGTATTACAAACCAAACATTCCTATTGCAATCATTGAAGCCAAAGACAACAACCATTCAGTAAGAGCAGGAATACAACAAGGACTTGATTATGCAAGAATCCTTGACATTCCTTGTGTGTTCAGCAGCAACGGTGACGGCTTTTTATTTCACGACCGAACCGCAACAGATGGAAACATTGAAGCGGAAATTGGGTTAGACGACTTCCCTACTCCTGAACAACTTTGGGAGAAATATAAAAAGTACAAAGGCATTGCGACACCCGAGGCGGAAAAAATTGCTTCGCAAGAATATTATTTTGACGGTACGAACCGCAAACCAAGATACTATCAACAAATTGCAGTAAACAGAACAGTTGAAGCCATTGCAAACGGACAAAACAGAATTTTGTTAGTAATGGCAACTGGGACTGGAAAAACCTATACGGCTTTTCAAATTATTCATAGACTTTGGAAAAGCGGAGCAAAAAAACGTATTCTGTTTTTAGCAGACCGAAACGCTTTGATTGACCAAACTCGCAGAGGCGACTTCAAACACTTTAAGGATAAAATGACTGTGGTAAAACACAGACAAATCGACAAGAGTTTTGAAATATACTTAGCCCTTTATCAAGGACTTTCAGGAACAGACGAAGCAGCCAATGTTTACAAGCAATTTTCAAGAGATTTCTTTGACCTTATTGTAATTGATGAGTGCCACAGAGGAAGTGCAAAAGACGACAGCAGTTGGAGAGAAATATTGACCTATTTTCAAAATGCTACGCATATTGGTTTAACAGCTACTCCAAAAGAAACCGAAACGGCAAGCAATTCAGAATATTTTGGCGACCCTGTTTATACTTATTCGCTTCGTCAAGGAATTGACGATGGTTTCTTAGCTCCCTATCGTGTGCTTCGTATTGCATTGAATGTTGATGCGGAAGGTTGGCGACCCGAACAAGGCAAAACCGACAAAGAAGGAAACGAAATTGAAGACCGCATCTATAACCGCAGAGATTTTGACAAAAACCTTGTTATAGAAGAAAGAACAGATTTGGTTGCTAAAAAATTGACCGAATTTTTAAAAGGTTACGACCGTTTTGCAAAGACTATTGTTTTTTGTGTGGACATTGACCACGCTGAAAGAATGCGAACCGCATTAGCAAGACACAACGCTGACTTGGTTGCGGAAAATTACAAATACATAATGCAGATTACTGGCGACAATGATGAAGGCAAACGAGAATTAGACAACTTCATTAATCCCGAAGAAAAATATCCTGTGATTGCAACTACTTCTGAATTAATGACAACAGGAGTTGATGCACAAACTTGTAAAGTAATTGTTTTGGACAGCAACATTAATTCAATGACCAAGTTCAAACAGATTATTGGACGAGGAACACGTATCAATGAGGAATACGGCAAACTATATTTCACCATTTTAGATTTCAGAAATGCAACTGACTTATTTGCCGACCCTGCATTTGATGGCGACCCAATTAGAATAAAACCTGTTACAGAGGAAACAGATTTAGGTGGAATTATTGACGAAGAAGAAACGCAAGAAGAACCAATCATTGATATTGAAACAGGTGAGGAAATTAATTTAGACCAAACTGAAATACGTTATCCTGAGCCAAATTTTCCCGAATCTGAAGTAAGAGAACCACGAGAGAAAGTTTATGTAAACGGTGTGGACGTTTCGGTATTGATAAGTCGTGAATTGCATTTTGACCAACACGGACGACCAATAACAACGAGTTTGAAAGACCACACAAAAGAAATTATTAAAGAGCAGTTTGCTTCCTTAGATGATTTCCTAAACAAGTGGAAAAATTCAGACCGAAAAGAAGCCATTATTGCTGAATTAATTGAACAAGGTGTAATGGTTGAAGCCTTATATGAAGCTGTTGATAAGCAAGTAGATTTATTCGATTTGATTTGCCACGTTGCATATGACCAACCACCATTGACTAGGAAAGAAAGAGCCAACAATGTGAAGAAGCGAAACTACTTTACGAAATATGGCGAACAAGCAAGAAATGTTTTAGAAGCCCTGTTAGACAAATATGCTGACCAAGGCATTGAAAATATGGAGAACATTCAAATTTTAACTGTTCCTCCAATTAGCGATTTTGGTTCAGTAACTGAAATCATAAAAGTATTTGGCAGTCGTGAAGCATACGACAAAGCCATTAAAGAATTAGAAAACGAACTTTATAAAAATATTGCATAATGCCTTTTATAAAAGTTTATATCCATTTTGTTTGGAGCACAAAAAACCGTTATCCTTTTTTAGATTCAAAAGAATTACGTTTAAAGGTTTGGAATCATATCCGCGAAAATGCTAAAGAAAAAGGAATTTTCATTGATTTCGTAAATGGTTACTCAGACCATTGCCATTGCTTGGTTTCAATGGGGATTGACCAAACTATTCAAAAAGTAATGCAACTAATAAAAGGCGAATCTTCTTTTTGGATAAACAAAAATTTACTTACATCAGAAAAATTTGAATGGCAAGATGAATACTTTGCAGTATCTATTTCTGAATCAATACTAGATAGAGTTAGAGAATATATTAAGAAGCAAGAGGAACATCACAGCATAAAAACATTTCAAAAAGAGTATGATGAATTTATTAGCAAATATGGTTTTGAAAAATTTAGTGGATAGTATTTTGGCTAAAGCCAATTATAGAATTGAATTTATTGTATCTCCAGCTAAAGCTGGAGGCAATTCAAAAGATGGAGGCATTTTGAATCAAAAAAACAATTGAATAGGAATGTGGCTTTAGCCCATTCTAAAATAAACAATAATTTATAAATTGGCTTTAGCCAAATAAACATTTATATGAGCAACATAGGCGGAGTAATAAAATCAATAAGAGATATTTTTAGAAAAGACCCAGGTTTGAATGGCGATGCACAACGCATTGAACAATTGGGCTGGATGATTTTCTTAAAACTGTTTGACGATAAAGACAAAGAGAAAGAAATTCTTGATAGAAAATATAAATCACCCATTCCAACAGAATTACAGTGGCGAAATTGGGCAGAAAATGACGAAGGCATTACAGGCGATGAACTCATTCAGTTCATCAACAACAAACTGTTTCCGCAATTAAAAGAATTGGCAGTTACAGCAGATAACCGTTTGGGTGTTATTATCCGAAATATTTTTGATGGCACTAACAACTATATGAAAAGCGGAACTACGTTCCGACAAGCCATTAACAAGCTGAACGAAATAGATTTTAACAGCAGTAAAGAGCATCATATTTTCAATGCCATTTACGAAGACATTTTGCAAGGACTTGCCACCAAAAAAGACACAGGCGAATTTTATACACCAAGAGCAGTAACGCAGTTTATCATTGATATGGTAAACCCAAAATTGGGCGAAAAAATTATTGACCCTGCTTGTGGCACAGCAGGTTTTTTGGTTTGTGCCATTGAGCATTTGAGTAAACAAGTAAAAAATGTTGCCGACCGCAAAACCTTACAAGAAACCATTACAGGCACAGAGTTAAAGCCTTTGCCGTTTATGTTGAGTGTGGTAAACCTAATAACACACGACATTGAAGTGCCACAAATTTTAAATACCGATGCACTAAGCCGTGAACTCACTTCTTTACGCCAAGCCGACCGAGTAGATATTATAGTTGCCAATCCTCCATTTGGTGGTGTGGTGGGTGACGGAATGGAAACCAATTTCCCGTTGAACTACCGCACCAAAGAAAGTGCAGACTTGTTTTTGATTTTGTTTATTCAACTGCTAAAAGATGGCGGACGAGCAGGAATTGTATTGCCCGATGGCAGTTTGACAGGTGAAGGAGTGAAACAACGAGTACGACAAAAACTTTTAGAAGATTGTAATGTGCATACCATTGTGCGACTGCCACAATCTGTCTTTGCACCTTATGCAACAGTAAATACCAATCTTATATTTTTCGAGAAAGGCAAAAAGACCAAAGACATTTGGTACTACGAACACACTTTGCCAGAAGGTGCAAAAGCTTACAATAAAACAAAACCCATTCGAATTGAAGAATTTGATACGATAAAAAATTGGTGGAACAAAAGAGAAGAAAGCGAAGTGAGCTGGAAAATTTCTATTGACACCATCATTGAACGCAACTATGATTTGGATATTAAAAACCCGAATAAAGTTGTAGAAGAAGTAGTTTATGATAGGAAAGATATTATTAAAAAATTAGAAATAAATCAGACTAAAATTTCTACAATTTTAGATGAACTAAAATCATTGGCTTAAATGAAATATAGATTAGGAGATATTTGCACCATTACCAAAGGAGAAACGGGAATTATGAAAGCTATTCCCGGTGCTTATACTATGGTTGCATTAGGAGAAGCCAACAAAACACACAATGAATTTCAATTTGACACAAAAGCGGTGATTGTTCCGTTGGTCTCTTCAACTGGACACGGACACGCCAGTATGAAAAGAGTTAAATATCAAGAAGGAAAATTTGCATTAGGAAGTATTTTATGTGCAGTAATCCCAAAAGATGAAAAAGTTATTTTGGCCAAATACTTACACATTTATTTGCATTGGAATAGAGAAGAATTATTGGTATCTCAAATGAAAGGAATGGCGAATGTGAGTTTGCCAATGAATAAAATTGCTGATGTAATAGTTATTGTTCCGAGCATTGAAAAGCAAAAAGAAATAATTGACTTGGAAAAGAAGTTAGTTGAAAGAGAATTGGAAGCGGATAAACTTTTTGCAGACCAACTCTCCCAACTCGAAAACCTAAACCAAGCCATTTTACAAGAAGCGGTGCAGGGAAGGCTTTTGGCTAAAGCCAATTTCAAAAATGAATCTATTAGTCCTCCAGATAAATCTGGAGGCAATTCAAAATCTGGAGGCAATTCAAATGAAAATGATGATTTGAATAGGAATGTGGCTTTAGCCCATTCCATAAAAAATGAATTACATATTGGCTTTAGCCAAACCGAAGAAACAGGGCAACAATTATTAGCAAGAATCAAAGCCGAGAAAGCAAAATCAGGCAAAAAAGAAAAGCCATTGCCACCTATCAAACCCGAAGAAATTCCCTTTGAAATTCCTGAAAATTGGGTGTGGTGTAGGTTGGGGGAAATAACAGATTATGGAAGCAGTCCGAAAGCAGAACCATCAGATTTAAAAAATGATACTTGGGTTTTAGATTTGGAAGACATTGAAAAAACAAGTTCCAATCTGCTTTGTAAAATCAGATTTAATGAAAGAAACTCTTTAAGTACAAAAAGTAGATTTAAAGCAGGTGATGTACTTTACTCAAAACTTCGTCCTTATTTGGATAAAGTAATTGTAGCCGATGAAGATGGAGTTTGTACGACAGAAATTTTGCCTTTAAAATGTTATGCGGATTTTAACCCTTACTATTTTAAGTATTCATTGAAAAGAGTTGATTTTTTGAAGTATGTAAATAGTGTAACGAAGGGAATGAAAATGCCAAGATTAGGAACAAAGGAAGGGCAACTTGCCTTAATCCCCCTTCCCCCACTATCCGAACAAAAACGCATAGTAGCAGAAATAGACAGGCAATTAGCTAAAACCAAACAATTAAAAAAACACATCATCGCCAATCAACAAGCAACCGAGCAATTACTTAAAGCATTGTTGCATCAGGCATTTGAGGTGGAGGAAATGGAAGAAGTATAGCAATGAAAAAACTTTATACAACACCTGAATATAAAGCCAATCAAAAGCGAAGATTTCTAAAAATTGAAAAGAAATTTCGCAAGGAACGCCTTGCGGAATTGCGTGCAAAAAGAAAAGGGAAACCAAAAACTAAAGAGAAACACAACCATCAAGCACTTAAAATAAAATTGCCGGTAATTGCTCCAAGCGATTTACGACTTATTGAAAATACAAAAAAATGCTTAGAGTTTTTTCGTAATTTAAGAAGTGAAGAATTTAGGAGTAAAAGCGGTAAAATTGAATTTGTAATTGTTTCGCTTAAAGAAGTTACTCAAATTGATTACGGTACTATAAGTATATTAACAGCTATTGGCGATGATTTAAAATTCAAGGGTGTAATCCTTAGAAGTTTTTTGCCCGACCATCCTCAATGCAAAGAATATATGATTGAATCGGGCTATTTGAATAACTTATATGACGACAATGGTAAACCTTTTCCAAAAGCACCAAAATCCGAATTAATGTTTTTTGAAAAAGGTTGTGGAAGATTATCAGATGAAGAAAGTAGAAAAATTAGTTTATTAATAAAAAAGATTGTTGGTCACTTAACAGGTGTAGAAAAATACTGCCAACCATTGAGGACGATAATTTTAGAAATATGCGGCAATTCAATTGAATGGAGTGGTACAGATAACAAACAATGGTTGTTAGGAGTTAAGTATCGTGATGACCGAGTAATATTTACAGTTACAGATGTTGGAAAGGGTATCTTAAAATCATTATACAGAAGATTAACAACGAGATTTTTTGAAGCATTCAAATCAAATGATGAAATCTTAAAAGGTGCATTTGACAAAAAGTACGGTTCAACAACAAAAGAAGAAAACAGAAATAAAGGATTACCTGCAGTAAAAGCTAACTTCAATCAAGGCACAATTAACAACTTGAAAGTATTAACCAACAATGTAATTTTGCATTTTGACGAAGACACACTTTCAAAAGAATTTGAAAAAGGAACGCCTCGATTTAAGGGGACTTTTTACCAATGGGAAATGACAAACGATTGTTTAACGAAATTACTACCAGCACAATGAAAACAATAAGCGTATTGGAAGATTTTTCAGAATTTCCAGCATTAAGACACTGCAATATCAGTGATGAATCTGGTGAAAAATTTTACCACAATGTTTTGAATAAAGCATTTAAAGAAGCATACGAAAAAAACGAAAAACTTACTGTTAATCTTGATGCGACAGCGGGTTATGCTTCTTCTTTCTTAGATGAAGGATTCGGCAATTTGGTTTATGACTTCACATTAGACATTGTGAAATCAAAAATTGAAATCATATCTGAACAAGAACCACATTGGAAAGAAATGATTTTAAATCAAACCTATCCGCAATGGGAAGCAAGACGAAAAAGTAAGCAACAACCAAAAGTTACTGCCAATCACGAAGCTTGGTTTAGATTAATTAATAACGAACTAAAACTTGAGATATGGGAACGACCTGCTGCTGTATAAACTTTTTTAGTTCTTTAGAAACTGCTGACTGGATTGCATTATTTGGTGTTGTAGTCAATGCAGGTTTAGCTTTCTGGATTGTAATGACAATTCAAAATAAGTTGACGAACAAACGAGTTTTAAAAGACCATTTTATTAATGAAATCAAAGACATAAGGAATGAATATAAAACTTGTTTAAACAATTTGTATTCAAATAATACACATCCACACAGAGTTATTCCTTGGTTTAAGCTAATGAATATAAAGGTTGACGACCTTATGACAATTGTTTACACAAAGTACAAAATTGACAAAAGCAAATTGAAACCGTATCAGATTGAACTTCCCGACCTTATTACAAACAATCACGATTTTATGGCACAATACAACTCTGACAAGGTTACTTTTTCAGAGAAGTCAAGAAGTCAATTAATAAAATTTCAGCAATCACATAATCAACTTTTCAATGAAATAATTATAGCCATAAACGATGCAGAATAGCCCACGTAATTTGCAAGCACAATTAAAAACCGCACAAGCCGACACACGACCAAAGTTTTTAATAGAGCTTGCAAAGCCAATCCAAAAGAAAAATTATTATTAAAAAATCCCCAACGCTTCAAAAAAATAAAAAACGCAACACACAGCCGGCACTACAATAAACATTGCCCAAACCACCACCCCTACACCACATCCCCCTCACTATCCACATTTACCGACAATAGTGCTTTAGGTATAACCTTACTCGATTTCAACCCTAAATTTTTCAGTTTTAGCGCCTGCCCAACTAAGTTACCTGGACCAGAATTCAACTGACCCATGGCAGTGGAATAGGTATGCTGCGTTTTATCAATATGCTTTCCTACTTCTTTGAGGGAGGAGGCAAACGATACAAATTTTTTGATATATCGCCATCAACTATTACAAGTAACATAAACTTAGTGAAACCCTTGCTTTTGTTCTGCTAAATCTGGTAAGGCTAGTTCAAACTTTTATAGTGAAAATCATATCCATTTATCAATAAGCATGTTGAAACAAAGCATAAATCCGTTTGGCTTAATACATGAAAAACAAATAAGATTAGTTGATTGATTCTATTTTATTATATTTACAAATAGAATCAACACTTTAATCTAATGAGTAATTTGCGAGTACTTCCGAAGGAACAGGTTATAAATAAAATTAAATTTGAAAATCCTTGGTGGGAGACAAACAGGATTGATGAATATTTTCATTCAATGAAAAAACGTCTTTATTTTAATCTGTTTTCCCCTTTGGTATACGAGAAAAGTGTTAAAAGAGCTGTTGTTCTAATGGGGCCTAGGCGAGTTGGAAAAACTGTTATGCTGTTTCATTTAGTACAAGATTTAATTGAAAATAAAATTCCATCTAAAAATATTTGTTATTTATCTATTGAAAATCCGATATATAATGGGCTTTCGCTTGAAGAAATGCTTCATTTATACCTTGAAGTTGCAGAACGGGATTTAACCACAGAACTATATATAATTTTTGATGAAATACAATATTTGAAAAATTGGGAGATTCATTTAAAAACTTTAGTAGATGGTTATCATAAAATAAAATTCATTGTTTCAGGCTCTGCAGCAGCTGCACTAAAACTTAAAAGCACAGAATCTGGAGCAGGCAGGTTTACTGATTTTATGCTACCCCCTTTGACGTTTCATGAATACATTGACCTTAAGGATTTATCTGATTTAATATCTTTAACAAGTAAAGAATGGAATGGATTATCAAAAAATTACTTTCAGACTAATAATATTGAGGAATTAAATAATCATTTTGTTGATTATTTAAATTTTGGGGGTTACCCTGAACTTTCTTTGTCAAAAGAAATGCAATCTAACCCAGGCAGATATATCCGTAATGATATCATCGACAAAGTTCTTTTAAGAGATTTACCAAGTTTATATGGAATCAAAGACGTTCAAGAACTCAATTCATTATTCACTACTATCGCTTTTAATACAGGCAATGAATTTACATATGAACAACTTTCTATAAATTCTGGTGTTGCAAAAAATACTATTAAAAGGTATATCGAATATTTAGAGGCAGCATTTTTAATTCGAGTCATTAATAAAATTGATCAAAATGCCAAAAAATTTAAAAGAGCAACTGTTTTTAAAATCTACTTAACAAATCCATCTTTAAGGGGAGCGTTATTTTCTCCTATCGGAAAAGATGATGACTTTATGGGGAACATGGTTGAAACTGCTATTTTTTCGCAATGGGGTCACAATACTGGATTCACTCCCTATTATGCACGCTGGAAAGATGGAGAAGTAGATATTGTCAGATTATCAAATGAAAAACAAAAACCTATTTGGGCGGTCGAAATAAAATGGAGTAATAGGTATGCAAAAAGTCTACATAAGTTATCAAATCTAAAATCCTTTTGCAAAAAAAACGACTTAGAAAGAACTCTTGTTACAACACTAGATATTGAGGAAATCAAGGAAGATGACGGGCTTATTTATGATTTTACTCCTTGTAGTTTATATTGCTATACGGTAGGTAGAAATGCAGTTGATGAAAAACTAAACCTAACAATGGCTATAACACATTAAAACGGCTATACCTTAACGGTAATAGCTATACCATTTGCAAAGCGATAAATATTAATTACAGACTCAAAGAAACAATGTGCAGAGGGAAAAATATATGTAGCGAATTAGGAATAATACCTGAGAAATGGGATAGTCTCTGCCCTTTAAGAACACAAACATGGATTGCTAATGAAATTGCCCTTTTTGCCTCAGCGGTTGACGATTTTTTAAACCCGCAAAACATTATTGCTAAAGTGCGCTTAAACACTCAAATATTTTCCATACCGAAAACAATCCAACAACATCTTTACCACCACTACAAACCATCCTCTTCCCTTTCCTCATTCAACAACAATAGTGCTGTAGGTATAACCTTACTCGATTTCAACCCTAAATTTTTCAGTTTAAGCGCCTGCCCTACTAGGTTTCCTGAACCAGAATTCAACTGACTCATGGCAGTGGAATAGGTATGCTGCGTTTTTTCAATATGCTTTCCTACTTCTTCGAGGGAGGAGGCAAACGAAACAAATTTTTCGTAAAGCTTCTCGCCCCGACTAACAATTTCCATGGCGTTTTTGCTCTGAATTTCTCTTTTCCATAAGTCAGAAATCAACTTTAAACACGCAATTAAATTGGTAGGACTAATCAATAAAATGCGTTTCGAATACGCATACGACCACAATTCTTGATCGGCCTGAATAGCGATTAAATACGCTGGCTCAATGGGCAAAAACATCATGGTAAAATCTAACGATGCCTCCAAGTTATCGTACTTTTTCGAGTACAAATCATCGATATGACCGTGAATAGACCTTAGGTGTTCGGTTAAATGCAAGGCCTGTTCTTCGGAAGTATCGGCCGATGAGAATCGGTCGTAGGCTACCAACGACACTTTCGAATCGATTATAATTATGCGATCATCGGGCAATTTCACCAACACATCGGGCCGTAGGCTTTTGCCTTCATCGTCTTTTATGGTCTGTTGCAAAAAGTACTCCCGGTCTTTGGCTAACCCCGAAGTTTGAAGAATACTTTCCAAAATCATTTCGCCCCAGTTGCCTTGCTTTTTGGCTTGCCCTTTTAAGGCAGAAGCTAAATTATTGGCTTCGCTGCTTACTTTGTTGGCTTGTTCTATCAGCTCTTTTACTTTCTCTTCGAGCGTAAAACGCTGCTTCGATTCTTTATCGTAGGTCTCTTCTACTTTCTTTTTAAAGTTGTCTATATTTTCGCCCAAAGGTTTTAACAACGCTTCGATATTGGCTTTGTTAGCTTCGGTAAACTTGCCCGATTTCTCTTCTAATATCTGGTTGGCAATTTTTTCGAACTGTAGATGTGCCGTTTTCTGAATTTCTACAATTTCTTCTTTATGCGAGGTTAGCCTTTCATTCAATGTTCTATTATTCGCAATTAGTGTGCTATTTTCTGCAATCAACCCGTTAATTTTTTGAGTCAACGTTTCATTTACTTGCCCAAAATTTGCGAGAGCTTCTTTGGCATCTTTCAACCCATCTTTCAACGAGGTATTGTTTGCGGTTTCAAGGGTAAGCTTTTGCATGATTTCTTGCTCCTGCCTTTGCAACAAAACTATGCGCTGGGTATAATTCGTTAAAGCTTCACTCAGCTCTTTAAACTTACTTTCGTAATTCAAAAGGGTGTTTTCTAAGGTTGCACTTTTTGACTGCAACAAGGCAACTTCCCCCTCTTTCGTTTCAAGTTTTAGGCGAATTCTGGCATTATCTTGATTCAGCGAGGCGTTGCGTTCTTCGGCAACCCTCAGCAAGGTGCCGGTTTCGTTTTGTTTCTGCGATAGCGATTCGTAATCGACTCTCGAGACATTTTTAGTTTTATTTAGCAAAGAAAAGAACAGGAATGCAAGCACAAATCCTATTCCAAATCCAATCATGATAGTTCCTATATCCATTGTTTACTATTTTTTTTATCTTAAAACTACCTGTTAAAATACGGCAAAAGCTTTCCTCAAACCCTAAATCAACCACGGTTTACTTTGGATTTAAACGAAATCCACGCTCAAAAATTGCTGCTAAAAAATGAGTTAGCACACAACATCGTTTTACAACTTGATTATTTTATTTCGATGCAGCGTTGAACATTTCTTTAATGCCGCCCAACGAACTAAGCACTCCTGTTGCTTCGTAAGGCATATAAATTACCTTATTGTCTTTTCCGCTAACCATTTCTCCCAAGGTGTCGATGTAGCGTACTGCTAGCAAATAATTTGCTGGATCGGCTTTGGTATTGCCTAGCGCTTGGGTGATTTTTAGTATCGCCTCTGCTTCGCCTTGTGCTGTTTTTATTCGAGCCGATGCATCGCCTTCTGCTCTCAGAATTTGCGATTGTTTTTCGCCCTCAGCATTGTTGATTTTAGATTCTTTATCGCCTTCAGATTGTAGAATCATCGACAACTTATCGCCTTCTGCTTCCAAAATTTTAGCACGCTTATCGCGTTCGGCACGCATCTGCTTTTCCATGGCCGCCCTAATCTCTTGCGGTGGGTTGATATCTTGCAACTCTACTCGGTTAACTTTTACGCCCCACTTCTGGCCAGCCTCATCTAATACATTGCGCAGTTTGCCGTTAATGGTATCGCGCGAAGTTAGGGTTTGGTCTAAATCTAATTCACCAATTACGTTACGTAGCGTAGTTTGGGTAAGTTTTTCTATAGCATCGGGAAGGTTAGATATTTCGTAAATAGCCCTTACCGGATCGGTAATCTGAAAATAGATAACCGCGTTTATTTCGGTACCCACATTATCTTTTGTGATAACGTTTTGCTTCGGAAACTCGTAAACCGTTTCTCTTAAATCAATTTTCGTAACGGTTTTATTAACCACTATGCTGCGGCCATCTAAACCCACATTTTGACGCACAAAGCGCCAAATAATCTCTCTCGGACGATCTACTATTGGCCAAATAATATTGATTCCAGTTGGCAAGGTACGGCTGTACTTTCCTAGCCTTTCAATCACTATGGTTTCTGATTGTTGAACAATTTTAAGCCCTAAGGCTACGAATACAATTGCAAAAAATGCAAGTAAACTTAATATGATAACTACTCCCATGTTTATATTTTATCAACGGTTAAAATAGTACTTTTTACGTTTAATATCTCTACTTTTTCGCCTTCAGCGATATAGATATCCGATGTAGATTCGGCTCTCCAATCGTCTCCTTCTACGATAACTCTTCCTTGATTTTTCGAGTTGTCTATAGCAACCACAACTTTGCCCGTTTTCCCTACCAAAGCATCTACATTGGTTTTTATGTTGGATGTTTTGTGTCCGTACTTCAACACAAATGGCCTAACCCTGAAAAAGCTAATAAGGGTGCCTAAAGTAAAGCCTATTAGCTCTGCTTTTAATCCAAAATCTAAGGCAGCAAATGCAGCTGCTAAAAAACAACCCGTAGCTAATGATGCAGCTAAAAAAGCAGGCGTAAATATTTCTAATATTAATAAGGATAGGGCCGCAATGGTCCATATATGCCAAGGTTCAAATTCCATGTTTTACTTTTTTAATTACTCTTTTTGATTTATATAAAAACCTTTCGGCTTAAATAGCATTTTTTCTCAACTCTTACTCGTAGTAGAAATACCTGCGAACAATAGCAAGTATATTTATCGATGCGTGATAATTCCAAAGTTAATTATTGTTTTTGCAATAAGGTATAAAATCGCAACCATCACCCCCTTAATCCATTTGCATTAACTGGATTTACTTTAGAAAGACTTCGTTTTTCAACTTTCAAACAGATAGCTTATTACATGCAACTTACTTTAATTTCCGTAACAATATGCGCATGGATTGCCGAACTCCAGGTGTCAAGGTTTCTACATAATGTTCTTGTGAAAGCGCTTTGATTTCGCCTTTTAAATCGGGGTGCTTATACGCAATTTTTAGCATCATTTTAAATGCTGTAAACCGAACTGATGGCTGTTTGTCTAATTGTTCCCATAAATAAAGGCAGTGACTAAACAAAAAACCTTCTTGTTCTTCTTCGATATCCATCAATTCGAGCAGTTTCAAAACTTCGCGATTCTGACTATCGTTTCTTTCTGGCAATTCTTGAATTAAAGCGGCAACATGCTTTTGAATTCTTGAATCATTGGGTTGAATGTAATCTCGAATTAGCCATGCAGCCCGCCACGAGTAAGGAGGGTTATCTGCAATAGAAAACTGAACCAAATCCGCGAAACTACTTGCATTAGCTTTTACATACGCTATCATATCTGGCTTATGCCTGCTAACCAATACTTTTTCTAAAGGAGTTTGCACTTTACAAATCACGTTTCATTATTTGTCAAAAATACAAATCTTTCAACGGTCAGCTCCCCTACTTATAAACATGTGCTGGGATGGTAAAAAACAATTTATAATCGTATAAATTTAGCTTTTAAACCACCTCCCCTTTCAGGTACCCCTCCTTTTAAGGAGGAGAGCTGGATACTGCTTTCTTAGCAGTTAACGAAAAATAATAACTGTCTATTAATTACTTCAAAACTTCTAACATTTTAACCACCCCTGCCCCTGCAGGAGGGGCAGGGGTGGTTAAAAAATCACCTACTAAACCCTCCAACTATAGCTGCTAAAACAAACTCGGTCTGCTCAAAAACCAACTTATTCTCAAATCGCAAAACAGTAATTCCTACTGATTTCAAATACAAATCTCTAGCTATGTCATACTCAATTTGCGGTGATTCAAAATGCCCCTGACCGTCTAATTCAACGGCAAGCTTTTCAGACGGACAATAAAAATCTAAAATGTAATTACCCACGCTGTGTTGCCTTCTAAATTTGCGATTTTCTAATTGTGAGTTTTTAAGCAATGACCATAACTTTGCTTCAGCTGGGGTTAGGTTATTTCTGAGTTGATTTCTGTATAATTTAAGATGAGGTAGATTTGAATTATTACTATTGAATTGAAATAATTCTGGTTTTTGATTAAAAACCACCTCCCCCTTCGGGTACTCCTCCTTTAAAGGAGGAGAGCTTTTTTTGTATACCATTTATATTTGCGGTTTAGTATTTCTTGAATTTTTTACAACAATAATCTAACATTCTTTCACTGTAAGCTCCCCTCCTTTTCAAGGAGGGGCAGGGGTGGTTAAAAAACAATAAATTATTTTTCTAGGTCTCGTTTCTCACTCCTTTCTAACAATATTTTCTCAATATCTTTTCGTTCTTGCGACTGACCGTTAGGACTCGAATACACGATAACCCGATAAAGCCTATCTAAATTTTCGGTAGTTCTCGATTCGAAGTCTTCGTAACTTCTTTGGCGCATCAAGGCAACTTTATCTATTTCATCTTCTGGTGCAAAAACTTCCTGTTCTTCAAGACCAACCTTTACACCATCTTGCGATTTTAAAATATATAACAATTCTGCTTCTGCTAGGTCTAATTCGTTTTCATCGAACAACCCAAAATCATCCCTAACTCTTTTCAAAATCAACACCGCTGCCCAACCTCGAGAATCGAAGTGCGTGTTTCTCTGCCTAAACCTAAGGTCAGAAATTACTGCATCGGAATAATCGCGATGCACAAAAAGTGGATACAACGTATATATCTCAGGATATTTTCTCTGATTTTCTCAAGCAAAACCGCAACTTCCATAATATGCGCTTTGCTAGAGGTTGTTACCCCCCAAGAATCATCGTCTAAACCCATTTCGTTGGTTCCGAAGGTGAAAACTGTATTTCCGTCCTTTGCGATTTGTCGGAATGCCGATAGCGAACCGCCATCCATTCCTACTTTCATTATCAATTCTTTTGTATTGGTCATTTTTATAGTTTTTAAAATTGGGGTTTAGGTATACTGACCCAACGTATTCGCCAATGATTGTTTTATTCTTGATATCAATATTTCTGGTGCCACAACTTTTACATTATTGCCATACGACAATAATTCCATGATAAAATCGTGGGTTAAAAGCACATAAAGTTTAATTCTTAGCTCTTGGTCGTTATCTAAAACCACGACTTGCGAAGGGTGCAATGGCAACGATTTTATATATTTTCCTTGCACCGGATCGAACGACAATATCACTTCTTGCGGTCCTTCTACGGTGGAACTTAATATGCCAAAGCAATGCTTAAACTTACTTTCGATGTCTACCTCGGCTGGTTTCTGAAATAGCTGTTTGGTAATATCCAAATTCGATAATCGGTCTAGCGCAAAGCTTTTAACTTCATGGCTTGTTCCATCATTTCCCATTAAATACCATCGGTTTTTAAATTCCTTTAGCGCATAAGGAGACAAGGTGCGCTGAGTAACGGCATCTTCCCAAAATTTCTGGTACGAAAACTTCACCAAAAACCTGTTTTTGATGGCATGAATTAACCCGTAAATATTCTCGGTGCCCTGAGGTTGTCGGTTTTCTAAAAACAGAAACGGCTTTAAATCTTGTGCCAGATTGAGCGAGTTAAACATATCAAACGTCTCCATCATGCGCTGAAAGTTCATGTTTTCGGTTTCGCTATTGCAGATAAAATACCCTTTTCGTTCTTTCGAATATTCAATATCTAACCCAAAAACATTTCTGATTTCTTTTAAATCGCGTTGCAACGTGCGTTTCGAAAACCCCATCTGCAGCGTATCGTCTTGCATTTGCATGTACTCGAACTGACTATAGATATACGACTCCAGCTCTTCGTAGGTAGCGTAGGGTTTTGCTTTTAGCTTTTTAATAATGAGCGAATAACGCGATATGTATCCTCTTTTCGACATGTAGTTTTATACTTTTATATACTTTATGATTTTAAAATTAAGTTTTAGAATGCATAATAACCTCTTTTTTTTCTAAAGCGATAACAATCATAAACAAACTAATTTAGAACTCCACATTTACACTACTCAACTTGTGCAGGTTTTGTAGGGTGCTATTTTCTGACTGACTAACTGTTGCAAAAAACAAGGTCATTTTATCAAGCACAACCAAGGGAATATTTTCAAATTCGTGCATCGTGGGTATTACCTTGCTAAGGGTTACAAACTTAACATTGTCGCGGTTTTTGAAATTCAAATACTCGACTTCTTCGAAACCAGCATACAACACAAGTAACACGGCAATATCTGCATTGCTAACCTGTATCGAATGAGCGTTTGCAGTAACAATCAACTCCGTATGCTTTTTAAAATCGACCAAATACACCAACGCCTCAGCAATAGCCGGCTCTTGGCGCAACACCCCGTAAAGCATGTTGTTGTTTAAATGCGGAAAGGGAAACTCATTACTCATACCTGATTCATACCTACGTTTACAGGTACAGTATCAAAGGTAAAAGTAGGGTACGACAGAGTGTGACGCGATGGTTGGGTGATTTAATAATAAAGTAATGAGCTTATTTTACAATGTATTTATTACTAGAATTACACTATTAAAAAAAGTTAAACATTAAATATGGTTGCAGTCAGCATAATAAAAATAGAAAAAGTTAGAAAAATAAGGGTATAAAAAGTTAAGCCTTCAAAACCTGTTTTTTCTTTCAACCACTTTCTTAAATTAACCACAAAAAGAGCGACAGTAATAATTATAAAAGGAATTGTAATAAGTTCTAAAATTCCTTGTAAAAAATGATTTTCAACTTTTAATTTAAAAAAAGAAACAGATACTAAACCAGTAAAAAACAAGAAGGATAAAATACTTAATTTCAGACTTAGCAACTTTGACATGTAATAATTTGATCGGGTTATAACAACTAAGGTACTCTAATCTATTAAACGTAGTGGAATAATTAGTAAATTATTTCAATACCTTTTGCTTTACCTTTTCCCATGTATTTAAAGCAATTATTTCTTGGGTTGTTACTTCATTTTCTTTGCTATACTCGAGAATATATTTAGACCTTTCCTTTGAATCAGGATGTGTGCTAATCCACGTCATTAATTCGTCAGATTCAGACTCTGAAGTTGATAATCTAAAAAGAAATGCTGCAAAGGGTTCTGGATCTATTTTCGACTTTACTAAAAAGTCAACAGCTTTTAAGTCAGCTTCTTTTTCTAAACTACGATCATAAGCCGAAGCAGAAAGCACCTTTGCTACCTGTTTTAAAATTTCACCATTAGAATTCCCACCAGTTATAGATAATAAAACAGAAACTCCTAATTCTTTTAGAAGTTTTTTAACCACATGATTTAATTGAATATGTGCGATTTCATGACAAATTACCCCACTAAACTCCTCTGGGTTTTCAGCATCTTTTATTAAGCCTGTATAAATTATTAAATGGCCATTTGGTAGTGCAAAAGCATTTACTTCATCTTTTTCAATTACATGCACTTTTATATATTTCTTATCAATTTGATTAGAAACACAAATCTTGTTAACAATTGTGTCAATACTGCCTAAAACAAACTGGTTTGTTACCTCTTTATCTGACTTCTTAAAATACTCCCAAAATATATCGCCTAACTTCTCCTCTGTTTTATCTGTCTTATCTGTTATTTTTTTTACTTTGAATAGTTCAAACCAATCTATATTGGTTAGTATGAATAATGTGATTGCAAAAAAGGAGAGTAATAAAATACCTTGAATAAATACTTTTTTCATATTTCAGAACTACAAAAATGATTGGTCAGACTACCATAAAAAAACCACTCAACATGCTTACCTTTTCTAGTTTGAATTGCAGTATAAATTGTTGCAACAAACTCAATAACATTGAAAATTAAAGCAGAAATTATGTACCCAAAATAATTACTTGATAAGGTTTCATCGGTAAACATGATCGATATTGACCACCAAAACCCATAACTGTTTATAAATACTAAGGAAATTTGAGACAATAATGCTTGTGTGCAATGCCATCGAACAAAATAAGTACTCTTTCGATTTCCTAAATAAAATACAAGAGTTGCTATTAGATTAATAATAGGTAATGGTAATCCTACTATTATAGCAATTAAAGACATTAGATAACTATTCGATGCCTTTTCAGTCTCATGCTCAGTAGGCACATAAGCAAAATTCTTTATACTCATCATAAGCCTTTGGTTATATTCCATATCCAATTTGCTATAACTAAAATTGCAAATGGTACAGAAAATTTTAAATATTTAAATTTTAATTCAATACCATTATAAAAATTATACAGGGTGTTTCTCTTTAAAAGATAGTCACCTATAATCCAAAATGGTGCT
The DNA here is from genome assembly GCA_947084835.1 of uncultured Bacteroidota bacterium. Taxonomy (GTDB): domain Bacteria; phylum Bacteroidota; class Bacteroidia; order UBA7662; family CAMTUB01; genus CAMTUB01. The sequence continues at coordinate 12,040 of CAMTUB010000017.1, read as the reverse complement.
AATAACATGACTGCCGATACTAAATATCCAAAAGGGTTAAAATAAAATGATTCAACAAAATGGCCTTTGATTAAAGAAAAAACTGCCCTTGTGGTACCACAAGAAGGACAGGGTATTGTGGTTATTTTTTTAAACATACAAGCTTCAAGTAAAAGTTTACCCTCAGCAAGTTTTGAATAATCTAAATAAAGCCAGATATACCCTGCAATACAAGCTAATACCAATAAAGCATATAACTTATTCCTACTCAATATATCTAGTATAAAAACTGTTGTAACTTTTGCATATTCTTTTCGCGGGTTGCGCCTTGAATCATGAACCAATCAATAATTGCCCAAATCCCAAAACCACCACAAGTCAATAATTTACCAACACCCATTCCAGTATCTCCGATAAAAAAACGGTCAATACCCATGGTCCCTGCTAAAATTGAAAGTATTATACTTGTCTGAGGATCCTTATACTGTAAGGTTGATATCAATGCCCATTTTGAATCATCAGCGGCAATTAATCTATCTCTTATTATGTTCAATTGATGACTTTCAAAATACTTTGCATAAGTCATTATGAACATGTCTACTTTTTGTGCTTCCATTGTTTTATTTTAAATTTATAATTTAATTGTTCTCGTTTCCTTTTTCAATAAAAAATATTAGCTATAAACTAATTATCTAACAATTTATAATCATTATATATTTATTTAAATACTAACATTATAACTCTTTACTACTACTAAATATTCTCACAAATATATTTTAGATTTCAACACCTGCAAGACATTTTAAAAAAAAATATAGTCATTACATTATAAATTCCAACAACAATAAACTAAACTTGAAAAACTACACATTTTTTGCTTTAAATTAAATACGAACATTCACACTTTGGTTCCGCTCAGTTTCCAATATAAACCAAAATAGTTTTTTAGAGCGTCATCCTTTGGCGTTTTATGCTTTTATTTTTGTTTCAATAAATTAAAAGAAAATGAGAGAATTTCAAATTAAAAATTTCGACCTAGTGTATGATGGAATGTATTTCATAAAATGGGATAACCACTTGTTCAGAGCTTTTTTAGGATTAAATACCATTTTACAAATGCTTAAAATAGAAGGCTTAAGCAACGAAGATGTAGACAATACTTTAAAAGATTGGAAACCAATTCACTTTAACAAGGTTACCTTGGTTGTAAACGGTACAGAAAAAAATGGAAGATTAAGTTTATTAAGTTCTGATTTTTCTGATGAATATTTAGGCAAAAAGAATCTGACTATGATAGACTTAGATTTACTGTCATAATTACTACTAACCATCCTTCTTTTGCTTAACATTCTGCCCACTGGCTTAAATAAAGACAACCCTTTCGGGTCAACGTTTAAATTTGCCATAATCATAGTTTCGCTTTGTAAAACTCTTCCATTGTTCCCGCCTTTTTGTAAGCGGGATACAAGTTTTTTACATACCTCAACTCGGTCATTGAGCGGAGCCGAAATGCCGTAAAGTTCACAACATATCCCCTTCGGTCAAGGAGCGCAGTCGAAATGCACCCAGCACAAAAAATAGGTTGCAATATGCAAAAGCATCCATGCAATTTGTAATTGCAAGTAGTGCAAATGCAATTTTCAGTAGTGCAAACCCAATTGTAAGTAGTGCAAATGCAATTGTAAGTAGTACAAACCCAATTGTAAATAGTACAAATGCAATTGTAAGTTGTGCAAATGCAATTGTAAGCAGTGCAAATGCCTATACATTAGCAACTCTCCTCCTTTTCAAGGAGGAGTACCCGAAGGGGGAGGTGGTTTTATCCATTTTTAAAGAAATAAGCTTAAACTTGGTGACTGATAAACGTAATTATCGCTTTAACCACCCCTACCCCTCCTTAAAAAGGAGGGGCGCTTTGGTATGTAGCAAAAATTTAGCTTTTAGTGGTAATTATTAATGCGTAGTAAGGTCAAACACGAACTGCAGGTAGATTAACCGACCTACTAGCGGTCCGCCATATACCTGATACACCTTGTTGTTTAGCAAATTCGAAGCGCCTAGCTTAACGGTTGCTTTGTATTTTTCTACGGTGTGGTTTATTTGTGCATCTACTACGCTGTAGGTAGGCACATTACCGGTAAACTGCGGTGAACCTTCGAACAAAAACCCTTCTATCCATTTGTAGTTTATGTTAAAGCCCCATTTATTCAACGGAATTTCAATGTTTCCTAGTTTTACTACTTTTTCAATATCTCTACCGCTAACGCCTATGTTAAACTTATTGCGTGGCGTGTTAAATGCCGGAATAATCGGGTCGGTAGAGCCGCGTAAGTTCAAGGCGTTGTACGAGTAATTTCCGTTAATGGCATAAAACTTACTGAAAAAGTAATTTAAACCAACGGTATATCCTTGGGTTGTTACCACATCGGTGGCATTGGCAGCAACACGCAATACTTTAATGTTGGTTACCAACGCAACAGTCGATAATTCTTCGAATGTTACGCCCACATTATACCCTATAAAGTCTTTGTAACGACTAAAGTAATAGTTCATATCCACAAATAGCTTATTGAATAAGGTTGTTCGATATCCAAATTCGATGGTTTTAACTTTCTCGGGACGTATAGCCTGAACATCGAAATATTTAATAACACTATCTCTATTATTCAAATATTCTCTGAACGTTTCAACCGTTGCAAGGTTTTTGTATCCTTCTAAATTACCAACCAAACGCGCTGTTCCTAGATTGTAGTTCAAATACTGATCGGCTAAAGTCGGGTTACGAATTGCCGATGAAAACGACATGCGGTACACCGTAATTTTATCTTTCGTGTACACCAACGATGCAGCAGGAGAAAACAACAGGTTAAAGTTTTGATTTTTATCTAAACGGGCAGTTACGCTAACTTTCAGGTTTTCATCTAAATACAAACGTTCTACGCCACCATACGCACCTACTTCAACATTGGTAATACGTTTATAGTCGGTGTTTTCGTATCGGTAACCTATCATAGAATCGGATGTATTGTTCCAGTTACGAACTGTATTGACAACCGCTTTGGTTTGCATGGTATCGTTAAAAATGGTACCGCGTGAGTTCGGACGGAACAAGCGGCCATTACCGCCATACGTAAAGGAGTACTGATTTACTTGCTTTTTCTTTTCACCCATGATGTGATACAACGAGGATTTATCGAAAAAACGTGAGCCGCCATTCAGATATGAAGTGCGCGAAATGGTTGCATTAAATGCTGAATCGAAACGGGTTGTACCTGGTTGAAAGTACGCAATTGAAGTATCGCTTAGATTTAAAGGAGAAGGACCTAAGTCTGCCCAAGCTCTTGCTTGCTGATGAAAATTGTAAATTAAACCAGAATTTGCCGCTAAAACTGAATCTTGAACGCGTCTGAAATCTGGATTACCGAATGGATTGGTAGGATAACCAGGTAAAGTCGTTAATACTTTATAAGCGCTATCTCTCCAATTGGTTATATAACTATCGTACCATTTATCATCTTTTTTAGCAGCATTTTGCATTAACGTTGCGGTAAAAACAGCATCGTAACTTTTACCAGCATCTTCGTTGGTAGCGTAAGCACGCACAAACCAATCGTTTTCTTTGCGCAGCTCTAATCGGTTCTGAAAAAACAAAATATCTTTTAAGCTGTAGCGGTTATCGCCTTGATACACGGTAGTTCCTGCACCAAAATTCGAAGCAACGATGAATTCTTTATCTAACTTGTTTCCTAATTTCCAATGAGCAGAGCCTGAAACTTTTCCGTTATAGGTGTTATAATCTACCAAGTCTTTTTCCTTATATCCTGTTCTGTGGAAAGTATTTAAACCAGGTTGGGTAACATTCGAACTTCGTTGGTCAAACGAAATTTCATCGCCATAGCGGTTCACAGCATCCCAGCCGCCTGGGTTTCCTGTTTTAGATATAGATTGTGGCGTAGCATTCATGTTGTTTGCTTCCCAATCGTACACTTTTAGGTAAAATATATTCAGCTTATAGGCAAAATTTTCGATTCCTTTTTTATTCTTGAATGCCTCAGCATAGCGTACTGCGGTTTCGAACAAGTTGCGCTCGCCTACTTTTACACTTGCGGTTAAGCCTTTATGAATAAACGGACTTTTAGTTTTCATACTAATAACTCCGTTAAACGCATTGGGTCCGTAAAAAGCCGAAGATGCTCCTAAAACCACATCTACATTAAGCACATCTAAATCGGGAGCTCCTAAAAAATTCCCCAACGAAAAGTTTAATCCGGGCGATTGGTTATCTACGCCATCTATCAATTGCAACGAGCGAACAGGCGATGTGCTGTTAAATCCACGGGTATTTATAATCTTAAAACCAATACTTGCCGAGGTTAAGTCTACGCCTTTTAGCTGACTCAAGCCTTCGTAAAAATTCAATGCTGGCGTTTCTTTTATGGCAATAATATCCATCGACTCAACCGTTAACGGGTTTTGCTTTTGCTTATCGGATACGCGAGAGTCTATAATCTGCACCTCTTTAAAGTCGAAACTGGTTTTTTGCAACTTAATTGTAATAGGCGCTTCGCTTTTTACCACCAGTTCTGTAGGCACATATCCCACATAACTTACCATCAATGTAATTGGATATTTAGCCTCTGTTTTAAGTTGAAATTTACCATCAAAATCAGTTTGAGCGCCTATTGTAGTGCCTTTTATTACTACCGAAGCAGCAAACAACCCTTCGGAGGTTTTGTTGTCGATAATTTTACCGTTAATAACCGTTTGAGCCTGGGCTGTAAATACGAAAATCCCAAAAAATAAAATCAGAAAAAATTGTCTCATACAACTGTTTAAATCAGAAAAAATATCTTGCATACAAGCTACAAAAATGCAAGAAATACGTCACAAATAAAAAAAGGTTTATACCCTATGGGGTTTTATACCTTGGAAGTATCTTTGACCTTACAAGTATATGAAAGATTCGCACAAAAGATTTACCGTAACCGCTGCATTAATTTATGCCAACGGACCCATACATATTGGGCATTTAGCCGGATGTTATTTGCCTGCAGATGAGTATGTGCGGTATTTACGCAGTTGCGGAAAGGATGTATTGTTTATATCGGGTACCGATGAGCACGGAGTTCCTATCACCATTAAAGCAAAAAAAGAAGGCTTAACACCTCAACAAGTTGTTAATAAATTTTATGGGATGATAAAATCATCGTTCGAAGATTTTGGCATTTCGTTCGATATTTACTCGCGTACCTCGCGCGAGATCCACCACAAAACGGCTAGCGATTTTTTCACAACACTGCATTCGAAAAAAGTTTTTAACGAAGAAGTTACCGAGCAGTTTTACGATGAAACGGCACAGCAATTTTTAGCAGACCGCTACATTATGGGTACTTGCCCGCATTGCAGCAATCCGGGCGCTTATGGCGACCAATGCGAAAACTGCGGCACATCCTTAAGTCCGATGGATTTAATACAGCCGCACTCGACCCTTTCGGGCAGCAAGCCGGTAAAGAAAAGTACAAGAAACTGGTTTTTACCGCTAAACGATTGGCAAGAAAACCTTGAAAAATATATTGGCTCGCATAAAGAATGGAAACCCAACGTATCGGGGCAATGCCAATCGTGGCTAAAGCAAGGATTACAACCCCGTGCCATGACCCGCGATTTAGATTGGGGCGTTAAAGTTCCACTGCCTGATACCGATGGTAAAGTGCTTTATGTATGGTTTGATGCTCCTATCGGGTATATATCTGCAACCAAAGAGTATTTCGATTCGCCTGAATTACGCTCTGAAATAAAGTCTCCAACAGCATTAAAAACTCCCGATTGGGAAACGTATTGGAAAGCAGACGACTCTAAACTGGTGCACTTTATTGGTAAAGACAACATTGTTTTCCATTGCCTCATTTTCCCGACCATGTTGATGGCGCATGGCGATTATATTTTACCTGAAAATGTACCGGCTAACGAATTCCTAAACCTCGAAGGCAACAAAATATCTACCTCGCGCAACTGGGCAATTTGGCTGCACGAGTATTTAGAAGATTTCCCGGGAAAGCAAGATGAATTGCGTTATGTATTAACGAGCATCAGCCCCGAAACGAAAGACAGTGATTTTACCTGGAAAGATTATCAAGCCCGCGTAAACAACGAGTTGGTAGCAATTTTCGGAAACTTTGTGAACCGCGTTGCCGTGTTAATGCACAAATACTACGAAGGTTCTATTCCAACCAGAAATGAAATATTAGAAGAAGACAAGGTTGTAATAACCGCTATTGAAACTTTCCCTACCAAAATTGCGAATGCAATTGAAGAATATCGTTTCAGAGAAGCGTTGACATTTGTTATGGATTTAGCAAGAGCCGGCAACAAGTATTTAGCCGACACCGAACCGTGGAAACTCATCAAAACCGATGAAGAACGCGTAAAAACCATAATGAATTTAGCGGCTCAAGTGGTGGCTGCGTTGAGTATTGTTGCCGAACCCTTTTTGCCATTTACTGCTGCTACGCTAGTTAATCAATTCAAAGTGGCTAATCGCACGTGGGAGAATGCATCAAACATTAACATTTTAGCAAATGGAATTGTGATTGATGCTCCTCAACTGTTATTTGAAAAAGTTATGGATGAAACCGTAGAAAAGCAAATCGAAAAACTAAATGCAAGCAGACCAGTTCCTGAACTTGAAGTTAAGCCGATAAAAGATTTAATTACCTACGAAGATTTCCAGAAAATGGATATACGTGTTGCAACAGTACTTGCAGCAGAACGTGTACCCAAAACTACCAAGCTTTTAAAACTTACCTTAGATACGGGTGTAGACCAAAGAACCGTAGTTTCGGGAATTGCAGAGCACTACAACCCAGAAGATATTATAGGCTCTAAAGTTACTTTTTTAGCTAATTTAGCTCCTCGCAAAATCAAAGGCATCGAATCGCATGGCATGATTTTAATGGCATCAGACTCATTAGACAAATTGGTGATGATTAGCCCAACAGCAGAAATTTCATCAGGCTCAGAAATAAACTAATAATAAAACCGTTTTGAAAAGAATTCGCACAACTAAAGCTTATATGATTAAAAAAGGCATGTGGGCACTTTGTGTTTTAATTCTATTCAAAACACCTGTATCTGCACAAAACCCGAAATCGTTTGAGGTAATTAGCAACAAAGGCGCTCGGGGTTTAATGCCAGAAAATACGCTTCCCTCATTTTTAAAAGCCATAGAGCTCGGTGCAACTATGATTGAGATGGATGTGGTGGTAAATAAATTACTGCAACCCGTAAACTCATCAGAACCTTGGTTCGAAAGCAAACTCTGCATCGATTCTTCCGATAATTCTATCAGCCGAAATAAAGAAAAGAATTTCAACATCTATAAGATGTCGTACGATGAAATTAAATTGTTTGACTGCGGCAACAAACGAAATTCTGATTTCCCTGACCAACGTAATTTGCCAGTAATCAAACCTTTGTTACGCGAAGCGTTGCTCAACTGCGAACAATTTAGAGGCGAACGGAGATTGAAACCGGTACAGTATTTGATTAATATTCGCTCATCGGTTGAAACTGAAAAAACGTTTCACCCCGATCCATTAACCTTTTCGAAAGCGGTTGTAAAAGCGGTAAAAGAAGGCGGTGTTTTTGATAATACCACATTTATTTCAACCGACTTTAGGATTCTAAAAGAATTAAAGGCATTATATCCAGAATGTAAAATTGGCATTTTTGTAGAAGGCAAAATCAACCTCGAAGATTTACAAATCAAACTTGGATTCGCTCCAAACATAATTTTAGCCGACCTAAAGCAGTTTTCTGTTGAAAACATTGCGCTTTTTAACCAAAAAGCAATTCTGTTGTACGCCTATATCGTGAACGATGTTGAGGATATCAATAAATTGAGAGAGTTAGGCGCAAACGGAGTGGTTACCGATTACCCAAACCGGGTTATTCTAAATAAAGAATAATGGCCGGAACAAACAACTTCAATCCAAACATCAAAAAAATTATAGCAGATAAAAATGTGGCTATAAATCAGGATGAACTTGCAGCAAAAATTGTTCAAGGAGATTCCCTTTCGTTGGCTAGAGCTATAACTTTGGTAGAAAGCAGCCGCGAATCGGACAGAGGACTTGCAGAAAAGCTACTTGTTAATTTATCTAAACAAAATCCACAAAAGAGCATTCGAATAGGCATTACCGGGGTTCCCGGGGTTGGAAAAAGCTCATTTATTGAGGTTTTAGGGCAATATTTAATCAAAAGAGGGCACAAATTAGCAGTTTTAGCCATTGACCCTAGCAGCCCTGTATCGCATGGCAGCATTTTGGGCGACAAAACACGAATGAACGATTTGGCGTTAACGGAAAATGTGTTTATTCGTCCTAGTCCATCGGGAGAATCGTTAGGAGGTGTTGCGCAAGCAACACGCGAAAGCATTTTACTTTGCGAAGCTGCAGGTTTTGATATAATATTAATTGAAACGGTTGGCGTTGGACAAAGCGAAGTTGCAGTGCAGCACATGACCGATTTATTTCTGTTGTTGATGTTAGCAGGTGCAGGCGATGAACTGCAAGGCATTAAGCGTGGAATTATGGAAATGGCCGACATTGTTGCCATTACCAAAGCCGATGGCGATAACATTCAGGCCTCGAAAAATGCACGCCTAAAATATATACAGTCGTTGCATTTGTTTCCGAGTTTGCCTTCGGCTTGGATTCCGAAAGTGTTGACTTGCTCTGCAGAAAAAAACTTAGGCATCGAAGAAATCTGGAACGAGGTAGAATCGTATTTCAATGCCATTCACCATAACGGTTGGTTTGCCCAAAATCGGAAGCACCAAAACACGTGGTGGTATCACGAAGCCGTAAAAAACCAATTAAACCAACGCTTTTTAGAAAACGATGTCGTAAAAGAGCAATCGAAAACGCTCGAAGCGCAAGTTTTAAGCGGAGAAATTAGCCCAATAAAGGCAGCACAAATACTTATTAGCTCGCTTTAAATCAATAATACTATTTTTACGAAAATTTAGCAAATGAACGAATCGAAACCAAATTATACCATTGACTCTATATCGATTTTAACTTTCCTTTTTAAATGGAAAAAACCTGTATTGATAATCACAGGCTTAGCGGCTATTTTGTCATTTATATTTTCTGGTCCTACATTCATTAAACCTAAATACAAGGCATCGGTTATATTTTATCCGGCATCTACCAACTCGATTTCTAAAACACTTACTCCCGACCCAAATTCGCAAGACGACCCGTTGCGCTTTGGCGAAGAAACCCAATCGGAGCAAATGATGCAGCTTTTGTATAGCGATGAAATTCGTACACGCATTGCTCAAAAATTCGATTTGATAAACCATTACCATATTGACAGCACCTCCAAAAAAGCAACAGCAAATTTAATTAGTGAATATAACGAGAACGTAAAATTCAAGCGCACAGAGTTCATGTCGGTTGAAATTGAAGTTAGCGATACCGACCCTAGAATTGCAGCAGATATTGCCAATGAAATTGCAGTTTTGGTAGATACCGTTAAAAATAACATCCAGATGCAACAAGCTGGAAAATTATTGGATGTTTCTAAACGCGCTTACTTAGATAAAATAAGCAACATCAAAAAGTTAACCGATTCGGTAAGTTACATTCGATCTTTGGGAGTTCACGATTACTATATCCAAGTTGATAATATATTTCGAGCAATTACCCTTTACTCTACTACACACGATAACGAAAAAGCAAAACTGAAGGTGTATGAAGAGTTTAAATCGGTAACCCCGGATACTACCATTGTTAATGCAAAAGCCAGAATTAGCGGCTCTAGCGCAACCCTTAAAATACTACATCAAGAATTAGAAATTTTACGAAAATGGGGTTCTACTTCAGTACTTCTAAAAGACATTATTAACCAAGAAAACACAGAGTTAGGGCATCTTAAAGCGCGTTACGATAGAGCATTATTTGATACCAAAGAAATGATATCTTTTAAATTTATTGTAAATAATGCACGTGTTCCCGAGAAAAAATCATACCCCATTCGTTGGTTAATAATGCTTATTGCAACTTTTGGCACATTTATCTTAACCATAATTTCGCTGATTACTCTCGAAAATTATCGCCAAATTATAGCTGCCAGAGAAAATGAAGCTTCTACAGGACTCTAAAACACTTAACATCCTGAGTTTTATTGGGGTTGGGATTTACCTTACCTCGATGAGCTATTTTATTGCTGCCGATAAAATGGTCTTTTTTTTATTGCCTGTAATTGGCATAGCAGCGTATTTAGCTGTTTTTTCGATAGATAAATTCTTATCATTAATTGTATTTTCTACTCCTTTATCTATAATATACAACGAAAGCTCTAGCGGAATATCGTTTGCATTGCCCACAGAGTTGTTGTTATTTGGCGGCTTGCTCCTCTTTATTGTCCGCACAATAATCCACAACGATATTGACAAAAACGTTTGGAAATCTCCCATTACACTCAGCATTTTAATGTACATGAGCTGGCAATTACTAACGGCTTTTACAAGCACTATGCCTGGAGTTTCAATCAAGTTTTTTATCGGTAACCTCTGGTTTATTGCAGTGTTTTATATGCTGGGCACTAAATGGCTAAACACGCCCAAAAATGCGTTAAAGTTTTACTGGCTTTACATCATACCCATGGCAATGGTAATCATGTACACCATGGTCAATCACTCAAAAACATTTTTCAGTTTAGACACTTCAAGTTTTGCCATGAATCCGTTTTTTATCGATCATGGCGTTTATGGTGCTGCTATCGCATTTTGCATTCCGTTTTTAGTCATTTACCTGCTAAAAGCAACCAAGCTTACCCGGCATCCAGCAATGACTTTTATGGGGTTGATGTTTTTGTTGATTTTTATTATTGGGTTGATTTTTTCGTTTACCCGAGCTGCATGGCTAAGCGTTGTGGCCGCATCGGCATTTTATATATTGCTAACTTTTGGGGTTAAGTTTAAGCATTTGGTAGTAACCTTATTGCTAATGGCAGGACTCTTTTTCCAGTTCGAAACAGAGATTTCTTTGATGCTAAACAAAAACAAAACGCATTCGAGCAAAGACCTAGACAAACACCTGCAATCGGTAAGTAACGTACGAAATGATGCTTCCAATTTAGAGCGCCTAAACCGATGGAATAGCGGATTTAGAATGTTTGCCCAAAAACCGCTGATGGGTTGGGGACCTGGAACGTATCAATTTAGATACGCTCCGTTTCAGAAACCCAGCGAAAAAACCATTATCAGCACCAATACCCACCAAGTAGGCGGCATACATAGCGAGTATTTTGGCCCTTTGGTCGAAATGGGAGTTTTGGGATTCTTGCTTTTCTTAGGCATGGTGGGCACCTTTATTCACCAAGGAATGCGCCTATACTACACCGGATTTACACTCCAACATAAACTACTAGGACTTGCTGCATTGCTTGGCTTAATAACCTATTTTACCCACGGAGCATTGAATAATTATTTCGATACCGATAAGTGCGCCTCTTTAGTGTGGGGTTCTGCAGCTATTATTACCGCATTAAACGTGGATTCGGATAGGTTGAGGCTGGGTAGCTGAATTTTAATAAATACACCCTAACAACCATATTACTTTCTCTTATTTTTAAACAAAACACCCAAAGGCAGCCTTATGCTTAGTTTTCTTTAGGCGTTGGATTGTTTACATTATCCTTTGTTTTGTATTTGTGAGGATGGTTTAGGTAAGTTTTTCGGTCGCGCTTTTGAAAGAATAGTATGGGCTGTTTTTGGGTTTGTATATGCTCAACCCTCATGGGGCTTTTATTACATCATGACAAAACGAGGTATTAAGCGCGCCAGTGCAGATGTGGGATTGATGTTTACAGCCTTTAACCTGAGAAGAATGATGAACATAATCGACAAAAATCTGTTCAAAAAGTTCCTCAAAGAACTTGCCCTTTTTGTTTTGAAAATATGGATGCTATTAAAAGAAAAAAGCTTCGATATAAGCCCTCCAAAATTTTCAATCGCAAACAAAACTTGGTATTTAAAGTACTCTTAAATCGA
>CAMTUB010000016.1:0-77625 GCA_947084835.1 uncultured Bacteroidota bacterium | reverse complement strand
TTGCATAATTATTTTTATTTGTTAGTAAAACAAAAATAATCAACTTTTTTCCACCCCCCTTTTGATTTCGTTTCGGCTACGCCTTCACTCCATCAAAAGGGGATAGGTGCCATCAATAATGTTATGAAACTAAACAATTACCTTATCAAAATTAAAGATGCTGTTTATGCCGCATCAGTAACCTATTTTATGCCCATTATTGCCTTGTTTTGGGGTGTTTTTGATGCCGAAGAATTTGGCTGGCCTCATTTTGTGGGGATGCTAACCATATTGGTTGGCGTTTGGCTTATCAGCCGAAAAAAGTCGCTGAATCAAAGTTCAATAGATTAATCCAATATTTTTTAAAGAGATTTCTGGCTCCGAATTGGTTTGGTGTAACAATGTATTGAATCCTAATTTCTTTGCCGACTCAATATGTTGTATTGAGTCTTCTATATAAATAGTTTTGGTTGGATCTAAGCTTGTTACCCCAATTACGTGCTCAAAAGCTTCAAAATCAGGCTTTCTTTTACTAATATGGTGCGAATAAAAAACAGCATCAAATTCATTTAAAAGTGAATTTATTCCTAAACTCTCTTTTAACATTTCATTAAATGCATTTTCATGAATTTGATTGGTGTTGCTTAGTAAATACACCTTATATTTTTTCCGGAGCGTTCTCAAAAGCTCTAACCTATTCAAAGGCATACCTATCAAAATGCTATTCCAAGCTTGGCGAAGTGGTTGGTTGTCGATATCTGTTTTAGAAAGACTTCTAAGTTCATCATAAAAATCAGTTTCACTGATTTTGCCAATTTCTAAAAGGTCAAATAAATGGGTTTGACTAGCCTGTGAGTAAATTTCATCAGCATTTACAATGCCTAGTTTTTTAAAACTTTTAATTGGTGCTTCGTAATCAATATTAAATAGTACACCTCCTAAATCAAATAGGATAGCTTCGGTTGTCTGCATCAGATTGCAAAAGTAAATTAGAATGCTGCTTTTTAAAATAAATGAATAAAAAGTAGCAGGAGGTGCAAAAAATTAAAAAATAAAAATATCTTTGCAGTCCCAAATGTGGGAGGGCTCATAGCTCAGCTGGTTAGAGCACCTGACTCATAATCAGGGGGTCCAAGGTTCGAGCCCTTGTGGGCCCACATGAGTATCAAGGGGTTACAGTCCGTAACCCCATTTTTTTCATTCTACTTGTTTACTTTTTCATTATATTTCCTTTTTAAGTATTTGTTTAATTGTTAGTTAAATAGCACATAGTTAAAAACATATTCTCTTTATGAGTAAATTAGAGGTAGTGATTTTAGTACTTAGATAAATCAATGAACAAGGGGGTAAAGTATGTTATAGCTAATAATAAGTCATTATTGGCAGGTTATTTGTTTCTTTTTATTCTTTTAGGGTTTGCTGGTTATAGCATCAATAAAAATTACACCCAAAATAATATCTTAATTCAAAAGGTAATTGATAATTCTACCGTAAAGCTTTCTTATTTGATTGAGCTTAGAAAAACAGCAGATTATGCACAAGTAGCCACTTTACGCCATATTATTACATCGGATACAAGCAGTATGAGGCTTGAAGAGGAATTAATAAAAGATCAAAATAATCGAGGTAATGAAATTTTTGAAGCATTAGGGGATTTGATTTTTGATCCTAATGAGCAAAAAATACTAAACAAAGTTCTGGGAAATCGGCAAGCGAATGCTGAAGCTAGAGCGGTACTGTTAAATTTAAGTTCTTTAGAAAGAAACGGCCCAGTTTCAAGTGCAAAATTTCACAACAATTTTCAACGAGGTACATACGAGAAATATCAAGATGCTATTACAGCGCTTTCTAATTTCATAGAAGAAGACATTGATATTCAGTTGGCTGTAATTTCTGCAAAAAATGAATATGCAAAACGGCTTCTGCAGCTTATTATAGCAGCAATTGTGAGTCTTGTATTGTTTTTAGGATTTGGTATTTATAAAACGTTAAAAGAGGAGATTGTCAGAAATGGCATTTTAGTTGAAAATGAAAAAAAATTAAAATCTCAAATGGAGTTTTCAGGCAATTTAATTGATAAATCTCCAGACGGAATTATTGGAATTAATGATCAAGGAAATATTGTTATATTTAATAAACATGCCGAAAGTTTATTTGGTTATTCGAAAAATGAAATAAAAAACCAAAGCCTTAAAGTGCTGATGATTGAGAAAAACAGATCATTGGTTGATGTTTTTATACTGAATTACTTTGGTAATTCAGATTTTATTTCGATGATGCCTAAGGTAATTATAGCTCAACGAAAAGATAGCTCCAAATTTCCAGTTGAATTATCAGTAAACTTTGATTTTTTTGAAGATCAACCTATTGCCATTGCAAGTATACGAGATGTAACTGGACGTTTGAAATCAGAAAAGTTGTTGGTTGATGCCGAATACAAACTCAGAAATATATTTGATAACACCAATAATGTATTTTTTTCACACGATGAAAATTTCAAATTCACTTACGTTACCCCATATATTAAAGAGTTATTAGGTTATGAACCTGATGAAATTTACATTAATAAAACACACATATTTGCCGATAATATAATTAATACTTTAGGCAAAGAGAGTACGCTTAAAGCAATAAAAACCGGAATTCCCCAACCTCCATATGAGTTAGAGTTAATCCATAAAAATGGAAGCATTATTTGGGTCGAAATTAAAGAAGCCCCAGTTTTAAACGAGGGCAAAACTGTATCTGTGGTTGGTGCATTATCAGATGTTACCGAAAGGAAATTACACGAACAAATTTAACATAAGCAAAACCAAGAACTTATTAAAATAAATTCTGAGTTAGATAGGTTTGTATATAGTGCATCGCATGAAATGCGGGCTCCTCTTTCTAACATTTTAGGATTAATTGAAATTGAAGCAATGGACACCCACTCATTGGAAAGCACCACTCATTTGAAATTAATAAAAGAAAGCGCAATGCAGTTAGATTCTGTTATTCAAAATGTATTAAATTATTCCAGAAACTCTCGCCTCGAAACCGTATTTGATAAAATAGACTTGGATTCGCTGATAATCGAATACTTGCATTCTGTATCCTATTTGCCTGAATATTCGGACATTAGTATTTCAAAGAAAATAGATTTGAAAAACGATTTTTATACCGATAAAAGCAGATTAAGTATCATTATTAATAACCTCATTTCAAACGCAATTAAGTACCAAGACAGTGCCAAAGAAAATTCATTTTTAGAAATAAACATTCGAGAACACAACGACAAAATTTTATTCGAATTTGTAGATAACGGCATTGGAATACCAAGTGAGCATCATGAAAACATTCTAAAAATGTTTTACAGAGCAAATACTACAAAAATTGGATCTGGCTTAGGATTGTTTATCGTAAAAGAAATGGTAGGGAAATTAAATGGCTTTATCTGTTTTGAATCTGAATTTGGAGTAGGAACAAAGTTTACTATTGAAATCCCGAATATGAATTCAATAGCACAAGAGGTGAAAGCAAAAGAAAACAGTTTAAGTACATAAAACCTATTTTGTTTTGATGCATCTATTTAATTTGTTGTATTTTTGACTACAAATGATTTTAGATAAAATAAAAGTTTTTATAAGTTTATTAAAACGCTCAGGAGAAGACTTTTTCGAAGATAACGCATTGCAACTGAGTGCGTCACTTTCATACTTCACCATATTTTCATTAGCGCCAATTTTAATAATTATTATATCGTTAGCAGGGCTTTTTTTTGGTCAAGATGCTGTTCAAGGCCAAGTTTATGGACAAATAAGGTCCTTTGTTAGTAACGATGCAGCATTGCAAATCCAAAGTATAATTGCAAATATTCAAAATTCAAATCACGGCTCAAAAGGAGCAATTGTTGGAGCAGCATTGTTACTGGTTGGAGCAACAGGAGTTTTTGCCGAAATACAATCGTCTGTAAATTTCATATGGTCGATAAAATCAAAACCTACTAAAAGCTGGCTCAAATTTCTGCTTGATCGCTTACTCTCTTTTTCGTTGGTACTAATTATGGCAGGAATGCTGCTGGTATCGTTAATTTTTAGCACAGCACTTGCCTTTTTGAACGAAGAATTGTTAAAATACTTTGATGAAAGTATCGTGTATGTTTTCCATATTGCCGATTTTGCATTCATGTTTGTGGTAATTACGTTGCTGTTCTCTGTAATTTTTAAAGTATTGCCCGATGCTAAAATCAAATGGTACGATACAATTGTGGGTTCAATATTTACAGCAGTTTTATTTACTATCGGAAAACTAATCATTGGGTATTATTTAACCAATTCAACTATTGGGCAAGTATACGGAACGGCAGCATCCCTAGTTTTGATACTAGCTTGGGTTTATTACTCATCAATAATTTTATATTTTGGAGCTGAGTTCACAAAAGTGTTTGCTTACCATGTAGGAAGTGGAATTACACCAAGCGATAATGCCGTTTTTATTATGAAACATGAAGTTGATATTTTGCCATCAAGACCTTTAAACAACGATGAAAATATTCAGGAATAATGTTTTTTGGCTTTAGATTTCACTTTTTACGTATTTTTTGTACATTTAAGGTATTAAAACAAATTAAACAATATGTATTATGGATATTAGAATAAATGCCGTGAACTTTGATATTTTAGATAATTTAACCGAACACATCAACGGAAAAGTTGAAAAACTTTTTTCGCAAAAAGCTGATATAATTCATGCAGATGTTGCCTTGTCATTGGGTTCGGCAAACGATATAGAAAATAAAAATTGCCAAATCACATTGTTTGTTAAAGGCGATGATCACTTGGTTAAGAAGAACTCAAAAAGCTTTGAGCAATCTGTTAACGAATGTGTAGATGCCTTGCAAGAGATTCTTCGTAGAGAAAAAGCGAAGCAGGTAAATCAACGCAATGATGGAAACCCAGTTGAAGTTTTTTAAAGTAACATAAAAATTTATTGCCCCTTATTGAAGTTTCAGGCTTTAATAAGGGGCAATTTGTATTAAAAAGCTATTGTTAAATTGGTGAAAATGGGATGTTAGCTCAGTTGGTTTAGAGCATTACCTTGACAGGGTAAGGGTCGCTAGTTCGAATCTAGTACATCTCACCATTTCAATCATTTATATAGATGTGCCTATTATTATTTCAACGGTATACATCTTTGCATTTAAAGTATAAATTTGCAAAACTTTAAAACAGTTAATATGAAATATTTATTGGCAGTTGGATTAGCCGCATTGTCGTTTATGGCAAGTGCTAGCTCAACAACACCTGATGAAGGTATGTGGATGCCTATCCATCTTAAGAAAAATGAAGTAAAGATGAAATCTTTAGGGTTGAAACTTTCATCCGAAGATTTATATGTGGTAGGCAAATCAAGCATGAAAGATGCAATCGTTTGGTTTAATGGTGGATGTACGGGCGAAATAATTTCGTCACAAGGTTTGGTATTAACAAATCACCATTGCGGTTACGATGCAATTGCAACTGCAAGTACTAAAGAAGACAATATACTTGATAACGGATTTTGGGCTAAAAATAACGGCCAAGAGCGCCCGGTTAAAGGCATGTGGGTTTCAGTTGTGGTACGTATGGAAGATGTAACCCAAGCCGTTTTAGCAAAAATCAAAGGAGTTGAAGAAAAGCAACGCGGTGCAAAATTGCAAGGAATTTATAAAGAATTGACTGCTGAAGCAATTAAAGGCACGCATTACGAAGCTCAAGTTCGTGAGATGTATAAAGGAAACGAATACTATTTATTTGTTTTTGAGAAATTTACAGACATTCGTTTAGTAGGAACACCTCCACAAAACGTGGGTAAATTTGGTGGCGATACAGACAATTGGATGTGGCCTCGTCATACGGGCGATTTTTCAATGTTCCGTATCTATACAAACGCTGAAAATAAACCAGCAGCATATAGCACAGCAAACAAGCCATATGCTCCAAAACACCATTTGCCAGTTTCTGTAGCTGGTGTTAAAGAAGGAGATTTTGCTATGATTATGGGCTTCCCTGGTCGTACAAATCGTTATGAGTTTTCGAACGGAATTAAATTAGCCGTTGAAAAAGTAAACCCAACAATTGTTTCTTTACGCGATTCTCGTTTGAAATCTTGGAAAGAAGTAATGGATAAGAGTGTTTCTGACAGATTATTGCTTTCTTCAGATTATGCAAGCATTGCAAACTATTGGAAATACTATATCGGTCAAACCGAGCAATTAACCCGTTTAAAAGTTTACGACCAGAAAAAAGAATTAGAAGCTCGTTTTGCAAACTTTGCGAAGGGAAATCCAGAATACGATGGCCTTTTAGAAAAAGTAAACAAGGCATATGAAGCGTATTCTCCGTATGCGTTGCAACGTACGTATTTACAAGAAGCTATAATGGCTCCATCATCTGCACAACTTTCAATTGGATTTGTTACTCAAGCAGCAAATTTCAAAACCGATGCAGACGTTAAGAAAATGGCTGACGGAATGAAAGCCGGATTTGAAGATATTTTAAGCACTTTCTTCCAGTCATCTGATCAGAAAATTGTTACACAACATTTGGTAAAGTATTTCAATGCAATTCCAAAAGAGCAGCATCCTGCTTTGTTAGCAACGATGATGAAGAAGAACAAAGGAAAAACAGATGAAGAGTCTATCGAGAAATATGTAGCCTATTTATACGCAAAAAGTATATTTGGAGATAAAGCTAAATTTACTGCATTTACTGAAAAGCCATCGTTAAAAACCTTAACAAAAGATCCAATTTTTGTACATGTATCGGCATTTTACAATAACTATATCACCAATTTTAAACCAAAAATTGATGAGTTTAATGCAATGAATGCGCAATTGGGTCGTGCATATATCAAAGGCTTGAGAGAAATGCAATCTGATTTAGTAGCCTATCCTGATGCAAACAGCTCGCTTCGTTTAACGTACGGTTCAGTACAGAGCTATGATCCGAAAGATGCAGTTCATTACGATTTCGTAACCACACTTGATGGTGTAATGGAGAAATACGTTCCTGGTGATTCAGAATTTGACTTGCCTGCTAAATTGGTTGAATTACACGGTAAGAAAAATTATGGTCAATATGCAATGGCTGATGGCCGTATGCCAGTGGCTTTTATTACAAATAATGATATTACAGGAGGGAACTCTGGAAGTCCGGTTATTAATGGTAGTGGTCATTTAATTGGTTTGGCTTTCGATGGCAACTGGGAAGCTATGAGTGGCGATATCGTTTTTGATAAAAAGTATAAGCGTACCATTAACGTGGATATTCGTTATGTACTTTTCTTAATCGAAAAACTAGGTGGAGCTACCAACATCATTGCAGAATTAAACTTGGTAAAAGATGAGCCAAGATTTGTGCAGCCAATTGATGAAATTAAAATGTCGGTTCCAAGCCCAATAGCAAAACCATTGCCAATTAAAGCTGGCGTAAAAGGCGCAACGGGTAAAACTACCTTAGAAGGCGCTAAAATGATGGATGAGTCAACTTCTAAAATTAAGGCCAAGGAATTGGCAGAGAAAACTGCCGCTAAAGCAGTTGAAGTTACAGGAAAAGAAGCCATGAGACCGGTTATGCCAGTTACAGAAGCTGTTCCAGTTAAGAGAGAGGGAGAATAATTCTCTTTAATATAAAAAAAGAGGGCTTAGCCCTCTTTTTTATATTAAGTTATTATCCTTTTAAGACTTTAAGTTTCATTCCTTCTCTAAGGTTATCGCCATTATGTCCAAGTTTATTTACTTTTTTAAGTTCGGCAACTGTCATTTTTGAGAATTTTTGAGATATTGACCATAAAGTATCTCCCTTTTTAACGGTATAAACACTGTAATTATCTTTCACAACAGCAACAGTTTGTTTTTTAGATGCAGAGTGATTTTCTACCGCTGCATATTTAGAAACTTCTTCTGTTGGTTTCATAATCGTAATCTTTTGTCCAACACGAATTACATTCCCTTTGATGTTATTCCATGATTTAATTTCACTTATATCAACATCAAAATTGGAAGCTAACACTTTTAAATTATCTCCTTTTTTAACGGTATAAGAAACACGCTTGCTTTTACGAGCTGGCGTTTCTTCAGAATCAGTACTTTGTTCTGTACCACTTTGAACTTCAGTTTTTGACTTAGGAGGCTTAACATTTGAGGTCAACATAAAACCACTGTCCGTAACTTCTCTTACCAAGTCTGGCTCTGGGCTATACTTCGCTCTAGCAATTGCATAAACTGTATCCTTAACTTTCTCCCATTGACTCACCAATTTAATAGGTAATCGAACTGGATATGTATCAAATGACTGAGGAATCATTTTCAATTTCAGAGATGGGTTCAATAGAGCAATTAAATCCTCTGTCATGTCTAACTGTTCTGATATTTGAGATAAATTAACAGGCCCTTTTACCATAACAATATCTGTTGCATTTGGCAACGTTTTCAATGGCATTGGATATAAATTATGCTCAGCTGCATAGGACATAACGTAATTTACAGCTATGAATGCTGGAACATATCCTCTAGTTTCTTGAGGTAAATATGGGCTAATAGACCAAAAGTCCATTTTGCCACCCGATTTACGGATGGCCTTATTTACATTTCCTGGTCCGCAGTTATAGGCTGCAACCACTAAAAGCCAATCTCCATATATAGAATATAAGTCTTTAAAAAACTTGGTAGCTGCTAATGTTGCTTTGTGTGGGTCTTTTCTATCGTCTTGATAGTAATTTACCTTCAAATCATACATTTTTCCGGTACCAAACATAAAC
Source organism: uncultured Bacteroidota bacterium (assembly GCA_947084835.1). Taxonomy (GTDB): domain Bacteria; phylum Bacteroidota; class Bacteroidia; order UBA7662; family CAMTUB01; genus CAMTUB01. Next base: position 68,865 of record CAMTUB010000016.1, on the reverse strand, counting down.
TGCCAAATACCAGTAGCTCCCACCGGAGAAACTGCAAATGGGTTTAATGCCGATTCAACAATTGCCAAATACTTTAGCGCATGAGGCAAATTTGCTTTTTCAAGTTCTTCTTCAAAAACTGGGAAATAATACTGAGATAAGCCTAAAACTCTTTCGGTTGAGTTGCGTTTTTTAATTGCATATAAGTCGATATACCCCTTAACATGTGCGTTAAACTGCATTGGTATACCTCCGTCTAAATGGCGTATACGGTAATCGTAAACGCTATTTTCATATGCAGGAATGTCTTCTGGTTTAAATCCATACTTATTTAACCTCTTAACTGTTGTTTGTCTTTGCTTAAGATCAAAAAGGTGAAGGTTTGTTAAGCTATCTAAAGCTCTTACGATTTGCTCACTTTCTTTATCAATGCTAATTTCATCACTTCCAGTTATTACTTCTTGCCCATACGTTATAGCAGGGGTCGCACAAAACAATAACAGGACTAATCCATAGCTTTTTAACTTCATAGATTACTATTTAAAGGGTTAAATCCAAATATTCAAGTTCACAATATACGTACAAAAAATACAAAAAGTATTTCTACGCTATATTTTAAGGAAATCTAAATGTGTAACCGTTAAGTTTTCCAAATAGTTTCAAGTTCTTGCGCACATTCGAATAGTTTTTTTTCTTCGAAATTGTTTACAATAATCTGCATCCCAATTGGCATATTGTCAGCATCAACTGCACAAGGAACTGAAATAGCAGGCATCCCGGTAAGGTTTGCTAATACAGTAAATATGTCTTCAAGATACATTTCAATTGGATCTTTCGATTTTTCACCAAATTTAAAGGCTGGAGATGGCGTTGAAGGGAGCAGTAATGCTTCATAATCTTGAAGTATTACTGCTAATTTATTGCGTAAAACACGCCTAACTTTCTGTGCTTTGGTATAGTAGGCATCGAAAAAGCCTTCGCTTAAAACAAAAGTGCCGAGCATAATTCTTCTTTTAACTTCTGCTCCAAAACCTTCTGTTCTAGATTTCTTGTATGTCGAATCTAAGTCAACAGACTTGTCGCTTCTATAGCCATAAACTACTCCACCAAAACGCGATAAGTTGGATGATGCTTCTGCCGTAGTTAACATGTAATATGCTGGAACGGTGTATTTTATATAATCGAAAGAAACCTCTTCAACTATGTTCCCAGCTAGTTTCAACTTTTCAATTGAAGCCAAATAGGTATCAATTACTGCTTGATGCAAGCCGCCTTGAGCTACAAGGTCTTTTATAACTGCGATTCTTTTCTTGCCTTTTGATTTTTCAATGGGTAACAATACTGGAGCAGGCAATCTGCTTAATGTTGCATCAAAACCATCCACACCAGACATAACTTCTGTTAGAATGGCTGCATCAGATAAGGAGCGCGTAAACGGGCCAACTTGATCAAATGAAGACGCAAAAGCAATTATTCCATACCGAGAAACACGTCCGTAGGTTGGTTTTAAGCCATACACCCCGCAAAATGCAGCTGGCTGACGGATTGACCCGCCTGTGTCTGAACCTAAAGTTGCTAAACACAAATCGGCAGCAACTGCAACAGCTGAACCACCAGACGAACCACCCGGAACTCTACTGTGATCTAATGGGTGTAAAACTTTGCCAAAAGCTGAATTCTCATTAGATGAACCCATCGCAAATTCATCGCAATTTAATCTACCAATAATTATTGCATCTTCTTTCAACAACCTTTCAACTACAGTTGATGAATAAACCGATTCAAAGCCCTCTAATATTCTAGAAGAAGCTGAAAACTTGTGCCCTTTGTAGGCAATATTATCTTTAATGCCGATAACCATTCCTGCTAATCTGCCGGCAGTTTTGGTTTTAATTTTAGAATCAATAAACGTAGCCTGTGCCAAAGCATCTGCATCAAAAACTTCTAAAAACGCATTTAAAACTGCATTTTCTGAAATACGATTCAGGTAATACTTTACCAATTCAACACATGTGGTTTGGTTTGAATACAAATCATCCTGCACTTCAAACAGGCTAGCATATTTTCTCAAGATTAGTTCTTTTTGTCTTCCGGATCTTTGTTAATTTCTGATTCAATTTCACGTTTAATACCAGCAGACGCATCTTTAAATTCGCGAATACCTTTTCCTAAACCGCGGGCTAAATCAGGGATTTTTTTGGCTCCAAAAAGCAAAAGTATGATAAATAAAATAACAAGTAGTTCACCACTACCTAGTCCTTGTAAAAATAAAAATATGGCGTTAGTCATGTACCAAAAGGTTTAAAGTGCAAAGTTACGGTTTAAAATTAAAAAAATGGTTGATTCACATCACTTTGCCAATATCCAAATTTGCGGATCAAGTTTATTGGTGCCTTTCCAAATTTCTAGATGCACCTCAGTTTCATTATTTTCATCGTCAGAAAAAACACTTCCGATTTCTTGTTTAGAATCGACATTCTGGCCAAGTTTTACAAAAACATCTTTTAAATGCGCGTAAACACTTAAATATCCACCGTGCCTAATAATTATTACGCGTTGCATTCCCGGAATAGTAACAATTCCTGTAACCTCTCCTTTAAAAATTGCTTTAACTTTTTCAGTGGATTGGGTTTTAATATTTATTCCGTTGTTTTTTACTTTAACATTTTTTAACACGGGATGAAAATGTTCGCCATACTCTTGTGTTATAAATCCTCTTGAAACAGGCCAAGGCAATCTTCCTTTGTTAGATTCGAAACTACTAGACAACGCTAATGCCTCAGGCGTACTACTCAATAATGGTTCAGATTTATTCGGGCTTGATAGTTCAGGTTTAGAATCTTCTTTTGAGATTGATGTTGGCTTTTTAGATTTTGCAAGTGCCCTTGCCTCTGCGATTTCTTTTCGAATTACGTCTTCAATGGCTTTATTTAAACGATCATTAGCAGCGCTTTTGCTTTTTAAATCTGCCAACAGCTTTTTTTCATCTTTTTTGAGCTCAATAACAACCTTATTCTTTTTTTCAGACTCGACTTGCAATAGATTTTTTTGGGTAATTTCTTGTCCTTTAAGCGACTCCTTTTCGTGTTTTTTGCTCTGGAGAATGTTTATTTTTTGAGCTAAAGATTCTTGGGTCTGACTAATTAATCTCCCTTGTTTCTCTCTAAAAGTTCTATAATCTTGTAAATACCTAAGTCTTTTCCAAGCTTGGTTAAAGCTCTCAGCGGTTACAATAAAGAGGAAAGGCTGGGTATTGCTTTTGTTTTTGTACGCTTCCTGAACCATGGCAGCATACTCTTTTCTATATTTATCTAAATCGTTTTGAAGCGAAGAAACCACATTTTCTGTTGAAGTAATTTCACTGCTCAAAACCGAAAGTTCATCGTTGATATTCACGATCATTTTTTCGCGGTTTACGATTTGCTCTTTAAGCAAATTAAGCCGCGACATGTTCACTTTAGCTTGTTTCCTGATGTCGTTTAACTGCTTTCTAGTAAAATCTATTTCTCTTAAAAGCTCAAACCTTTTCTCTTCAAGTTGCTTTTTTTTAATAGTTGAGTTTTGAGCAAATAAATTTATGCTGAATCCCAATACTACAAATAAAATGCAAATTGCCTTATTCAACATGTTTGTATTTTGCTGGTATAGTGAAAGGGTAATTCATATTTTCATCAAATGTAAATTTATCGTACCCCAATTCAAACTTTAACTGCTTGTTGGTAATGGCTGTACAGATAATTTCAGTTGGCAAGTATTTGGAATTTAATTTCTGAAATTTTAAATAGCGTAACTCAAGCATTTTTGAATCTGCCAAATTAACAGCCTTTAACGCATCAATTTTATTGATTTTATCATCAATTTTAAAATTCAGACAAACATTTTCACTTAAACTCATTTTGTATCCACCAATACTATCGTTTGTGATATTACTAGAATTTAGCCACGAATTACTGTTACCCAATAATAAGGCTTGAAGTTGCGAAAACTGCAAATGAACACCAGTTATTGAATATATAAATGAAAAAGGTTTTATAGAGTATTCTTTCTCTAATCGATTAATAAAGTAAATTGAATCTTGGGTTATAGATGCTCGAATAATTTCTATTCCCGCAATTGCTCTAATTGACAACCAAATAACGCTATCTTTTTTTATTCTAAAGGTGATGTTTGATTTTTGTTCATCGTTTTCGAAGCTAATCGCCAATTTGCCGTTTATGCTGATTTCATTAAATACAAAATCGCTTTCATTGAGAAGCTTTAAAAATGTTGTATCCTTTATTGCAACCGGTGCGGCACTTTTCATTTGATCCTTTTTGGCGCTTTCGATAAACTCTTTTTTCGATTTACATCCAACCAAAAAACTAATGAAAACAACGATAAACTTAATCTTATTCAACATACTTTTTCGTAGCTATCTTTTTCATCAGATTTTCAGAATTGCTTCCAAGCTCTTTGGCTTTTTTCCAAAAATCATTTGCTTTTTCTTGCTTTCCATTTAAAAAAAGAATGTCGCCAAAATGTTCTACTATAGTGCTACTTGAACTACCTCCAGCATCGTACGCTTTTTCAATATAAATTAAAGCTTCAGCATATTTATTCTGAACAAATAGAATCCAAGCATAGGTATCTAAAAAAGAAGAGCTATTGGGTTCAAGTTCGATTGTTTTGCGAGACATAATGGATGCTTGATCCAGTTTCTCTTTTCGAATTGATAAGTAATAGGCGTAGTTATTTAAGATGTACGGCTCGTTTGGATTCTTTTTCAACGCCTTTTCGAATGCAGCATCTGATTTATCGTGAATTGCTAATTTGTGATAAATATCGCCCATTAAAGCATAGTATTGCACATAAATCTCATCCGATTCGATTAAATATAGCGAGCCGTTTTTTAATATTTCTGCAGCTTTTTTATCATTGCCTTTGGCAGACATTGTTGCTGCATTTACATAATACACTAAGGGTTGATTCGGAAAAAGCTCGAGAGCTTTGGCAGCATCTTTTTCTGTTTGAAGGGTATCGTTAATTTGCAAGTCTAAAATCAATAATTGTTCCCAAATGGGAAACCGAGAGGTTTCATCGATTTCAATTGCTTTTTTGTAATTTAAACGTGCTTCTGCAGGTAATCCTTTAAGGTTGTAAATATCGCCCAAAACTGAATACGCTTTTGGATCATCGCTATGTACTTTAGTTAAAATTTGAGATAACTCTAATGCTTGATCAAGCTTATCAGCATTTTTATTTGACTGGTTGATAAGGTTTAATATAAACCCCATTTTGACATCTATATCAATATCTGAACCCTCAAAAGAGCGTTTTAGCATTTGAAATGCTAAAACCTTATCTCCCTTTTGAAAATAAATATCAGAAAGTGCCAAATATATTTTGGCATCCGTTTCCCCTTTTTTAAGTAGGTTTTCGAATACTGCTTGGGCATCGTTTAAGTAATTAAATTGATACAAAACTTGACCTAAAAACAGCAAATAATCAACATTTTTAGGATCAGAATTGCTTAATTTCCTAGCAGCCTCTATTCCTTTATTCGACTTATTCTGAGAAGCAAAAACTTGAAATCGGATAGAAGTTGATTGTAGATTTAAGCCTTCAATCTTTTCAAGTTTATCTAAAGTTGCATGTGCCTCAGCATATTGTTTCGAATTTAAATTGTATTCTATTTTTTGATAATAATAAGAAACTATAGAAGCCGATAATTTAATTAATGTATTAAAATTCTTATTTGCGTCTTTATAGTTTCCAAGTTTTACATTTAAATCGGTTAATACATTTAGAAAAAGTTCGTTTGTAGGTTCTAGTTCGCATGCTCGTTTTGCATTAATGAGTGCTTCGAATAAATTATTTGCACCCATTTCAAACCTTGCAATATCAAAATAGGCAACTGCATTATTTGGATCTAATTTTAAAAGTTGCTTATAAAAGCCCTTTGCCTTTTCGGTATTTCCGATAGATTTTTCATTTTGAGCTTCAAAAAACAATTGGTCAATAGCGTCTTTTGTTTTAGCATCAAGCTGAACTCCATTCTTCTTTTGAGCTAAAGAAAAAAAGGATGAAAGTAAAAAAACTGCTCCAAGAAAAGCAAGTTTACGAGAACGTATTATAATCTCCAAGGTTTAAATCGGTTGGGAGGCGGGTTATTTGAACATGATTACCTATCATAGAATTATCTAAAACTAAGTTTTGGATAACAGCTGATTCTTGCACAATACTGTTTGAAATTCTACAATTTACTATTTTAGTTGATTTTCCGATAGAGACATGTGGGCCAACTACTGAATTTTCAATCACAACATTATCATCAATGAAACATGGCTCTATTACAATTGAATTTATAATTTTTGCTGTATCTGAAACCAAATCTTGATTTCTTATAAACTCTAAATAGCGCTGATTGGTATAAACGGTTGCATTTTTATTTCCGCAATCGAGCCACTCTGTAACTTTTCCTGCCGAAAATACAGTGCCTTTGTTTTTCATATTTTCTAAGGCATTGGTTAGCTGATATTCTCCTTTATCTTTAATATCGTTATCTAACAAATATTTAAGCTCAGAACGCAGGTAATCTCCATCTTTAAAATAATAGATTCCAATAATTGCTAAATCAGAAATAAAGTCCTCAGGCTTTTCATGAAACTCCATTATATCGTTGTTCGAGTTCATCTTTACCACTCCAAATTGGCGTGGATCTTCAACTTGCTTAACCCATATTATGCCATCTTTTGTAGTGTCTAATATAAAATCTGCTTTGAAAAGTGTATCTGCAAAAGCAACTACCACATTGCCCGATATCGAAGGCTCAGCACACATGATTGCGTGGGCTGTTCCTAAAGCCTCGCTTTGATAATAAATTGAGCACTTTGCATTTACATCGTTTGCAATTTCTTTCAACTGACTTTCAGCTTCGGGGCCAAATGCTGGATTAATAATAAAAGCAATTTCATCGATTTCTGAATCAACTACTTTAGAAATATCTTCAACTAATCTATGAACAATCGATTTTCCTGCAATCGGAATTAACGGTTTTGGTATGGTTAATGTATGTGGGCGCATTCTTTTGCCCATTCCAGCCATTGGGATAATAATTTTCATTTTCCTAAATGTGTTCTTTTAAACTATTTAATGCCAGTATGGCCGTAACCACCTGCGCCTCTATTTGTATTTGTTAATTCTTCGGTCTTCTCCCAAACAATGGTTTCGTGTTTGGCCACTATCATTTGCGCTATTCGCTCACCATCAGCTACTTCAAAAGCCTGATTTGATAAATTCACTAATAATACTTTTATCTCTCCTCGATAATCTGCATCAACTGTGCCAGGTGAGTTTAAAACTGTTACTCCCTTGTTAAATGCCAGACCACTTCTTGGTCGGATTTGTGCTTCATACCCAATGGGCAATTCAATAAAAAGCCCAGTAGGAATCAACTTTCTTTCTAATGGATTTATCATCACTGCATTATCAATATTTGCACGCAAATCTAAACCTGCAGATGCAATTGTTGCATATTCAGGCAATGCATGCTTACTTGTATTAATAACTTTAACTTTCATCGGACTCAAGAATCGTTTTTTCTTTAAAAAACTGTATGTATTCGGTTGCCAAAATAGCAAAAGTAAAAGATAAAAATATAGCTATTTTAATGCCATATGCCCAAAATGGATTATTTATTAATCCAAAATAAAGCAACTGGTCTTGAAACTCCCATGTAAAAAATGCCCCAACTATATAAATAGTGATTTTACCTACTTGATAAGGTACAGAAAACTTTCGCTGACCGATGATATAACACAAGATTGCTATTACAAAATAGCACACCAAGGTGGTATACGCACTACCCATATATCCGTAAACTGGAATGGTTAAAATGTTTCCTAAAACCGTTATCCCAACTCCTATAAAAGCGAAATACATTCCCCATCGGGTGTTATCAGAAAGTTTATACCAAATGGATAAATTATAGTAAATGCCCAAAAAAAGATACGAGAAAATTAAAGGGCCAACTGCAGGGAGTCCGGACCAAAATTTTTCATCAATAAAGCCTTTAAAAACATCTATAAATATTAACACAAACACAACAACTATCGAACCTGCTGCTACAAACCAATTCATCATGCGCGAATAAATCAACTTGGCGTTTTTCTGTTTGGCCTGTTCAAAGAAAAAAGGCTCTGCAGCCATCCTAAAAGTTTGTGTAAAAAGCGCCATAAGTACCGCCAATTTATACACAGCGCCATAAATTCCTGTTTGTGCTAGGGCTTCTATTGTTGGCAATGGCAAGTAAAACTTCAATAAAATCCTATCAAGCATTTCATTAATCATGCCCGCAAAACCTGCAATCATTAGGGGTAAGCCATAAAAAACGAGTTGTTTTGTAAACGCTTTGTCAATTTTAAAAACAATCGACTTAAACTCACCAATTAACAATAAAAGGGTTGATCCGTTTGCAATTAAATTTGCTAAAAATATATATCCAACCATGCTATTGCCTGGAAGCCAACTTTTAATGGTTAAGGCCCAACTTGCATTGCTTTTTTGAACTATTAAAAAGAAAAATAAATTTAACGAGATGTTTATTAAGATGTTAACCACCTTAATGGATACAAATTTAATGGGGCGCTGCTCTAATCGTAGTTTTGCAAATGGCAATGCAGCCATTGTATCGAATGCCAAAATTAACGCAAACCATTTAATATAATTTTCTCTTCCAGGATACTGCATCCACGATGCTATAGAATCCGAAAAAAACCAAAGTGAGCAGGTAAATAAGAGTGTTGAAACAGCTAAAAAACTAACTCCAGCATCGAATGTTTTTTTTCGATTTTCTGCTAAAGCTCCAAAACGAAAAAAGGCGGTTTCTAATCCAAAAATGAAAACTATATTCAAAAAACTTACCCAAGCATACATATCGGTGTTAATACCGTATTCTGCTTGGCTTAAATATGCAGTATGAAGGGGAACTAAAAAATAATTCAGCAAACGGGCTACCATGCTACTCAAGCCATAAATGGCTGTTTGTCCCGCTAACTTCTTAATCATTAATTTTATTTATTAGCTAATTGACCACAAGCAGCATCAATGTCTTTTCCGCGACTTCTGCGTACGTTTACTACTATATTTTTTGATTCTAAAAACCCTGCAAACGCGGCTAGCTTATCTTCTGTAGTTTTGGTAAGTTCAACATTTTCAACCTGATTGTATTCAATTAGATTTACTTTACACGGCACATTTTTGCAAAACTTGGCAAGCTCTGCAGCATCGGCTAACGAATCGTTAAAATTGTTGAATACTATGTATTCGAAAGTGACTCTATTCTCCGTTTTCTGATAGTAATATTTAAGCGCATCAGCCAAAGCTTCTAAATTATTTGTTTCGTTTATAGGCATGATTTTGTCGCGCTTTTCATCGTTAGCAGCATGCAACGAAAGGGCTAAGTTTACTTTTGAAGCATCATCAGCTAACTTTTTAATCATCTTAGCTACACCAGCAGTTGAAACGGTAATGCGCTTAGGCGACATTCCTAATCCATCAGGTGATGTAATTTTTTCTATCGATTTTAAAACGTTTGCATAGTTTAACATGGGCTCGCCCATTCCCATATATACAATGTTGTTTAAGGGATGTCCGCTCGACTCAATAGATAAATTATTGATGAGTACCACTTGATCGTAAATTTCATCGGCATTTAAATTGCGTTTGCGATCTAAAAAACCTGTTGCACAAAACTTACAGCTTAAACTGCAACCAACTTGCGATGAGATACAAGCCGTAGTGCGATTCATAGACGGAATCAAAACCCCTTCTATCAACTGGCTATCGAAGAGCTTAAACCTGCATTTCATTGTACCGTCAATGCTTTTCTGCGTTAAATCTACAGTTACTGCATTAATGCAAAACTTTTCGTTTAAGCTTTCGCGAAAAGTTGTACTTAAATTGGTCATTTCATCAAAACTACGTGCCGATTTTTTCCAAATCCACTCGTACAGTTGCTTTGCCCTGAAGGCTTTTTCACCTAAATCGGCAACTGCTTTTTGCAATTCGCTTAACGAAAGTGCTCTAATATCTTGTTTTACTAAATTATCCAAAGTCCTGCAAAGATACATTTACTGATTCAAAGCCATTTATATAATTAAATATCCTTTCAAAATTTGTTTTTCCCATACTCGATATTCCTTATCTAAACACTTCCCTTAATTCTATATTTGTAAAAAAAAGTATGCTCAGCATTCAATCTGTTTGCAAAGAATATAGCACCAAAAAAATACTAGACAATATTACGTTTGAAGTAGCCCAAGGCGACATTTTTGGACTTCTTGGACCCAACGGTGCCGGAAAAACTACGCTCATCCGTATTATAAATCAGATTATATATCCTGACTCAGGAAAAATCTATTTTAACGACAAACCCATAAAACAAAATGATGTTGCTAAAATGGGTTACCTGCCTGAAGAACGAGGTCTATATAAAAAAATGAAAGCCAGTGACTTGGCAATTTATTTAGCTAAGCTAAAAGGGCTTTCATCAAAAGATGCTTTTAATGAGGCTAAATATTGGTTCGAAAAATTTGAAATACAAACCTGGTGGGATTTAAAAGTTGAAGAACTTTCAAAAGGAATGCAGCAAAAGCTACAATTTATTGTTACAGTAATTCACAAACCCGAATTTGTTATTTTGGATGAGCCATTTAGCGGTTTCGACCCACTAAATGCTGCCATGATTAAAAACGAAGTACTGGAATTGAACCGTAAAGGCACCACATTTATGCTGAGTACCCATAGGATGGAAACGGTTGAAGAATTATGCAAAAACATTGTGATGCTTTATAACTCTAAACCTGTTTTAAATGGCTCTATAAGCGATATTCGCAAACAGAACCGCACCAATGAATATACGATTACTTATACAGGAAATATGCCTGAATTGCCTTACGGCTGCCAAATAATTTCGTTTAAAGAGGACGATGAGATGAAGTCTTCAACAATTTCATTAACTGACAATATCACCACAAATTCTATTTTGGCTTATTTAATAAACCACATCGAGATTCACAGTTTACACGAAAAAACGCCAACATTTAACGACATATTCATCAAAACCATTAAAGACACCATTCATGAATAAGATTTCACATATAATAAGTCGTGAGTTTTTAACACGGGTAAAATCAAAGCAATTTTTGATTAGCACTTTTTTGGGACCAATTTTCATGTCTTTGATAATTTTTGTACCCGTTTTAATTTCAAAAAACTCCGACAATAAACAACAAATTTTAGTTTTAGACAGCAGTGGCATTTTTGAAAACAAACTAAAAAATGGCAACCAAATTGAGTTCATTTTTTCGCAGGATGACCTAGAGCTTCTTAAAGATTCTATTAAAAACGATGAAGAAACAGGATTGCTAGTTATACCCAAAGATTTTGACATTCAAAATCCTAAAGAAATAACCTACATAGGATCAAATGCGTTGAGCATGCAAGCAATGAACTATGTAGAAAGCTCTTTTGAAAAGGAAATCACAAATCTACGCTTAAAAAAAAGTGGGGTTAATCAATCTTTTTTAGACTCATTAAAAACTAAAGTAACCATAAACACCCTGAAATTCTCTGAATCGGGGGAACAATCGAGCAATACTGGAGCTGCTTCAGCTGTTGGGTATATAGGTTCCATTTTGATGTATATTTTCATCATACTTTTTGGTACGATGGTGATGCGTGGCGTGGTTGAAGAAAAATCAAATAGAATAATAGAAATCATCATTTCATCGGTAAAACCCTTTGAATTAATGATGGGTAAAATAATTGGAATTGCATGTGTAGGGCTACTCCAATTTGCGTTGTGGATTGGAATAACCACAGTTCTTTACTCTGTTGGTATTAACTTTTTCGATATGCAAGGCGCAGCAACAACACAACAAGTTAGCGATGTTGCTGCAAACCAACCTCAATTGACGGGTGAAATAATGAACGCCATCAGCACACTAAATCTGCCATATTTAATTGGTATGTTTTTCTTTTACTTTATTGGAGGCTACCTTTTATACTCTGCATTATTTGCTGCAATTGGATCGGCAGTTGATAGTGAAAGCGATACGCAACAACTCGTTTTCCCAGTTACGGTTCCTTTATTAATTGGGTTTATGGTAAGCCAAATTGTAGTCCAAAACCCAAACAGCGATATGGCATTTTGGTTTTCTATCATTCCTCTCTTTTCTCCTGTTGTAATGATGGTTCGGTTACCATTTGACCCACCAATTTGGCAAGTTGCACTTTCAGCAGGATTGCTAATTCTAGGTTTCATAGGAACAGTATGGATTAGCGCTAGAATTTATCGTGTTGGTATATTGATTTACGGGAAAAAGCCCACTTTTAAAGAAATTTATAAGTGGATGTTTTATAAATTATAATGGCACAAATTGCAGTTTTTGACTTTGGAACCAATTTATTTAATGTTTTAGTTGCTGAACTAAAAGGGGGAAAACTGATTCGGGTTTTTGCTGCTTCAGAAGTCGCTTTATTAGGAAAAGATGGAGGATTAGAGTCTAAAAACATATCAACGGCTGCTTTAGAAAGGGGGTTGAAAGCATATCAATCCCTTTTATCAGCCATTAAACCATTTAGAAATCTTAAAAAACATGTAGTTGCAACATCCGCATTTCGTAATTCAATAAATGGTTTTGACGCCCTTTCAACCATTGTATCTGGAACAGCTACATTTGAGATTGTTGAAGGCAACCGAGAAGCAGAACTAATTTATAAAGGCATTTTAGCATCGGGAGTCAATACAGATAACTCTTTATCGATTGATATTGGTGGGGGAAGTATTGAATTTATCGGCAAACCGAAAAATCAAACCGAATTCAAGCAGAGTTTAGAAATTGGCATGCAACGAGCCATCTCTCTTTTTCCTATATCGGATCCCATATCAAAAACAATCGTTGATATGTACAGACAATGGATCCAGAAAAACCTAAGCCAACTTCACCCTTCATTTTATGAACAACAATTTGACCGACTTATAGGTTGTGCTGGCACTTTCGACACCTTGAAAGATGCTATTTCAACCAATAAATCAACTGATTTTGCAGAACTTGAACTCAGTGATATTGAAAATCATTGTTCCGATATATTAAATTCTACACGTGAGAATAGATTTTCGATTAAAGGAATGCTTCCTTTAAGGGTAGATTTTTATGTTCTTTCCCTAGTTTTTATCCAAGAGGTTATCAAAAAATTTAAACCCACAGAATTTTACCATACCAACTTTGCACTTCGAGAGGGGATTGCCTTTGAAATGCTAATCAAAAACGCTAATTAAGGCAAATAAACTATTCCAAAAGCAAAAGGAGTAACTTGTGAATTGCTTTTATTGAATAGCGGCAACAAATCATAAGAGAATAAAACACCGAATTTATTGTAACTCATTCGGGCGTTATAGGCATATCTAAACGACTCAATATTTTTCAAATCTGCAGCCTTTTTTTCTTTAACAATGTACCCAGCGTCATTTTGAGTTTTGCGGGATAAACCAATTACATAACTCAAGGTAATGCCAGTAGCAAGCTTAAAAACGTTATCGCTCCTCTTAGATTTAAACGCAAACCTGATTTCTAACGGAATATCGACTGTGGTAAGCACAATTTTATTCGATTTGTAAAGTGAATCGGGAATTAAATAAAATGGAGATCTTTTAATTCCGTTTTCAGTAACTGAATCAGTTTGCCAATTCCCAACATTGTTTTTATAATTACGAGAACTGAAGCCAATTCCTTCAGCAAAACTTACCCCTGATTTTTTAACATTTTGGACCGAAAAAAAAGCGACCGATAAGCCCATTGAACCAAAATTCTGTTGCATTCCTGTGGGTGCATTTGCCAATCTATCAAAATGGTATTTTACTAAAATGTCATCTTTAATTTCTGGCTTACTCTCTTCAATAGAGTCTTTCTCAACTTTCGACAAACTTAAACTTGCTTTAAGTTCATGTTTAGCTTGCGCAATAAGTTGAACTGAACTCAATAATAGCAGGCTAGAAATTACTAAAAATAACTTTAACACAATAAAAAATTTAGGATTTAAGTCAAATATATACAATTTCTAAACTAACCAAAGTATCTTGATGCTTTAATCAAGATTTGAAGAATCTAAGGGTAAAAGTTGTCGTCATTTTTGGTATAATGTCGATTATAGGCGTTTCATTACTGCAGTTTTATTGGCTACAAAAAGCATTTGATGTAAAAGACAAACAATTTAACCAATCTGCACACATTGCATTGCTCGAAGTAGCTGATTTAATGGCCGTTTACAACAAGGCAATGCCCACCACCACCAATCCAGTAAACCAATTAACTTCAGATTACTTTGTTGTTAATGTTAACGATGAGGATATGGAGCCGTCTGTTCTGAAAAATTATTTGCTTTCATCATTCAAAAAACACAACATAAAATCGGATTTTGAATTTGGCATTTACGATTGTTCCAACGATAAAATGATGTATGCCGATGAGGTACACCTCTCAAACCCAGATAAAATATCAAAACCTACTCGAGAATTACCCAAATTCAAAGGCTTTAATTACTATTTTGGAGTACGGTTTACCAACAAGAAAGTAATATTAGCCGGAGAAATGGGCATTTGGCTTTATTCTAGTTTGATACTTTTAGTTGTTATTGTATTTTTTGGATATGCTATTTATGTAATACTCGATCAACAACGCTTATCCGAAATTCGAAAAGCATTTGTAAATAACCTAACCCACGAATTTAAAACACCTATTTCTACCATTGAAATTGCTTCAGATGTACTTTTATCTTCCGAATTAATTCAGCAAGAAGATCGATTTAAAAATTACGTTACCATTATAAAGCAAGAAAACAACAGAATCAGAAACAATGTTGAACGTGTTTTACAATTAGCTTTAGATGAGAAAAATCCGTTTAGGCTCGAAAAAACAGTTTTTATTTTAAACGACTGGCTAGAAGCATTAGTTACTCATTGGAAAAACTCCGAAGAAATAGACATTTCATTTACAAGCTTATCAAATCGTATTTTAGTTGAAGCCGATGCATTGCATTTCGAAAACTTACTCTATAATTTATTAGATAATGCCAAAAAATATTGCATCAAAACACCCGTAATTACTATTGAGCTGGTTTCAAAGAAACAATCTACCTTACTCATTTTTAAAGACAACGGCATAGGCATAGATTCAAAGTTTTTAAAGCAAATTTTCACCCCTTTTTACAGAGTCCCAACTGGCGATATTCACAATGTGAAAGGATTTGGGCTTGGGCTGAGTTATGTAAATCAAGTGATAAAACAACACCAATGGAAAATTACCGTTGCTAGTACATTGCAAAATGGCACAACCTTTACAATTGAAATCCCGTTATTGAAAAAATGAAAACCAGAATTTTTTACGTTGAAGACGATGACAACTTAAGCTTCGTTACCAAAGATGTATTAGCTGTTGAAGGCTATATAGTTGACCATTTTAGCAATGGAAAAAAAGCTTTAAATGCATTTCCACTGCAAAATTACGACATCTGCTTAATCGACATCATGCTGCCAGCATTAGACGGAATGGCCATTGTTTCGGAAATCCGCAAAACCAACAAAAACATCCCTATTCTGTTTTTAACGGCTAAATCGATGCCTGAAGATAGGATTTCGGGACTCATGATTGGTGCAGACGACTACGTTACCAAACCTTACAGCATACAAGAATTACTACTTAAAATAAAAATCTTTCTGCGCAGAAAAACGGTTGTAGAGTCTAACGATAAAATTGAATATACCTTAGGCAACATCAAATTTCACTCTGAAAAGGATACTCTAATACTCGATTCAAAAGTGAATTACCTCACTTCAAAAGAATCGGCATTGCTTAAATTATTCTGCAAGCATCCGGGCGAAATTTTACTTAGAGATTTTATCCTAAATGAAATTTGGGGAAAGGACGATTATTTTACGGGTCGATCAATGGACGTTTTTATAACAAAGCTCCGCAAACATTTAAAAATTGACCCCCAAATTACTATTGATACCATACATGGATACGGATATCGATTAACTTTGAACAAATAGGCTTTCTAATTACATGCAAATTTTAATATCCTTACGTAGGTTTGTAAACCGTTTTATGAAAAAAAACAAACTCAGTTTAGCTTTTATCGCAGTGTTGATGCCTTTGTTTACCCTAGCTCAAACAGTTGCAATAGATTCCACAACAATAGATGATAAAACTTCGAATGCTCACTTCGTTATTCGAGATAAGTTTATGGAGGGTGGATGGCAGTGGATGACTCCAATTTTACTGTGCTTCATTTTTGGTTTAGCCATTGTTATTGAGCGAATTATTTATTTGAATATTTCAATGTCTGACCCTAAATTATTGTTAAAAAAGATTGAAGAATCTGTAAAAACTAACAATTTTGAAGCTGCTATTGAAACTTGTAGAGACACTAAAGGGCCCGTTGCAACTATTATCCAACAGGGTTTAGAGCGGTACCCCGAAGGAATTGATGTGGTTGAAAAGTCAATTATTGCAAGTGGGTCAGTACAAATGGGATTGTTAGAACGCGGATTAGTTTGGATTTCACTTTTCATTTCTATTGCTCCCATGCTTGGATTTTTAGGTACGGTTGTGGGTATGATTATCGCATTTGATGATATTGAAGCTGCAGGCGACATTTCGCCAACCATTGTAGCGCATGGTATTAAAGTAGCTTTATTGACTACCGTTGGAGGTTTAATTGTAGCTATTATTCTGCAGGTTTTCTACAACTATATCATTTCTAGAATTGATAGGATCGTGATTGTAATGGAAGATGCAAGTATTGCGTTGGTTGACATTTTGGTTAAAAACAAAAAGTGAATATTACTTTACTAAACATTTTGCTGATAACAGCATATTGCCTCGCTTTAATAGCGGTTCTTATTTTGGCTTTTTTTGGTATTAAAAGAGTTATCTATGAAGAAAAATTGGCTAGAAAATGGGCTAATAGCGTAAGCGTTTTTTTAGTTACGTGCACTATTGCCTACCTATTATTGCCTACTAAATCTGAACCCATTTCTTTAATTTTATCGGGTATTGGCATTTATTTGGCTGGTATTTTTTTAGTTGGAGCAATTTGTGCCATTGTTTTCGTTGAGTTGAAACACCTGATTAAAAAATAACAATGGGTTTTCGCAGGTTACATAGACCAGAAAGTAAAATTAATGCAGGAACAATGGCAGACATTGGATTCTTATTGCTGATTTTTTTTCTTGTAACCTCAAGCATGCAAAGTCGCAAAAATATACCCATAAATTTACCTCCCAACAACAATGAGGCTACGGTTATTAGCGAACCCATCGATGAGCGCAACCTGTTAGAAATTAAATTGGATAACGATATCGTTCTTATAAAAAATCAGCAAATGCCATGGGACTCAATACCATCGATAATTGAAAGTTTTGTAGCCAACCCTACAAAATCAAATCAAAACGCAGAAAACAGCAATAAAGCTTTAATAACGATAACTGCTACAGACAAAACTCCTTACCAACAATATATCCGCCTTTATGACTCATTACGGTCGGGTTATATTCGTGTTTACGTTGTTAAAAGTCTTGAAATATTCAACCAAAGCTACAGTGCGTTACCATCAGCATTAAAAGATTCTCTCTATAAACAAATCCCGATGCGGGTTGCTGAAGAATGAGCGTATTTCGAAAAAACATAAAACGAGTTAACCCCGAAATATCAACCGCATCGCTACCCGATGTTGTATTTATTTTGCTGTTTTTCTTTATGGTCTCTGCAGTTTTTAGAACTACCCAGCAAACGGTTAAAGTGAATTTGCCGAGTGCTAAAAATTCAAATAATGATAGAATAAACAATCAGCTAAGCATCATTGTATCCACCAAAAACGACAGTTCAGTTTGCTATTTTGGAAAACTTTCTGGCTCGCCAGAAGACTTAAAAAGCTGGCTTATCAGCGAAAAAGAGCAATTACAGCCTATTGAAATTGAAAAACTTAAAATAATAATTCGTGCCGATGCGCAAACGCCCGTTGGCTTTATTAATCGAATAAAGAAAAGTTTACAAGAAACCGATTTATTGCAAGTACGCTTTTTTACAAATCATCCGTAAAACCTTTGGCTTTCCAATCTTTTAATTGCCCTTCTTTTTTCAATATAGAATCGAGGGTTCGATCTTTAAGAATTGCAACCGTTACATCTCGTACTTCTTTAAAAACTGAACGAATACCACAGGTTACCTCGTCAATGCACTCTTCGCAAGGTTCGTAATATTTGTGGGTAACACATGGCAAAAGACCAATCGGACCATCAAACAAACGCATTAAATCGGCAAAATTAATGTCTTTGGGATTCATCAACAACAAATATCCCCCCGCTTTTCCACGCCTACTAGTTACATAACCGCCTGCTTTGAGCTCAAGCAAAATGGTTTCTAAAAACTTTTTAGGAATATGCCCTCTTGAAGCAATATCAAGGGTTGACAATGGCTCTTTTGTATTAGCATCCGCCAAAACCTTGAGCGCATTAATGGCATATTTTGTTTTTTTAGAAATCAATTTATTTTACGTTTAATAAAAGCATTACACAATTTTAGTTTTTTTCAACTTCTCTTTCAATTGTTTCTTGAAAGATGCCGAGCTTTTAACTTCAACATCGTCTAATAATCCTAAAACAAACCGCATCGGGGCTTTAAAAGAATATACTTCAGCTGAAAACAAATAGATCCCATTATCCAACGCTTTAATAAATGGGGTTGCTCTTGGGTATTCTTCTCGTAACATGGTATTAGACAAGTTGCCCATTTCCCAAGAAATTAGCTCTGTTTTTTCGCCTGAAACGCCAAACAAATCTACCTTTTCTTTTTTGTGATGAACTTCGTTTTGCCACAAATAATCCGTAACCACAACTTCTAAGATTCTATCAATTTTAAAATGCTTATTCATTTTACTAGCAGGTTCATATGCTAGCACAGAGGTTACACCATCGTTAAAATCAAAAGGCTCAACGAGTCTAGTAGAAACTGAATTTGAACTTACCGACTGGTAATCAACTAATTTTACTTGCTTTTTTTGTTTTAAAGCATCCATTAATTTACCAAAAACAATGCTTTTTCGGGCATTCTTTAGCACATTAATTTCAACCGAATTTCCAGAAAGCATTTCAACTTTTGCAAGCACAATATCTTTCAAAGAGCCCGGTTCCATTCCTAAAATTGCTTGTTTAACAATTTCAGCTTCCTCCTTCTTAAATCCAACAGACTCTGACCAATCTTCGGCACGTGTAAGGTGAACCCGCTTCGTAATCGTGTTTCTGGATAAAGTAAAACCTGTTTTTTCTATTATTTCTAAATCGCGGTAAACCGTTCTCCAACTCGATTGTAACTTTTCAGCCAATTCTTTAACGGTGTAGCCTCTTTTATTCGAGGCTAATAAGTTTACTGCTTTAAAAAGTCGTAGTAATTTGCCAGGGTCGTCTTTTTTCAAAACGAATTATTTAACATTATCAGACACCCAAGCCTTACCCCAATTCTCAACCTCTTCAGTTGTCCAAATTTCAGGGTAAAAAATGCGTTTTTGAAACCGTGGAGGCAAATATTTCTGCCAATTTGTACCACCAGTAGCTGCAATGTCTTCAGGCGACTTTTGCAAATATTTTACTGCCGATTTATAGTGAACTAATGGCCAATTTATATTAACATTTGTATCGAATTTTTGCAATTCGACTTTTAAAAGTTGCTTGTTATCGCTTTCAGGAAAAAGATTGTATAAGGTTCTAAAATTGTTCGACTTTCTACGTTCTCCTAATTCTATCAATTCGGTAGAATATTTACCCTCAAATTGTCTTAGAGTTAACGTTTTTTGGCCCGATTTCATTTCCGTAGCTCCGCGTTTCCAATATATGTTTTCGAACAATTTATAAATCGGCCATTCCTCCATATCATCTGATCGAAGCTCTTTATCAACGAGTTGATAAAAATCGGTAGAATATATTTCGATTTTACGGTATTGCACCGATTGAAAACCGCTTGCGGGCAACAGCGCCATCCGGTATTTAAGAAATTGTGCTTTATCCATTCCCGTAACCATAATAGAAAACGACTGAATTAAGCTTTCAAAATAATCGTTAACTCTTTTTAGACGCGCAATAAAAAAGTCAATTTCTAGTGCGGGATGTTCAACAATTTGAGATTGCTCATGCAAAATCAAATTAAAATACAACTCTGTAATTTGATGATAAATAATGAAAATTTTCTCGTCAGGAAATGGAGTACGAGGTTGCTGAAGATTTAGCAAAACATCCAAATTAATGTAATCCCAATACGTTAAAAAATCAGCATACATTAACCCATCGAGGTACGAAAGAATATCTTGCCCAGATGCTGCAAACTTATCTTCTAACTTCTGTAAGCGGTCTAATATCTCTTTACTCGGCTCCATTAATCAAGGTTAAAGTGCAAATTTGAAAATAAAAAAGTTAATATCAGCCAAAAACTATTTTATGGTAAAGTGACAACATGGCAAAACGTATCCAATGGCAAGAAATTTGAAGCCTTTAAAAAAAAGTACACGATGTCATCAAAGAAAGATAAGAATTTACACGACAGCGAAATTAATACCACAAATGCGGACGACATTACTTCAGATATTCCATTCAACGAAGAAATCGAAAACGCACCTGCTGACGATATGTCAGAGGTTGAAAAACTTAAGTTAGAAGTTGCTGAATTAAACGATAAGTTGATTCGCAATCTAGCTGAATTTGAAAATTACAAGCGTAGATCATCTAAAGAACGTTTAGATTTTTTAAAAACAGCTGCTAAAGAAGTTGTGGTTGAAATGTTGCCTGTTTTGGATGATTTTGAACGTGGATTAGAAACCATGGAAAAATCTTCTGACATTGAATCGTTAAAAACAGGAGTTCAACTTACCTATAACAAGTTCAAAAGTATTTTAACAAATAAAGGCTTAACTCCGATTGAAGCTACAAACTGCAAGTTAGATACTGATTTACATGAAGCTATTTCTCAAGTTCCGGGAGATGCTAAAAATAAAAATACCATTATTGCAGAGGTTGAAAAAGGCTATAAGTTAAACGACTCAGTAATCCGTTTTTCGAAAGTTATTGTTAGCGTTTAATAGAGTAAATAAAAAGTATAATGAGCAAACGTGATTATTACGAAGTTCTTGGAGTTTCTAAAAATTCAACGGAAGATGAATTAAAAAAGGCGTATCGTAAGATGGCCCTAAAATATCATCCCGATAAAAACCCTGATGACCAAAGCGCTGAAGATAAGTTTAAAGAAGCCGCTGAAGCTTACGAGGTTTTAAGCAATGGAGATAAAAGAGCCCAATACGACAGATTTGGCCACCAAGGAATGAATGGCGGAGGAGGTTTCCAAAGCGGTGGTTTCTCTATGGACGATATTTTTAGTCAGTTTGGCGATGTTTTTGGAGACAACAATCCGTTTGAAAGCTTTTTTGGGGGTGGTGGCAGATCCGGTGGCGGTAGAAATGCTGGCAGAAATGTAAACCGCGGACAAAACATACGTATTAAAGTAAAGCTTACCCTTGAAGATATTGCAACTGGGGTTGAGAAAAAACTAAAAGTAAAAAAATACGTTGCTTGCGGAACGTGTAACGGTAACGGAGCAAAAGACAGTTCGTCTTTTCAAACGTGTGGCACATGTAATGGAATGGGTTCTGTGCGTAAAATCACCAATACAATTTTAGGGCAAATGGCTACCACGGCTACATGCCATTCGTGTAATGGAGAAGGAAAAATAATTACTTCGAAATGTACTACTTGTAGTGGCGAAGGTCGCGCATTTGCAGAAGACATAATTACTGTTAACATACCTGCAGGTGTTGCAGATAGCATGCAGTTAAATGTTTCAGGAAAAGGCCATGCAGCTTTACGTGGCGGTGTTAATGGCGATTTACATATTCTTATAGAAGAGGAAGAACACGTAGAATTTAAGCGTGATAATCAAAATTTGATATATACCCTTTTTGTTAATTTTGCAGATGCAACGTTAGGGGCTTCTGTTGAAGTACCAACCTTAGATGGAAAAGCTAAAATTAAAATTGAAGCGGGCACACAATCAGGTAAAGTGTTGCGTTTACGTGGCAAAGGTTTGCCATCGGTAAATAGTTATAACAAGGGCGACTTATTAATTGAGGTAAATGTTTGGACACCTCAAAAAGTTTCGAAAGAGGAAACTCAAATGCTTGAACAACTTAAGAATAGCGAAAACTTTTTGCCTACACAGGCGCAACGAAAATCATTTTTCGAAAAAGTAAGAGATTACTTTAACTAAAAAAGTAGGGCACTGTGCAGTGCACAGTGCCCTACTTTTTTTATTTAATGTTTATTTTACCAGACTTTAAAACACCAGTAGTAGACATTATCTGGTAAACATAAATTCCTTTAGGTAGGCTGCTAATATCAACCTGTACTAATTTGGAATCGTTTACCTCTTCGGAATGCACTTTTTTACCGATTATATTAAATATCGAAATATTCACAATTTGGTTTTTAAGTATAAGTTCGTCTGGAATTGAAAAAATTAACCAATCTGTTGCAGGATTAGGATATACGCTAATTTGCTTTGAAATGTTTAAATCTGAACTGCTCGCATTATTTAAAACGGTGATGCTACCCAACATATTTGCACCAACATGCGGGTCACATTGGTAATTATATGTTCCTGGTACCGTAAATTTAAATTGATAAACCCAGTTTGAATTTACACTATTCCCAAAACTCTGTGGATTTTGGGGATAAGTTCCAACCGTACCATTAATATTATGGAAACCGCTAGAATTTCTAAATTCAACTGTATCTCCTAAATTTATTGTTTTAGAAGAGGGCGAAAAGAAATTATTAGAAACAGTAATAATATGTTTTACCTGAGCATAAGAAGATGAATTTCCAATAACTAACAAGCAAAGGAGCAATAACCTGTAAACTTTTTTCATTTGATGTGTAATTTAATATAACAATGTACACATTTTATGATTAATGTCAAATTTTTAGACTCGTTCTATTTAAAATTGATCTTGCAAGAGTTAATTCATCTGCATATTCAATCTCACCACCAACTGATATTCCACGAGCAATTGTTGATATTTTCAATTCAGGATTTGTAAGCTTTTTGCTTAAATAAAATGCGGTTGTATCGCCTTCAATGTTCGCACTAAATGCAAATATCAGCTCCTGAATATGCCCAGTATTTACCCTGTCGATTAACGAAATAATATTGAGCTTATCTGGGGTTACTCCATCAATTGGAGAAATAAGACCACCTAACACATGATATGTACCTTTGAATGTTTGGGTTTGCTCTATGGCTATAACATCTCTAAGATCGGCAACAACACAAACAATCGACTTATCTCTTGAATTATTGGCGCAAATGCCGCATATTTTATCATCAGAAACATTATTGCAAATTGCACAATAAAGCACATTGTCTCTTAATTCAGAAACCGCTTTACTTAACCTATGCGAATCAAAAGCTTCCTTTTTTAATAAATGAAGTGTCAATCTTAAAGCAGTTTTTTTACCTATTCCTGGCAATGAAGCAAATGCATTTACAGCTTCTTCTATTAATCTTGATGGATATATCACTGGGTCAAAATTAATACAACTCTGCTTTGTTTTTACAATATGACTTAAGTTGATAATTATATTAAACTACTTTACAATCACTATACTTTGTGTAGTTGACCCATTTTCAGATTTTATCTGAATAAAATACACTCCATTTGGATGGTTTGATAGGTCGATTTTTGTTAACTCAGAGTTGTTTAATTGCTTAGCTATCGGTTTACCGAGAGTTGTAAAAATTTCAAAATCCCATCCGTTTACTTTCGAAACAACTACAAACTCTCCTGAAGATGGATTTGGATATATTATGAAATTTTCGTCTAAAGCAGTAGCGCAGTTTTGACTCATTACGACATTTGAGTATGAATACGCGCCATTTAAGTCTGTTTGCTTTAATCGGTAAAATTTATTTTCGGGCGATTTTGCCCAATCATTAAAAGTATATTTATTAATTTGGGTTGAATTACCAACAGCTTCAACCTTTCCGGCAACATTCCAACTTAAACCGTTAGAGCTTCTCTCTAATGTAAATTGAGCATTATTTATTTCTAATGAAGTAACCCAATTTATGTTTACCCAACTTCCAACACAATTAGCTTCGAAAGCGGTTAAAGTAATCGGCAATGGCTCGTTTTTAAGGCCATAAAACTCGGCACACAGTTGTAGAAAGCCTATGTTTTTACCTCCTTTATAGATATCAAAAAGTGAAAAGGATGATTTCAGGTAGCAATTAATTAGGTTTCCTGTTGAATTCCCTCCAGCATATATATCCGCAAATGAATTGGGTGATTTAACGTAGCAATTTATTAAGTTACCCATTGACCCTCCACCCGAATAAATATCAACTAGTGAATAAGATGCCTTTTCGTAGCAATTTATAGGTTTCCCAACGGAACTACCTCCCAAATAAATATTGGATAGTGAATAGGATGTTTTCAGGTAACAATTTATTAGATTTCCTGTTGAACTCCCTCCAGCATAAATATCAGCTAATGAATTGGGTGATTTAACATAGCAATTTATTAAGTTACCCATTGAGCCCCCACCAGCAAAAATATCAACCATTGAATACGATGTTTTTTCGTAGCAACTTATAGGTTTGCCTAATGAATTACCACCCAAATAAATATTGGCTGGCGAAAAGGATGTTTTTAAATAGCAATTTACCAAACTTCCCATTGAGCTACCACCTGAATAAATATCAAGCATGAAATTACGAGCTTGAGTAAATGATTTAGCATCAAAACCATCGCCAACTCCACCGCGGAAAATATCCAACAAGGAGTTTGAATTTTTTGCATAGCAACTTACTAGGCTGCCTCCCATTCCTCCTCCATTATATATATCTAACGATGAATTTACTGCTTGTGAAAAACATTGTAGGGCAAAACCATCTCCTGTTCCGCCATTAAAAATAGATAAGTTTGGGTTTGAATTTTGATTGAAACAAATGGAGGCAAAACCATCAGAAATTCCCCCTTTATAAATATCTAAGTTTGGGTTTGATTGCTGTATTATGCAGTTTGTAAAACTTAAGCTAGCAGACCTCCCGCCTGAATATATGTCTAAATTACGATTTTTATTTTGAGAATAACAAAATGTAGAGGTGACGCTTGAAACACCGCCTTTGTATATATTATTTAATGGAATTGAAGGAGGTACATAGCAATTAACCATTTTACCACCAGCAACACCACCGTTATATATACTATTAACTTTTTCAATTGATAAATAGAAGCAGCTTGTTGCAAAGCCGCTTCCTGCGCTCCCTTTATATATATTTGTTATTGGATTATCTGCTTGTGAATAACAATTGCTTGAATACCCACTGGAAATTCCACCATTATAAATTGCCAAAAATAAATTTTCGGATTGAATGTAGTTACCTACACTAAACCCACCTGACTCCCCACCTTTATAAATTGCTAGTAATGGACTTTCAGACTGAACATAACAATTTAAAGAGAATCCACCTGATTCTCCCCCATTATAGATGGATAACAATGGGCTTTCAAGTTGAATAACACAGCTTATAATACTTCCAGATTGAGATCCGCCACTATATATTTTAAGAACCTGGTTTTCAGCCTGACTAAATACCTTTAATGCGAAACCTCCTGCAATTCCGCCATTATAGATATTTAGTTTTTGATTTTGATTTTGCGTGTAGCAAGATATTATGGGCTTTCCTCCTATTCCTCCACTGTATACCTGAGCCATTAAAGTATGGCAAAACAATAACAGATAGAAAAAAAGAATTTTCTTAAACACGTTCAAAAAGTAAAAAAAGGAACGGCTAATTAAGGAGCTAACCTTGCGCCTCTTCCACCATTTCTAGTATCTCTTACAGTAATTCCTGAAAATCCAGCTCCCCTGTAATTTCTGTCTGAAACAGTTAACCAACTGATATTATTCCATGTTCCACCAGTAAAGCTTATGCCTGCAAAACCAGTGCAACCCGTTACCCCATTATATGTACCGTTGATAGTACTAGTTGTATTATTACCATTAATGCCTGGCCAAAAATTTACATCTGCTTGGCCATTAGCATTTAACGCTCCATTTCCATGTATACCTGTAAAAGACCTCCCGGCAACCGACCCAACTAAAACTACGTCTTCCCAAACATTTCCAGTCAATTCCATGATGCCGTAATATCCTGCACCAGCTTGTTCGCGATTTGTTGCTGATTGTGCAAAGTTTCCAACACGCATCGGGCCATTTACACCACCTGTATTGTTGTATACGCAATTGCTTGCATAGTTGTTTGCAACTTCATTATTTGCACCAGGATTTGAAATTCCAGATGCTGCTAAAATATTTATACCACCCCAAGCGTACTCTCCTGAAAATGGAACTTGATTTCCACGGCAAGCTTTTTCATATTCTAGTTCAGTTAAAGGCCTTAAACCACTCCAATCTAAAAATGCTAGTAAGTCAACAGAACTCAGCCAATTGCAAGCAATGTTTTGTCCATCGGTAGCTTCTCCAGGGAAATTGTTATTATTTAAATCATTGCCATATACCCTAGACAATAGCCCTCCTGGATCTGAAATTAATCTTATCCCATTTCTATTTTGAGGAATTGTTGCTCCGGAACCCGACCACATATAGTTTCCAACAACGACTGATAGAAACCTTTGAGCCTGTTGTGTACGTGTCAGTTTATTTAAAAACTCTACATATTGTTCTTGTGAGATTTCATACTTCATTACATAAAACGCACCAAAGCCTTTAGGAAAGGAAGCTGGTAATGATTGGGATGTAGTGGTATTAAAATCGTCAGGGGTTACCATTCCAGTTGCATTATTATTTAATAAGGATGTTGCAGCGCTTCCACCTAAAGTAATTGCAGACTCAGAGGTTACTTGAAAAGGTGTATTTGTTGCTTGAGCTCTAAATTGCCCGATAATAGTTGGGTTGCCATCGCCTAAATAAAAACTTCCTTGGGGCACATAAACCATTTCAAAAGCCATTACACATAGCTCTATACTATCTTCATCATTTACAAGGTCTACCCCATAATTCCAACGTAACTGAACACCAGAATAATTCACCGATTGTTGCGTGAATGCAGTATCACCGTATATAAAAACACCACGGGAACCTCCAGCACCGTTATCATTTGAACTTGAGATAACACTTCCTGTTGGTACGGTGTGACCATCGGCTGTGCCTGCGCCATTCACCCAATTCAATGTTGCATGATTCCAATTTTGTGCATTTTTCTTACGGAATTTTGCAAAAACCCAAGCTGCATCCCAGTTTGAGGGCCCGACATTTACACGCCAGGAATTGTTCCACGAAATATCAAATTTTATTAGGGTGCTTTTGTTTACCGTATTTTGCCCTAATAGAATTACGTTAGTAACATTAATGTTATTCGCTTTTGAACTCAGGCTTAATAGAGCTGCCAATACGAATACTATAGCTGCAAATTTTCTCATAATTCTTTGTGTTAGTGGTTTAAAGTTTTTTGATAAACAATCCTATAGTCAGTTTCCTTAAAAACCAATTAAAATCAATTATCATAAAAAATATTACACAAACCTAGTGAACAAAAATTATATAACTATGTTTTAAACATATAAAACCATTGTATGTTTTCAACAAAACAATTAGCCATATAAAAATTATTTAACTCCTATTTGTTAATAACTCAAAAACAGAGCGATATAAGGAATAATCTATCGGCTAATTCTTTTTGCGTTTTTAATTAAGATGGATTATACATCTTTGCGCTATGAGACCTGAAATTATTTTATTGTGTATGGTGCTTTATTTTGGGGCACTTTTTCTTATTGCTTGGATTACAGGAAAAAATGCAACAAATGAAGGTTACTTTATTGGAAACAGACAGTCGCCATGGTATGCAGTAGCTTTTGGCCTAATCGGGGATTCGTTATCTGGAGTAACCTTTGTGTCGGTTCCTGGCAAGGTTGCGAACGACCAATTTTCTTACATGCAAATGGTGCTAGGTTATGTACCAGGCTATTTAATCATTGCATTGGTGTTAATGCCCTTATTTTATCGATTAAAACTAACTAGCATCTACTCGTTTCTCGGCACCAGATTAGGAACAGTTTCTCAAAAAACAGGTTCGTTTTTCTTTATTATTTCTCGTTTAATAGGCGCAGCATTTCGACTTTATATTTCAGCCATTGTGTTGCAGTTATTTATTTTCGACAATTGGGGTATTCCATTTTACCTAACGGTAACTATTGTTATCCTTCTAATACTTTTATATACATTCAAGGGAGGAATAAAAACTTTAGTTTGGACGGATACTTTGCAATCAGGAATGCTATTGATTGGTGTAATTCTTTCTATTATAGCTATATCTTCTCATTTGAATCTAAGCTTTTCAACCCTTACATCAACCATTGTAAAATCAGATTATTCCAAAATATTTTTTTGGGATTGGCATAAAGAGAATTACTTTTTCAAACAATTTATCAGCGGTGCTTTAATTGCAGTTGTTATGACTGGCTTAGATCAAAACATGATGCAAAAAAATCTGAGCATGAAAAGTTTGCCAGAAGCTCAAAAAAACTTGTATTGGTTTAGCGGTGTTTTAGTACTAGTTAATTTATTTTTTGTATCGCTTGGTGCGCTTTTATATACCTACGCTACACAAATGAACATTGAATTGCCTATAAAAACAGATTACCTTTTTCCGATGCTTGCCCTAAACCACCTTGGCACTTTTGCTGCAATTGCATTTATTTTAGGAATTACTGCTGCAACATTTTCAAGTGCAGACTCTGTTTTAACTACATTGACCACTTCATTTTGCATTGATTACTTAGGATTTGATGAAAACAAAGAAGAAGAAAAGAAACAAAAACGGATCCGTCATTTAGTGCACATATTATTTGCAGTGTTATTACTTTTCACCATAGTTGTTTTTAAAGAGGTAAACAACGACTCTGTAATAAATGCAGTATTTAGGGTTGCCGGTTACACTTACGGCCCGTTACTAGGTTTGTTTGCTTTTAGCTTATTTACAAAGTGGAATGTTAGAGATAGGCTTGTTCCAATAATTTGTATTATCTCACCAATTCTATCTTATGGATTCTATCTAAATTCAGAAAATTGGTTTAGTGGATATAAATTTGGTTTTGAATTATTGCTTTTAAATGGAATTATAACCTTTATAGGATTGATGTTGATAAGAAGAAAAACAAATATTCTTCCAATTTTAAACTAAAACGAATTATATTCTGGAAACAAAAAATGGGTTCGCAAGCGAACCCATTTTTTGTTTCCAGAATATTTAAAAACTATTTTTCAATAGATAATAATTCAACTTCAAAAATTAAAGCACTGTATGGTCCAATGTTTCCACCAGCACCACGCTCGCCATATGCTAAGTCAAAAGGAATATACAATTTCCATTTAGATCCAACAGGCATTAACTGTAATGCTTCTGTCCATCCTTTGATAACTTGATTTACACCAAAAGTAGCCGGCTCATTGCGCTGAACCGAACTGTCAAAAACTTCACCTGAAATCAATGTGCCGTGATAATGCGTTTTTACTTTATCTGTTGCAGTTGGCTTTGCTCCTTTACCCGCTTTTAAGATTTCGTATTGCAAACCGCTAGGAAGAGTGATTACACCCTTTTTCTTTTTGTTCTCAGCTAAAAACTTTTCTCCAATTTCTCTTGCAACAGATCCTTTTTTATGGCTAATTTCTGACTGGTATTGCGTCAAAAACTGACTTGCCGCTTGAGGGTCAATTAACGAAGGTTTGCCCATCATTGCATCTTTAAAAGCAGTCATAAACAAATCGTAATTTAACGCTTCAAAGCCTTGACTTTGAAGGTTTTGCGCTATAAGCAAACCAAGGCTATAGCTTACTGTATCTACAGTATTTTCCATAATTTTTCTAGTGTTTTGGGCAACAGAAACGGTCGACATTGTAGCAAATGCTACGATAGCAAACCCGGCAAATAATCGCTTCATTTTGTAAATTTCAATTTTTACAAAACTAATACCCAAATACGTAAACCAAAACAGCAAATTTGGGTTATTTTAGCGCTTCGAAAACGCACCCTTGAAATTAACAGAGATACAGCATCCTATTAGCGCAGAAATGACTCTTTTCGAAAAGAAATTCAAAACTGCAATGCAAAGTCGTGCGCCATTGCTTGATAAAATCACCCAATACATCGTAAAACGAAAAGGGAAACAAATGCGACCTATGTTTGTTTTTTTAAGTGCAGGATTATTAGGTGAAATCAATGACTCGACTTATCGAGGTGCAATTTTAGTAGAGCTTCTACATACTGCTACCCTAGTTCATGACGATATTGTGGACGATTCGTACGAAAGAAGAGGCATGTTTTCGATAAATGCGTTATGGAAAAACAAGATTGCGGTTTTAGTTGGAGACTATTTGTTATCGAAAGGCTTGTTGTTATCGCTGGATAACGATGACTTTGGTTTGCTGAAATTAGTATCCGATGCGGTTCGTAAAATGAGCGAAGGCGAATTGCTTCAGATTGAAAAGTCTCGCAAGTTAGATATTACTGAAGACGTGTATTTTGAAATTATCAGGAACAAAACTGCGTCCTTGATTGCAAGTTGCTGCGCAGTTGGCAGCTCATCTGTAAATTCAGACCAAGAATCGGTAGAGAAAATGCGCCTTTTTGGTGAATATGTAGGAATTGCATTCCAAATAAAAGATGATCTGCTGGATTTTGGTGATGAAAATACAGGAAAACCTAAAGGAGCCGATATCAAAGAGAAAAAAATGACCTTACCCTTAATTCATGCGTTGTCAAATGCTACATCCTCTCAAAAAAGAGAAATTATAAATATTATCAAAAATAAAAGAGATGAGAAAGGCTCTTTAGAAAAAGTTGTTAATTTTATAATTCAACATAAAGGGATAGATTACTCCAATCAAAAAATTCAATACTATAAAGAGAAAGCACTTGCGATTTTAAATGATTTTCCTGAATCAGAATACAAAAAATCACTTGAAAACTTGGTTGCGTTTACCATAAATCGAAAAAAATAAATATGTCAACGCCAGTTATACTCCCAGTAAACGGAATTAGTCCAACAATTGGAGAAAATACTTTTATTGCACCCAACGCAACCTTAGTTGGAAACGTAATATTAGGAAACAATTGTTCGGTGTGGTTTAATGCTGTTATACGCGGTGACGTTAATAAAATTACGATAGGACATAATACCAATATTCAGGATGGGGCAGTAATTCATTGCACCTATCAAAAAACTGAAACCAATATTGGCAGCAATGTTTCTATTGGGCATAATGCCATTGTTCATGGATGCATTATTCACGACAATGTTTTGATTGGCATGGGCTCTATTATAATGGATAATTCACGAATTGAAAAAAACGTAATTATCGCTGCTGGAGCTGTTGTTTTAGAAAACACAACATGCGAAAGTGGGTGGATGTATGCAGGCGTGCCAGCAAAAAAAATGAAACCCTTAACTGAAGAACAAATCACTGCCATGCAACAAACAGCCAACAACTATATTGCTTATAGTCAGTGGTTTACAAAAGATTCTTTAACTATTAATAAATAATATTATTTTTACCATTCACCTAATGCGAATTACAACAACAAAAATGTCTGACAACCAATACTTTAGCAGAATTTTAAGCATATTACTCCTTTCGTTGATTTTTATTTTACCAATGAAAAGTAAGGCGACTCACTTAATAGGAGGCGAAATCACCTACCGTTGTAGTGGTGGTGGAAACTACATTTTTCAAGTAAAAGTCTTTAGAGATTGTACTGGCATTTCTTTTACAGCTAACACATTGACGTTGAATGCAGTTGGCGTTCCAGGAATGGCTACAATTACCTTAACCAGACTACCAGGTATAAATGGAGCTACAGACATTTCTCCAGCTTGTACTCAACAAATCGGCTCTACTTTAGGACCATTGGTTTGCAATCCGCCTGCAACTGGTGGATCTTCAACAGCAAGAGGAGCAATTTCCATGTTTGTTTATGAATCTGGTCCGGTAAATATGATGACTATTCCAGCTCCAGGTGCAAATTCCCCCTATTTGTTTTATTGCAATGTTACTTGTTGTCGAAACCCTAACGATAATACTAAAAATTGTAAAAATGTAGGTGACTTAGTTTTACGATGTTTCATGTTTCGTTATGTTGACCCAAAAACTAACACTGCAGTACCTCCGGGTATTTTGTGCGATAATGCTCCCATTTTCTCTGAAAATCCAACCTCAATTCAAATTACTAACCCAACAGTTGTAACCAATTTTAACAACAATGCATTTGACCTAGATAATGGTGATTTATTATCCTACCATATTGCTGACCCATGGAGAGGTGATCCAACAGGCACTCCTCCAACTGCACCAACTTGCGGATTTGACACAATTTTTGGTTTTCCAACGCTAAATTTAGATTACCCATTTCCTGGCGTTGTTCAGGTAAACGGCAAAGGAATTGATACTGCTAGTGGTATAATATATTTTAGAGCCTTAAGGCTTGGAAACTATCTAACAAGCATTGCTGTAAACTCATACCGATGTGGCCAATTAATTTCTACCATTACACGCGATTTTCAATTACAGGTTATCCCACCACCTGCTGGTTACCCATTTAACCAGTTAGCACCAGTAATTCAAGCACCATTTGAGGTTCCTGGAAGTAATCCTCCACAATATGTATACGAGGCATCCTTTTTTGTTGGAGATACCGTTTTATTTACAATGGAAGCAACCGACTTTTTTCCGGCAATTCCTGCACAAAAAGTTTCAATATTTTATAACGGTTTGAATTTTGGAACAAACTATAGTCAACCCACAGGGTGTCCTTACCCTCCTTGCGCTACACTTAGTGG
Source organism: uncultured Bacteroidota bacterium (assembly GCA_947084835.1). Classification (GTDB taxonomy): domain Bacteria; phylum Bacteroidota; class Bacteroidia; order UBA7662; family CAMTUB01; genus CAMTUB01. The sequence continues at coordinate 35,886 of CAMTUB010000016.1, read as the reverse complement.
GTGGCCAGATACTACTGTTGCTCCTCTGCCAATTGTGTCCAACGGATTTACCATCGGTTACGGTTTTGAAGGATCCCAATTTGCTACAGCGCGTTTTAAATGGATAACCGCTTGTAGCAACCTTGCTAACAATACTTGCGGACTATCACAAACGGATTTTGTTTTTACGGTAACTGCAAAAGATGACCAATGCCCTGTTCCAGGTAGAATTGTACAAAGCATTAAAGTAAAACTTTTCCCACCACCAATTTTAAAAGACATTAAAATTAGATCTATCAATTACCTTGCTAATGGGAATGTGAAGTTTGAAATTGACTCTATGATTAGACTTGGAATATTAATTCCTGGCTGTTCAACGTACGCGCAATCAAAATTACGTCAAGAAACCTCTTTTAGTAAAATTTTAGTATGGCGTTCAACAAAGGCAACTGGCCCATACACATTATTATCAACCATAACTAGCGGCTATCAGACTTCTTTTACTGATTTAACTGCCAACTATTTTACATCTGATTACTATTACTGTACCCAAATCATGTCAAGCTGTTTTGGCGATACCACAGGTACATCGGACACACTTGCAGCGCTAAAGGTTAATGCAGTCTATAACCCAACAAACGGAGAAAATTATATCACTTGGAATAAATTTACACCACGAGGTTCATTGCCAATTTCAACTACAGGAAGTTATTTTGTTGAATGGAAACGTCCTACACAAACAAACTGGAGAACTTACATAACTACTACCGATACATCCCTTTTACTACCTCCTTTTCTTTGTAACGATACCATAAACCTGAGAATTGCTGTTTACGATAAGTTTGATCCCTTAAAATACACATCAAGCTCTGATACCGAAAATGTTGTAGTAAGAGATATTTTTCCACCTAAAAAAGTTGACATTAACTACGTTACTACAGATACCCTTAATAAAAAAATTCAAGTACACTTTAAAAAAGCGACCGAAAGCGATTTTAGGTGTTACGTTGTTTACAAAAACATAAACCAAGGAGGAACCACTGTTGGACAAGCCCTTGATACAATTTGTAATAAAAACGACACAATTTACGTAGTAAACTCATTACCAATTTCTGAAATTCATTACTTTTCAGTAGCTGCTATTGACACTTGCGGCAACATTGGGCTTCCAGGTGCATTACAAAGCAATATCACCACCTTCGACAAGGTAGTTATGGATAAATGTGACGCAACAATAACCCTTAACTTCTCGAAGTATGTTGGAATGCCTTCAGGTGTTAAAGAATATAGAATTTTAAGAAGTGAAAACAATGGCTTTTTCTTTGATGTAGATACCCTTTTACCTGCAGAAGACTCTGTTTGGGTGGATGATAATTTAACAAATGGAAATACCTACTGCTATTCTGTATTAGCCCTAGCAAATGATGGTAAAAGAATACTATCTAATTACAATTGTGTAACTGCTGACATAATTATTCCTTCGAAATATGTTTATCTAAGATACGCTACCATCGATTCGGTAATCAATAAACCAAAAATTGCAGTAATTCTGGATCCTAAAGCTGATACTAAAGATGTGGTTATTCAGCGAAGCACTAATGGCGTTGATTTTGAAACGATTGCAACTTTACCTCGTTCACAAGCTACACAAATTCAAGGGGTTACCCAGATTTATTATATAGACCAATCTGCTGAACCAGCGTTGCAATCCTATTTTTATCAAGTGGTATTGGTAGACAAATGCGATGTTATTTCCCAAACATCAAACATAGTAAGTACCATTTGTTTAAAAGGAAAGGCCAATGCTGACTTTGTAAACCAGTTGCAATGGAACGATAACCTATTTATAACTGGAATTAAATCGTATAGTATTTTCCGTAAGGTTCCATATAACGAGTTTAAATATAAAAGTATCGTTGAAGTTTTTTCAGAAGAATATCCTGACAACATGATTAATGTAGAGTTTTCTGATGGCAAATTCTGTTACTTTATACGTGCCAACGATAATCCAGGAAATCCATACAACTTGAAGGATACCGTGGTTTCAAATATTTTATGCCTCACCCAATCTCCAAGAATATATTTCCCAACAGCATTTGTAGCTGATGGCGATTATACCAATTGTTTTGGAGGAAAAGGCACTTTTATCGCAGATGGAAACTATAAACTTCAAGTTTTTAGCCGTTGGGGAGAGAAAGTTTTTGAAACAAATAGTATTAACAAATGCTGGGATGGTAATTTTAATGACAAACAGTGCTCCATTGGTGTTTACGTGTACTTTGTTGAGTACACCGATCTAGATGGTAATCCGTATAAGCTTAAAGGAACCTTCACACTTCTCAGATAGAACCATTAAAAAAAAGAAGCGGGTTAGCCCGCTTCTTTTTTTTAATTCGTTCATTAACAATCTTTTATAATGATAATAATTGAAGATACTCTAGTTTCTGATGATGTATTAGAAGCAAAATTCGTTTGTGATTTATTTGCATGCAAAGGCCAGTGTTGCGAAGCAGGAGATTATGGCGCACCATTAGATGATGGTGAAATCAAATCAATTCAACAAAATCTGCCAGCAATACTACCCTATTTAGAGGAGTCTACTGTTAAGCTAATAAATCAAATTGGTTTCTGCACTACAGATATTGATGATGAGCTTTGCACTACTCTTATTAATGATAAAGAATGCGTGTTTGCGCGAAAAAACGAACAAGACATTTGGAAATGTATGATTGAGCAAGCTTTCATTGATGGGAAAAGCACTTTTAGAAAACCTATTTCTTGTTTTTTATATCCAGTTAGATTAAAGAATTATCCGAATTTTATAGCAGTAAACTATGACAAGTGGGATGTTTGTAGTCCGGCTTGTTCAAATGGCGAAAGCCTCAAAGTTCCAGTTTACAAATTCCTTAAAACACCACTTACCGAAAGGTTTGGAGAAGAATGGTATAAGCAATTATCGGCTTATGCAGCGCATAAAAAAAGAGGAACTTAGTTCCTCTTTTTTTATGCGCTGCATATTAAATATCTACAGATTAATACGTTAACCAAACTAATCCTGATTTCCTTTTTAACCTTAGTTTACCTGCTTCTTTATAGGTGATTAAATAAGTATATGTTGATTCTGGCAAAAGAGTAGAGCCTTCTTTCCCATTCCATCCTTCTTTAGGATCTGATGTTTTAAACATTTCCCTACCAAGTCTGTCAAAAACCTGAAATGTATAAAAATCGGTTGCATCAATTGATGGTTTGAAAATATCATTTAAATTATCGTCATCTGGAGTAAATGCAGATGGAATAAACAACCTAAATGGGCAATTATAAAATAAGGTTACCGTATCCTTCTGAATACAGCCGTTGTTCGAAGTTACAACCACCGAGTATGTTCCGGTGTCAGTTACAGAAATCGATTCAAATGGCGAGAAATCAGACCAGAAATATTTATCTCCTGTGCCTGTAGCATCTAAAACCTCTATTTTACCTTCGCACCAGCCTCTATCTGGGCCTAAATCTAACGTTTCAAACCCTTCGCGGATAACTTTAACAGAGTCTTTAACAATACACCCTTTATCTGAAACTGAAACTACATAGTTTCCAGATTGTAAAGCGTAAATTATATGAGTAGAATCACCTGTCGACCAACTGTTTGGCAAATTAGGAAAACCAGAATTTAGTACAATTGGTGTTTTACCACATGTGTACTGAATATCTTTCCCTAAATCAACTACAGGAGGTGCTGCATTAAAGGACACATAAGCACTATCTGAGCCCGAGCATCCATTTAGGAGAGTTACCACAACTCTATACCAACTCTGGGTAATAACCGTATAATCGCTTCCTGGATTGGTAAAATTCACCCAATTGTTAGGAGATCCATTTTGCCATTGATACGTTGCATTGTTTACAGAGTTTGCAACTAATTTTACAAATAGACCAGCACATAATCCTACTGTATCTGGCTGCTCGAAATCTATAGGCAATCTAGAAGTTACATAAATAAATTTTTCAACAGATGCAATTGAACCACAACCATCAGACACAATTAATTTAACATTGAAATAGCCCGTATCGGTAAATAAATGCGTTGGAGTTGCATTAAATGCAGTGTTATTAGGCGAATTTATATCTCCAAAATCCCAATTCCATGTTTGAACGTTAGTAAAAGATGAATCTCTAAACTGAAATGGGCTGCTCTTGCATGATAAGTCGTATTTAAAATCAGCCTTCAAAGAGTCCTTAAACCAATCGTCTATTAGGTTTGGCAATCCTAATCTACCCGTTGCATTTGGTGTAAAAATTGCACTATCAACAAACCCTGCATTAGATGCAGATTCGTTTGGATTATTAATAACGTGTACACGATCTATAAACTGTTGAGCAACGTATATTTTTTTATCATTACCAAGTTGTAATGCACCAAAAGCACCTGGAACTGGATTAAATCTACGAATAACTACACTTTTAGAACCACTTATATTGGTTGAGAGTAAATCAAATTGAGAAATGCTGTTTACCTTACCACCTGCCGAATCTTTTGAACTTGAAACAAAAAGGCGTGAACTGTTCGGAGAAAAACTTGCTCCATACTCTCCACCTGATGATTGCAATGGCAGTGGCGCAGTTATTAAACCTGTAGAATTATCAAAGCTAAACAATTCAATAGCGTTGCCAGCCGCTGCGATTGATTGTACAACTGCTAGTTTTTTATTATTCGGAGACACTTTCATGTACCCTTTCCCAGTAGAATGGCTCGAACCTAACGATGATACTACTGGGAAATTAGAAACACTTGATCCGGTAACTCTGAAAACATTAAATTGATTATTTGTTCTTCCATGAACAATCACCCAATACTCATTTAGAGTACAATGCTTTGCAATTACAACTTTTTCAGCCAGAGGGCCAGAATAAACAGCCGTATTTTTTGAAGAAGTCACTACATCGCCCAAGCCGCTATTTAAGTTCATATCGACCTCAGAATAAAACAAGCCTGTAGTTGCGTTTACAGTGAAAATGTAATATTTAAATGGATTAGAAGGGTTTTGTAAGATTGCCACCCCTTGAGTATTATTCTCAGAACCATTTAACCCTTTACCATTTGGCATTTCAACAAATGAACGATTATAAACTCTGTTTCCGTTAGTTGAAAACAAAAATGTTCCATTTTGTGATGAAACGCTTGCACAATTTTCAAAAGATGAAAAGGGCGATGTTTCTAATGCTATAGTATTAGTAGGGTTGAATTTTAAACCGGCACCTCTACCAAATACCCAATTAGATGCTTGCGAGTTTTGTGCAAACAATCCTTGTGCATTTGACAAAAAGATGAAAAGAATACCTGTTACAAGTAATTTATTTTTGAACATCCGTTTCGAAGTCGTTTAAGTCGGCTAATTTAGGAACAAATACGCTGAATTATATATTTTAGTTGGGATTATTTGAGATTACTTTGATTGACGGATTTTTAATTCAATTGCAGTAGTAGAATATCCTTTTACTAATGGGATGATAATAACTTCTCCGTTATTTTCTAAAACAACCTCACTGCCTACAATATTGCCATGAGAATAATCTCCCCCTTTAACTAAAATAGTGGGTTTTATTGCAGAAATCAGCTCAAACGGGGTTTGCTCGTCAAAAACAACAACTGCATCTACGCAAGCTAAGCTAGCAAGAACTAACGACCTTGAAAACTCGTCTTGTATAGGCCTACTTTCGCCTTTTAATCGTTTTACAGAAGCATCGCTATTTAAGGCTACTATTAATTTGTCGCCTAAATCCGCTGCTTTATTTAAATAATCTACATGGCCAGCATGTAAAATATCGAAGCATCCGTTGGTAAACACAACACGATATCCTTTCGATTTCCATTCTAAAACTCTTTCAGTTAAAATCCTCCTAGATACTATTTTCCGACTTTGTTTGCTTGAAAATCCCATATTTATTTTTTGATTTCACTAATAATAAAAAAGTGCCAATGGCACCAAAAACAATAATCATTACCATTTGTACTCCATGAATTATAGTTGCAAAAACTAACCCTTCGTTATAAGAAATCGTCTGATTTGGCAACATGCTAAAGGTAAGTGCTACTAAAGCATGAAAAGCACCTACTCCACCTTGTACTGGAGCAGCAATTCCGTAGCTTCCCATAATCATGCCTAATAACCCATCAAATGGTGTGATTTTACTTGTAGCCTCTACTGCAAAGCAACATACGTAAAAAACTAGAAAGTACAAAAACCACATTAACACGGTGTAAAACACAAACAAATACGGGTTTTTCATTTTCCGGATTGATTTTACTCCTCCAAAAACACCTTCGAAAAAGGATTTTAATTTCACCCAAAACCTTTTTGCTTTGTAAAATCGTAATAGAAACTTAAATGTGCCATAAAGGAAAAATGAGACAACACCTAAAATTCCTAGAATCCAATAAAAGTCTAAATGTGGTATTTTTTTCTTGGGCAAATCTAACGTAGCAACAATAGAATCTACCATTTCATAGTTCAGTAAAAAAACTCCAAGAGTTAGACCTAAAAGACAAATAACATCTATTGCGCGCTCAACAATTACTGTTCCAATTAATACATTTACAGGTATTTTTGTTTTACGATTTAACATTCCACAGCGGCTAACCTCGCCCATTCTTGGCAAAGCTAAATTTGCTAAATAACCAGCCATTACTGCATAAAAAGAATTTAATACCGATAAGTTATAGCCTGATGGCTCAATTAACATTTTCCAACGAATTGCTCTAACTACATGGCTCAATAGAGAAAAAGCTAGCGACAAAAAAACCCAGTTATAATTAGCTGCCTTTAATGCAACCCAAACTTGATCTAAATCTTGATCTTTAAATGCCATTCTAAAAAGAAAAGCAGCAAGCAACAAGGGCAATATGATTTTTAACGATTTTCTTATTACCGTTTTACGCATCTTTCAGGATATAAAAATAAAAATAATGAATTTTTTCAGCTCTAAATCATAACATTTTTGATGAAATCAACTGTAAAAATTAGTCTAAAAACAGGTTATCAATAAGTCTAACTTTTCCACAAAAAACAGCAACAACAACAGCTTTGCCGTTATCAGTTACACTAGAGCTTTTAATAAACGTATTCCGATTTACCACATCAATATACTCAATTGTAATCAGATCATCTATTAAAATATCTTGTGCTTTAAATAAAAGTTCATCTAAACTGTAATTTTGGATTTCTTCTTTAATAAAAAACAAGGCTTTGCTTATTTTTAACGCAGCTGTTCTTTCATTATCTGATAGCAATAAATTTCTTGAACTTAGTGCCAATCCATCCTTCTCACGAACGGTTGGACAAATAACTACAGATGATTTAAATCCTTTTTCTAAAACAAGTTTATTGATTACAGCACATTGCTGTAAATCTTTTTGACCAATAAATAACTCATTGGGATTTACAATTTCTAACAATTTTGATACAATCGTAACGACTCCGTCAAAATGCCCGGGCCTGTAAAATCCTTCATAAACTTTTGCCAATCCAGCTAAATTAATTTGTTTCGGTACTTCGTGTTCAAAATACATTTCACCTACTTCTGGATGAAACAACACATCACATTCAGCAGAAATTAACATTTCAACATCTTTGCTAAAAGGCCGTGGATATTTCGCCAAATCGGTTGGATTATTAAATTGAGTTGGGTTAACAAAAATGCTGCAAACAACCACATCGCACGATTTTTTAGCCTTTTCAACCAACGAGATATGCCCCAAGTGAAGCGCCCCCATGGTTGGCAGAAAACCAACAGAAAACCCTTTAGAGTGCTGTTTCTCAAGGTAATTTATTAAATCAGCAGATTGTTTTAAGAGTAGCAAGGGTTTTATAAATTGAATTCAAGGGGGCAAAATAACAGCCAATTATTTCTAAATTCAAAAGAAACCAAAAAGATATCGAAAAATTTTCTATATTTTTGCAGTTTAATTCTGTAAGTTCCAATAACGATGAAGAAACGAATCCTGTTTATTGCACACGAAATGCAACCCTACCTTAAAATTTCTGACATTGCTGATATTGCACGCACATTACCGCAATCTATGCAAGAAATGGGAATGGAAATTAGGGTTTTGATGCCACGTTACGGATATATAAATGAACGTAGGCATCGCTTACATGAAGTGGTGCGTTTGTCTGGAATTAATATAATGATTGGTGAAAACGATAATCCTTTGATTATTAAAGTAGCATCATTACCAGCAGCTAAAATGCAAGTATATTTTTTAGATAACGAAGAGTTTTTCCAAAGAAAATACGGCATTAGAGATGGGTCTAATACATTTTACGAAGACAACCACGAAAGAATGATTTTCTTTTGCAAAGGCGCTTTAGAAACTGTAAATAAATTGGGCTGGTCTCCTGATATTATTCATTGCAACGGCTGGATGACAAGCCTTGTGCCACTTTACATCAAAAAACTGTATCAAAATAATCCAATTTTCAAGGATACGAAAGTTGTTTATTCGGTATATGAAAATCAATTTTCTGAAACACTTCAATCAGATTTGTTAGAAAAATCCGTTTATGACGACATGAACGTTGATGAAATGAAACATTTTGGCAAACTAACCAACGATGGATTAGACCAAGGAGCTATTATGTATGCCGATGGCATCATTAAAGCTGGGCCAATATCAAGCGAAACAAACCTGCTTATCGATTCTTTAGAAGACAAGTTTGTAATCGAACACAATGAAAACGAATACGAAAACCAATATTTCGAATTCTATCAAAAGATTCTGGCAACTGAGTCAGTTCTTGTATGAAAATAAAAAAATATTTAAAAAATGCCTTAGTAGTAATTACTGGGGCATTATTGTTTGTTAGCTGTAACGATTCATCCAATTTAGGGCTTGGAATTATACCTGGAACCGGTGATTATACCCTTGGGCAAATCGATTCGTTTTATGGGATTTCAAATACGTATAAAGAGGATACGGTAAGAACCGTAAATGCTCAATTACAACTTTTAGGGAATATTTGGGATCCGATTTTTGGAGAAACCAAAGCCGGATTTACATCACAAGTTGACTTGCCAACCCAAAACGTAAACTTTGGATCTAACCTATCCTTAGATTCGTTAGTATTAGTTCTACGTTTAAACAATTATTATGGCGATACAACCACCAAACTTCGCTTTAAGGTGTTTGAACTTAACGAAACATTATACAAAGACACTTCGTATACCCAGTTTTACAAACCCAATTTATTACCAACACCGTTAGCGGATGTTGTATTAACCATTAATCCAAAAGATAGCGTTTGGGTTTCTGAATTAGGAAATGTTTCGCAAGACAGCTTAAGAAAGCTGCCACCTCAAATAAGAATTAAACTTAACTCGCAACTTGGACAACGTATTTTAAGCGCATCAGGAACAACCTCATTAGCAACTAATGCAGACTTTAAAGGGTTTTTTAAAGGGTTGTATGTTGAGGCGACTCAACTAAATGCGCAAGATCGCGGTTGTTTATATACAGTTCATATGAATAGTGAATACTCTGGAATGCATTTTTATTACCATTCCGACACTGTTCGAAAAAAATATACGTTCCCAACGAGTCTCACTTCTATAAAAGTTAATCAGTTCGACCATAACTATACCAATTCGAGGGTGGGCACAGCTTTAGGGCAAGCTAACAATCCAAATGGCGAAATGTATATTCAAGGGCTTGCGGGTGTTAAAAGCACATTGCATTTTCCGTGGTTAGATAGTATTATTGGCACCAAAAAATACATTATAAACAAGGCTGAAATAGTATTTAACATTGCTCCTGGAACAGGAATTGAGCCTTTTCCTGCAGCTAATTCGCTTTTATTACTTACCCAAGACAGCTTAGGTAAAAGCAAGCCAATTATTGATCAGATTGAACCTTGGTACGATGGTGTTTTAAACAAAACTACCAATAAGTATAAATTTAAAATTACCCGTCACTTACAAGAAATGATAAACGGTACAATTAAGGATACAAAATTTGTATTGATTACAAATGGGAGTTTAATAGCTGCACACAGAACTATTTTATCCTCGCCAACACATTTGTTGTACCCACCTAAACTAATTATTACATTTACAAAACTTAATCCATAGACTTTATATTATATGTGTGGAATCGTTGCATATGTTGGCCCTAAAGAAGCTACAGCAATCCTTATAAAAGGATTACAGCGCTTAGAATATCGCGGATACGATAGCGCTGGAATAGCGTTGTTAGACAAAGACTTGAATCTTAAAATTTTTAAAACTGCTGGAAAAGTTAGTGACCTAAAAACTATCATTGACAAAAACGACAGCACTGGAAATATTGGTATTGGGCATACCCGTTGGGCAACCCATGGCGAGCCTAATGATGTAAATGCACATCCTCATCTTAGCAATAATAAAAATATTGCTTTAGTACATAACGGCATTATTGAAAATTACGATGCAATCAAAACACAACTTTTATCAAGAGGTCATGTTTTTGAAGGCGAAACGGATACAGAAGTCCTAGTTCATTTTATCGAAGAAATTCAAGAACGCGAAAAAGTTTCATTAGAAGAAGCAGTACGCCTAGCACTTGGCGAAGTACATGGTGCTTATGCAATTGTGGTTTTATCAAAAACAGAACCCGGGAAACTTGTTGCTGCTCGTAAGGGAAGTCCGCTTGTTGTAGGCGTAGGTCATAACGAGTTCTTTTTTGCAAGCGATGCTTCTCCAATAATTGAATACACCAAAAGTGTTGTTTATTTAGATGATTTTGAAATGGCAACCATTTCAAATGGAGAATTGACCATTAAAACGATTCAAAATGTTGAAAAACCCATTACTATCCAAGAGTTAGAAATGGAGTTAGAAATGATTGAAAAGGGCGGTTACGAACATTTCATGTTAAAAGAAATTTACGAACAGCCACGGTCAGTTTATGATTCAATGCGTGGAAGAATTGATTCTTCTACTGGAAGTATACGCTTAGGCGGTATGAGTGAGTACGAGCAAAAGTTGATAAATGCAAAGCGTATTGTTATTATAGCTTGTGGCACATCGTGGCATGCGGCACTTGTTGCTGAATATTTAATTGAAGAATTTGCACGAGTTCCTGTTGAAGTTGAATATGCTTCAGAATTTAGATACCGTGATCCTATTATCACATCTGATGATGTTGTTATTGCTATTTCGCAATCGGGAGAAACTGCAGATACTTTAGCTGCTATTGAGCTTGCAAAATCTAAAGGAGCGACAATTATTGGAGTATGTAATGTTGTGGGCTCTAGCATTCCTAGAATGACACACGCTGGCGCATACACACACGCAGGTCCAGAAATTGGCGTAGCATCAACAAAAGCATTTACAGCGCAAGTTACAGTACTAATTTTAATGGCTCTTTGGATGGGTCAGAAAAAAGGAACATTAAGCCGCTCGCAACTTCAAAGTTTATTGGTTGAACTTGAACAGGTACCTGAAAAAATAGAAGTTGCACTCCTTAAAAACGATCTAATTCTTGAAATTGCTGAGAAATTTAAAGATGCACGCAATTTCCTTTATTTAGGTCGTGGATACAATTTCCCAGTTGCGCTTGAAGGTGCATTGAAACTTAAAGAAATAAGTTACATCCACGCAGAAGGTTATCCGGCTGCAGAAATGAAGCACGGTCCTATTGCATTAATTGACGAAGAAATGCCTGTTGTTGTAATTGCAACAAACAGCGTTCAATACGAAAAGTTAGTAAGTAACATACAAGAGGTAAAAGCCCGTAAAGGCAAAATTATCGCAATTGTAACTTCTGGAGATACAGAGGTTCGCAAACTAGCAGACTATGTAATTGAAGTTCCTGCATCACACGATGCGTTGGAGCCTTTAATTGCAACAATTCCTTTGCAGCTTTTAGCGTATCATATTGCCGTTTTAAGAGAGTGCAATGTAGATCAACCCCGAAACCTTGCAAAATCGGTTACGGTGGAGTAATAAAAGGGGCTTACGCCCCTTTTTTATTTGTTATATATATTCATGGTTCGTTCTAAACCAATGGTTGCAAAAGATTTTATAATTTCTGTACAATCAGAAACTTTGATTTCAACTATGGGTACTTCATCTTTATTAAATGCGCTAAGCACATAATCGGCTTGCTTTCCACGCTGAAATTCGCTGCCAATACCAAATCTCAACCGAGGGTATTCTGTAGTTCCAATGCGCATTTGGATGTCTTTTAGTCCATTATGGCCTCCATCAGTTCCTTTAGTTCTGATCCTGATTTTGCCCACTGGTAGAGATAAGTCGTCTGTAATCACCAATACATTTTCTATTGGGATTTTTTCTACATCCATCCAATATTTAAGTGCTTTACCGCTTAAATTCATGTACGTGTTTGGCTTTACTAAGAGCAATTTTTTTCCAGCAAACTTAACTTCAGTAACTTCTGCATGACGTTGCGTTACAAATTGGGCATTGCTGCAATTTGCTAATTCATCCAAAACCATAAAACCAACATTATGCCGTGTATCTCTATATTCTAAACCTGGATTACCTAATCCTACGATCAAATATTTCATTTACGCAAAAGTACTGTTATAAAAAGATATTTGGTGAATATAGAATAAAGTGAATTAACTCAGCTTTATCTTGTTTTTGTAAATAAACAAGATAATTAACAACACTGTGAATATTTGAATTACCAATCCAACTTGTATCATTAATCCACTAAAATTTGATGTGATATTTAATGTTTCAAGAAAAATCCCAATTAAAACCAAAATCATACCAAATACAAGTATTACAATTAGTTTTTTCATTTTTTTCCAACCTTAATTTTAATACAAAATAACTCGATATAAATTTAGGTTTTGATTAAAAGGCTCTTAAAGTTACGTGCATAAAAAAGGCGCATATTAAATATGCGCCTTTTGAATCTGATTGACAATAAAATATTACTTCAATCCACGAGGAACTGAAACGATGCATACAGGATTGCTTGGTGACTCAAGAATTTTAACGTTTGGATAGTTTAATTCTCTAACACAAATGCTTTTCCCTAACTCAAGGGTGCTGATGTCCACATCTAGTCGAGCTGGGATGTGTGCAGGTAATGCTTGAATTTTCAATTTACGTACACGCTGAACAAATTTACCACCCACTTTAACACCAGGAGAAACACCTGTGAAATTTAAAGGAAGGGCAATTTTAACTATCTTGTCTGCTTGTAATATTAAAAAATCTACGTGCAAGATTAAATCTGAAACGGGATGAAACTGAGATTCTTGAACTACAGTTTCGAACGTTTGACCGTCAACAGTAATAATAACTTTAAAAACATCTGGGCTAAATAATATCTGTTGAATATCATAAGCATTGGCCCAAAATTGTTTTTGAGGAACACCTGCACCGTACATCACACACGGTACGTTTCCTTCGTTGCGCAAATCTTTTGCGTCTCTTTTTCCTACGTTTTGTCTAGCAAAACCGCTCAATTTAACTGTTAACATGGTTTTTATTAAAATTAATATAATTATTTTTATTGTGGTGTATTCTGAACATCGAACAATGATTGTATGCTACTATGTTCATTTACACTTTTTATTGCTTTAGCAAATAACTTGTCTACTGATACTTGCCTGATTTTTGGTGATTGTCTTTTTAAGGGTATAGTATCGGTTACTACAACTTCTAACAAGGCTGATTTTTCAATCAAGTTGTATGCATCACCTGATAAAACTGCATGAGTACAAAAAGCACGAACGCTTAATGCTCCATTGTCCATTATTGTTTCAGCAACCTTACAAATTGTTCCTGCGGTATCAATAATATCATCTACTATTACTACATTCTTGCCTTTTACGTCTCCTATAAGCGTAATTGATTCAATTACATTGGCTTGTTTACGATGTTTGTCGCAAACCACCATATCTACTTTTAGGGTTTTATTAAAATGTCGAGCACGAGGTGTTGCACCCATGTCTGGAGCACAGATGGTTAGGTCTTTCAATCCCAATTTCACAATTTCTGGAATAAGTACCGATGCAGAATCTAAGTGATCTACCGGCACATTGAAAAATCCTTGAATTTGTGGTGCATGTAGATCCATGGTCATTACGCGAGTAACACCTGCTGTTGATAACAAATCCGCAACCAATCGAGCTCCTATTGCAACCCGTGGCTTATCCTTACGATCTTGGCGTGCAAGACCGAAATACGGAATGACCGCTGTTACATAATGAGCAGATGCGCGCTTTGCGGCATCAACCATTAATAACAATTCAAGTAAATTATCGGATGGTGCAAAAGTGCTTTGCACTATAAAAACATCGCAACCACGTACCGACTCGTTAAACGAAGGCTGAAATTCGCCATCGCTAAAATGCTGTACACTTGCCTCTCCTATTTTTACCCCATATTCCTCAGCAATTTTTACAGCAAGGCTACTTGACGCCTCGCCACTAAAAATTTTTACTTCATTTCGCCTTGATTGACTCATTATCTAATGCTAAGAATTGCTGCAAAGGTAAGTGATATAGAGTAAGTATAAAAGGAATTGCCTAAAAAAACAAAAGCCCCAAAAATTGGGGCTTTGTTGACCGACCAGGGCTCGAACCTGGACTCTTCTGAACCAAAATCAGACGTGTTGCCGGTTACACCATCGGTCAGGCTCATATTTCTATCGGAGCGCAAAGATAAATAAACAAAAAGCTATTTTTCAAACTTTTTGTTTATTTTTTTAATGATGATGCCCGCCCTCGCCATGAACATGACCGTGCTCCATTTCTTCAGCTGTAGCTTCGCGAACAGATAGCACAGTACCTTTAAAGTGCATATCTAGTCCTGATAGTGGATGATTAAAATCCATCACAACTACATTTTCATTAACCGCTTTTACCAAGCCTCTATGATAATGTCCTTCTTGGTCCATCAATTGTAAAAACGCGCCAACGAAGACTTCTTTTTCATCGAATTCACCAGCATCGTTTTGAAAAACTTCTCTCGGTAAATCCATAACAGCTTCCATACTATGCTCTCCATAACCTTCTTGAGCACTTAAAATAAAGTCAAAATCACCGTTTGCTTCTAAGCCAACAATGTTTTCTTCAAACTTTTCAGGCAATCCACTTAAACCCATCAAAATCATCATTGGAGACTCGGTTGATGCTGATTCTACATGGCGTTCTCCTTCTTCAGCTGTGCTTACGTGTAAGTCGTATGTGATAGCTACAACTTTATTAGCTTCTACTTTCATATTATTAATAAAAAATTATTCATGTAATGCCAAGAACGGTACTTGGGCTTTAATTGCAATTGAATTGGTAACACTTTTGTGAAATAAACTCTGAATTAGAGTGTATTTCCGTGCTACAAGTATTATCAAATCTGAATTATTTGACTTCGAATAAGAGTCTATTGCTTGCACAATGTCTTTACCCGCTTTCATAATAAATTCATGTTCGATAGGTTGTAGTAGGCGCTGTAATTTTTCAGCTTCTGCAAGTTTTTCAACGGGAAAGTCTTTTGAAAGATCAAAAATATGAAGCAAATTTAGTTTGCTTCTAAAGCAAGCTGCAACTTCTAAAAGCAAATTAAGGTTAGAATCTGATATGGGATTTAAATCTGAAGCAAAAACCAAGTTCTTAGGTACTGCAAAGTTTAAGTGAGTTGGTATAACCAAAACAGGAAGCTTTCCATCCTTTATTACTTTCTGAACAATAAGACCTAAAATTTGATCGTGTGTTGAGCTATGCCCTTTTGAACCCATAACTACAAGTTTAGCTGAGGTTGAAATTGCGGTATCAACAATACTTTGGGCTGGTTCTCCGTCTTTTTGAATGATATCGAATAGTAAATCTGGGAAATTTTCAACAACTCCAGATCGAATCTTCTCTAATTTGTCTCCAAAATCAACATTTGAATCTGACTTCGAGTCAATTACATGCAGTATGTTTAGCTTATATTTCAACCCGTGTGCAAAATTCAATGCATAGGATAAAGCATTTTCAGAGGCAGGGGAAAAATCTATTGCAACTAATAATGAATTCATGCTTTAATATTACTAAAATACCTGTAATTATTTAAGCCTCTGAAAAAGAATTCCATCCTTTCATGGACAAATCAATGATATTTCCATCTGCTAACTCCATTTTCATGCCTTCCGATGCTTCTGTTATGAATCCAATCACCGATATATCGGGGTGATTTTTAACTTTCTCAAAATCGCTTTGTTGTATGGTGAACAACAATTCGTAATCTTCGCCACCATTCAATGCACAAAGAGAAGAATTTAAATTAAACTTAGCTGCTAATTCAATCACAGACGGGTCAAAAGGTAATTTATTTTCAAATATCATACATCCGACATTACTTTGAATGCACAAGTGATTAATGTCAGACGACAATCCATCCGAAATGTCAATCATTGAGGTTGGGATAAGGTTAAGTGTTTCAAAAATCAGGCGCATATCCGTTCTTGCAGTTGGCCTTAATTGACGTTGAAGTGGGTACTCGAAACCTTCAAGCGCAGGCTGCATATTGCCATCTTCAAGAAAAACCCGTTTTTCGCGTTCTAATAATGTCAGTCCTAAAAAAGCTCCGCCCAAGTCTCCAGTAACGCACACTAATTGGTTTTTAGATGCCCCATTGCGGTAAATAATCTCTTCGGATTTTGCAACCCCAATTGCAGTAACGCTAATTACCAAGCCCGACTTAGATGACGTTGTATCACCTCCGATTAAATCAACTTTGTATTCTTCGCATGCAATTCTAACCCCATCATACAATTCTTCTATACTTTCTACAGTATATCGGGAAGAGATTGCAATATTTATCAAAATTTGGGTTGGCTTAGCGTTCATAGCTGCTAAATCAGAAAGATTTACTACTACCGCTTTGTAGCCTAAATGTTTTAAAGGAGTATAAACGATATCAAAATGAACTCCTTCAACCAACATATCTGAAGTTACCACGGTTTGTTGCAAATTTTCAGTTGCAATAACAGCAGCATCGTCACCTATACCGGCAATAGTAGAAGTTTGGTTTTTAGGAAATTCTGTTGTGATACGTTTTATCAACTCAAATTCACCAATTTCGGAAATGGTAGTGAAGTTTTGACCCATGTTTCTAATAAATCGCTGCAAAGGTAATAGGTTTATATTAGGAAGTGCTTTAATGGTAGTACTTTTGCTTTTAATAAAATAGAAAATGAATCCAAAGCCATTAGAAATAAAGTGGGAGATACATCCTCGACTTGACCCCGAAGACATATTAAGCCTCAGCAAAGCTTTGAATGTTGATGTAATTTTAGCTGAACTTCTAGTGCACAAGGGAATTACTACCTTAGATGAAGCTAAGGCCTTTTTCAGACCTTCGTTAAACGATTTGCATGATCCTTTTCTGCTAAAAGGGATGCGCGAAGCGGTTGCTTTAATCGAGGAAATGATTATCCAAAACCATAAAATACTTATTTATGGCGATTATGATGTAGACGGAACCACTGCTGTGTCTTTACTTTATACGTATTTAGGTCAGTTTTATTCGAAATTGGGATACTATATTCCCGACCGCCATTCTGAAGGGTATGGGCTTTCTCTGCAAGCCATTGATTGGGCGCACGAGCAAGGATACAAACTCATAATAACCTTAGACTGTGGAATTACCGCTGTTGAACCGGTTGAATATGCTATCCAAAAAGGAATTGAAGTAATTATAACGGACCACCATCTTCCAGGAGAAATTTTACCCGATGCAGCCGCTGTTATTGATCCAAAACAATCTGATTGTTATTACCCATACAAAGAATTATCTGGGTGTGGAATCGGATTTAAACTTGCACAAGCGTTTGCCATTAGTAACAATGTAGAATTACAGCCACTGTATGCTATGCTAGATTTATTAGCTGTAAGCATTGCAAGCGATATTGTACCCATAACAGGCGAAAATAGAATTTTAGCCTATTATGGTTTAAAAAAACTTGGCGAAAACCCAAGTATTGGTCTAAAAGCCATTAAGGATATCTGTTGTAATAAATCAGACATAACTATTTCAGACATTGTTTTTAACATTGGGCCACGCATTAATGCTGCGGGACGCATGGGCGATGCCAAAAATGCAGTTCGGTTGCTAATTTCGAAAAATCAGATTGAAGCAGAAAGTATTGCTGCAAGTATTGATGTTACAAACGCTGAACGAAAGGATATAGATACCACTATTACGCAAGAGGCGTTTGAAATGGTTCGTCAAAACGCCAAACATCCTGAACTTAGCTCAACAGTAGTTTATAATTCTAACTGGCATAAAGGCGTAATCGGAATTGTAGCATCAAGATTAATAGAATCGTATTACAGACCAACCATTGTTTTTACCCAGCAAGACGACCTTTTTACAGGTTCGGCTCGTTCTGTTTCAGGGTTTGATATTTATCAAGCTATTTTAGGTTGTGGCGATATTGTAGAGCAATTTGGTGGACATAAATATGCTGCAGGATTAAGCATTAAAGCCAATCGCATTGATGAATTTATCGAAAAGTTTGACCAAGTGGTAAAAAGCCATCTTAAAAACGACACCCTAATTCCTAAAATTGAAATAGACATTCCTTTACAGGTAAGCCACATCAACGATAAATTTTACCGCATTTTAAAACAGTTTGCACCTTTCGGACCTGGAAATATGCAGCCTGTATTTGTTGCCCATGATTTGTACGGTGGCGCACGAACCAAAATAGTTGGCGATAATCATTTGATGCTTTACATAAAAGAAGAAAACTCGCAAGAATTTCAGGCAATTGCCTTTAAACAAGGGCAGCACTACGATGATATTATTCGTGGAAAACAATTTTCTGCCTGTTACACCATTGAAGAAAATACGTGGAACGGAAAAACATCTCTTAAAATCAACGTTAAAGACATTAAAATAGAGAAATGAAACTTCGATCAGAAAATCTAGTAAAACAATATCGCAAGCGAAAGGTTGCAAACGAAATTTCTATAGAAGTAAATAGTGGCGAAATTGTTGGGCTTTTAGGTCCCAATGGTGCAGGAAAAACAACCAGTTTTTACATGATTGTTGGTTTGGTAAGACCCGACTCTGGCAAGGTTTTTATTGACGATGAAGATATTACAGACGAAGCCGTGTATAAAAGAGCTCGAAAAGGCGTTGGATATTTACCACAAGAGGCATCAGTATTTAGAGATTTATCTGTCGAAGACAACATTTTATCGGTGATGCAATTGCAAACCGACTACAACAAAGAAGCCGCTTTAGAAAAAACCAATGCCTTGATTGAGGAGTTTAATTTAGGGCATGTTCGTAAAAACCTAGGCCGCGTTTTATCGGGCGGAGAACGGAGAAGAACAGAAATTGCTCGCGCATTGGCTGTAAATCCACATTTTATTTTATTAGATGAGCCATTTGCTGGCGTTGACCCAATTGCTGTTGAAGATATTCAGCAAATAATTAGCAAACTGAAAAAGAAGAATATCGGAATTCTTATTACAGACCATAACGTTAACGAAACATTATCGATAACAGATAGGGCTTATTTGTTGTTTGATGGCAAAATCCTAAAACAAGGCACAGCTACCGAACTTGCAGAAGACGAACAAGTTAGAAATTTATACCTCGGAAAGCACTTTGTACTCCGTAAAAAAAATACAGAAGTCTAGATCATAAAATTCTAAGAATGGGTGTAATAAACAGTATTTTATCATGGTGGATGAAAAAACGAATGCATCAAATAGAATTATTCGTAAAATATCCAATTGACGTACAGCAAGATGTTTTCATGAATTTGATTGACAATGCCGCCCAAACCGAATTTGGAAAGCACTATGATTTTCAATCTATCACCAGTATCGAAGAATTTGCTAATCGAATTCCTGTACAAACCTACGAACAACTTTATCCTTGGATTGAAAGATCCATGTTAGGAGAAACCAATTTGCTTTGGCCAACATCTGTAAAATGGTTTGCAAAATCTAGTGGAACTACCAACGCAAAAAGCAAATACATCCCTATTACAGAAGAGTCATTAGACCAATGCCATTTTAAAGCAGGGAAAGACATGCTAAGCGTTTACTGCTTAGCTAACCCCGATACTAATATTTTTGATGGCAAATGCCTGACTATGGGAGGCAGTTATCAGCCAAATTCATTAAATACAAGCAGTTACTTGGGAGACTTGTCGGCAGTAGTGATGCAAAACCTGCCTTTTTGGGCTGAAATCCACCGTACACCCGACCTAGAAGTTGCGCTTTTAGATAAATGGGAAGAAAAAATAGATAGAATTGTAGAGCAAACCATGCACCAAAACGTTACCAGTTTAGCGGGAGTTCCAACATGGACTTTACTGGTATTGCAACGGTTGCTTGAGAAAACAGGCAAAAAAACGGTTAACGAAGTTTGGCCTAATTTAGAAGTATATTTTCATGGTGGTATCAACTTTAAACCCTATCACGAAGAGTTTAAATCGATATTAAACCTTCCGAACATGCATTTCTTTGAATCTTACAACGCATCCGAAGGTTTTTTTGGAGTACAAGATCAAATACACTCTAAAGAAATGCTATTGATGTTAGATTATGGAATATATTATGAGTTTATTCCTCGATCCGAAATGCATTTAGATACCCCAAAAACGATAACTCTAGCCCAAGTAAAAACCGATGAAATTTATGCTATGGTAATTTCTACCAATGGCGGTTTATGGCGTTATTTAATTGGCGATACCATAAAATTCACATCAACTGAGCCATATAGATTTATAATTATTGGTCGCACGAAACATTACATCAATGCTTTTGGCGAAGAACTCATGATAAACAATGCTGACTTTGCGCTTGAAGCAGCTTGCTTAGTTACCGGTGCAACTATTCGTGATTATACTGCTGCTCCTGTTTTTTTAACAACCAATTCTAAAGGTTGCCACGAATGGGCAATAGAGTTTATCACCCCGCCTTCATGTTTAACTGTTTTTTCTGAAATCCTTGACGCAAAATTAAAGGAGGTTAATTCAGATTATGAAGCAAAGCGCCAAAACAATTTAGCGCTGACCCTTCCCATCGTAAAGTCTTTACCTACTGGAGTATTTTACCAATGGCTTAAAAAAAGAGACAAACTTGGCGGGCAACATAAAATTCCTCGACTTGCTAACGATAGAAAATTCATCGAAGAAATATTAGCCCTGTCAAAAGAGCTTCCCTTAACTTAACATGGTAAAGCGGTTATGCGCTTTTATCCACTTTTCTGGTAAGTCATCGCTCAATGCTTCTTGATAATCAGAATAGGAACAAGGCACCAAATATGATCTTTCATATTTTGGATGAAATTTTCCGGATGCTACTTCAATCCACCATCTTCCAGAACGATTGCTTTTATAAAACACCAATTCATGGCCACTGTTTTGCAAAGTGGTATATCTAGTAAAATTTTTGCTATCACGTTCTGGCAAATCCATCATTCTACTCGAAAAGCCTTCTACAAAATACCAAATCATTTGTGCTATTTGGTAGGCAGTTACTCCATTTCTATCTTCTAATGGGTCGAAATTATAAAACCCTACCGATGTCATTTTATCGCTCATTCCTGCATAGCGAAGCAATTGGCAGGCTTCGTGTCCGAATAATCCGTTAGGCGATGAAAAAACTGCACCCGGAGCATCGCTATTTCGTATTACAGACATATCAAAACTGACCATGTCTGCTGCACGAATGTATGGCTCAACATCTTCTAACTTACTTCGAAGTTCTCCTAATCTTAAAGCATCGAAGTTCAATTTTTCAACCACATTTAAATGCTCTTCTGATACAAAAAAGCGTTGATATCCAAACAAAGACAAGTTGAATAAGTAATTCGGCTGATGTGTAATCAGTTTAAACAGGTGATTATCGTTCGAAATTTCATCATGGATATCGCCTAACAAATCAAGCTTTGCATCAAAAACGAGTACATCTACAGACTGTTCTAAGGTTTCGTAGGCTTGATATTGGCCATAGGTTAACGACTGTGGACCGCCTAAAACTATGGGCAATACATTGTTTTTTATCAGATAACTGCAAGTTGCTTTTACTGCAAACAACGTATCTGCAAACTCAAATCCTCCATTAATATTTCCCAAATCAAGCATTTTAATTTGTTTAAAATGGGAGTATAATGGAAATAAATACTTGCGAATTGCATCAGGAGCTGAAGCAACGCCTTTATGACCTTCAATGGAACGATCTTCGCAAACTCCAATAAATGCGATTTTAAAGTCGGATATGTCGGTATTCTTTGAAAATCTTTCAATAGTGTTTCCAATAGTTTCTGGTAAAAAATCTTCATTTGAAAATTCATTCCAGAAATCTGGTATAGAAATATAATTGTCAATCATCCTACAAAAATTAAAAAGAAATCTGAATTGATGTTTAAAACAAATCAGAAGTAATCCACATATAATATTTAATAAAGCTATTTTTGCATAAAATTGAAACCGCGTTAAATGGAAGATTTATTAAAAGCCTTTGAAGAAAAACAGCCTGAAATAGTTTTCGAATGGAAAGATAGCGAAACGGAAGCAGTGGGCTGGGCAGTTATCAACTCGTTGCGGAACGGTGCTGCCGGTGGCGGAACCCGTATGCGCAAAGGCCTAGACAAACGCGAGGTAGAATCTTTAGCAAAAACCATGGAAATCAAATTTACGGTTTCTGGTCCATCTATCGGTGGTGCTAAATCAGGCATCAATTTCGACCCCAACGACCCACGCAAAAACGAAGTTTTGAAGCGTTGGTACAAAGCATTGTTACCAATTTTAAAGGCATATTACGGCACTGGAGGCGACTTAAATATCGATGAAATCCACGATGTAATTCCTATTACAAGTAAACTTGGCTTAGAACATCCACAGGAGGGCGTTGTTACAGGTCATATTACCAAAGATCCCGAAATCAAAAAACAGATTATTGGTCAACTTCAAAAAGGAGTTTCTTTATTGGTGAAAAATCCAAGTTTTTCGCCCGATGTTACTGTTGATTATACTGTTGCAGATTTGATAACAGGTTTTGGCGTTGCAGAAGCTGTTCGCCATACGTATGCTATTAAAGGCGAAGATATTTCTAAGAAGTGTGCATTAATTCAAGGGTGGGGAAATGTGGCTTCTGCTGCTGCCTATTATTTGGCAACCTATGGTGTAAAAATTGTTGGGATTATTGATCGTGATGGTGGTATGGTTTCAAAAGAAGGACTAGATTTTGATCAAACCTTAAATCTTTTCAAAACTAAAAATAGAAATAAGTTAAACTCGGTTGATGTTTTGCCATTTAACGAACTGAATGAAACCATTTGGAAAACGGGTGCAGAAATATTTATACCAGCAGCTGCCAGCCGATTGGTAACCATGTCGCAGTTAATGAGTCTTATTGAAAATGGACTTGAAGTAATTTCTTGTGGCGCAAACGTACCGTTTGCAGATACAGCTATTTTTTACGGTCCAATTTCACAATTTGCAGACCAAAATATTACACTAATTCCAGACTTTATTGCAAATTGTGGTATGGCACGCGTATTTGCTTACTTGATGCAACAAAATTGCACCGTTACCGATACGGCAATTTTTGAAGATGTATCAACCATAATCGGAAATGCCTTGAAACCGATTTTAACCCACAAAACCGGAGTAACAAAAAGAGCCTATCAAAATTCATTGACACAACTCGTATAAATGGATTTAAACTATATTTTAAACCAACATTTCTTAGGAAATTCTATTCAACAATACCTCTTTAGTGGAGCTATTTTCGTTTTAGCCTTTCTATTTCGCAAATGGGGCGCTAAAATATTAAGTATACTTCTTTACAGAATTTTTAAAAGGCACACCCAAGAGTCAACAGTTGCCGATTTTATAAGCCACATTCAAAAACCAATTCAGCGTTTTGGGTTATCTGTTGCATTTTATCTGGCAATAATAAATTTACAGTTTTCTGAAAAAGTCAGGCTTTTCGAGAGCAATTCCATTAATCTTTATGTGCTATCGCACAACTTAGCATACATCTTTTTAACATTTTCTGTTTTGCGATTGCTAATGCGTATTACAGATTTTATTGGGCATGTGATGTTAGTTAAGGCTGAAAAAACTGAATCAAAAACGGATGATCAATTGGTTCCATTTTTTAAAGATTCAGTTAAAGTACTTTTAGTAATATTTAGCCTGTTATTCATTTTAGGGGTTATTTTCGATTTGAATGTAACAGCAATAATTGGTGGACTAGGAATTGGTGGACTTGCTGTTGCACTAGCAGCGCAAGACAGTTTAGCTAATCTTTTAGGTTCATTTACTATATTTTTAGACAAACCTTTTCAGGTTGGAGATATTATTGAAGCTGACGGAATTTCTGGAACAGTAGAAAAGGTAGGGTTTAGAAGCACTCGGATTAGAACCCTTGATAAAAGTTATGTTACTATCCCAAACAATTGGTAGGCAACAAACTAAACAACATTACACAAAGCACGCATCGAAGAGCGCGATTTTTAATTGGCTTAACCTACGAAACCTCAAGCGAACAAATTAAAGCCATAAGCGAAGAGCTACGAACCTATTTACAACAGCATACTTCCATAAACGATGAGCCTCTTGTTCGATTTTACGAGTTTGGAGAAAGTAGCTTAAATATTCTGGTTACTTTTTTGGTAAATACCAATGAATTTTACGACTTCTGTATCATTAAAGAAGAGGTGAATTTTAGAATCATGGAAATTGTCGAAAGTCATGGTTCAAGTTTTGCTTTCCCAAGTCGGACGCTTTACATGCACACTCCAGATAAAGTGTAGTACCCGTTTTTTATAACTCCAAGAGATTTTTGAGCTTCAATGGTTTAATTAAAAAACCTTTTACAAACCCGTATTTTTCTGCTTTTTCTTTGTCAGCCATGTTATTGGAAGAGGTTAGCAGGTATATATTGCAATCAAATCTTAAATCTTCTGAAAAAATTTTGAATTCATCTAAAAAGTCAAATCCATCCATAATTGGCATGCTTAAATCTAAGAAAATTGTTTTTGGGAATTTGTTAAACTCTTTCGCATATCCTTCTAAAAACAACAAGGCATCGGTTGCTGAATTAACAACGGTTACCTTATCCGCAATCTCACTTTTAATAATTAACGATTCGGAGATATAGTTATCTACGTCATTATCGTCTATTATAAGAATGTGTTTATAGCCCATAAATTATTTAGTTTTATCATGACAACAAATTTGGGAATTTTAGTTTAAAGGTGGTACCCATATTTTCAGTTGAAATTATTTCGATTTCTCCCTCCATTTTGTCAATTGTTTCTTTAACAATATACAGTCCTAATCCTGATCCGGTCGACAACTTTGTAGCGCGATAGAACATATCAAAAACCTTATCCAAATCTTCTTTTTTAATACCAATGCCATTGTCTTCTATTTCAATGTTGGCAAAATCAGAATCACAGTGCACAGATATTTTCAGCAAACTTTCCTTCTTGTTAATGTCTTTATACTTAACGGCATTAGAAATAATATTGTTCAAAACAACTTTTAACCTTTGATAATCAGACACAAATTCAGATTCTTGATTAATATCTAAAATTAGTTTCATGGAGTCAGCACCCATCATAAACTGGTGACTTTGCGAGATTTCTTTTATTAATTTATCAAACTCGACCGAATCTTTATGAATATCAAGTCTTGAGTTTTTGGAGTAATTTAAAATATCTTCAATAAAATTATCCAGCTTCACAACGCTCTTCTTCATCATATTTAAGCGTTTTATTTGCTCGGTATTTTCTGGATTGGTATCATACGAAATTAAATCAACTAAACCTAAAACAGAGGTTAATGGTGCACGTAAGTCATGTGATGCGCTGTACACAAAACGGTCTAATTCTTTGTTGGTTTTTACAAGTTGCTGATTCTGACTTTCTAATGATGCCTCTGCTTTTTTTATCTCTGTGATATCATTAATGGCTACAATAAAACCTACAACTTGATGGTTTTCATTAAAGTCAGGTATATAACTGACATGAACAATTTCAACAAAATCAAACTTAGGTTTTATCTTTATAGGGTTTTCTTTTAAATTGACAATAAAATTTGTTTTTTGTCCCTCAAAGACCAGCGTTACATATGGGATCAATAAGGCACTAATTTCATCCCCTAAAACGTCAAAAACCTTTTTACCTACAATGTTTTCTGTATCTAAATCAAATAGGTCAGCATAGGGTTTGTTTACAAAAATATATTCGTGATTTGTGTTTACATAGGCTATATAAAAAGGAATATGATCTGTTAAAAATTGTAGCTTTTTCTGACTCTCAAGTGTTGCTAATTCCGCATTTACTTGTGATGTAACATCATGTACCAGCGAAACTACCGAAACTATATTATTTGAATTGTCTTTTAAAACCGAAGTAAACCAAGTACAATGAATCACTTTACCCGATTTTGTAACATTTCTGTTTGTAACTCTACTTTTAGATTCATTACCAGTCATCAGTTCTTGGGTAGATTCCTCAACTTTCTCTTTATCTTCTTGATAGACCAAGTTTAATTCGCCTATTTTTCGTCCGATAACTTCACTTTCATTCCATCCAAAAATAGCCTCTGCTTGCTCAGACCATTTTATTATATCATTATTCTTCCCCCATTCTATAACGGCTAAAGGGCTGTTGTAAAAGTGGTGCTTTAAGCGTTGATGGGAAACATAGATTTCATTTTGAGCATTTTTCTGCTTTGTGATGTCTTTAAAATAAATATTTAAATCTTCATGGGTAGCATACACATGCATAGCAAACCATTTTTCAAATGGAGGGTAGTATTCTTCTAAAAATACTAACTCGTTCTGAAACCTTGCCTTTTCAAAGTAGTGCCTGAACAAGGGTTCTGACTCTGGAAATTCTCTCCAAATATTTTTACCCAACAATTCAGAGTTATTTTTTCCTATAATTTCAGCAGCTACTTTATTAATATTCAAAAAAATCCAATTCTTATCTAACGTTATAAACGCATCTGAAACGCTTTCTAAAACTAACCCCAGTGTATCTTCGCTTGTTTTTAAACTATGTTTATCCTTAGTTTTTCCCAAGGCAACTTTTACCAAATTCGAAAATCTATCGATTATTTCAATTTCGGAAGGGGTTGCTTCTCTTTCGTCTGGGTAATAAATAGCAAAGGTGCCTAAAACTTTGTTTTGGTTATCAAATATAGGTGCCGACCAACATGCTGTAAACTTAAAAATATCAGTTAAATGTCTGTATTTTTCCCATAAAGGATTGGTGAAAACGTTGGAAACATAAACACTTCTTGCTCGATATGCAGCAGTGCCACAAGAACCCACTTTTTCGCCTATTTCTAACCCTATAAGTGCGTCAGCATACTCACTTTTGAAGCTGGGAGCAAAAACTTCTTCTATTTTTTTATGCGTTATATCTAGCAATTGGATAGAACACATTGAACCGGAATCTATCTTTTGATAACTCAGTGCAATCTGATTTAGCACGGTGCTTAAAGATTCTCCTTTATTTATTAGTTCTAAAATGGATTTCTCTTCATCTAAGATAAACTGCATTATTTTACGAGCAGAGATATCAATCATATACGCTATGCCATCCCCCCTTAGATTTTCACTTAGCGATGCCCATGCAACTAAAACTGGCAACCTAGTGCCGTCTTTTTTGAAATATTCTTTTTCATGTGGTGGACAATAGCCTGTGTCTACAACTTTTTGCATTGCATCTGCATCTACATCTGCATATTCTGGTGGTGTTAATTCATCCCAACGTATTTTTCCTTCTTTCAAATCTTTAGGCGTATATCCAAGTTGATTTAAAAAATAGGTGTTAGCATCTGTAATTTCTCCTTTATTATTCCAGATTTTCAAGCCAATCATATTTGACTCGAATATTTTTTCAGCTAATTTCTGATGACTTTTTAATTCTAGTTCTGCTTCTTTATGCGTAGTTACATCTCGAAAATAAATAGATAACCCGTCAGTTGATGGATAAATATGGTTTTCGAACCACTTTTCAAAAGGTGGATAAAACTCCTCAATAAAAACATGTTTTTGGCTTTTCATGGCCAAACTATACGCTTTTACAAAAGGTTTTCCCTGACCTTCAGTAAACAATGTTGAAATATGTTTGCCAATTAATTTTTCAGGGTCAACGTTAAATATTTCTCCCCCTTTTTTGTTCATGTAGGTAAAATCCCAATTCTCATTAAGCGAAACAAATCCGTCAGTAATTCGATCAAGTGATTTTTTATATTCTGCTTCGCTTTTTATTAAAATTTCTTTTAACAAAACAGATTGAGTAATGTCTTGGATTATTCCAAACACCTTAACTGGCTTACCTGCCGAGTCTTTTTCTATATGCCAAATAGTATATAAATACTTTAGTCCAATTGTTTCTGAATTTGTTCTAAATATTTTACTTTGCGGCTGGTATCCTTGTATAGCTAAAGCGAAAGAATCAGTGATACTATTTTTATCTTCAGGTAGGATATAGTTTTCAATCTGAGCCAAGGTTGGCAACTCCGCATTTGGCTCTAAATTGAAATGCTTATAGGTTTGCGTTGACCATAAGCTTTTTTTAGTTTCACAATCGTATTCCCAAAATCCAGTTTTTGAAACTTCCTCTGAAATCTCTAATCTTATGTTTGCTTTTAATGTCTCCCCCTCATTTCTTTTCCTATCCGATATATTCCGCACGATAGATAAATAATTGCCATCGGTAAGTTTTTTTGCATTTACTTCTACAGCTACTTTTGTTCCGTTTTTGTGAAGATAATTGCGCTCAAATAGCAATTCATCTCCACTTTCTATTCGAGAAATAAAATCTGGATTATCGTTGATTTCATCTGCAGGAATTAGATCTAGCACATTCATTTTAAAGAAATCACCCTCAGAAAACCCAAGCATTTTAGTTGCTCTTTCGTTAATTTGAATAAATCTACCTTTACTATCTAAATAAAAAATAGCATCAGAGGCTTGCGAGATCAACAATCTGTGTTTCTCTTCGCTTTTAACTAATTCTAATTGAGCTTGAAATTTCTCTTTTTCTTGTTTGTGAAATTTTA
Source organism: uncultured Bacteroidota bacterium (assembly GCA_947084835.1). GTDB lineage: Bacteria > Bacteroidota > Bacteroidia > UBA7662 > CAMTUB01 > CAMTUB01. The sequence goes on along the minus strand of CAMTUB010000016.1, from coordinate 6,854 downwards.
TAGCCGAATCAATTGCTAATGGCAGCCTTGTTAAGTTATCTTTTAAAACATAATCAAATGCTCCAATTTTAATAACCTTAACCGCAAACTCTTCGCCTATATGGCCTGATACTAAAATAAAGGGGATTTTTTTCCCAAACTCTTTTAGAATTTCTAATGCTTCGATTGAATTGAAATTGGTTAATGTATGATCTGAAATAATAATATCAGCTTTAAAGCTTTTTAACCCAGCAAGGTATTCTTCTTGATTTGTAACAATATAAAACTCACTATTGACGCGGGCTTTTTCTAATGTATTTTTAATTAAATCAATTTTAATTTGATCGCTTTCTAATAACAATATTTTTATAGATTGACTCATTTTTAATTTGGGTTTAATCCTGTTATTCAATTAATCTTAAACGGTCTTTAAGCACTTATTTTGATTATAAATATCACTAAAATTTACTTAATAATTACCCATTATATTCAATACCTTTTTATTTAATTGGATAATAAATATCGGTTTGCACATCTAAAGGGTCCTTTACGGTGGTAGGGTCTGTAATATACACCTCCCATGGGGCACCATTTAATTTCAACTTATTACCTATAATATATTTGCGAATAGACTCGTGTGCAGCACCTGTTAATTCATAGGCACCAAAAAAAGAAGCTTTTACTGCTTTAGTCGCCATTCTATTTTTTTGGCGAAGCCCGTTTGATACACTTTTTACAGCTTCCGAAACTTCAATTGCTGGTTCCATTATTACTTTTCCAGGGTTATAACTATAATAAATAGCAAAAGGATGACCCTTCATTTCAACTTTATTTTTGGAAATGCTTGCCCTGATTTGGCCGTAAATTCTCCCCAATTGATTCTCAATTTCTTCTTCTGAGCACGTAATTTTCTTTCCAATAAATAATGTTTTTGGAATTTCTACCTTTTCAAATTCGCTAATTTTATATTTCGTTCTGTTGATTGCGTTTGCAAGTGCAACTGAATCTAACGCGATTAAACCTTCTTCAAACGTTTCTTGTGCCGTTTTTTTCATAAACAACCCCAGTATTCGAGCAAATGGCTTTAATTCCATTTCTGCATCCATCTTCCATTTCAAAATGGTATTTCCTTTTTCGCTTTTTATGAAATGAAAACTGCAAGTTGCAATGCCTCTAGACCCAAAATCCAACTTTGCTATTATACTGTCAAAAGTGCTTATTCCGATTTTTGCTGAACCTGACCCAACTTCAGAATTATCGCTTTCCCATTGGTATCCTGCACCTTTACCTTCAGTAATTGAATCGTATTTTACTATCCAGTTTGGGTCCAATTTATTCCATGGCATCCAATTATTCCAATTTTTGATATCGTTTATTTGCTCATATAGCGATTCGTGATCAGCTTTCATTTCACGCGATTTTTCTACCATAACTTTCTCTGGCATAAAAAAACCAATCAACGTAATGCCTATTAAACTTATTAAAAACCACTTAGCAATTTTCTTAATCATACCAACATTTTAAAGTTTAAATCTATATAAATTTACTACGTATAAAAATTAATTACTTTGAAATTGCCCATCCTTTTTGTTTATTTGAATAGAAATGTCACTAATTCGTAGAGAAAAAATCGAAATGTTTGAAAAAGAGTTTTATCCTCATATGGATGCACTCTATAATTTTGGCTTTAGGCTAACCTATGATGAGGATGATGCAAACGACTTGGTGCAAGATACCTATTTGAAGGCCTATCGTTTTATCGATTCTTATCAAAAAGGAACGAATGCAAAAGCATGGTTGTTCCGAATAATGAAAAACAGCTTTATTAATGATTACCGCAAAAAATCGCGTGAACCGAATAAAGTAGATTATCAGGAAGTGGAAGATTTTTATAATAACGATATGGGTGGAATGTCACAAACCGTTGATTTACGGGTGGAGATGTTTCGCGATTTAATTGGAGATGAGGTTTCAGGAGCATTGAATTCAATACCTGTAGATTTCAGACTAATCATACTACTATGCGATATAGAACAGTTTTCTTACGAAGAAATCTCTAAGATTATTGACATACCGATTGGAACGGTACGCTCTAGATTGCACCGCGCTCGAAATATGCTGAAAGAGAAATTACTTACCTATGCTAAAAAATTTGGATACAATGACAATGCCGAATAAACCTTGCAATTGCCCCGAAGAAAAAAAGGCACAGATAGAAGACATGGTATCTTTGTACATCCAAAATGAAGAAAACCAAGAAGCAAAAGCTGAAATTTTACGCCTTTTTGACCATTGCGATGTATGTAAAGAGTACTTTTTAGATGAAACGCTTTTTTTAGAATGTATTCGTAAACTAATTACCAGATCCAACATCAGCGAAAAAACGGCAATTAAAATCCGCAGCTTGATATTGACTTCTTTTGAAGAAGAGTCGTAATTATTTTACAACTTCAAATCCGTTTTCTTTCCAATCCGTTATACCATCAGCAAGGTTATATACTTTTTCAAACCCTAAAGTGGAGAGAATTTCGGCCGACTTTTGGCTTCTTCCGCCAGATCTACAGTATACAAATACAGACTTTTGCTTATCTAATTTCCCAAGTTCTGAAGCAAAAATATCATCTTGATAAAAGTCTATATTTATCGCATTCGGGATATGGCCTTCAGAAAATTCTTCGGCAGTTCTAACGTCAAGTATAATTCCCTTTTCGTTGTCTAACTTTTGTTTAAATTCTTTAGAATACAAATCTACATATCCGGCCTTATCCGCTTTTTGTGATTGACTTCCACAGCTAATGGTTATAAAAGCAATGCAAAAAAGAGTTATATATACTAATCTCATTGGATTTTTAATATTGGTTAATTACTGAAAATTTAAGACCTAAAGGTATAATTATACCCTCAACAACTAACATGTCGTGATCCTTACTTTTTAAATATTTATTCGCAACAATGTACGATCTATGAACCCGTGTGAATCCCAATGGAACAAAAAACTGTTCAACTTTTTTCATGGTTGAATAAATCATGATTTTTTGAATTCCTTTAGATTTTTTGCAATTAAATTCAACATAATCTTCCATAGCCTGAATGTATAAAATATGGCTTAATGTAACCGAAAACCAATTTGTTGAATCGCGTAAATATACTAAATCTGAAGACTTAGGTACAACGCTACGATTAGAAAGCTCTTTAACAAGGGTATTTATTTGTGTTTCGGTAGTTGGTGCGTTTATATAAAAATCGGCAACATTCAAAAACACGCTTTTCGATTCGATCAATTTAGAAGTCAAAATTGCTGTAAATTTTATTTGACTCCAAATTGGAATTAAATTAAAACCATTAACCCCTCTTTGATCTGCATTTAATACAAAAACATCAAAGCTCTCGATTAAAATAGCTGCAGATATTTCAGATTCTGATTTGCAACAAGAACAGCTATTTCCATCAATCGACTCGATAAATCGTTTGATTTGTTTTCGTTTAATTGCATCATTTTCTAAAACTAGAAATTTCATAAATATTTATGTCTCAATTTATTACAATCATTTTATGCAAAGTATAACATTTATCATGAAAACAAGAATCTCAATAAATTTAACTCTTTTGATTCAAAAATTATTTACGAATATCTAAATTTAACTCTAATAATTGTTCTTTTGATATGGGCGATGGAGATTCAATCATTGTATCTCTACCTGCATTATTTTTAGGAAAAGCAATAAAATCTCGGATAGAATCTGCACCTCCAAAGAGAGTACATAATCTATCGAAACCTAAAGCGATTCCGCCATGTGGGGGTGCACCAAATGAAAAAGCGTCCATTAAAAATCCAAATTGTGCTTTTGCATCTTCGTCAGAAAAGCCCAATAAACTAAACATCTTAGCTTGTAGGCTTTTATCAAAAATACGAATTGACCCTCCACCTATTTCTACACCATTTATCACCATGTCATATGCATTTGCTCTTACTTTTCCTGGATCAGTTTCCAAAAGCGCAAAATCTTCGGCTTTTGGCGATGTAAATGGATGGTGCATTGCTACCCAACGGTGATGTTCTTCGCTGTATTCTAATAACGGAAAATCAACAACCCATAAGCAAGCAAAACAGTCTTTAGATCGTAGACCTTGCTTTTCTGCAATTTCGAGTCTAAGTTCCCCTAATGCTTTCCGTGTTTTTTCAGCCTCTCCAGCTAATATCAACAATAAATCTCCAATTTTCGCATCGGCAAGGGTTGCCCATTTTAGAAGTGTTTCTTTTCCGTAGAACTTATCAACCGATGATTTTAATTCGCCATCAGGCATAACGCGCAGCCAAATCATTCCGGTTGCGCCTGTTTGTGGGCGTTTTATAAAATCGGTTAGTTCATCGATTTGCTTCCTTGTAAATTCTGCACCATCGCTAACGCAAATCCCTGCTACAAGCTCAGCTTGCTTAAAAATTGGGAAATCGTTTTCGTAGGTAAAATCAACTGCTAACTCATGTTCAGAATCGGCTTTTAACTCAAAAAATGGCATCCCAAAGCGAATATCTGGCTTGTCGGAGCCATAAAATTTCATGGCATGAGCATAAGTCATTCTTTCAAAAGTGGGCAACGAAATTCCCTTTGCTTTTTGAAAAAGATGCGAAACCATTCCTTCGAAAGTATTTAATATATCTTCTTGCTCTACAAACGACATTTCACAGTCGATTTGTGTAAATTCTGGTTGCCTATCGGCTCGTAAATCTTCGTCTCTAAAGCATTTCACGATTTGATAATATCTATCAAATCCTGCAACCATCAACAGTTGTTTAAAGGTTTGTGGCGATTGTGGGAGCGCATAAAACTCGCCTGGATTCATGCGTGATGGTACCACAAAGTCACGTGCACCTTCGGGAGTTGACTTTATTAACACTGGAGTCTCAACTTCTACAAATGCCTCGTTGTCTAAATAATTTCTGATTTCTTTAGCCAATTTATGGCGCAATTCTAGATTTTTGCGTACTGGATTTCTGCGTAAATCTAGGTAGCGATATTTCAAACGTAAATCGTCTCCTCCATCGGTATCGTCTTCGATTAAAAATGGGGGCACTTTAGATTCATTTAAAACCGTGATTTTTTCTGGGATAATTTCGATAAAACCGGTGGCAATTTTATCGTTTTTGGATACTCTTTCAACAACAGTACCTATAACCTGTATAACAAATTCTCTACCCAAACTTCGTACAACCTGAACAATTTCTGGTGATATTTCATCTGTAACAATTGAAATTTGGGTTATACCAAACTTGTCGCGTAAATCAACCCAAATTAACGAGCCTTTATCGCGTACTTTAGCAACCCAACCACATAATGAAACTTTCTGACCAATATGTTCGGCTTGCAACTCACCACAAGAATGTGAACGGTAATTTGTTTGTATCATCGTTTGCAAAGTTAAAAATGAAGTGCTTACCTTTTAGAAATAATCCACGGATAAACGTTTTATAATTATTTAGGAGCTATTGAAATATGCTTTTACTTTTGTTTTAAATTCAAAACACTATGTCATTTTTTCTTTTTTCTGATGAACATTTTATGAACGAAGCACTAAAATTGGCTCAAAAAGCATCGCAAGAAGGCGAAGTTCCGATTGGAGCAGTCGTTGTTTTGGATAATAAAATTATTGGCAAAGGGTATAACCTTACCGAGAAACTGCATGATGTTACTGCACATGCAGAGATTCAAGCTATCACTGCAGCTTCTACTTTCTTAGGGGCTAAATATTTAGATCAATGTACGCTTTATGTAACCCTAGAACCGTGCGTAATGTGCGCTGGGGCTTTGGGTTGGTCGCAAATTGGGCGTGTATTTTATGGAGCATCTGATTCAAAAAGAGGATTTTCAGTACTTGCGCCTTTGGCTTTTCATCCAAAGACAGAGGTAATAAATGGAATGCTATCTACTGAATGTGGGCAATTGGTTTCTGATTTTTTTAAGATGAAAAGAGCATAAAAAAGGCTTCCTGAAAATGGAAGCCTTTTTTATGCTCTTTGAAAGAATTACTTCTTCTCAGTATCAACAGCTTTTTTGCTGCAACAAGATTTAGTTTCTTTTGCACCTTCAGCGCAGCCTTTAGCTTTTGCATCAGCACACTCTTTTTCACTCTTTGCACTCTTCTTAGAAGAACACTCTTTCTTATCCTTATTGTGTTTAGCACAGCTTTCGCAAGCATATAAATTAACACTGCTAACAGCAAACATTAGGGTTAGAGCAACAAGTACTTTTTTCATAATTATTTAGTGGTTGTTTAAGTTTCGAACGATACAATTACAAATATATTGATTAATAGGTTCAGATACAAATTAAAATCTAAAGTTACCTAAACGGTAAAAACACGGATTTTAGTTAGTTAGCTAATTGCAGGCTTAAACCTCATTTTTCAATAACAGCCTGATTTACAATATGACTTTTATCATTTACAAATTCACAGCAATAAGATTCAAGCCCATTTGTTGTATTATGAGTTATTTATCAAATCCAATATAATAATGCCCAAAATCAAAAATACAGGAATTCCAATTTGAATCCAGTTGAAACTTTGTCCTTCTTTTATGCGAGCTTTATGATAAAGTATTCCAAAAACAACAGAGATTGAAACCGGACAAGCTACAATTATTGTTGAATAATCTGGCAGAGCACTTAATAAGGATAAACCGATTATTAAATTAATAATCCCCAATGAGCTAAAGTCTTTACTTTTCATATTTTAATATCATTAATGTCCGATAAAAAATAAAAACGACTATTTTTATTTTTTATCTAGTTGTTATTCAGTTGTTTAATTTTTTAAATCTCTCGTTTCTCAAAACAAGGCATTAAAAAAATGACAATTGCTCTATTTCAGCTTTATCA
>CAMTUB010000015.1:0-28432 GCA_947084835.1 uncultured Bacteroidota bacterium | reverse complement strand
ATAAAGCTGAAATAGAGCAATTGTCATTTTTTTAATGCCTTGTTTTGAGAAACGAGAGATTTAAAAAATTAAACAACTGAATAACAACTAGATAAAAAATAAAAATAGTCGTTTTTGTTTTTTATCGGACATTAATGATTTCAAATAGCTTTAAACCTAAGTGACAACTTTTTACAGCATCGAAAAAACATTTAAGAATAATTGATATGACGATTATATATATAACTATATGTTTGGACCAACTTTTTTATTTGTTAAAATAAAAAAATATGCATTTCTATATTTTTCTATTGCAAAAATCATTTAAGTAATGTTTCTCGTTTAAAACGTTTAGTCAATGTAAGTCCGTAAGAAAGTTCTAAGCCAATAAAATTTATACCTAGAGATGTTTGCCCTTTGCTTTCAAAGGGTAAGTTGTAAAAACGATAGTATCCCATACCTATTTTTTGGGGACAATAGTTTATAATTATATTTGCATTAAGGGTGTTCAACTTTTTCGTTTGATTAGAAAGACCAATCTTCGCGAAATAGGATATAAAATTTTTTTGGTAATTATTTTCTAACTGAAATTCAAAAAGTTTTATGTCAGGATTGTTTTGGTCAATATAATAAGATGCCCCGCCAGTTGTTTTATAAGAATTTAAAAATGAATTTAGCCTTAAACCAGCTTCAATATCAAAAGTCAAAAATTTGTTATTTTTAATATCATATCGTATGGATAATGGGAAAATATAATGATTTACATGGTATCCAAATGATTTTAAATCGTGCTGATTTGTTTCAACGAGGTTATTTGTCATTTTCGCATTAAAGTTATATTCATATTGAAAAGGAATAATGCCCCAACCAGCACCAAGATTTAAACTAACGTTTTTAGCTAAATATTCCGAATAACCTACACCTAATTCAAAACTAAAAGTGGGTTTTGAATTTAATAGGATTTCGCCCTGATGTTCCAATGACAATTGGTTAAATAGAAGAGGACTTAGCCAAAACCTAATTTGACTTTTATGGGTTAAGTTTTTATAATCGATTCTATTTTGCGCTTTAGTTGCGAAAATAGAAACTAGTAAAAGCAATAGCACTGCCACAGTTTTTACTAGTTTTTTAAAAAAAATCTTCATTCTTTCATTAATACCAATATAAACTACTTGTATAAGTTATACCATGAGCACCTTTATGATAGCCCATTATCCAACCAGATTTCGTTTTTGTAGAAACTGAAATTTTATGTTTAACTTTTTTCCGAATGCCAGCCTTTGATGGTCCATTTTCGGTGTTAAACTGTAATTGTTTTGAGCAATCTGCAGTACCATTAGTTGTATCTGAAATAAATCCATAAACCCGAGCTACAGAATATGTGCTATACTTTTTCCACTTGTTATTTTGTTTTTTGTAATTTTTAGTTTTAGCAATAGCGTATCTGCCCCACGGGTAAGTCCAATGACTTACTACCCATTTAATTCTTTTGTTATTTGAACTATTATCTTTAAAACCTTCTTGACGTTTATCTGAAGTACAATCTCCTGGGTAATCAGGGCTTTTATGAAATTGAACATTTTTAAGAGACATTACATCATTATTGGGATTTCTAAGTAAAGTTAAAGTTTCAAAATTACCATCGGTAACTTCATAGTAACCATTTTCTGTAAATTTAAAATAAGCATCACCAATTTTTACTTCTGCAAATTGATTAAGAATGGTTCTTACCGTTTCATCTTCAATAAAATGATTGTCTGGGTCGTTTTCAGAACTTTCTCCCATATTTTGGAGCCATTCATTTTCATTATCTGAAATTATTTTTCTTAAAGAAGTGAAATTAAATCGATCTTCAAAATCGAATAGAGGTTTTTCTTCATTGAAATTCAATTCTTCAGCCAATATGCTCAAAGAGTCATCAGAGAAATGGCGATGTTTTTCTAAAAAATGCGTATTCCAATTGTCTACTTCATTTTCTAAAAAAGCTAAAACCTCTAATAAATAATCGGAGTTTGGAAAAGCTAGTACTCCATTTTCTTGCTCTACATGGTCGATAAATGAAGTTGTTTCCAAAAATGATTTGTCAATTTTTAATAAATTAACAGGTTGATTAATATGTTCTTTTTTACAACCCTGAATAAAAAATGCCATCATTAAAATAATCAAAACTGGTTTGTATATTTTTTTTAAAATAACACATAAGTTTGTATTCAAATGTATTACATTAACAATTACAATTACAATTACAATTTAATGCAAATTTAATATATAAGCATCTGATTTTTATTCGCTTTTAAATACATCACTTTCTATTTGTTTGTTTTATATATATTGTATTTATATGGTTGGTTTACAATACCTATGTTAAAATTAAAGGATGCAATTATGTCTTAATACACGTGTGTTTAGGCATAATTGCAAGTTGGCTTCATTTTTAAAAACTAAATCTTCATCATCCAGTTAAATTTATCTGGTATTGAAGATGTGTTTATTCCAAAAAGGGTATCCTTAAATTTAGCAGAAATTAATCTTTCATTGGCAGGGGGTAGTTTCATGCTAACCCCTTTATAGCTTATCGACATAATAGGAGCGATGGTCGCTGCTGTTCCTGTGCCAAAAGCGTCATCTAATTTACCAGATGTATAGGCATCGTATACTTCTTGAATACTAATTTTTCTGATTTCTACAGGAATCCCTAAATCTTTAGCAATATGTAAAACGCTATCGCGGGTTACACCATATAAAATTGTACCATCAGTTATTGGAGTTGTTAATACGCCATCAATTATAAAAAATAAATTCATGGTACCAGACTCTTCAACATACTTTAAGTTTTGACCGTCTAACCAAATCAGTTGATCAAAACCTTCTTCTTTTGCCTTTTTTAATGGTAGCATTCCTGCCGCATAATTTCCTGCAACTTTTGCATAGCCAGTTCCCTTCGGAAATGCACGTACATAATCTTCAGAAACCTTTACATTCAAAGGAGCGGTATAGTACGAGCCAACTGGGCAAGTAAATATTACAAATCTATATGTGTCTGAAGGTCTAATTCCCACATAATCGTCCATTGCAAACATGAATGGGCGTATATATAAAGCATTTATGGAGTTTTTTGGAATCCACTCTTTGTCCATTTTAACCAATTGCTTTATTCCTTCAATAAAAATCTCTTTGGGTAGGTTTGGCATGCAAAGCCTATCAGCTGATGTATTCATTCGCTTCCAATTCTGTTCAGGTCTAAACATTTGTGGGTTTCCGTCTTGATCTAAATATGCTTTTAATCCTTCAAAAATCGATTGGCCGTAATGCAAAGCAGAAATGGCAGGACTGAAATCCATTGGGCCATAAGGAACTATTCGAGCATCTTTCCATTCATTACCGTCAAAATCAGCAATGAACATATGGTCTGAAAATACTTTTCCAAAAGGGATATTATCAAAGTCTACCTCGCTAATTCGAGATGTAGCTATTTTGTTAATGCTTAAATTTTGTAACATAAAGTTGAATCTAATAAAAATGGTAAAAAGTCTAACGCTACTTTTACAGCTCCAAAGCTATTTGATTATTATAAATTATGGAAAGTTTAAATGAGGCTTTATTAAAAATATCTGACTCAAGGGTGTTTTTAAGTCAATTAATTGATGTTGATCTATATCATATTGAAAAAGAAACAGCAGAAATTGCCAAAAATGAGGCTTTAAATTTGGTTTGGAATCATCAAAATACTGAAGATACTAAACAGATTACAATTGTTTTGACATCAGACGACATTGGAAATCTTAAAAACGGTATTGCTGATTTACTAACAAAAATTTTTGCAGCTGCTAAATTTGATTTTAACAAAACGAATTTATACAGTTGGGATGGTCTTTCAAAAATTGACTTTTCAGATATAAATAGCACAAATTCAAGCATAATCTATTCTTTTACGGGACTTCATAGTTTTGAAGATGTAAATCTTTTAGAGTACGTTCCTATAGTTTTGAATGAATCTACTTTAGTTATTTTAGATCCTATTTCTTGGATTTCTGATAACGTAGAAAAGAAAAGGAAGTTATGGGAAACTATGAAAACCATTCATGAATTATGATAAATATTGTATTAGTTACCCATAATCCCAAGAAAAAAGTAGAATTAGATGCATTGTTAAATTCTTCTGGAATTGAATTTCTTACTTTAAAGGATGTTTCGTATACTAAAGAAATAAATGAACCATTCCATACATTAGAAGAGAATGCGATCCATAAAGCAAAAACTGTTTTTGAAGCAACGGGATATCCGTGCATTGCTGATGATTCGGGTTTATTTGTGGATGCATTAAATGGAGAACCCGGAGTTTTTTCAGCTAGATATGCTGGAGAACCAAGCAATGATTTGAATAACATTCAAAAGTTGTTATCTGAAATGAAAAATAAGCCAAACAAAGAGGCATATTTTCAAACTGTTGTTGCTTTTGTAGACAAAGACTGCGAAAAAATCTTTGTTGGGGAAATACGTGGAAAAATAATTGAGGTACCTAGAGGCACCTCTGGCTTTGGTTATGACCCCGTGTTTGTGCCTGATAATCATAACGATACGTTTGCAGAATTAGATTCAAATTATAAAAACAGCATTAGTCACAGATATAAAGCAGTATCCCAATTAGTTAAGTTTTTTAACCAACGATTTAATCGCTAATTTTGCGGTTTATTAGTTAACCCTGCAGATATGAGCAATGAATACATTTACTATGTTATATACAAACCATATAATTCATTATCTCAATTTAGTCCCGAAGGGCCTGGTGATGTAACCTTAGCTCAGCTTTATGCCTTTGAAAAAGATGTGTATCCTGTGGGTAGGTTAGATAAAGACAGCGAGGGAATGTTGATTATTACAAACGATAAGCATCTCACTGAATATTTACTAAACCCAGAAAATGGACATACTCGGCAATATTGGGTGCAAGTTGAGGGTATTTTCACAGAAGACGCTGCTGAAGTCTTACGCGATGGCGTTGATTTAATAGAATATACCACCCGTAAAGCTAAAATTGAAGTTTTAGCAGAACAACCTCCTGGAATTCCTGACCGAGTACCACCCATCAGATTTAGAAAAACAATTCCAACTTCATGGGCTCAGTTAGTATTGGTAGAAGGCAAAAACAGGCAAGTTCGCAAAATGACTGCTCATGTTAACTTTCCGACCCTACGATTGATTCGTGTTGGAATTGGCGGCTTGCGATTTAAAAAAATGGTTCCAGGGTCTGTGAAAAAGATTCCGAAAGAAATAATTTATAAAGCAATAGAGAACCCTACAGAAATTCAATACATCTAAAATGGCGTTTGATCATAACGGTACGGGTATTGTAAACGGAAACATTTTTGGTTTACCAGTTTCGATAGAGGAGGCTGAATTAATTTTACTTCCCGTACCCTGGGATGTAACTGTTTCATATCATGACGGGACCGCAAATGGCCCAAAAGCAATATTAGATGCATCGCCTCAATTGGATTTTTACGATGAGGATATTAAAAATGCATGGGAAACAAAAGTTCACATGTTGCCAATTTCAGAACATTGGCAAAAACAAAGCAAACGATTTAGAAAAAAAGCAACAAAGTATATTCATTGGTTAGAAAATGGATCTGATCCATCAAAAACTGTAAAAATGGATGGCTTTTTGGTAGAATTAAATCAGGTTTGCAAGCAAATGGTAAACCAAGTTTATTTGAGGTCAAAGGAAATAATTGATGCTGGCAAAATCCCAGCTCTATTAGGTGGAGACCATAGTACACCGCTGGGTTTATTGACTGCTTTGGCAGACAAACATTCGTCTTTTGGAATATTACATATAGATGCGCACATGGATTTGCGTGAGGCTTATGAAGGTTTTACTTATTCACATGCTTCTATCATGTATAATGCGCTTCAAATTAAGCAGATTACCAAATTAGTTCAAGTGGGCATTCGAGATTTTTGCGAAGCTGAAGCAACATTAGCAACCAAAAAGAAAAGTCGGGTTAAAGTTTATACCGATAGGGCATTAAAATCTGCGCAATTCGAAGGCAAAACATGGAAACAGTTATGCGATGAAATCGTTAAACATTTACCAGAAGAAGTTTACATTAGTTTTGATATAGATGGATTAAATCCATATTTGTGTCCAAATACCGGAACTCCTGTACCGGGCGGTTTAGAATTTGACCAAGCGATGTATTTGATTAAGCAAGTTCGTAAATCTGGAAAAAAAATAATTGGATTCGATTTAGTTGAAGTTTGCCCAGGAAAAAATTCTGATTGGGATGCAAATGTAGGAAGTAGAGTGCTTTGGAACTTGGTTCTTGCTGCGCTTAACTAAGATTTTCAGTTTTTTCGAGACGGGTAATTATTACTTTATCTATTCGATTTCCGTCTAAATCAACAATCTCAATTTTCAGATTTCTCCATTCGAAGAAATCACCAACTTTTGGAATATGTTCTAGAAAGTTAAAGATAAAGCCAGCAAGGGTATGAAATCCTTCTTTTTCTTCTACATCAACTTTTTCAATATGGAAATAATCTATAAAGTCTTCGAAAGATACGCCACCATCAACAAACCACGAGTTTTCATCACGTTGAATTATTTCAAGTTCGCTGTGATCTGAATCTGGAAACTCTCCAATTAATATTTCAGACAAATCATTTAAAGTAATAACGCCCTCAATAGAGCCATATTCGTCAATAACAATGGCAGTATGGGTAGAGTTATCTTTAAACTTCTTCAAAAGCGCATACGAAGTCATGCCTTCGGGTACGTATAAAACGGGCTTAACCACCGTTTTCAAATCAAATTCTTTCGATAAATATCCTGATTTTAAAATATCAGTTAAAAACACAAATCCAAAAGGTTTATCTAATTCTTCTTCGCATAACAAGTAGGCTTTATGCACCGAATCTATAATGGTTTTGCAGTTAAACTCCCATGAGTCAAGCGTATCTAACCAAACTAAATCGGTGCGATATGTCATTAAAGACCCAATTTTACGATCGCCCAAGTGGAAAACTCTATCAATTATTCGTTTTTCTTCTTCTTCAAGCTCTCCGTCTTCCGTTGCTTCATGAATTAAAAGTTTAAGCTCTTCTTCTGAAACAGCTGTTTCTGTAGATGCTTTAATTTTGAAAACTTTAAAAAACAATTCTGAAGTGCCTGTTAATAAATAAACTAGTGGGGAGGAAGCTTTCGAAAGCCAACTCATTGGAATGGCAAAAAATGCTGCCAATTTTTCAGGATTTGCATATCCTATACGCTTCGGTATAAGCTCTCCGAAGGTTAGTGTAAAAAAGGTCAACATCACAACAACCAATCCCAAGCCTAATGATTGCGCATATGGTGCTAAAACTGGCACCAGCATTAATTGTTGCTGAACATATATTCGAATTCCTTCGCCACTATAAACTCCTAAGAGAATTCCAGTAAGAGTAATTCCGATTTGAACAGTAGATAAAAACCTGTTTGGATCTTGCGAAAGTTTAAAAGCGACTTGATAGGAGCGATCGCCCTTTTTTGCTTCGGTTTCTAATTTTGCTTTTCTTGATGCAACTACGGCAATTTCTGCCATACTAAGCAGGCCGTTAATTAATATTAATATGATTATGGTTATTATTTCTGAAATCATTGAATCCGTAATACGGAGTTTTTTAAGGGGCTAATCTAACTATTTGCCAATTACCCTCTACAAATTTATAACAAATTCTGTCATGTAGTCTAGATCTTCTGCCTTGCCAAAATTCGATGCTATATGGTATGAGTCTAAATCCGCCCCAATTTTCGGGTCGTGGAACTTGCTCAGACGTGTATTTGGCATTAAATAAATCTACAAAGTGATCAAGCTCCTCTCTGCCTTTTAGCACTTTACTTTGCGGACTAGCCCAAGCGCCAATTTTACTTCCCCTAGGGCGACTGAAAAAATATTCGTCTGATTCATGATCAGATAATTTTTCAACCTTTCCATCTATTATTACTTGGCGTTCTAATTCAGGCCAAAAAAAAGAAATGCAAGCTCGTTCATTTTCTTGTAATTCAGTACCCTTTCTGCTGTGGTAATTTGTAAAGAAAGAAAAACCTTGGTTGGTTGCTTCTCGTAATAGTAAAATACGAGCAGATGGTATTCCAGTTTTTGTTGCTGTACTTAACGTAAATGCGTTCGGAATATTTACTTGCGAAGCCAAGGCTTGGTTAAGCCATGCATTAAATTGAGCAATAGGATTCAATAATACATCAGATTCGTTTAACGAACTTGACAAATATTCATCTCGAAGCTTAAAAATTGAGGTTTCTTTGTCCATGTTTCAAATTTACAAATAAAGATTCTCTATGTTGTATGATAAACATCCAATTAATACACATAAAAAGAATACATACCTGTGCCACCGCCTGGATTTATGCCCTCAATAATCACTTGTCCCTTCATATTCAATATAATTTCTTCAAGTTGACTGATGCTTTTAATTGGACTTTTATTAATTGTAGTAATAATAAAGTTTTCTTGAAGCCCCATATTTTTAAAAACGCCTTGTTTGATATTAAAAATACGAATCCCACCTGCTAGGTTATATCTATCACGTTCAACTTTTGAGATTAAATCAAAAGAAGCGCCCAGTTTTTCATTTACAACAGTTTTGTTTTTTATGACTGAAGTAGTTCCTTCGCTGTTGGTAAGTAAAACATTGAATGTTAATGGATTATTGTTTCTTAAGATTTGAACTTTAATAGTTTCACCAGGTCTAAACATGCTGATTTGCTCATCAAATTCAGCTTTGGTATCAACATTAACTCCATTTACTTGCTGTACTAAATCACCTTCTTTTATTCCTACTTTTTCAGCAGCTTCATCTTTTAAAACCTTAACAATATTTACTCCTTTAAACGATTTTATTCCAAGTTTTTCTCGTGATTTATAATCTAAATCCTTAACATCAGCACCAAAAAAAGCCCGTTGAATAGATCCAAATTCTTTTAAATCACGAATTACTTTGCTCACAATATTAGATGGAATAGCAAAACCATATCCGTTATATGCTCCAGTTCTTGTATAAATAGCTGTATTTATGCCTACCAAATCACCGTTTGTATTTACCAATGCACCACCTGAATTTCCGGGATTAATAGCAGCATCGGTCTGAATAAAAGACTCTATTGGGAAAAGGTTATTTACAATATTTAAGTTTCTGCCTTTTGCGCTTACAATGCCAGCTGTAACCGTTGAAGTTAAATTAAATGGGTTTCCAACTGCTAGTACCCATTCTCCAACATTTAACATATTTGAATTGAAAAATGTTATTGAAGGCAAGCTGGTTCCTTCAATTTTTAGCAAGGCTAAGTCAGATGAAGGATCTGTGCCAATTAATTTAGCATCAAACCCTTGTTTATTATTTAATATCACTTCTATCTTCTCAGCTTTGTCGATTACATGGTTATTGGTAACAATATAACCATCAGAAGATACAATAACTCCTGAACCTGAATTGACTACGGGAACTGTGTTCTGACTAAAACCATTTCCAAAAAACCAGTCGTTAAAACTGAAAGAATTTTGAGACTGTAGTTGAGTTGTTTTTATGTAAACCACTGAATTTGTGCTTTTATTGCTTGCATCAACAAAGTCAACTGCTGGAATATTCACTGTTGGTTCAAAATTATTAACTGCCAGTGGATAAGCTGTGGGTTGATTAAAAACTTCAGCAGAATTTCGATTTTCAGTAATTTTAAAGGTATAGGCTCCCAACCAACCAAATCCTGTACAAAAAACTGCCATTAATGCCACTCTTTTTACGGTATTGTTCATTCCTTTTTTTTGTTTTTGTATTGACAAAAATCTTGCCTTTTTTAAAAATTTGCAAATAAGTCATAAAAAAAACCACTTTTTTGAAGTGGTTTTTTTTATGACTTATTTAAATGCACTAAATCCAGTGATATCTAAACCGGTAATTAGTAGGTGTATATCGTGTGTTCCTTCGTAGGTAATAACACTTTCTAAATTCATCATGTGACGCATGATTGGGTATTCGCCTGTAATTCCCATTGCACCATGAATTTGTCTAGCTTCACGGGCAATATTCAAAGCCATATCCACATTGTTTCTTTTTGCCATTGAAATTTGAGCAGAAGTTGCCCTGTCTTCATTTTTCAATACGCCTAAACGCCAAGTAAGCAGTTGAGCTTTTGTAATTTCGGTAAGCATTTCTGCTAACTTCTTTTGAGTTAATTGAAAAGCTCCAATAGGTTTATCGAACTGTATACGTTCTTTGGAATATTGAAGCGCAGAATCATAACAATCCATTGCTGCACCAATTGCACCCCAAGCAATTCCGTAGCGTGCAGAATCTAAGCAGCCTAATGGCCCTTTTAAACCCGATACGTTTGGTAATAAGTTCTCTTTTGGAACTTTAACATTATCGAAAACTAGTTCGCCTGTTGCTGAAGCACGTAAACTCCATTTGCTGTGTGTTTCTGGAGTTGTAAAACCTTCCATCCCTCTTTCAACGATAAGTCCATGCACACGTCCTTCTTCGTTTTTAGCCCAAACAACTGCAATATCAGCAAAAGGAGCATTCGAAATCCACATTTTAGCCCCGTTTAAAAGGTAATGGTCGCCCATATCTTTATAATTGGTAATCATGCCAGATGGGTTAGATCCAAAGTCGGGCTCAGTAAGTCCAAAACAACCCATCATTTCGCCAGTTGCTAATTTGGGTAAATATTTATGTTTTTGCTCCTCAGAACCATATTTGTAAATTGGGTACATCACTAAAGAGCCTTGTACGCTTGCTGTAGAACGAATTCCACTATCGCAACGCTCTAATTCTTGCATTATTAAACCGTAGCTGATTTGATCCAGGCCACCGCAACCGTACTCAGTTGGTAAAGCAGGTCCAAAAGCGCCAACATCTCCCAAACCTTTAATGATTTGCATTGGAAATTCAGCCCTTTGAGCATAATCTTCAATAATAGGAGAGATTTCCTTTTTAACAAATTGACGAACAGAATCACGAATCAACTTATGTTCATCCGTTAATAATTCGTCAAGTAAAAAATAGTCAGGTGCTTCAAAACGGTCAACCTTTGCCATGAGATACAGTTTAATTTTTAAAGGCTCAAAGGTATAAGTCAAATCGTTATTTATAGTATTTTTAGACCTGATTTATTATCGAATGAGCCAAATAATTATTAGTGGAATGGAGTTTAGGTCGTTTCACGGGTTTTATGCAGAAGAACAAATGATAGGAAACACATTTATCGTTGATCTAACCTTGACATTAAGCCAAAATAATGCTGAAAATACAGACGATTTGTCGCATACGATAAACTACGAGCAAGTTTATAAAATTGTAAAAAGGGAAATGGAAATCACCTCTAAATTATTAGAGCATGTGGCACATAGAATCAAATCGGCAATAAAAATAGAATTCCCAACACTTCTTGAAATTGAAATTACACTTAAAAAAATGAACCCACCGCTTGGGGGAAAAGTAAATTTTGTTGCAATAAAACTGTAATTATTGACTTAAGGCTTATGTTGATTAAATTTAACTTTCTGTTTTTTAAATGGGAATAAAGTAATTTGACAAAAGTTACATAGCTATTTCTAAGTTAATTCCCATATTTGCACAAAATATTAAAATGCAACTATTTACTGCAGAACGTTCCTCATCTGAAAGTTTAAGCGACAATCCAATATTCCAACGCCATGTTTTCGCATACAATGAAGCTGCAAAAAGAATTAGCGGTAAAGTTTTAGAAATAGGTTGCGGAACAGGATACGGAATATCTATTTTAGCTTCTAAGGCTGATGAATATTTTGCTGTAGATAAATTTGTTGCAAATCTTGAACAACTTCCTGAAAATGTGCATTTTACACAGATGCATGTTCCAGAATTAAAGCCATTTAACGACAATACTTTTGACTTTGTAATAAGTTTTCAGGTGATAGAACATATTGAAAACGATCATTTGTATCTAAAAGAGATTTACAGAGTTTTGAAACCAGGAGGTGTTTTTATTTTTACTACTCCCAACAAAGCAATGTCATTGACGCGTAATCCATACCATGTTCGAGAATACTCAGTTACCGAAATGCACAAAATTACGGGTCAATATTTTAAAGACTACCAGCTATTAGGAGTTTATGGAAACGAAAAAGTAGAGGAATATTACGAGGAAAACAAAAAAGGGGTTAAAAAAATAACGCGTTTTGATATTTTAAATCTTCAATACCGTTTACCACGTTGGGCACTTCAAATTCCTTACGATATTGCCAATAGACTTAACCGATTAATGTTAGCTAAATCTAATAAAGGCTTAGTTGCTAATGTATCTGCAAATGATTTCTTTTTGAAAGAGGCAGATGAGTTTTGTCACGATTATTTCGGAGTTTGCAAAAAGTAAATTTTAGGGTAAATATTTAGACAAAATCTGGCATACCTGATCTAAAATAAAATCTGAGTTATCGTTATAGATAACTCCAGTTGATTTTTCTATTTTAAAATCATCTGAACTTTGTTTATTCATTCTGTCTTCAACTTCTAACCTTGAAAGATTACTTCGTTGCATGACACTTGTTATTCTGTCTTCTAAAGGCCTAATTACTGTATAAACTGCATCTAAAAGTTTATCTGACCCGCTTTCGAATATCAAAGCAGCTTCTTTCACTATTATTTTAGAAGTTTTGTGTTGCGTAATCCAATTTTCGAAATGAATTTTTACTAAAGGATGTATTAATTCGTTAAGCCACTGCGTATTTGCTTTATCTGAGAATATTATTGAGGCAAGTTTCAAACGATCGATTTCACCATAAGTATCCAAAATTTCGGCACCAAATTTGGTTAAAATAGCCTTTTTTGACTCATCACTGAAAAGTGTAATATTTCGAGCATGTTCATCTGCGTAGTAAACGGGTATTCCCATATTTTCGAAAACTTTACAAACAGTAGTTTTCCCGCTTCCTATACCTCCAGTTATGCCTATTTTAATCATTCTTCGATTATGTAATTAACAGATGTTGGAGATAGCCAAATGTTTCCAACCCATTGTGGCTTTTTAGTAATATTTAGCACTAATTTTTCATTTTTTGATTTAGCAATTTTAGAAGCATCAACTGTTATTAAAAACTGCTCCGGTTTTACTTTTAAAAAATTCCGAACAGCTACTTCGTATGCAATCGTAACTTTTTGAGGAAATAAGCTTATTTTATCATTTGTTGAGTTCCCTACAATAGTAACGGGTAAAATAATTTTACCGCTTGTAATTTTATCAACTGGTACAAAAAAACGTACCTTATTTTCAGAAAGTTGTATCAATGAATTGCTAAATGCCGATATCCCAACTTCATATGAGCCACTTTTGGCTAATGTTACTTCGAGCTTATTGGTTGTTATTGAATTTATAGATCTAATTAAATATTCTGGTCCAAAAATCGTAATACTATCTGATGACAGTTGAATACTTCCGCTCAAACCAATACCTTGAGGAAAGAAAATGGATGAGTTTGGCATAACTTTAACTTTTTTATTGGCTGTTTTAATCCAATTTAATCGCAATCGAGATGGATACACTGCATCAACCTTGACCTCATTCCCAAGCAATCGTTTTATGTCTGTTCTTAATTCAACATTATCAAGAAAAAAGCCATTTAAAGTGCCTTGAATAGGCGAGGGGTTTGCTTTGATTTTTTTTAATCTACGTTGTATTTTATAGTGGTTCCAACCATTTGCAGAAAGTGTTAACTCAAATGTTTGGGGTAATCCATAAATAATTTTATTTTCAGAATGAATTAAATAAGGCAATTTAACCTGATACGATTTGCTTTTTTCAGAAGATAAAGTAACAATGCACCATACAAAAAATATGATTACCCAAATAAATGTGAATTTACGAATAGTATCGTTTTTTGACCATTTATTCAGGTAATTCATTTTGTTTTTTAGTTACTGTTTGTAGTTTTTTCTTCTAACCAAGCTTCAATTGGTAAGGCATTTTTAACCTTTTCGTTTATGATTGCAATATCCACAACTTCAAACATATCGTCTATAAAATGAAAATTTAAGTCAGAAATGTACTCTTTTTTGATATCATCAATATCTTTTTTGTTTTTATATGAAAGAACAATATCGGTAATTCCTGCTCTTTTAGCTGCTAATATTTTCTCTTTTATTCCACCAACCGGCAACACTTTTCCACGTAAAGTTATTTCGCCAGTCATGGCAATGTTTTGCTTGATTTTATTTTGCTTAAAGGCAGACACTAAAGAGGTAAACATAGTAATTCCTGCTGAAGGACCATCCTTTGGAGTTGCTCCTTCAGGCACGTGAATATGAATATCCGTTTTCTCAAAAATTCGTGAGTCAATTTTTAGATAATCGCAATGTGCTTTGATATAGGCTAATGCAATAGAAGCAGACTCTTTCATTACATCGCCCAAATTTCCTGTGAGGGTTAAACGACCTTTTCCACGACTTAAACTTGTTTCTATATAAAGAATATCGCCACCAACTGATGTCCATGCTAAACCTGTAACAACTCCTGAATAGGATTTGCCATGGTATTTCTCCTGTTCATAACGCGCTGTACCCAACGATTTTCTAACATCATCTGGTGTAACAGTTTTATTGTATTCTTTCTCTTGTGCAATATTTTTAGCAGCGCCTCTAACTACTGCTGCAATTCTTTTATCAAGGGTTCTAACTCCAGATTCACGGGTATATGAGTCAATTAAAAATTCAAGAATTGCATCTTTTATTTTAATATCTTTTGATGTTATGCCATGTGCTTCTAGTTGTTTTGGAACTAAAAACTTTTTAGCAATTTGAACTTTTTCTTCAAGGGTATAACCGCTAATATCTATAATCTCCATACGATCTAGCAGAGCAGGCTGAATAGTACTTAATGAGTTTGCGGTTGCAATGAAAAGTACTTTTGATAAATCATAGTCCAATTCTAAGTAGTGGTCGTAAAACGTTTTGTTTTGTTCAGGATCCAACACTTCTAACAAAGCACTAGAAATATCGCCTCTAAAATCAACTCCAACTTTATCGATTTCGTCCAATACAATTACAGGGTTGCTTGATTTTACTTTTTTGATGGTTTGAATTATTCGGCCAGGTAACGCACCAATATATGTTCTACGATGTCCACGAATAGTTGACTCATCTCTAACACCACCCAATGCAATGCGAGCATATTTTCGTCCCAAAGCTGTTGCAATTGATTTGCCTAGCGATGTTTTACCAACACCAGGAGGACCTACAAAGCATAAAATTGGGGCTTTCATATCTGATTTTAATTTCAAAACAGATAAATATTCTAATATGCGTTGTTTTATTTTTTCAAGACCAAAATGATCTTTTTCTAATATTTTTTCAGCCTTATTGATGTCAAATGAGTCGTTTGAGAATTCATTCCATGGTAAATCCAGCATTAATTCAACGTAATTCATGAGTACCGAATAATCAGGCGACATAGAATTCATACGTTGCATTCTATCCAACTCTTTATTAAAAGCATCACCAATTTCTTTCGACCATTTTTTAGCTTTGCCACGCTCGCGTAAAGCTTGTACTTCTAGGTCTGGTGTATTACCTCCAAGTTCTTCTTGAATGGTTTTAAGTTGCTGGTGTAAATAGAATTCACGTTGTTGCTTATCAATATCAACCTTTACTTTTGAATGAATTTCATTCTTCAACTCTAACATTTGAAACTCTTTGATAAGTAGTTTCAAAACATCGTTTGCTCTGTCTTTTAAATTATCTATTTCCAACAAGCTTTGCTTTGTTGGCATATCTAATTGAAGATTTGAACTCAAAAAGTTGACTAAAAAGGTTGGAGATTCTATGTTTTTAATTGCAATAGCAGCTTCAGACGGAATATTAGGGGATAACTGAATGGTTTCTAAAGCCATGTCCTTCATCGTGCTAATTAACGCTTGAAACTCTCTATCCGTTTTACGCGGTCTATTCTCTTTACGATACGAAACTTTACCAACGATATAGGGTTCAGTTTTAATGAATTCATCTACTTGAAAACGATATTTCCCCTGAATAATTACGGTAATATTTCCATCGGGCATACGCAACATTTTCAAAATGCGAGCAACCGTTCCAATGGTATTTAAATCCTCTTTTTCAGGATCTTCAACAGAAACATCTTTTTGTGATACAACACCAATGGTTTTGTTACCAGCATTTGCTTCTTTTATTAGGCGAATTGATTTATCTCTGCCAACAGTTATTGGAATTACAATTCCTGGAAAAAGTACGGTATTGCGTAACGGAAGTATTGGCAGTTCTTCGGGCATTTTCTGACCCGATTTTTCTTCATCGTTTTCATCGAAAGTAATGATAGGAATGAAATCCTGTTCATCGTCAGATGAACCTGATAAGCTTAAATGACTGATATCGTTTATGTTAAGTGCCATCGTTTTATATTAAAAATGAAAATGCCATAATGGCATAGTAAATGAATAATGTAATTAAACAATTACCATACCAACACTTTATATAGAATTAATTGATTTTGGATGTAAAATAAAAAAGGCAACCCGAAGTTGCCTTTTTTATTTTATAATTCGTAAATTTAGTCTATTACAACAATTTTCTGAATTGAATCTCCTTGCTTGATTTTATCAATGATTTCGATTCCTTCAACAACCTTACCAAAACAAGTATGGTTTCCGTCTAAATGTTGAGTGTTTGCACGACTATGACATATAAAAAATTGAGAACCGCCTGTGTTTCTACCAGCATGTGCCATGCTTAAAACACCTTTATCGTGGTATTGATTTCCGCCATTTAATTCGCACTCAATTTTGTAACCTGGCCCACCTGTTCCAGTTCCGTTCGGACAACCGCCTTGAACAACGAAATCAGGGATAACACGATGAAAAGTTAAACCATCATAATAACCATCCTTGCTTAATTTTATAAAATTTGCTACCGTTTTAGGTGCATCGTTTGTATAAAAATCTACAACCATTACTCCATGGTCTGTATGAATTTCTGCTCTGTTCATATTCGATTTTAATTAAAAAGTCTGCAAATTTAAGAAAGAAGTTTTGGAAAAGGGCTTTATTTATATCATTTGTTTCTATTTCCAAATCAACACTTTCAAATTGCATCTGAAAATCAAATATTTATGTTAACTTTGCACCCCAAAATTAACTACCTTGATATCAGCAAATAACGTCTCATTACAATACGGAAAACGTATTTTATTTGATGAAGTAAACATCACTTTTACACAAGACAATTGTTACGGAATTATTGGTGCAAATGGTGCCGGCAAATCCACATTTCTTAAAATTCTTTCAGGCGAAATAACGCCAAATTCAGGTTCAGTTTACATTGAACCGGGTAAAAGAATGGCTGTTTTACAGCAAAATCATTATCAATTTGATGACATAAAAGTTTTAGACACCGTAATTATGGGTCACTCAAAACTTTATAACATCATGAAAGAAAAAGATGAATTGTACAGTAAAGTTGATTTTTCTGATGCAGATGGTTTACGTGTTTCTGAATTAGAGTCGGAATTTGCAGAAATGGACGGTTGGAATGCCGAACCAGATGCTGCAATTTTATTAAGTGGCTTAGGCATAAAAGAAGATATGCACCACAGACCTTTGAAAGAGTTAAACTCGAATCAAAAAGTTCGTGTATTGTTATCGCAAGCGTTGTTTGGCAACCCAGATATCTTAATTTTGGATGAGCCTACCAACGGTTTAGATGGATACTCTATTCGTTGGTTAGAAGATTTCTTGCTTGATTTTAAAAATACAGTAATTGTTGTTTCTCACGATAGACACTTTTTGGATACTGTTTGTACTAGCATTGCAGATATCGACTTTAACAAAATTTCTGTTTTCTCGGGTAATTACTCTTTCTGGTACGAATCAAGTCAACTGATGTTACGCCAAAGACAATCATCGAACAAAAAGGCAGAGCAAAAAGCTGCTGAATTAAAAGAATTCATTACCCGTTTTAGTGCAAATGCATCTAAATCTAGACAAGCAACTAGCCGTAAGAAAATTCTTGAGAAAATAAACATCGAAGATATTAAGGCTTCATCGCGTAAATATCCTGCAATCATTTTCCAACAAAGTAGAGAAGCTGGCGACCAAATATTAGCAGTAGACAATTTGTCGTACGATTTAGATGGAAATCGCATCATAAATGATTTATCATTCAAAGTTAATAAAGGAGATAAAATTGCATTTATTAGTAGAAATAGCTTAGCAACAACGTCATTATTTCAGATTTTGATGGGTGAAATTAAGCCAGCTTTAGGCGAATTTGTTTTTGGACAAACGATAACAAAAGGTTATTTACCTACTTCAAACTCAAGTTATTTTCATGATGATATGAACTTGATTGAATGGCTTGCTCAATATTCTGAAAACAAAGAAGAATCGTTTGTGCGTGGTTTTTTAGGTAAAATGCTTTTTTCTGGAGAAGAGACATTTAAAATGTCGAATGTACTTTCGGGTGGAGAAAAAGTACGTTGTATGGTTTCTAGAATTATGATGGCGCAAGCTAATTTGTTAATTATTGATGAACCAACCAATCACTTAGATCTTGAATCAATTACTGCATTTAATAATGCGTTGAAAGATTTTCCGGGAACTGTATTGTTTACCTCACACGATATGCATTTTACAAACACAGTCGCAAATCGTATCATCGAATTAACACCAAAAGGCAATTTAGATAAGCTTAAAACTTTTGAAGAGTATATGGCCGACCAACAAATTTTAGCTCAAGTTGATACAATGTATGCTTAAATTTGAGTATAAATATTGAAACTTGAAATTTAGAACTGAACTTAATCCAGATAAATCTGACTTTTTGCTAGATTTATCTGGATTTTATTTTTTTATAGGATCCTGTTTTTCTGAAAACATAGGCCTTAAACTCAAAAGACTTGGGTTAGATGTAGCAATTAATCCTTTTGGGACTATTTATAATCCACAATCTATAGCAGTTATTTTTTCTTGGGTTTTTAGTAATGAAAAACCAAAATCGAATCGAATCATTAAAAGAGAAGGCGTATACTTTCATTTAGATGTAGCTCAAGATTTTTTTGGAGAATCTGAGGCAGATTTAATGCTTAAAATTGATAGTGAAATTATTCGTTTAAAAAGCAAAGTAAACCAAAAACCTACCTACACTTTTGTAACGCTTGGAACGGCAGTTATTTATAATTATACTAAAGATGGTGAAATTGTTGCCAATTGCCACAAACTTCCAGCTATCGAATTTGAACGTGATTTTTTAAACCTAGAACAGATAAACAAAGCGCTAAGAAACATAAGTAATCTTATTTTCAATCCAAATAAACTAATAGTTACTTTAAGTCCAGTTAGACATACTAAGGAAACTTTAGTAGGAAATAGTTTGAGTAAATCGTTACTGAGAGTTGGAATCGAATCTATTTTAAAAAAGGAGGGAGGGCCAGGTTATTTCCCTGCATTCGAGATTTTTATTGATGATTTGAGAGATTATAGGTTTGCAAACGAAGATTTAGTGCATCCTAATATTATGGCTGTAAATTATATTTGGGATAAATTTAAAGAAGCCTATTTTTCTAAAGCAAGCATTGAAATACTCTCTGCAATAGAAAAAACAGTTCTTTTATATGAGCATAAATTGGATAAAACAAAATGGTATGCAGCAAATCCTGATATCATTATAACACATTATCACAAATTATTTAATCAAGTCAAACTATTGCCCGACTGGGTTTGGTACAAAACAAATTGGTTAGAAGAAATTCGAGATAGAATTTCAATCTAAGAAAACCCATAAAAAAAGCCCTCGATTTTGGACTGCCCCCAAATAGTGTCTAACTTTTGGGGGGCACTGCATTTTCTCAGGCTTTTTTGTTTTTATTAATAATATCTAAGGCGAATTACCTTTGATATATGTTTAGCTAAACGCACAACTTGGCGTGTATAACCGTATTCATTATCGTACCAAACATACAAAATAGTGTTTTTGCCATTAGGAGAAACTATAGTTGCATGACTATCTACAATACTTGCGTGAGCATTGCCAATAATATCGCTTGAAACAAGCTCATCATTTATAGAATATTCTATTTGCTCGATCAACTTTCCAGAAAATGAAGCATCTTTAATAATGGTGTTTATTTGTTCTTTAGTTACGTTTGCATTAAGAGATAAATGCAAAATAGCTAGTGAAACATCTGGAGTTGGAACACGAACTGCGTTGCCCGAAATTTTACCTAAAAGCTCAGGTAAAGCTTTAGAAACTGCAGTACCTGCACCTGTTTCAGTTATCACCATGTTTAAAGTTGCTGCACGGCCTCTTCTTTCTTTTTTATGGAAATTGTCCAATAAATTTTGATCGTTTGTGTATGAGTGTACAGTTTCTATATGGCCTTGCTCAATTCCGATTGTATCATTTATAACTTTCAATACGGGAACAATAGCGTTGGTTGTACATGATGCTGCTGAAAAAACTGTTTCATTATCTACATCTTGGTTTTCGTGATTTATTCCGAAAACAATATTTTGAATATCGCCTTTTCCAGGAGCTGTTAATAAAACCTTGTTTACGCCTTTACCCGATAAATGACGAGAAAGCCCTTCTCTATCTCTCCAAACACCTGTATTGTCTATTACTAATGCATCATTAATACCGTAAACCGTATAATCGAAACCATCTGGGCTTGCAGAATTTATCATATGTATAGTATGACCATTTATGATTAAACATTTGTTTGCGTAATCTTCAACAATGGTTCCTGTAAAAGCACCATGAACTGAATCATTACGTAAAAGCTCTGCTCTTTTTTTGATTTCTAAATCGCTGTTACCACGTGTTACAATTGCTTTTAAACGAAGTTGATCACCTCTTCCAGCTTGCTCTACAAGCTCGCGTGCCAATAAACGTCCAATTCTTCCGAAACCGTAAAGGATAACATCTTTAGGTTTCATTTCAATTTTACCTTTTCCTATAAAATCTGCTAGTTTATCTACTAAAAAAGCGTGTATATCTTGGTAATTATCTCCTTCGGTATGCCATTCAGTTAATAATTTCCCTAAATCAATTCTAGACGGAGCTAAGTCAGAAGTGTTCATTTCTTGAACGATTTCAACGCTGGTCTGAATATTCAAATTTAGGTTACTTACCTTACTTGCATATAAATGATGGGTTAAGATTTCAGTTGGCTTAGTGTTAACTAATGGCTTTCTGAACAAAACAACCTCTACAGCTTTATCTAACGATAAATTTGAACAAAGTGTGCTTAATTCAATAGCAAGTTTTTCTTGCTTTATCCAATTATGAAATTCTTGGTCGAAATTATTAGGCATGTAGTAGTATTAAATAATCTACAAATGTAAAATCTAAGTCTCTATAGTTACAAATAACTACTGATTTTATTATAAATAATTGATATTCAATAATTATCAAATTTCTATAATGTTACCTAAATGTTAAATATTTTTGCAAGATGCATTTTCATTTTATAGCAATAGGAGGGGCGGTTATGCATAATCTAGCCTTAGACATTGCAAATCAGGGACATAAGGTAACAGGATCAGACGATAAAATATTTGAACCATCGCGTACTCGGCTGAAAAACAAAGGCTTACTTCCAGAACATGAGGGATGGTTTCCAGATAAAATTTCATCTGAAGTAGATGCAATTATTTTAGGGATGCATGCTAGAGCTGATAATCCAGAATTAGAAAAAGCTAAACAATTAGGTTTAAAAATATACAGCTTTCCAGAGTTTATTTATGAAAATTCTAAAGAGAAAAAAAGGATAGTAATTGCTGGAAGTCATGGAAAAACAACCATAACTTCAATGATAATACATGTATTAACGCAGTTAAATATGAAATTTGACTATTTAGTTGGATCTCAATTGCCTGGTTTCGATAGAATGGTTAAACTTTCTGATGCTCCATTAATTATTATTGAAGGAGACGAATATCTAACTTCACCTGATGATTTAAGACCAAAATTTTTGCATTATCATCCAGATATAACACTTATTAGTGGTATTGCTTGGGATCACTTTAATGTATTTCCGACCTACGATATGTATGTAAATCAATTTAGTTTGTTGCTTAAAAGTTTAAACTCCAATTCTAAAGTAATCTATTATAAGCACGATATTGATTTGTTAAAAATCATAGTTGATTATAAACCAGAAAGTTATTCGTACGAAGCCAGTAAATATGCAATTACTGATAATGGAGTTGTAATTAACTCAGAAAATAAAGTGTATACTATTCAAATTTTCGGAAAACATAATTTAGAAAATTTAGAAGGAGCAAAGCTTGTTTGCGAAAATTTAGGAATTTCGAATCACGATTTTTATACTGCAATTTCATCCTTTTCAGGGGCTGCTAAAAGATTAGAAAAGATTTTAGAAACTGAAAAATTAATAATTTTTAGAGATTTTGCACATTCGCCTTCAAAAGTAAAAGCAACAGTTAATGCTGTTAAAGAACGGTATGCAAATAAACGTGTTATTGCTGTTTATGAGCTACATACATTCAGTAGCTTAAACAAAAACTTTATAGATCAATATGCAGGATGTTTGGATAAGGCTGACGTTGCTATGGTTTATTTTAATCTTGAAACATTAAAACAAAAAAACTTAGAAGTTATATCTGATGATCAAATTAAGACGGCATTTAATAATCAAGAAATAGTTGTTTCAACCGACTCAAAAGAGATAATTAAATGGGTGCAACTAAACATCAAAACACCTTCAATTGTGTTATTTATGAGTTCGGGTAACTTTGATAACATTGAACTAACTAAGTTTTCGTAAATTTGCCTTTTAATCTACCTGATGCAATTAGAATTAACAAAACCTATTCTGTTTTTTGACCTTGAAACAACCGGCTTGAAAATTGGTGTGGACAGAATTGTTGAAATATCTTTAATTAAAGTGCATCCAGATGGTAATATTGAAAAATATACGCAACGTGTTAACCCTGGAATGCCAATTCCTGCTGCTTCAACTGCAATTCATAAGATTACAGATGAAGACGTAAAAGACGAACCTTTGTTTGAGGAAATAGCTTTGAAAGTAAAAGACTTTATTAAAGATGGCGACTTTGGAGGCTATAATTCTAACTACTACGACATCCCAGTTTTGTTGGAAGAATTTTTAAGAGTTAATGTTGATTTTGAATTGAAAGGCAGAAGAACTGTGGATGTTCAAAGCATATTTCATCAAAACGAGCCTAGAGATTTAAAGGCAGCTTATCGCTTTTATTGCAATAAATCATTAGAAGGCCATCATTCTGCAGAAGCTGATGCAATGGCTACCTATGAGATTTTATTGGCTCAATTGGATAAATATGAAAATATAAAAAACGATATTACTTTTTTGCATAAATACACTGCAAGGTCGAACCGATTTGCAGATTTAGCCGGTAGGATTGCATACAACGATAAAGATGTAGAGGTTTTCAACTTTGGCAAGTATAAAGGTGTACCCGTAAAAGACGTCTTTGCTAAAGATTTAGGCTACTATAAGTGGATGATGGATGGGGAGTTTCCAATGTATACTAAAAGAATAATTACCAGCATTCGCTTGAAAATGAGAGAAGACTAGTGGAAAATCTAAAGAAAGTTGCTTTTTATACCCTTGGCTGTAAGTTAAATTTCTCTGAAACTTCATCTATCGGCCGTCAGTTTGAAAACTACGGATTTTCTAAGGTTGACTTTACATCATCGGCAGATGTTTATGTTATCAACACATGTTCAGTAACCGACCATGCAGATAGGAAATGTAAAAAAGTAGTAAACCAAGCTTTAAAGCATAATCCAAATGCATTTATAGCAATTGTTGGGTGTTATGCTCAGCTAAAACCTCAAGAAATAGCTCAGATTCCGGGAGTAGATGCAGTTTTTGGAGCTTCAGAAAAGTTCGAATTACCAAAATACATAGGAGAGGGGCTTAAATTAAAAGAAACTCAGATACATATTAAGCCTATTAATGAGGTAGATACCTTTGTACCTGCGTATAGTTTTGGAGATAGAACTAGAACATTTTTAAAAGTGCAAGACGGTTGCAATTACTCATGTACATTTTGTACAATACCATTGGCAAGAGGCCATAGTAGAAGTACAACCATCGAAAGTGTAATTGAAAAAGCTAAAGAAGCCGCAAGTCAGGGAGTAAAAGAAATAGTACTAACTGGAGTAAACTTAGGTGATTTTGGTTTAGGTACTGATTTAAATTCAAAAAACAGACCTTTTGGAAACTTTTATGAACTGATTCAAGAACTTGATTCTGAAATAGATATTGATAGATTTAGAATTTCATCTATCGAACCTAATCTATTAACAGACGATATAATAACTTGGGTTTCTACTTCCAAAAAGTTTGTTCCTCATTTCCATATACCGTTACAGTCGGGCAACGATCGTATTCTTAAAGCAATGCGAAGACGCTATTTACGTAATTTGTATGTAGATAAGGTGACCAAAATAAAAAATGTAATGCCTGATTGTTGTATTGGTGTTGATGTTATTGTTGGTTTTCCTGGAGAAACAGATGAAGAGTTTTTAGATACGTATAACTTTATAAATGAGTTGCAAATTTCGTATTTACATGTATTTACGTATTCAGAACGTGAGAATACCGAAGCTGCACTCATAAAGGAAGTTATTCCGAATAGGATAAGATCGCAGCGTAATGAAATACTGACTAAACTATCTGAAACTAAGAAAAAAGCATTTTACGAATCTCAAATTGGTAAAGTTTTACCCGTTTTGTTTGAACATGAAAAGCATAACGCCTATATGTACGGCTTTACCTCAAATTATGTTAAAGTAAAAGCCATTTACGATCCGCTGTTTACCAATGAAATCAAAATGGTAAAATTATTAGAGATTGATATTGATGGGTATGTATTGGTTGAAGATGCTGATGTTGAGGTATTACAACATATTTAAACCTTGCCAATAATCATTTTTGAAGCCTTATGCCCTATAAATGTTCCCATTGCCATACCCATACCATTTAAACCGGCTGCTATATATTCGTAATCAGAAAGTTGTTTTACAATGGGTTGTTTTGTTGCTGTGAAACCCATAATTCCAGCCCAAGTAAAATCAATTTCAAAATTGGGATGTCCTAATATTTGATTTTCTAATTTTTCTTTTAAAATTTGAATTATTGACTCATTATTTGCTAAAAGGGTTGTTTTCTCATTTTCAAAATCAGAATTTCTGCCACCACCAAATAAAATTCTATTGCCAACATTTCTAAAATAGTAGTAGCCAGAATCGAAATGGAAATTTCCTTTAAAAGGTATATTTGATATTGGTTTTGTAATTAACACCTGCCCACGTCCAGGAATAATTTCATTATTTTTAAAAATATTCCCAGCAAAACCATTTGTAGAAAATACAATTTTGCGTGATACTATATTAGGAAATTTGTCACCTATATTAAGAACAACCTCATTATTCAAGGTAGTATGGCTAACATACTCAATTCCATTTATAATGTTTACTCCGAGATTTATAGCTTTTAATCTCAATGCTTTTAAAAGGTTTGCTGGATTTACTTGTCCTTCAAATTCCATTGAATAAGCGCTTGCAAAACCTTTAAAACCCCAATTTTTAGTATCTAAATCAACCCTAGAATAGAAATTAGGTATTTTAGTAATTCTTTCTAAAATACCGTTTAGTAAAATGATGTTTTCTTGAATGTTATTATCAACTACTTCTTCATTAATTAAGTCATAACCGCCATTTAACTTAAAATCAATAACTTTTTTCCCTAAAAGTTTAAATAACATTTGAACACCGTTCCATCGAGCCGATAGATTAGCAGAAGCTAGGTTTTCTCCATAGTTGCTAATATCATCAAGAAGTTCCGTAGGACTACCTAAACACAAAAATCCAGCATTTTTAGTTGTAGCACAGGTTCCAATTAGCTCTTTTTCAAGAATGGTTATGTTTAAATTTTTATTGTGTTTTTTTAAGAAAATAGAACAGGTTAGTCCTACAATTCCGCCACCAATAATTGTAATGTCTGCTGGTTTGAAATTTGTGGTCTTATCCCAAAAGGAGTATTCTTTAAATGGCATGCACAAAGATTGGGATTATTATTTAGATTATTAAATTATCCTACTTAACATAATATAAATTATAAGACTTTTAAGTAAGATGTAAAATTGTCCCTCAATAAAAAAGGGATTCAATTTATTGAATCCCTTTACTAGGTTATAAGTTTGATTTAATGAACTATAACTAATTTAAGAGATTTTGAATCTATCAAACTTACTTTGCTCACATTATAAATACCAGCGCTTAAATGACTTAAGTCAATTTGAAGATTACTAATAGTTGAAATATCCTTAGTATAAACAATTTCACCTATTAAGTTAGTAACTACAATTATTGACTTAGTATCCAATTGATTCGCATTAATATTAACTATTCCATTTGTTGGATTAGGATATATATTGAAATTAGTATCATATCCATCAAATAATACTTTTCTAACTACACTGTATTCATACGTTCCATCTAAATCAATCATTTTCAAACGGTAATAATAATTTCCATTTTGTGATACGTTATCAATAAATGAATAGTTTTTTACAGAGGTTGAATATTCATTTCCTTTAATACTTCCAATGGTTGCAAATGTTCTTCCATTTATACTTCTTTCTATAGTATAGTTGTCAAAATTCAATTCTTCGCTTGATTTCCAATTAAGTTGAACAATTCCATTCCCCTTTTTCACATCAAAGCTGATAAGCTTTACTGGAAGTGGTGCAACTGTGTTTACTGAATATGTACCTGGGGTTCCGTTCATTCCTGCATTATCAATCCATGAGTAGGTAAAAGAAAACCCAGATTGACCGTTGCTTTGATAAAAAACAAACAGCTTGCTTGCATCAAAATCTGGTATCTCATATCTAGAATTTGTTGAATTCCAGTAGATATATGAAGGATCTGAAACTATTGGATTTGGTTTCAATATGAAATCAAAATTAGAGTTTCTATATACTAAAACATTATTTGCAGCATTTGGTAGTGAATTTATAACAAATGTAAATTGACTGTTAGCTCCCGTTAAGCCTGCATATACACCATCTTCAAAGTCTAATCCTGAAACATTTCCCGGAAGAATTCCTGCACTGTTAGAGTTTATATCGCCATTTGTAGTACCTGAACCGCCATTCAATTCAATTTTAAATGGGTAATTTAAATTACCTGATGGTGTATTAAATTGAGTTGGACTCAATCCAGTATAGATTTTATTTTGCGCATTAGGAATATAATTTATACCTAATTTAACTTCTGTTATATTAGTGGTTAAAATCTGAATCGGTACTCTCAATTGAGGAGTTTGATTAATTATACCATTACCTACTCCATTGTTCAAGCCATAACTCTCTCCTGTTGGCAATGCAGTTGTAGGTAAGTTTGAACTTGTAGGTGCAGGCTGACCTACTGCTACATTTGATGTAGAAACAATTAAGGTATATAATGTGTTTTGATCGCCATTAGTTAATGTAAAGTTTCCATCGCTTTGAATTGCAACTTTATCTACAGCTATGTTATTTTCAGATAAATAAGCGAAAAGTTGATTTCCACTTACTGAACCTATACCTGTCCCATCAATTTGATAATTAGTTAGTCCATACCCATCGCTGTAAAATCTTCCTGAAACTTGAACTCCTTCAACTTCTGTAGTTGAGCTTGAAGATAACAATGCTTCATTTCCTGAATTATCTATTGCCTTATATTGAAAAACAATAGTCCCAGTACCATTAAACTCTGGATCAACCGTAAGCAATCCTGCATTATAATTAGTAATTACCTGATTTATTGTAACCATCACGTTGTTATAGTATAAAGTTGCATTGCTAGGCAACGTTTTTATAATAAAACTACTTCCCTGTCCTTTTATTCCATCTTCAGGATCATAGCCTGATAATGTAGGAGTTGCAATTTTTATTGATGCACCTGGATTTACCACTGGAGGTAAACTAACATTTATATTTGTAGGCAACAGCTCAATTCCAAAGTTTACTGCGGTAACATTTACAGTTGTAGTATTTACTGATATTTTTACATCAGGAGTTCCTGACTCGTTGCCTGTTCCTGCTCCGTTGCCAGTACCAAAATTGTCTCCTACTGCAACCCAACCTGTTGGCAAGCCTGCTGTTGCTGGTACTGCTGCGCCTACCAATACATTCGATGATGATATTGTAACTGAATAGCTAGAATTTGCGCTAGCTAAACTGGTAAAATTATAGATTCCACTTGTAGGTATAGTTATCTTGCCAACAACTATTCCACCTTCACTTAAATATGCATAAAGTTGAATTGTACTAACAGTTCCAATTCCAATACCATTTACAATACCATCTGTAAGGCCATTAGCATCTCTAAATAACGTACCGCTGATGCTTAATCCGCT
>CAMTUB010000014.1:0-160212 GCA_947084835.1 uncultured Bacteroidota bacterium | reverse complement strand
TTTCGAATTGAAAACAACCTCTTTTTCTTTAAAGTATTCGGGTCGCGGTGCATCACCACTTCCATACAGGCGATTCTCAGAGCCTTTGTTTTACTTAAAGAAAGTCTTTAAATTCCTAAAGTACTTTTTCAGTGGCCTCCTCAAATGGCCGCTATTTTTGTTTTATAGAAAAGCAATATTTAATATCATAATCCATCAAATACCCTTAATTTTGCAGCAATTATGTCGAAAGAAATTCAATTAAATTCGTTAACTCAAGATAAAATTTCAAGGCAGTTTGAAAGTGTAATGAAGCAATCGCTTGATTTAGCTCGTTTACGATTGTTGCAATTAAATCCATCTCAATTGCGGTGGTCGCCTACAGACAGTAGATGGTCGATTATAGAATGCATTGAGCATTTAAATTTGGCAGGAAATATTTATTTAAAAGCTTTAAAAAAAGCTACGCTTAAAAGTAAAAATGAAAAAACATTAACCCGACCTTATAAACCAGGCTTCATTGGTGGCAGATTAGCTTCAGCAATGCACCCTCATAATAAGAAACCGGTAAAAATGCCACAATCATTTAACCCAGCATCTGCTGAAAATATCGATACTAGAGAAACATTAAAGAACTTTATGTTGATGCAGAAAGAGTTTATCGATTTTTTGAAAAAATCGGTTGAAAATGGCGATATTCATCGTTCTAAAATCAGAAACCCTATATTTAAGATATTTAGAATGAACTTTATCGATGCTCTCATGCTAAATTTATTTCATACACAACGCCATTTGTTGCAAATAGAAAAGCTTGCTAAAGACACTCGCTTTCCAAAACGTTAATGGTTGAAGCAAATCAAATAACGCTTGAAAGTTTGCAAGAATTTTCAAATTTAGAATTTCTTGCGAAGCAAATTGTAGAGGGATTTATTACTGGTTTACACCGAAGTCCTTACCATGGGTTTTCGGTTGAGTTTTTAGAACATCGTCTATACAATACCGGAGAAAGTACGCGTAACATCGATTGGAAGTTATTTGCACGTACCGACAAATTGTTTGTGAAGCGTTTTGAAGAAGAAACCAATCTACGTTGTCAATTGGTTATTGACACTTCTAGCAGTATGTTTTTCCCAAAAGGAAAAACTAATAAAATTCATTTTGCGGCCTATACGACAGCAGCCATTTTGCAGTTAATTAAAGGACAGCGAGATGCATTTGGTTTACATTTGTTCAATGACAAATTAAATCACTCATTTCCTGCAAAAAGCAGCACATTAAACCAACGTTTAATATTGAATCAGCTTGAAATGATGATTTCAAATCCAGCTGAAAACCAAACTACTAATTTACCACATGCGCTTCATGTGCTATCTGAAACACTTCCGAGAAGATCGTTAGTAATCCTTTTTAGCGATATGTTTGGCGACCCTGAAAATAAAGATGCTTTGTTTAGCGCTTTGCAGCACTTAAAATTCAATAAACACGAAGTTTTACTATTTCATGTTTTAGACAATAAAAATGAGGTTGATTTAAATTTACCTAATCGGCCACATTTATTTATTGATTTAGAAACTGGCGAAAAAGTGAAGTTAAATCCAGCTCAAATCCAAGAAGAGTATAAATCTGCTGTTGAAGAGTTTAGAAGTGAAATAATAAACAAATGCGGTCAGTTTAAAATTGATTACATCGAAGCAGATATTAATTTAGGGTTTAAGCAGGTGCTTCAATCCTACTTAATAAAGCGTCAAAAAATGATGTAAATGGTAAAGTTTGCGCCTGCAAAAATCAATTTAGGATTACATGTTGTTGAAAAACTCTCTAATGGGTATCATAGCATTGAAACAGTTTTCTATCCGGTTGCCTGGCACGACATTATTGAAGTTTTACCTATAAAAAAACTTAAAACAACAACAACTAAATCTCTTATAACTAATGGATTATCAATTCCAAACAACAATTCAGAAAATTTAATTGAAAAGGCATTTTCAATCCTGAACGAAAAATATCATTTACCTGAAACATCATTTAGATTACATAAAAACATTCCGATTGGAGCTGGATTAGGCGGTGGCTCATCAGATGCAACCACCACCCTGTTAGCTTTGGTTGAAATGTATAATTTAGATATCAGTGCATCAGAACTCATTGAAATTGCAGCAAAAATTGGCAGCGATTGTCCTTTTTTCCTGCATCAAAAACCAATGATATTAAATGGAGTTGGGAAAGAATTAAGCCCGATTTCGTTGGATTTATCTAGCTACTTTATTTTGATTGTTCACCCCGGAATACACGTTTCAACTAAAGAAGCATTTGAATCTATTATTCCAAAAAAACCAATAAAATCAATAAAATCAATATTCTTAGAACCCATAAATCAATGGCAAAATCTGCTTGTCAATGATTTTGAAAACCCAATAAAGCAGAAATACCCCGTTGTTGCAGAATTATTAAATAAGCTAAAAAACATGGGTGCACTATATGTTTCAATGTCGGGAAGCGGTTCTTCTGTTTATGGTATATTTGAAAAACAACCTGAAATTGATTTAAGCATACAAAAGATGACTTTTTGGTCAGGCAAACTTTAATGAGCTTATTATGAAAAAAGCATTTGCAACTTTTGCATACCGAGATTTCAGATTTTACCTTTTAGTTAAATTTTTAGTTACCATTGCAATTCAAGCTCAAACGGTAATAGTTGGTTGGCAATTGTATAAAATTACAAAAGACCCGCTTTCTTTAGGACTAAGCGGACTTGCCGAATTCGTTCCTGCTATTAGTGTTGCCTTATATGCTGGTCATTTAGCCGATAAATACAGTAGAAAACTGATATGCATTTTGAGTTATTTAGGGATTTTTTTAAGTATGATTTTTTTAACCTATTTCTCATACCATTCTGAAATTTTGTTAGAACAAATAGGAACCATGCCAATTTATTTAGCAGTTTTTATGATTGGATTAAGCCGTGGCTTCTTATCTCCTTCCAGCTCCGCTTTAATGAGTCAATTGGTGCCACGTGAAATGTATTTAAACTCATCAACTTGGAATTCAAATATTTGGCAAACTGGTGCTATTATTGGCCCAGCAATTGGAGGCATTTTATTTGCTAGCATTGGAGTTGTTAAATCTTATGCATTTTGTGCCATTTTGTTAGCGATATCCATTTTACTTTTTACTATGATTCGATATACCTATGTCAAAAGTGAAAAAAATAATACTGAAAAAATAAAAGATAGATTATTGAGTGGAATTCATTTCGTTTTTAAAGAACGAAATATTTTAAACACCATCACTCTTGATTTGTTTGCAGTTTTATTTGGAGGTGCAGTTGCGTTATTACCCATTTTTGCCTCAGATATCCTAAAAACTGGACCCGAAGGACTTGGTATTTTAAGAGCTGCTCCATCTGTTGGTTCAGCAATTATGGCACTATTTCTTGCATTTTATCCACCTTATACCAACGCAGGCAAAAAGCTTCTTTGGGCAATTGCCGGTTTTGGACTATGTATGATATTTTTTGCACTTTCAACCGTTTTTTGGCTATCCGTTGTATTGTTAGCCATCAGCGGTGCTTTAGATAATGTGTCGGTTGTAATCCGCTCAACCATATTGCAAGTACTTACTCCTGATGATATGCGAGGCAGGGTTTCTGCTGTAAACAGCATGTTCGTGAACTCTTCAAATGAACTTGGGGCTTTCGAATCGGGGGTTACTGCCAAATTATTTGGAACAATTCCGGCAGTAATTTTTGGGGGAACCATGACCTTATTTGTAGTTGGTATAGTTAGTTGGAAAGCCCCAAGCTTACGTAAGTTAAATATTTTACATCTACTTAATAATCAGCCTTAAAACGGCAAATCATCGTCTTGTGCAGATGGTGCTCCGAAAGGATCTGGATCGTTATTCGATGGTGTTGAACCACCAGACTGAACGCTTGGAGTGCCTTCAATTTTCCACATTCTAGCATCTGTATACCAACGGTCATTAAATGAACGCGATTCGATATCGAAATGCACGGTTACTTGATTTCCTGGGCTGAATCGTTTTATCTCATCAATTTTATCGCCCCAAACAGTAAAGCATACTTTCTTTTTGAACTTTCCGCTTTCTACTTCTATTACAAAACTTGTTTTTCTCCAAGGACCATTTGTTCCCTCGCCTGTAGTTTCGGGTAAAACCTGTATTAAGGTTCCTGCTAAATCTAATGCCATTGTTATCTTAATTAAAGTGCAAAAATATCATCTATTTTTAAAGCGCGCTCAGAAATAAAACCCTCGGCAAAAGAAACATGTATTTCTCTTCCAAATTCACGGGCTCTTGATTTCACAAACTCTAAAAAATCTGGTGTAGAAATTGGTGTTGTAGGTTCTTTAGATTCCGGATCATAAAATTGTGATTTAAAACACATTATGGTATCCATTTTATCTTGCATATGGTCCGAAATATCAACTACAAAATCGGGTTTAGCATAAAAATCTTGAATGTAATGAAACACATTTTGGGGGCGCCAAGCTTCTAAAAAAATTCCATCAACAGCTACTTCATATTTTCTTAGTCCAGCTAAGAAACATGCTCTGGCTACCATTTTGCCAGCTATGCCATGGTCAGGATGTCTATCCGACAAAGAATTGCAAAAAACAACTTCAGGCTTTAAAATCCGAATTTGAGCTATAATTTTTGAAAGAGATTCTTGGTCTTCAACCAATTTGCTATCTTCAAGTTCTAGGTTTATTCTAAAATCAATATTCATTTTAAGAGTAGAGGCATTAGACTCCTCTGTTCTGATTATTGCAGAGCCACGAGTGCTCATTTCGCCTCGGGTTAAATCTACAATGCCAACCTTTTTCCCTTGTTTTTTATATTTAATTAAAGTACCCGAACAGGCAAGTTCAGCATCATCTGGATGTGCAGCAAAAGCAAGTAAATTAAGTTTCATGGGCTAAAGATACAATTATCTGCCCTGTTCTATCATGCGGACAATGGCTTCAATTTCATAATCTTCAACAGGGTCAAATTCGATTTTTAGGGTAGCCCCAAAAACCGTAGCCAGTCCTTGCCAAAATATGGCAGCAAAAGCACCTCTATATTCTTTAACTAAATCGTAAGATGTTTTATTGGTTTCACGGTTAACTAACTTCATCAAGATTTTACCTTGATTTACACTCAGTTTTTTTAAATCCTCTTTATATTCACTTAACAACATCGATTCGTATCCTTTAAGAAACCTTTTTCTTTCTCTTTCGGTAGCTAATTTGGTAAGTTCTGTATTGACAATTCCAAGTCTTTTAACTGCTTCTTTTGATAAGGGATATACTTTGCGAACATTAAATTCTAAACGAGAAATTCGATTTCGTTCCTTGTCTGTTAAAGCGATAACATTATCGTATAAAACTTGATCTAATTCAAAAACTGGCACTGTGTCGGTATTGATAATTACAAATGGCACTTTAATAGTGTCCTGAGCGTAAATCTTAGAAAAAAAGAATAAAAAGAAAATAGTAAATCTCACTGAATTAATATTTACGCCATGTTTGCTTACGGGCTTTTCTAGCATTCTTTTTCATTCGTTTTTTAACAGATTTGTTTTGAATATTTAGGGCCTGCTTAAATGTTGAGTTTCCACCCGGAGGGCCATCTGGTTTTACAGAAAACCACTTCATAAAAAATAAAGGCTTTTTTACTTTTGCGGTTGCTGGAGAGCTAGTACTACTTCCCCCGCCACTTTCAGATGCTTTCCGAGAGTTGAACTCTTTTAATGCTGTTTTTTCTTCTTTGCTTAAATTTCCAACACCAAAGCCCTTACCACTACTGCAAGAATTTAAAATTGCAATACATAGTACCAAAAAAAATAGTATGCTTACCTTTGCACGTTTAATATTAAACATATTTCTGTGTGATTCTACAAACATACGGTAGTTACTAGCTAAATATTATATGGAATTCAATCCTTTATTATCAATTTCTTCAATCGATGGCAGGTATAGAGCTCAAACTGAGTTTTTGTCGCCATTTTTTTCAGAATTTGCTTTAATTAAATACCGAGTTTTTGTTGAAATTAAGTATTTCATTGAGTTACAAAAAACTGATATCAACCCACTTAAGAATTTCTCTAACCATTTCAACGGAATTTTATTGGATTTGTTCCAAAATTTCAATTTAGAAGATGCCAAATCAATAAAAAATATTGAAAAAACCACTAATCACGATGTAAAAGCGGTTGAATATTGGCTCAAAAATAAATTTGTAGCGCTTAATCTATCCGAATGGAAAGAGTTTATTCATTTTGGTTTAACATCTCAAGACATAAACAATGTTGCAATTCCGTTAGCTACACAAAATGCTTTAACTGATGTTATAATACCCAAATTAATGTTTTTGGTTTCTGAAATTAAAAAAATAGGAATCGCTAATATTAACCAACCTATGCTTGCAAGGACGCATGGCCAGCCTGCATCCCCTACTTTTTTAGGAAAAGAGATTTTGGTTTTTGTTGAGCGTTTGGAGAAACAAATTCTGGTTTTAAATAACATTTCGCTATCCGCAAAATTTGGAGGCGCTGTTGGAAATTTCAATGCCCATCATTTTGCATTTCCTGATATTAACTGGAATGCTTTTGCGGATGAATTCATTTCAAATTTAGGATTAGAAAGAAGTCAATTAACCACGCAAATAGATCATTACGATAAATTTGCAGAGCTATTCCATGCATTTGAACGCATTAATACCATTTTAATTGATTTTTGCAGAGATATCTGGACGTATATTTCAATGGAATATTTTACCCAAAGTGTGGTTAAAAATGAAGTAGGTTCATCTGCAATGCCACATAAAGTAAACCCAATTGATTTCGAAAATGCCGAAGGAAATTTGGCTATTGCAAATGCCAATTTTTCATTTCTGGCAAACAAGCTGCCTGTTTCTCGTTTGCAACGTGATTTAACTGACTCCACTGTGCTACGAAATTTGGGAGTTCCGTTTTCTCATTCGTTAATTGCGTATAATTCAATAACTAAAGGGTTATTGAAACTATCGGTTAACGAGCGTAAGTTAAACCAGGATTTAAACGAAAACTGGGCAGTTATTTCAGAAGGTATTCAAACACTTTTGCGTGCAAACGGAATTGAAAATCCTTATGAATTATTGAAAGAACTAACCCGTTCTGAAAATAAATTATCGAAGGAAAAACTAATTCAATTCGTGTCTGAACTTAACGTTTCAGAAGACATAAAGTCGAAAATTTTAGAACTATCTCCCATAAACTATACCGGAATTTTACCCGATGAATTTAATTGAAAACATTGATTTTTACATAAACGCAGAAGGCAATTTTGTGTTTACTGAAAAGTATCATAAAGATCGTGGCTACTGTTGTAATAACAACTGCCTACATTGCCCATTCAAAGCTAAAACCAACTCCATAAACCCTGATAATCCGAATGAAATTATCAAATAATTTGCCAATATATTCGCCCTATTTAGACGACAAAGACCTTTTTTCGCATTGTTTTTTTACCGGTACTGCCATTAATCCAATCCAAGATCGCATACGTATTTTCCCAGATACGGTAATTAAAAGTTATAACCTCGAAAAGCAAAAACTTACTCTTTTATCTGGCCAGAAAATTGGATATGACGAACTCGTAATACCTATTTCTTTCGAAGTTGGTGCAAAAGTTCAAAAGCTTTTACATAAAGGTCTTGACCTTATGCAGGCTGGAGTTTCAGGGCTAAAATTTTTGAAAGAAAATGAACTTACTCAATTTTTAAGCTTGGTATTTAATGCAGTTGTACTTCAAGAAGTACAAGCAGCACGATTGATGCCTAACGAGCAAAACACATTCTTATTAGAAGGTGCATTTGCCAATAAAGCCTATATAATTTCACTTGCATTGCATGAGATTTTACGTGAAGTTAGATTTGAAGACTTTAAACCAACATCCTTATTTAAGTTTCAAACATATACTTACGAAAACCCTCAAAATTTCGAGTTAATTACTGCCTTAAATGTTCAATCGGTAATGTTACGCATGGGCGAAGTTTGCATCATGGCTTGTTTATTGGACAACAACATTCAGGAGAAATTTTATAAAGATTATTTTATCAATTTCGAGAGCATTATCACTCATCCAATACAGTTAAATGAACTTTTTTCTAGGTTATGCTATAAATCCTATTTAGTAAATCAAGTTTTTGAATACGGGTTACAATTCCCTAGTGCGCTTGAAGATTTTCTATCC
The DNA here is from genome assembly GCA_947084835.1 of uncultured Bacteroidota bacterium. Taxonomy (GTDB): domain Bacteria; phylum Bacteroidota; class Bacteroidia; order UBA7662; family CAMTUB01; genus CAMTUB01. Next base: position 151,999 of record CAMTUB010000014.1, on the reverse strand, counting down.
ATTAAATTTAGAGTACCAGATTCAGAAGGAAACAAAGAAGTTTTCAGGGCTTGGAATGACCTAGAATACATCGAGATATTAACCAGTTTCATGAAATCGTTCGGCTTCACGCGCGATGATTTATTTGATCCGAAACATGGAGTTGCCACTTTTATTGAAAACGACAAAGGAGATCCAATACAAATGGATGAATTTGGAAATGAACTAGATTGATATTAAATTTTTATTGGTTATTAGGTTTCTTTTTCCCAATTCTATAACTTTTAAGTCACCAATTACCCCTTTATCAATAGTAAATTTAACCATTGTACGCATTATATGAAATCCATGAACACCAGCAGCTCCTGGATTAATATGTAGTGTTTTTAACGCTGGATCACGAACTACTTTTAATATATGAGAATGGCCACAAATAAATAGTTGTGGCTTTTCTTTAACTAGTGTTTCCTTTATACCCATGGTGTATCTTCCTGGATAACCACCAATGTGTGTCATGAAAACCTTTAACCCTTCAACAGTAAATAGTTGATTCTTAGGTAAAATTCTTTTAATGATAGCATCGTCTATATTACCATAAACACCGCGCAAAGGCTTGCTCTTTGCAATCAAATCGTAGGTTTGCACTACTCCAACATCACCAGCATGCCAAATTTCATCACAATCCTCTAAGTGGTGTAAAATTCTTTCATCAATGTATGAGTGGGTATCGCTCAATAATCCAATTTTTATCATTAATGAATAATTTTCATGGTTTTAACACCCGTATTACTAGTAATACTGAGCAAATAAACTCCATTTGAATAGCTATTAAAAGGTATATCTATTGTTTCGCCAGGCAAAGTGTTAACAGATTGATAATAAACCCGCTTACCCTCTAAAGAATAAATACTTATGTCTAAAATTTGTTTTTCTAATAAGTCAGCAAAGATGGATAAACGATCATTCACTGGATTTGGATAAACTTTGTATTTATCTAAATCAGAATCAAGTACACTTACTTTCAACAAGTAATCGATTTTGGGATTATTTTTTACAACTGCTGAACTTATCTCAATCGTATAATCGCCTTTTACACGCAATGGATTCCATTTTAAAACAATATTTCCGGTTTGATTTGTGTTCATGGTTGTATCTTGAGGAAGTGAAATGTTTTCAGGTCCTGTTTTCCAATGAATCTTTACCGGAATATCATACACTCCTATTCCCCTATAATCAGTAACATTTATTACAATGCTATCGGGTTTTCCTGCCAGAATATTGTTTTGATTTCGGAAGAGGAACATGGTATCTGGCGAAGTTCCAATACAGCCGGTATTAATAATATTTTGAGGAGATACTAAAGTGCTTCTAAAAGGATAAAATGAAAGGGAAGCATTTGCACGCGCTGATTGACCTAGTGTAAATATGTTCATACACTCATCAGGGGTATAATCTAAATAATTTTCAATCATTCTTTGATTTCCACATTGCAAAACAGGAATACAATCGTAATATGGGTCTTTGCAATTTGGAGTATCATTTACCTTATCGTCAACTCCACATCCACCATCACCCCAAGTGTGTAATAAATTTAAATAGTGCCCAACTTCATGGGTTAACGTTCTTCCATATTTATATTTAGCATCGATATAAAAAAAGGGACTGCTTGCATTCCGCTTTTCGATGCTTCCTACATATTTAGCACCTATAACTATTCCATCTAGTTCTGTTTGTTGTGATGCAGATAATTGATCTGGGGTATAGGCATATCCTAAAATAGTTGATGTTCCTTGCAACACTCTTTTAACAATATACACATTTAGGTATTTTTTTGAATCTAATCGGCTCATTGATTTGAGATTTGCATCGGATGAATTATCAAGCGAGTGATTGTTTGAGTTTGCATAGGGCATCCTATAAATGCCTGAAATATTATTTCCGTTTGGGTCTAATCTGGCTAAGCAAAATTGAATATTCAATTTTGCCCCAATACTATTATTATTGTATCCTCTCGTTCCAATTTTTCGTTGAAAATCTTCATTCAACACATCAATTTGTGTAAGTATTTGGGCCTCTGACAAATTTGAACCCAAGCCAGGAATGTTATCCATTGGATCATGCATTACATGAAAAACGATAGGTATTGTAATTATATTTTCTGTGTTTTTTGGATTTTCATATTTGTTCAGAAATTTATCAAATTCAGCAGAACTTAATCCTAATTTTTGATAGTAAAAAGTATCAATTTTATATAACAAATCGTTTAATACGTCATTTCCGCACTTTATTCCTTGCTGAGCAGACGTTAAAATTGGATTAAAAAAAATCAATAATCCCATTAAAAATAGCTTTAAATTTATCATTTAAATTTCCTTAAAAAATTATTTTGTAAAATGCATAACTTTATAGTATGTTAACACCTTATTAATAATGTAAATATACCTTCGCACTTAAATAACTTAAACAATATGATCAAAAAATCTTTACACCTAGCAGCTATGCTAATGCTTTTTATAAGTGTTACGTCATTTGCTCAAGTTTGGAATCCTAATCCTGCTGCAACGCACAATTTAGGTTCTGGTTCGTACTCTTTCACTTCATGGGCACCAACAAATGCAGCTGGAACTTATCCAGCGGCAAGCGTTATTGTTTGCGCTTTTGGAGAAGCTAATGACACATCTACCAATACTACACTTTGGGATTGTGCATACAATTTAACCTCTCGTTCAAGAATCGTAGGTAAAACTGACTCAGGATTTGTTTTCAATGTATCCGGAACTGCAGCAGGGGATTTATGTACTTCTGCAACTCCAAATGCATGGAGTCGTTTCCCAATGGGTATGGTTACCCAACTTAGCGCTACAGGACGCCAAAACCTAAAAGTTTCTTATGGTGTTTTGTGCTACCAACAAAGTGATGGTAACGGAACATTTACTAACAGAAGAAACTTTCAAGTTAGTTTGCAATTCAGAATTGGAAATAGTGGTGCTTGGACTACAATTTCTAGCTCAGCTAGAAATGCAATGACCCATTTTACACAGGCAAATACAATTGCAATTCCTCAAAGAGTTAACCTAGTTGACATTCCATTACCTTCTTCTTGCGACAATCAGGCAATTGTTCAAATAAGAATTCGTAATGTTCAAGCGAACAATACTTCTTCCGGAATTTTTGGTGCTGGAACTAGACCTGCGATGGGTTTTGATGATGTTGTTGTTACATCTTCAACTTTTGTTGCAGCAGCTCCTACAAAATTAGTGTTTGATAATGTTAATTCAGGAGTGAACCCTACAGAAAACTTAGGTTTTGATGTTACTATCAAAGCATTAGATGCTGGTAATTTATCTCAAAATGTTGCTGGTAATACAACCATAGACTTGAGCGTTGCCTCTGGTGCTGTTTCTTTAACAGGTACAACTTCAGGTGTAATGTTAGCAGGTACAAATACGTTAACTATATCTGGTGTTAAATTTGACACTTATGGAACAGGGGTTTCTTTAACGGCTACTGATGTTACAACCGCTTTAACTGCTGCTACTTCAGCTACTTTTGATGTAAATGCTGTAGCAACTAAGCTTGCTTTGTCTTCAAACCCTTCAAATGGATTTGTTAATTCTGCACTCCCTACATCAACAGTTTTCCACGCTTTAAGACCAGATAACACATTAGATAACACCTACAATCAGCCGATAACTTTAACTATTTTATCTGGTCCAGCTGGAGGTGTAATTTCAGGTGTTACCACTATAAATATGGTAAACGGTATTGGAACATATTTCAATGCAAATTTCTATACTTTGAACGTTGCTGGAAATTATATTTTAAAAGCAACCTCAGGATCACTTACAACTGCTAATACTACAAGTATTAGTATTTTAAATGCTGGATTCTTTGGTGTTATCGTTCCAAGATATATTGTAAGAGGCGCTACATCAGATAGAATTCCTGTTGCAATGCGTTTAACCGTTAATGGTTTAAAAACAAATACGGTTTATAGATATGCTAACACATTAGATACTGTTGGACCAGTTTCTACTGGGGCTGGTAACGTTATATATTACAATCCCTTAACCCAAACCTATAACCGTGCTACCACAATAGGCCTAGCAATTAATGGCGGTGGTTATGGAGAATTCACTACTAATGGATCGGGCTCATATACTGGATGGTTTTTAAATGAATTAACTTCAAATGCCAGATTTATTGCAGGAAAGAACCTTGTTGTTCGTTTACGCTTGAATGATGGAAATAACGGTACTACTACTGCTACTACTTTAAGTACTACTCAAGTATCTCAGTTAATTGAATTGGGTTCTACTGCAACAAAAGGAACCATGGTTTATTCGAATTATAGAACTGCAAAAAACTTTGTTGCAATTTATGACGATACAAACCCAGCTTCACAACCCTATTCTTGCTCGTTTGTTGCAAGTTCTGGAATTGACTTTTCAGCCATTGCAGAATACAATACTACCTTTAAAACTAAAGTTGCTGGCCAAAATGGATTTTGGGCTGGTTGGTTACCAAACGTTGCTCCAAACGGAATTAAACTAATTCGTGAGTTTGATGCACAATCAGGTTTAGCTATTACAAACATTCCAAGTTCAACGGGTGTTTGGGCAACTAAATTAGGATCTGCTAATACTGTTAATCCTACTCAAGGATCTGCTGGTATAAACTTAGAATTTGATCTTGCTTCAACAAAATTAAACACGAATAATTGTGGTAAATTAGATTATGCGTTAGTGCAAGTTAATGTTGGTAATGCAAAAGGATTATTAGATGCTGCATCTGGAGCAACTGGTTACGAAACATTTTTCTATAATGATTCTTTGAAAACCCAACTTTTAGCAACATATAAATATATTGGAAGAAACGTACTATGGTCTAATGTTGTTGGTTTAGAGTGGACTAAAACCTATTGGGTTACTGCTAGAGCAAATTTTGATGAAATGGTGGGTCCTTTTGGTCCAATTTGCAAGATAGGATTTAGAGCAAACCCTGTATTAGTTGGAATAGCTACTACTGGTATTAATGATAGACTTTGTGGTACAGTTAGAGAAGTAAATCCTGGAACACCAATTATTGCTGCTGAAGTACCTGGTGCAACTGCATATCAGTTTGCTTTTTATTCAGATTCTACTGCAACTACTTTGTTTACAACTTCAATGACAAGAGGCCGTACATTAATTGCCGGATCGGTTACTCCATCTTTATTGACAGGCACTGAATATTGGGTAAGAGTAAGAGCGTATATTGGATTAAATGTTAGTAACTGGGGAGCAATTTGTAAAATTAACATCTATAGCCCACCTACTAGAGGAGCAGCTAATCTTAATATTACAACCTACCCAAATCCATTCTCTAATACTATTAACCTTACCTTTAATAACGGTGACAACTCAATGGTTAATGCAAAAATATTAGACATGAGTGGTCGTGTATTAGAATCAATAAAATTAAGATCGAATGAAATTGTTGAAGTTGGTTCAACTTTACCTGCAGGTCTTTACTTTGTTGAAGCAACAACAGAAAGTGGATTAAAATCAGTTACAAAGATTGTTAAACAATAACATCTAGTAACAATTCATAAAAAAAGGAGCAAAATTGCTCCTTTTTTTATGAATAAATTGCAATTCAATTTTCGATGTATATCAATAAAAAAGCCACGAAAATTCGGAGGCCACTGAAAAAGTACTTTAAGAAATTAAAGACTTTCTTTAAGAAAAGCAAAGGCTCTGAGAATCGCCTATATGGAAGTGGTGATGCACCGCGACCCGAATACTTTAAAGAAAAAGAGGTTGTTTTCAATTCGAAAACAACCTCTTTTCATAAACAGCCACTTTTTCAGTGCCCTCAAAATTCGTGGCTTTTTTATTGATATACTATTTTGTTTATGGGAAAATACCTAATGATTGGTATGAATTAGCAATCTTTTTAATAGCCACTACAAAAGCAGCAGTTCTTAAATCAGGAATTTTAGGGTTTGATTTAAACTCAGTACGAATTTGACGATAAGCTTCAATCATTGTTTCTTCTAAACCAGAATAAACAAAATCTAGTTCGTCTGCTCCTCTTCCTATACTCTTCTTTTGAATATCTGAAAAAGGACGACCTACTAAACCTTCAACTGCGTTCATAAGGTCTTTATTCATATTCTCATCAAAACGCTTCTCTAAACGTCCAAAACGAACGTGAGACAAGTTTTTAACCCACTCGAAATATGAAACTGTTACGCCACCTGCATTTAAAAATACATCTGGGATGATCATCACCCCTTTTGCATTTAAAACATCTTCTGCTTCAGGAGTAACTGGACCGTTTGCCCCTTCAGCAATTATTTTTGCTTTGATTTTATCGGCATTATCAAAATGTATCTGATTTTCTAAAGCTGCTGGAATTAAAATATCGCAATCTAATTCTAAAGCCTCGTTTCCAATTGCAATATTGGTTGCTCCTGGATAATTAAGAATACTACCTGTAGCTTTTCTGTGTTGGAAAACTGCTTCGTAATCTAAACCGCTTGGATTGTGAATCCCGCCTTCATATTCAGCAATACCTACAATTATAGCTCCACCCTCTTGACAATATTTAGCAGCATGATAACCCACATTACCTAGACCCTGAACAACAATACGTTTTCCAGCTAAACCTGTAGATAAGCCAATTTTATCCATATCGTCTTCAAAACTAACTGCTTCGCGAATACCAAAATATATCCCTAAACCTGTTGCTTCTCTTCTACCGTTAATACCGCCTTGGCTTACTGGCTTACCAGTAACACAACCCATTCCATCTAAAGATCCTGGGTTAAACGCCATATAGGTATCAACAATCCAAGACATTTCTCTTTCGCCTGTACCATAATCTGGAGCAGGAACATCGATACCGGGACCAATAAAGTTCTTCTTTATTAACTCTGCTGTGTATCTACGAGTGATTCTCTCAAGTTGATCAACCGTATAATCACGGGGATCAATCTTAACTCCACCTTTTGCTCCACCAAATGGAACATCAACAATTGCACATTTATAGGTCATTAAAGCTGCAAGAGCCATAACCTCATCTTGAGAAACGGAATTAGCATATCTAATACCGCCCTTGGTAGGAAGTTTGTGATGGCTGTGCTCAACTCTATACGATTCTATAACTTGTATATCGTCTCCAATTTTCACTGGAAATTTCATGCGATACACGCTGTTACAATATTTGATTAGATCGAGTGTACCTTTTGATAAATCCACAAATTCTGAGGCTCTATCGAAATAGCGAAGAACATCACCAAAAAAGCTGTGTTCGCGCATTTCTTCAATCTTAGCTGACATAATTTAAATTTGAATTAGTTTTTATTGTTAAGCTTGTTAATTACTTTATTGAGTTTCCTATCAACGGAGGCCAAATATGCAAAAAAACCGATTAGTATTATAAGTAATATCGTTACTACTATATAAATTTTACCATTCGACCGCATTTCTGTTGCCATTTCAATGGTTTCATCTGCAAAAATAAATTTACTGATGAATAAAAAAATTAGGGTTAATGCTCTTTTCATCCAATCATTTGCTTTTCAGCAAGGTTTTCTTCTACGATTTTAAATTTCACTTTTAAGGATGTTATCCAAACACCCAATAATGTCCAGCCTAAAATAGCCGGATAAAAAACTACCCTCATTCTTCCATCTAAGTCGTAATTACCAAAACCAGGATTACCACCGTTTCCAGGGTGTAATGAATCTACCAATCTTGGAAGTATAAAAAGTAGTGGAATTAAAGCCATGAAAGCCAATATATTATATACTGAACTAATGCGTGCCTTTTGACTAAACTCGTTGAATGAGTTTCTTAAGATTAAATATGCAAAATATAAAAGTAAACCAATTGCAGACGCATTTTGCTTAGGATCATTACTCCACCATTCGCCCCAAGTAAATTTAGCCCAAACCATACCCGTTAATAAGCCTAATATTCCATATACAATGCCTGTTCTTGCAAACATTTCAGCCCTTATATCATGATACGTGTTTGAAGTTGCTAAGTACTTTATAGAATGCCACATGGATACAAATAATAGGATTATCATCCCAAACCACATAGGTACATGAAAGTATAAATTACGAATGGTTTCGTTTAATACCGGTAAATGAGGGACATCTGACATAAATCCAGCCCACACTGTATATACTAATGACACAACGGCAATAAACTTATATGCGTTATCTTTCATATTATTCTCGCCAAAGGTAAGGAAATAACAAATATGCAAGTGCCATCATTATGGCATCTATTGAACAAATTGTTAAAATATTTTTAGTTACTAAAGTACCTACTATTCCATCGATACATAATTTAGTTATTTTCAACTCCATAGATAGAATTGGTAACAGTAGCGGAAAACTTAAAACTGCCATTAAAGCAATTTGATTTGTAGCTCTAAAACTTATTGCTGAGGTCATGGTTAAGCTGCCTGCAATGCCTATGCAGCCTAATATTAAAGCTATTAAAAACAATGCTATATTTTGAATTGGCAAGCCTAACAAAAGTCCAAAAAATGTAACTGAAATAATTGAAAGTACACTTAGTAGTAATGAGTTATAAATTATTTTTGCAAGTATTAACGCTTGTGGGCTAATTAAAGAAGCAGTATACAATAGCTTTCCCGAGGTGTTATGAATGAAGCTTTTTGATACAGCATTGGTTGCTCCAAACATTAAAACAATCCAAAATAAAGCTGCCCAAGTATCATTTTCCAACTTCATAAAAGCTAAATATGAAACATACACAGATGAAATTAGGTACAACAATATTCCATACAAAGTATTCTTTCCGCGCAATTCAGATTTGAATTCAAACTTCAAAAAACTCCAAATTTCTTTCCACATTTACCGCAAAGCTATAACTTCTCTTTTATTGTAATTTAAAATAAGTAATAATCATCTAAATTTGTGCAATTCAATTGACGTTATGAGGAAAATCAGCAAGATTTTAGTCGCAAATAGAGGTGAAATAGCTTTAAGAGTTATGAGAACTGCTCGCGAAATGGGAATAAAAACTGTTGCGGTATACTCAGAAGCTGATAAAAGTTCGCCTCATGTTTTATTTGCAGACGAAGCTGTTTGCCTTGGTCCACCTCCATCTTCACAATCTTATCTTTTAGGAGATAAGATAATTGAGGTATGCCAACGTTTAAATGTAGATGCTGTTCATCCTGGATACGGTTTTTTATCGGAGAATTCTGGATTTGCACGCAAACTTGAAAATGCAAACATCATTTTGATTGGACCATCTGCAGATTCAATGGACTTGATGGGAAATAAAATCTCAGCCAAACAAACCGTAAAAAATTACGATATCCCTTTGGTTCCAGGAACCGATATGCCCTTGAAGGATATAAATGAAGCATTGGAAGTTGCAGAAAAAACTGGATTTCCATTACTAATTAAAGCAGCTGCTGGTGGCGGTGGAAAAGGTATGCGTATTGTTAACCGCATCGAAGACGTAGAACAACAAATGCATATGGCCATAAATGAGGCAGTTTCTGCTTTCGGAGATGGTTCTATTTTTATCGAAAAATATATAGGTCGTCCACGCCACATAGAAATACAATTGATTGGTGATCAACAGGGAAATGTAGTTTATTTGTTTGAGAGAGAATGCTCTATACAACGCAGACACCAAAAATTAGTGGAAGAAGCCCCATCCTCATTATTAAGTCCAGAAATACGAAAAGCAATGGGCGAAGCAGCTGTACGCGTAGCTAAAGCTTGTGGATATTATGGCGCTGGTACCGTTGAGTTTTTATGCGATGAAAACCAACAATTCTATTTCTTAGAAATGAACACCCGTTTGCAGGTTGAACATACGGTAAGTGAAATGATAACAGGGCTTGATTTAGTTCGTGAGCAGATATTAGTTGCTGAAGGAAAGCCTTTAAGCTATTCTCAAGAAGATTTGGAAATAAATGGACATTCAATTGAGTTGAGAATTTGTGCAGAAGACCCTATGAATGATTTTTTACCTGATACGGGAAAATTAGAAGTTTACAGAAGACCGCAAGGGCATGGAATTAGGGTGGATGATGGTTTTGAAGAAGGCATGGATATTCCTATTTTTTACGACTCTATGATTGCTAAGTTAGTAGTACACGCAGGCACAAGAGAAGATGCCATAGATAAAATGAAAAGGGCAATTGACGACTTTTCTATTACAGGTATTACTACAACCTTACAGTTTGGCAAATTTGTTATGGATCATCCCCAATTTATAAAGGGTGATTTTGATACCAATTTTATAAACAAATACTTTAAACCAGAAATGTTATTGCCAGAGTTTACCGAGTCTGAACTTGAAGCATCAAGCGTTTTTTCTGATTTTTTTCAAAATCAGAAAAAACAAGCTTCGACTTTTCAAACCTCAGAAAACACCAGAAATAATTGGCAAACAAAAAGATTATAAGAACTACTTAGTAGAGTCGTATTTATCCAATATTTTGATAAATACGGCCATGTCTTTAGGAAATTCGGCAACAAACTCCCTCTCTTCGCCTTTAATATCAATAAATTTTAAGCTTCGTGCGTGAAGCGCAAAGCGTGATATGATTGGTTTTTCCTCATCTTTTGAACTTTCGATATACTTTTTCTTAAGTTTTGAAAGATAAGGCTCTGTGCCACCATACGCTAAATCGCCAGATATCACCGCATTTTGCGATGATAAATGCACACGAATTTGATGCGTACGGCCAGTAATTGGCGTACATCTTATCATCGAAAAGTTTTTGTAAAACTTTTCAGTATGGAAAAACGTAAGCGCATCTTTTCCTTCTTTGAAATCAACTTTCATTAATCCATCGCCTCGTGGTCCAATCGGAAGGTAAACCTCTTTAACATCGAAATTATGAACACCTTCAACTATTGCGATGTAATTTTTGATCATTTTACGATTGGTAAACAATAACGAAAAATGACGGTATGACTCAGGGTTTTTAGCAATTAGTAAAATTCCAGATGTTTCACGGTCGAGCCTATGGCACAATTGCGATTCGCCAAAATATTTTTTGGCCATCCTTAATATGGATATGCCATCTCCTGTTCTATCGTCTAACGAGTTGACATGAGGAGGCTTATTTATTAAATAATAATCATCATTTTCGAATATGATGAGATCTTCAAATTTTAATTTGGGCATTTTTTTACTTTTTCGCAGCCTTTTTTAATGTAATTCCAAAAGTGGAGCCTTCTCCTAATGTGCTGCGAACACTAATAGTTTGATTATGCGCTTCAACTATATGTTTAACTATTGACAATCCTAAGCCAGTACCTCCAGCATCTCTTGAGCGAGCTTTATCTACGCGATAAAAGCGCTCAAACAAACGTGCTAGGTGTTCTTTAGCAATGCCTTCTCCGGTATCAGATACTTCTAACAAAAAGTTAGTATCCATATCATATATACCAACGTTTGTACTGCCTCCCTCTTTGCCATACTTAATTGAGTTTACAATTAGGTTTACAAGAACTTGACGAATACGTTTTTTGTCTCCTTCAACAATAAATGGAGGTGAAATACCTGGTTTAAAGCTTAATACTATGTTTTTTTCGCTAGCTTTTAATTCAAGTGAATCTATTACATCCTGCATCAGTTCGTAGATATCAAACTGCTCTAATTCCATCTCCACAGTTCCAGATTCAAGCTCGGCAATAGAAAGTAAATCTTTTACTAACAATTCCATTCTATCGGCACTTTTTGCTGCTTTATTCAAAAAATGCATAGCCACATCTGGATCTTCAATGTTCGAATCTAAAATAGAGTGGATATATCCTTGTAGGTTAAAAATAGGAGTCTTTAATTCATGAGCTACGTTACCAAAAAATTCCTTCCGGTATTTTTCCATAACTTTTAGTTGCTCAATTTCTTTAACTTTTGACAAAGCCCATGTCTTAACCTCATTGTCAACCTCTGCAATAGGGTCGCCTTTGCGCATATCGTCTTGCACCATCATGTTAAACTTCAATCCTTTTATGTCGGAAATGGTTTTATAAATGACTTTAATTTTACGATAAATGAAAAAATCAATAGCGTAAAGAATTACCAAATAGGAACACATGAACACTACCAAGGCCAAAACAAACGCTTGAATAATGGGTACGCGCATTATAAAGCAACTCGCTAAGCAAACCATCACTAATAAAAATGATGCTAAAAAAGATATGAAACGGGGTGTTGGATTTTTCAATTTGCTTCAAATTTATAACCTATGCCTTTTACGGTATTTATGAATTCTTCGCCTACTTTTTCGCGAAGTTTCCTTATATGTACATCTATTGTTCGGTTGATAACAACAACATCTGTACCCCAAATTAATTCAAGAATTAAATCTCTTGTAAATACTTTACCTGGTTTAGATGCTAATAAGAATAATAATTCGAACTCTTTTTTGGCTAAACTGATTTCAACCCCATTTTTATACACTAAATAGGTATCTCTATCAATAACCAATCCTTTAATTTCAATTTTACGATGTTCTTGATCTCGCAAACCTGTACGCCTAAGAATTGCATTAATTCTACTTATCAGTGCTCTTGGTTTTATAGGCTTTGCGATATAATCATCTGCTCCAGCATTAAAACCAGCTATTTCTAAAAACTCTTCACTTCGAGCGGTTAAAAATACTATTAAAGTGTCGCGTAATTTATGGTCTTCTCTTATTTGCCTGCAGGTTTCAATACCATCCATTTTAGGCATCATAATGTCAAGAATTATTAGATCTGGTTTCAATTCTTTTGCAAGAACTACAGCTTCTTCACCGTTGTTAGCTAAAATTACAGTGTAACCTTCTTTCTTTAGGTTATATTCAATAATCTCAAGAACATCTGGTTCATCATCAACTGCTAGTATTTTTAATTTAGCTGGGATCATAAATGATTATGTTGGTGCAAAGGTGTACAGAAATCGTCAAATTTCAAGTTTTACTTTTTAGTAATGTTCAAATTTGTAACAATTTGGTTTTCTAATTCTTCGCCATGCAAGTTAACTCCTATCAAAATTCCCTTTTTATTAATAAGATAAGTTGAAGGGATAGCATCAAAACCAAATGAGCTTACTAAAGGACTTTCCCATCCTTTCAAATCTGACACTTGTGACCATGTAATTCCATCGGCTTTAATGGCTTTAGTCCATTCTTCTTTTTTAGTATCTAACGACACTCCAAAAATTTCGAATCCATCGCTTCTATATTTCTTGTATAAAGCAACAAGTTCAGGATTGGATTTGCGACAAGGTGCACACCATGAAGCCCAAAAATCGATTAAAACTAATTTACCCTTCAAGCTTGCTAATGAAACAGGTTTGCCATTCACATCGTTTAAATTAATTGCAGGAACCGGTTTGCCCATTTGATCAGCTTTTAATTGCTTTAAAACAAAAGGCTGCATGTAGGTTTTAAATTGCTTTAAAAATGGAGAGTCGGGAATAACGTTTTCGTAGTGTGCTAATATTTTAAGCAAATAATCAGTTTCAACTTCAGGGTTAAGAATGTTTAAAGCATAAATGGCAATCAAATTAGTGTCTTCTCTTGCGATAAGGTCTTTAACATACTTAATTTGATCGACTCTAACATCTTCGTATTTTTTTTGAAGCACAAATTTTACTGAATCGAAATTTGTTTGCGTTTCTGCTACTCTCATTTTATCAGCAAGCCCACGATAACTGGTTTCAAAACCCATCATTTTTTTAATTAGGGTATTCATTTTTTCAGAACCTGAAGAACCGCTTACTGTATATTCAAATGAAAAGGTGGAGTCGTTAGTCAACACTTCTACCTTTTCACCATTTTGCATAATAAGATTGATAACCTTATTTCTGCCTAACCTAAGCTGATAGAAAGAGGGTATATCGCTTTTAGCTTTTAGCATAAACGAGCCATCATCTTTAATATCAAAAGAATCAATGGTTACTACATCTTCTCCTCCAAAAACATCTAAATATATTTTACCGGTTGCATTTGCAACTTTACCAGTAACAGCAATTTCATCGTTGTGCTTTTTGCAAGATATTATTGCTAAAGCACTTAGTATTACTACAATTTTTGAAAAATTCATTAGGCGTCTAATTTTTGGATAAGAAGTTGGTTAATTGTTTTTGGTTCGGCTTTCCCTTTGGTTTGTTTCATTATGTCTCCCATAAACAAACCTAAAAGTCCTTTTTTGCCATTTCTGTATTCTTCTACTTTTGCAGGCATGGATGCTAGTACAGAATCAATTATAGCCTCTAACGCATCGTTATTTGAATCTTGAGCAATGTTTAAACGACTAACAATGGATGTTGGATTTTCAGTTGGATTTAATACCAACTCTGGAAAAAGTGTTTGTGATGCAGTTGTAAAGTTTACAATTCCATCATCAATCAATTTTATAATATCTGAAATCGTTTCTGGTAAAATCTGAAAATCGTTTATATGTTTAGCTTCTGCATTTAAATACGATTTGATTGGTCCGTTCATCCAATTTGCTGCTGCCTTGAAATTTGGTGTAAACGTTACCAATTTATTAAAATAATTTGCAAAATATTTGTCTTCAGTAAGCAAACCAGCATCATACGCTGATAAGCCAAATTCTTGAACATATTTATTTAATAACTCTAAAGGTAATGCTGGAACTTTAGCTCGAATCTCTGCTAAAAACTCATCGGATAATACAACTGGCGGCAAATCTGGTTCTGGAAAATAACGGTAATCGTTTGCCAGTTCTTTCATACGCATGCTGTAAGTTGCGCCTTTGGTTGCCTCGAAATTTCTAGTTTCTGATATTATTATTTCACCATTTTCAATGGCTTCAATCTGGCGTAAAAACTCGTAATCAATGGCGCGTTGTACGTTGCGCATAGAGTTCATGTTTTTTACTTCAACCTTCACTCCTAGTTTAGTTTCGCCTCTTTTTCGAACAGAAATATTTGCATCGCAGCGCATACTTCCTTCTTCCATGTTGCCATCGCAAATTTCAAGGTATCGAACTAACTTTCTAATTTCATTTAAATAATCGAATGCTTCTTTTGAAGAACGCATATCTGGTTCAGATACAATTTCGAGCAATGGAATTCCACAACGATTATAATCTACCAGGGTATCGTACATATCTTGATCGTGCATGCTTTTGCCTGCATCTTCTTCCATATGTATTCGGGTAAGATTAATTCTCTTGTAATCTTCAGTACCATTTTTAATCATCACAAATCCATGGGTACAAATAGGAGTTAGATGTTGTGTTATTTGATATCCTTTTGGCAAATCGGCATAAAAATAGTTTTTACGCGCAAATTCATTGACTTTTCGGATATCGCAATGCAAGGCATGTCCTAGCATAATTGCGTATTCTAACACCTTTTCGTTAAAGTAGGGTAATGCTCCCGGGTGACCTAAAGACACTACGCTTACCAACGTGTTTGGCTCTTCGCCATACAAGGTAGAATCGCCAGAATAAGCTTTGCTTTTAGTTAATAATTGAATATGAACTTCTAGTCCAACTACTAACTCGTAATCTTCTGTATTTAAAGCCATTATACTATGCTATATTTTTAAAGGTTTGAGAAACTGCGCTTAAAAAAGCGTCAATTCCAGTTACATTTGTTCCGCCAGCAGTTGCTAAAAATGCTTGTCCACCGCCTCCACCTTGAATCAAGGATGAATTGCTTTTTATTAATTGTGCCGCATTAATTCCTTTTGCTTTTGCAAGTTCCTCATCGCATTGAATTAACACTGCAACTTTTCCTTCGATATTAGATGCTAAAACGACAACCGCATTTTCAGTTACCTTTCTCAATTCAGAGGATAACTTTTTTAAATGATCTGCAGAATTTACATCAACTTTTTCGACAAGTAAATTCATCCCATTGATAGAATTAAACTTTGATTTCAGGCCAGGAATCAACAAACTAAGATTCTGTTGGTGCAGTTGCTCCAACTCTTTTGATAATCGTTGGTTATCATCCAATAATCGTTGTATTGTTGTTGATAAATTTTTAGAAGCTTTTAACGTTTCACGTACTTCTTTTAACCCTTGTAGCTCTAGGCTTACAAAGTCAAAAGCAGATTCGCCAGAAAGCGCTTCAATTCTTCTAATACCACTGCTAATTGACCCTTCTGAAACAAGTTTAAAATATCCTATTTCTTGGGTGTTTTTAACATGGGTTCCACCACAAAGCTCTCTAGAAAAGTTTTCATCAAAAGTAATCATGCGAACAGTATCGCCATATTTTTCACCAAATAAAGCCATAGCACCTAATGCTTTTGCCTCTTCAATCGGGACTTCACGTTGTTCATTTAAGGCAATGCCTTCTCTGATTTTCACGTTAACAATTTGTTCTATTTCAATCATTTCCTCATCGGTAATTTTGGAAAAATGCGAGAAATCGAAACGCAATTGATCTGGTGAAACAAATGAGCCTTTTTGCTCAACGTGCGTACCTAAAACTTGGCGTAATGCTGCATGCATTAAATGCGTTGCACTGTGGTTTTTTTGAGTTCTTACACGGCTATCCTTTTCAACAATAGCTATAAATGAATCGGATAAACTAACTGGTAATGTATCAGTTACATGAATAATTAGATTATTTTCTTTTAAAGTATCAAGCACTTTAATGACTTCATTTTCTGATTTAATTATTCCTTTATCGCCAACTTGCCCACCGCTTTCTGCATAAAATGGAGTTGGAGTAAAAACAAGGTGAAAAACTTCTTTCCCTTTTGCTTTTACTTTTCTATATCGCTGAATCTCAACAGTAGTTTCTAAAATATCGTAACCCACAAATTTCACGGGTTCATTATCGTCAGAAACATTAACCCAATCGCCTGCTTCAACTGCTGAATCGGCTCTTGAACGGGTTTTCTGAACTAGTAAAGCTTCTTTATAACCATTTTCATCCACCGAAAATCCATTTTCAGAAGCAATTAAATTTATTAAATCGTAAGGAAATCCAAATGTATCGAACAATTCAAATGCAACTTCTCCAGGAATAATTAATGTGTTGGCTTTGCGCAACTGATCCATTGTAGAATCCATTTTCTTAAGCCCAAATGATAGGGTTCTCAAAAATGACTGCTCTTCTTCTAAAATGATTCTAACTATAAAATTCTCTTGTTTTTCGATATGCGGAAAAACCTCTGCGAACTGTTTAGATAATACGGAAACTAAGCGGTATAAAAATGGATTTTCTAATCCTAAATAAGTATAACCATAACGAACTGCCCTGCGCAAAATTCTGCGTGCAACATAACCTGCTTTGTTATTCGATGGTAATTGACCATCGGCAATGATAAATGTAACTGCTCTAATATGATCAACAATTACCCTAAAAGCAATGTCTGTTTTTTCGTTTTCTCCGTATTTTTTGCCGCAAATTGATTCCAAGTTATCAAGTAATGGCTTAAACACATCTGTATCATAATTCGAAGTTTTGCCTTGAAGCGCCATACATAAACGCTCAAAACCCATTCCAGTATCCACATGTTTTGCTGGCAAAGAAATCAAGCTACCATTTGCCATGCGGTTAAACTCCATAAAAACAACGTTCCATACTTCAATAACTTGAGGATGATCGTTGTTTACTAAAGTTTTCCCATCAACTGAATTTCTTTCTGAATCTGGTCTTAAATCAATATGAATTTCGGTACATGGCCCACAAGGTCCTGTATCGCCCATTTCCCAGAAATTATCTTTTTTAGAACCATCGATGATTCTATTTGGATCAATTACCGATTTCCAAAGAGTTCGAGCTTCTTCATCCGAAGAAAGTTTATCAGAAGCATCACCACCAAAAACTGTAACGTAAATTCTATCTTTCGGAATATTATAAACATCTGTTAGGAGCTCCCAAGCCCAAAGAATAGCTTCTTTTTTAAAATAATCGCCAAAAGACCAATTTCCTAACATCTCAAATAAGGTATGATGATAGGTGTCTTTTCCAACATCTTCTAAGTCATTATGCTTTCCAGAAACACGTAAACATGGTTGCGTATCTACTATTCTTGGATAAACTGCCGACTGGTTTCCTAAAAATAATTCTTTAAATTGATTCATTCCAGCGTTAGTAAACATCAACGTTGGGTCGTTTTTTATAACTAATGGTGCTGCATTCGCAATATGATGCTGCTTATTTGCAAAAAATTCAAGAAATTTCTTTCTGATTTCACTAGATGTCATAATTACCTGATTCACTTATATTAAAGCCTTGTTATTTAATCCTATTTAATAAGGATATTATAAAAAATACCTCTTAAATTTGCTCAAAAATAATCAATAAGTCGGTATGGCGCAGATACGTTATCATTTCAACCCAAATAAATTAACTTTTGAGAAAGCAAAAGTAAGTTTTGGGCAGAGAATGTTGCGTTTTTTTGGCTTTATTGCCGCTACTTCCATTTTTGCATTTTTAATTATTGTGTTTGCTTATACCTATCTCGATTCTCCAAAAGAAAAGCAACTTAAAGCGGAAATAGAGAATATGAATCAGAAATACGAGCAGTTAAACGAAAACCTTGATTTAGTAGGTAAAGCACTAGAAGACATTCAAGATCGAGACGATAACATTTATCGAGTTATTTTTGAAGCTGAACCAATTGATGTATCCCTTCGAAATCAGGAACGTAGATTCAGGCATAAAAATAACGAAGCTAATCGGTTTGATAATTCAGAAACAATTGCTCAATCCACCGAAAAAATTGATAAAGTAATCAAACGCCTTTATATTCAAAGTCGTTCTTTTGATGAAGTTACTAGATTAGCAAAAGACAAACAAAAAATGTTGGCCTCAATTCCAGCTATAAGGCCTCTTTCTGCTAAAGATCAAATTGCATTTGCATCAGGATTTGGATCAAGAATCGACCCCATTTACAAAACCATAAAAATGCATACCGGCTTGGATTTCACTGCAAACACTGGCAAAGAAATACATGCTTCTGGTGATGGTGTTGTAAGCTACGCTGCTTTTGACCATGGCTATGGAAATCATGTTATAATTAATCATGGTTTTAGTTATCAAACCCTTTATGGCCATATGTCAAAAATTAAGTGCAGGCCAGGTCAACGCGTAAAAAGAGGAGAAATCATAGGATATGTAGGAAGTACTGGCAAATCTACTGCGCCTCACTTGCATTATGAAGTAATAAAAAATGGTACTAAAATAAATCCTGTTAACTTTTTTTATAACGATATTACTCCAGCAGAATACGAACAAATGTTAAAAAATGCTGAGAATTTAACCCAATCATTCGATTAATATGCCGTACAAACCTTACGTAATAACAAAATCTTATTATTCAATCGGTGAAGTAGCCGAGATGTTTGAAGTTTCAACCTCTTTAATTCGTTTTTGGGAAACTGAATTTGATATTATTCAGCCAAAGAAAAACAGAAAAGGAGACCGCCTTTTTACTCAAAAAGATATCGAGAATATCAAATTAATTTATCATTTGGTAAAAGAACAAGGGTATACTTTGAAAGGCGCAAAAGAGCATCTAAAAACCAATGTTGGAAAAGCACAAAATGACAACTCAACAAAAGATTTGTTACTCAAGCTAAGGGCATTTTTGGTTGAATTAAGCGAGAAACTTTAGGAATGCCGAATTGCATCTACCGGATTCATTCGGGATGCTGAAATGGCAGGGATAAGTCCAGCCAATATTCCAATTGTTGCCGACACAGAGAGACCTAAAACAATATTACTAAACGATAAAAATATCTCCAAATTAAATAAATTGTTCCCAATAACGGTTCCTAAATAAACTAAAATCAGGCCAAATAAACCACCGAATAAACTGAGGACTACAGATTCTATTAAAAACTGCAATAAAATAAAATAGTTTTTAGCACCTAAAGCCTTCTGAATTCCAATTAGCGATGTCCTTTCTCGCACAGAAACAAACATGATATTTGCAATTCCGAACCCGCCTACTAAAATAGAAAACCCTCCAATCAACCATCCTACCATAGTTACTACCCCAAAAAGCGATTGAATTTGATTGGCAATTAAGCTAATTTGATTAAGCGCAAATGTATCTTCTTTAAGTGGTTGAATTTTGCGTGATGCTCGTAATACACCCCTTAACTCCTCTTTTAAGTCTTCAATTTTAACTCCAACCTTGGGTTTAACCATAATGTATGGATTACCTCCTCGTTCAGAATTAATATTTAACTTATTTCTCAAAAAGTTCACAGGTACAACTATATCATCGTCTACACTATCATTAATAGGTGAATTTCCTTCTTTTTTAAAAACGCCAACTATTTTAACTTTTGCACCTAACATTTTTATATATAGGCCTACGGGATTAGCAATTCCTAATAAGTTTTCTGCAATATCAGATCCAATTAGGCAAGAACGCTCCCCGTTTTCCATTTCTTGAAAGCTGAGATTACGTCCATACTCTATTTCAAAATCTCTTAATTTGTCGTGCTCAAAAGAAACCCCATTTATTTGAGAATTTTGTAACGATTTATCTTCAAACTTCAGGGTTTGACCAGAAGCAACTGCTATAAAACAGGCATTCTCCGTTAATTTAGAATATTTTTTGATGTATTCGTATTCATGATAACTTGGAACGGGACGCGACAGATATTTCCACCAAGGGTAATTGTCTTCAAAAGACCAAGGCCATTTTTGAATAAAAACGACATCTTTTCCAAGTTTTTCTATGCTGTTTCGAATGCGGTATTCGAATGAATCAGTAAATGTAAAAACGGCAATAACGGCAAAAATACCAATGGTAATGCCTAGTAATGAAAGAATTGATCGCAAACGATTAGACCAAAGTGCCTGAAATGCAAACACAATACTCTCTAAAAACAGTTTTAAAAACACTTTCATTGATTCAAAATTAGAATTTCAATGGAACATTTTGATTTATTTATGATAAACGGATAGTGAAGTTTGAAAACAAAAAATACGTTTTAATGTGTATCTTTGCCAGCTTTCAAACACAATATGAAATTATCGGAATTTAAATTCGATTTACCTTCTAAATTAATTGCTTCACATCCTGCAAAAGAGCGTGATTTATCCCGTTTAATGGTTGTAAACCGCGAAGCAGGAACAATTGAACATCATACTTTCAAAGATATTATCAATTATTTCAATGAAAAAGATGTATTAATTTTCAATAACACCAAGGTATTTCCAGCGCGTATGTATGGAAATAAAGAAAAAACTGGTGCAGTAATCGAAGTATTTCTTTTACGTGAACTCAATGCACAAATGCGTTTATGGGATGTATTAGTAGATCCTGCTAGAAAAATTAGAGTTGGAAATAAATTGTATTTCGGTAAAAACGATGAATTGGTAGCTGAAGTTATTGATAATACAACTTCTCGTGGCAGAACAATCCGTTTTATGTTCGAAGGAACACAAGAAGAATTGCGTCAGATTCTATACGAGCTTGGAGAAACTCCAATACCTAAAGAATTGGGCAGAGATGTTGAAAAAGCCGATGAAGAAAGATATCAAACCATTTTTGCTAAAAATATTGGTGCCGTTGCTGCTCCTTCTGCTGGCTTGCATTTTAGCAGAAGTATCTTAAAGCGTTTAGAATTAAAAGGCTGTGAATTTGCAGAAATTACGCTTCATACAGGCTTAGGAGCTTTCCGTTCTGTTGAAGTTGAAGATCTAACTAAACACAAGTCTGAATCTGAAAACTTTATAGTTAATCAAGAAACCTGTGACATTGTAAACAGAGCTATTGATAACAAACAAAGAATTTGTGCTGTAGGAACAACGGTTATGCGTGCAATTGAATCATCTGTTTCATCAAATAAGCATCTAAAAGAACAAAGTGGATGGACTGATAAATTTATTTTTCCTCCCTATCATTTTAACATTGCAAACTGCATGTTAACCAATTTTCACGTTCCAGAATCTACCCTATTAATGACAACAAGTGCATTTCTAGGTCATGATTTGATGAAAGAAGCATACCAAATTGCTATGAAAGAAGAATATAAATTCTTCACTTATGGCGATGCTATGTTAATACTATAAAACTTTGTGCAATACACGGCTATAATAGTTGCTGGGGGTTCAGGTAATCGGATGGGGAATGCCCTTCCGAAACAATTTCTTGAACTCTCAAACAAGCCGATTATCATGCATACATTAGAAGCATTTTATGCTTTTAATCCAACTACCCAAATTATTTTAGTTTTACCTCAAAATTGGATCAACTTTTGGCAAGAACTAGTTGTTCAATTTGAATTTTCAATTCCATTTGAGGTGGCTATTGGTGGCACTACGCGCACACAATCGGTAAGAAATGGACTGGCATTAGCAAAGGGGAAATTAATTGCGATTCATGATGCAGTTAGGCCATTTATTACTTCCGAATTTATAGCCAAATTATTTTCAGCAGCTGAAATTAACGGCAGTGCAATTCCATGCTTACCTCTAAAAGACTCATTACGTAAGATTGAAATAAATGAATCTAAAGCTGTACGGAGAGAAGAATTTGTTCTGGTTCAAACACCACAAGTGTTTGATGCTGAAAAGATTACAAAAGCGTATTCTATTTTAGATAACGAAGATATAAGTGATGATGCAAGTGTATTTGAGCTTCTAAACCACCAAATTCATATCATTGATGGCTTGCCCAATAATATCAAGATTACGACCCCTTACGATTTAGCAATTGCTCAATATTTAATACAAAATACTAAAATTTAGTATTCGTCTTCGTTAAAAAAGAAATCGTCTTTAGTAGGATAATCCGGCCAAATTTCTTCAATGGTTTCATATGGATCTCCATCGTCTTCAAGCTCTTGTAAGTTTTCTATAACTTCTAACGGTGCGCCAGAACGGATTGCGAAATCGATTAATTCATCTTTTGTTGCTGGCCAAGGGGCATCTTCTAAATGTGAAGCTAATTCAAGCGTCCAATACATATTGGTAATTTTTAATTTTTCGCAAATATATATTTTCCTACAAACAAAAGAACATTATTTTTTTATTTTTTAAATTTAAGGCTTCCACGGTATTTCTGCTACACCTAATTTATGAGAAGAATATCTTGCAAAGGTAAATAGGTAATCAGATAACCTATTTAAAAATTCAATACTGGATGCTGGCACTTCATCTAGCTCTGAAAGGCTTACAACCAATCGCTCAGCCCTTCTGCATACGCAGCGAGCAATATGTATGTGAGAAACAATTGGCGTGCCTCCGGGCAATATAAATTGCTTCAATGGTATAAGTTCAGAATCCATTAAATCAATATCCGCTTCTAACGATTTAATTAATTCAGGATGAATTTCGGGTAATTTAAATTTAACATTTGAAGAAGGTGTTGCAAAATATGAGCCATAAACAAAAAGCTCATTTTGAATTTCTCCTAATCTGTTTTTCACAAAATCAACTGAAGTTTCATCGCGTAATAAACCAATCCAACTGTTTAACTCATCAACCGTACCGTAAGCTTCGATTCTCACATGATGTTTGGGCACTCTATCACCACCAATTAATGAGGTTTGGCCCTTGTCTCCCGTTTTGGTGTAAATTTTAAAAGCCATTATCCAACTACATTTTCGTTTATCCTAACAATGTTTGTATTTACAGTATCCGATTCTATTAGTCCATCACGTAGTCTAACTATTCGATGAGCATATCGTGCAATATCTTCTTCGTGTGTAACTAATACAATGGTGTTGCCATTTTGGTGTATTTTTTCGAATAACGACATTATTTCGTAAGATGTTCTAGTATCCAAATTACCTGTAGGCTCATCTGCTAAAATGATAGATGGATTATTTACTAGGGCACGAGCAACTGCCACCCTTTGGCGTTGTCCACCTGATAATTCGTTGGGCTTGTGCAGCATTCTGTTCTCTAAGCCAACTAATGCTAGCATTTCTTTTGCCTTTTCGGTTCGGTCTTTTTTATTAAATCCAGCATACACTAACGGCAATGCAACATTATCTAAAGCTGAAGAGCGGGGCAATAAATTGAATGTTTGAAATACAAATCCAATTTCTTTGTTTCTAACAACCGCCAAACTATTATCAACCATATTGCTTACATCGGTTTGATTTAGAATATATTGGCCTTTAGTTGCTGTATCTAAACACCCAATGATATTCATTAGCGTAGATTTACCTGAGCCCGAAGGCCCCATTAAGGCTACATACTCATTTTTGTTTATGGATAAAGAAATCGATTTTAATGCATCGATAATTTCAGCGCCCATAACATAGCGCTTGCCAATAGAATCAAGTTTGATAATTTCTTCGCCCATTTCACGAAAGTAATTCAAAATAAAAATCTTTTATTTTTGAATTACATAAACGGATTATTTAGATTTAAGAACCTTTGTTACGCGCACATAATCGCTGTCCTTTTTAGGAACATTGCGCAACGCATCTTCTTTTGAAATTTGATTTTCAACCTTATCATCGCGATAAATATTTACATCATCGGTCATGTAAATGAGTGGCTCTACTCCTTCCGTATCCATTTCATTAAGTTGCTCAACAAATGCTAGCATTTGATTCATATCGTCAAGCATTTGTTGACGGGTAGTATAATCAAACTCAAGGCGTGCTAAATGTGCTAATTTATCAACAGAATCAAGAGATAATTTCATGTGCTTTTAATGTATTTTCGATAACCAACTTGGTTTCACGGCTCAAAATAACGGAATTCTCTTCAATTGATTTATTTAAATCTGGAAAAATGCGTTTATGAATGATAACCCTGCATCTTCCTGGGTTAAAATGAGGTAACCCGCTAAACTGGCTTGGTAAAATCTGCCAATTATCGATAATTGTTATTGGCACTACTGGAATACCTAATTCGGCAGCCAATTTAAATGATCCTTTTTTGAAATTTCCTAAATTTGGAATATTTCGGGGAATCCCTCCTTCTGGAAAAATCACAAGTGAAGTTCCTGACAGCAAGCTTGATTTTCCGCTTTGATAGGCTTTAAAAGCTTCTTTTTTATTATGCCTATCCACAGGAATATCGATAGTTTTGAAAAAAGTACGGAACAAAGGGATTTTTTTCAACTCAGCTTTAGCCATAAACCTAAAAAAGTGCTTTAAACTATAGGCAATAACTGGAATATCTAAATAGGATGTGTGGTTTGGGCAAAAAACATAAACATGATTGGGATCAAGATCCTCTTCACAAATAACTTCAACCTTAATTTTTGTTCCAACAAAAAGAAATTTAGCCCAAAATCTTCTCAATTGATGCGCTTTGTAATGCAAACTTGAAATATATAAAAGAGGCAAAAAAATAGGGTACAGAACTAAAAAGCTCGAAGCAAATAAGGTTAAAAAGTAAATGGTTTTTATTTTTTTCACCAATTAGATTCAGTTCAATTGCGAATATAGGTTAATCAAACCGTTACATTTGTGCATATTTATGAAAGCTGTAGTACAACGGGTAATTTCTGCCTCTGTTTCTGTAAACGAATTGATTATTGGTCAAATAAATCAAGGTTTATTGTTGTTATTAGGTGTTTCTGAATTGGATACAAAAGAAGATATGGATTGGTTAGCATCTAAAATCGTAAACCTCCGTATTTTTTCAGATGAAAATGGATTAATGAATTTATCCATAAAAGACATTGAAGGTGAAATATTATCCATAAGCCAGTTTACCTTGTTTGCAAATACTAAAAAAGGGAATCGGCCAAGTTTTATCGAAGCTGCAAAGCCAGATATTGCAATTCCATTGTATAATCAGTTTAATGTATTGCTTTCAGATTTACTTGGTAAAAAAATAGAAACGGGAGAATTTGGTGCAGATATGAAAGTGAGTTTAATAAATGATGGTCCTGTAACTATAACTATCGATACTAAAAATAAAAACTGATGTTTCTCAGCGAGCTAAAATCTACTTTAAAATTAGCATGGCCAGTAATGCTTGGCCAGTTGAGCTACATTGCAATTGGCGTTGTAGATAGTATTATGGTTGGTAGTTTAGGAACTACTTCTCTTGCTGCGTCTTCGTTAGCAAACAATATGTTTATTATTCCAATGGTTTTTGGCATTGGCCTTTCTTATGCAATTGGTCCACTCATAGCTATTTACCGGGGTACAAATGACCAATCTTCAGGCATTAGACTATTGCAAACATCTTTAATTCTTTGTTTTTTTACTGGCATATTAGGATTTATATTCTCTTATTTATCAGCAGACTACATGACTTATTTAAAGCAAGATGCTGCTGTTGTTTTAGAAGCAAAACCATATTTTAGTTTAATTGGATTGTCGTTTATTCCTATGATGCTTTACATGCCTTTTAAGCAATATTGCGAAGGGCATGAACATATGAAAGCTCCGTTATATTTTGCTTTATCCTCCATTCCTTTAAATGCTTTTTTTAATTGGATTTTTATTTTTGGACATTTAGGCTTTGATGCCTACGGCCTAACGGGAGCCGGAATTGGAACCTTATTGTCGCGGGTTATTTTATTTTTGTCGATGGCTGTTTATGTTATCGTTAACCCCTATTTTAAAGGAATAAATTTTAAAACAATTACTACTCTGGTTTACGATTCGAAAATTGCAAAACGATTTATGAAATTAGGTGTACCTGGAGGAATTCAATATGTTTTTGAAGCGGGCGCATTTGCTGCATCTGCAATTATAATTGGTACAATGGGCAAAGAATCCTTGGCAGCGCATCAAATTGCATTGAATTTGGCATCAATATCTTTCATGTTAGCAATTGGCATTTCCTCAGCCAGTGCTATAAGAATCGGTCATGCAAACGGTATTCGAGATTTTGATAAGGCGAAACATATTGGCATTTCATCTATTACGCTTGCTACAATAATAATGGCTTTAAGCGGTTTGATTTTTATATTTTTCCGATTCGACCTCGCAATAATGTATATATCAGATACAGAAGTGGTTCAAAAAGCTGCATTCCTATTAATTATTGCAGCAATATTTCAAATTTCGGATGGAATTCAAGCGGTTTGCGTTGGTCTTTTACGTGGAATTGAAGATGTTAAACAGCCTACTTTTTTAATATTAATTGCGTATTGGGTTATTGGAATTCCAATGGGTTTGCTTTTTGGTATTGTTTTCGAAATGAATGAAGTTGGCATCTGGATTGGGTTTGTTGCAGGACTTTCGGCTGCAGCCATGTTGTTAAGTCGCAGATTTTTTATGTTATTGAAACGCAAAAAAGAAATTTACTTACAACCAACTTAAATTCGAAGCTGTTTCTGATATATCCAAAGAAATTTCTCTGTTTAAATAAAAAGCATGATTATTGGGTGTGTGCCCTGCAGGAAAATCAAACGCAATTGGAATATGCTGCTCTTTAAACGCATCTACAATTGTTTCTTTATAGGTTGTGCCCCATGGAATTTCATGATCTCTGATATCTGTAAAACTTCCTACCACAATGCCTTTTATCTTTCCATAAATTGGCGACAGCTTTAACCCCTGCATCATGCGATCGATGTGGTAAATGTATTCATCAATTTCTTCAATAAATAAAATGATATCCTCATAATGCGATGGAATCATACCACTTAACATGGAGTAAATAACAGAAAGGTTTCCTCCCATTAACATTCCTTTTACACATCCAGAAATATTTTTCGGACTTGAATTCCACACATAATCCTCAAGTTTGCCTTCCAAAGCATTTTTAATACTCATTGGGGCAGCTGGAAATTCAAGCAGCCTTTCAAAATTTATAGGCATTTCAGCATGTATAGATTGAATTCCATTTTTAGCTAAAAACATATGAAATACGGTAATATCACTAAACCCAATAATCCATTTTGGGTGCGATAAAAATTTACGCCAATCTAAATAAGGCAATAACCGAATAGAGCCATATCCTCCCCTAGCAACCCAAATTGCATCCACAGAATCATCATCTAACAACTCTTGAAAAGCACTTGCTCTATCTTCGTCATTACCAGCTAATTGATTAAAAGTTTCTTCCATATTGGAAGCCAACTTTGCTTTATATCCCTGCCCTTCTAACCAGCAAATTGCTGAAGTCAGTTTCTCTGGTAAAATAAATCGTGCGGTGGCAGCTATGCCAATGGTTGAACCGCTACTTAAAAATTTAGGCTGCATACACTACAAACTTAAAATAAGAATGCAATATTTTGGCTTAATTAAGAAAGATTAAATCGCAAAACAGTAAATTTGAGTAATATATTCGAAAAATGAGTAACGGTATTTTCAACCCTCCCATTCCAAAAAACGAACCGGTGTTAAATTATGCTCCGGGAAGTGCAGAGAAACTAGCTTTAAAAGCTAAACTAGAAGAATTTAAAAGTATTGAATTAGATATTCCGATGTTTATTGGCGGAAAAGAAATTCGTACTGGAAATAAAAAACGTATTGCTCCACCACACGACCATGCTCATACCTTGGGATATTATCACCAAGGAACTCAAGAACATGTGCAAATGGCTATTGATGCATCATTAGCTGCAAAAGAAAAGTGGGAGAATTTACCTTGGCAAGAAAGAGCTGCTATCATTTTACGCATGGCTGATTTATTAGCAGGTCCATATCGTCAAATCATAAATGCTTCAACTATGCTTGGCCAAAGCAAAAATTGTTATCAAGCCGAAATTGATGCAGCATGTGAATTGATTGATTTTTTCAAATTCAATGTGCAGTTTATGCGCGATTTATATGCTATCCAACCTGATTCTTTACTCGGCCAGTGGAATAAATCGGAATACAGAGCTTTAGAAGGTTTTGTATTTGCGTTAACACCATTCAATTTCACATCAATAGCTGCAAATTTACCAACGGCTCCTGCCATGATGGGAAATACTGTTGTATGGAAGCCGTCAAACACGCAAATTTACTCGGCTTATTGGTTAATGCGATTGTTCCAAGATGCAGGTTTGCCTGATGGAGTTATCAATTTAGTTTATGTAAGTGGACCAGACGCTGGAAAGGTAATTTTTGCACACCCAGAATTTGCAGGAATTCACTTTACAGGCTCTACAGGCGTTTTCCAAGATATTTGGAAAGCTATTGGAGAAAATATTCATCAATACAAATCATATCCAAGAATCGTTGGAGAAACTGGTGGAAAAGATTTTATTATTGCACATTTTTCAGCAATTCCTGCTGTGTTGGCAACCGCTATTTCGCGTGGTGCTTTTGAATATCAAGGACAAAAATGTTCTGCAGCTTCAAGGGTTTATGTTCCAAAATCATTATGGGCAGATACCAAAGCAATATTAGTTGCTCAATTGGCTGATATGAAAATGGGTGATGTAGAAGACTTTACCAATTTCATAAACGCTGTTATTGATGAAAAGTCTTTCGACAAATTAGCTTCTTATATTGATCGTGCTAAAGCTGCTACAGATTGTGAAATCGTTTTTGGTGGCACTTACGATAAATCAAAGGGTTATTTTATTGCTCCTACAGTAATTCTAACATCAAATCCAAGTTACGAAACGCTTTGCGAAGAATTATTTGGACCAGTGTTAACTGTATATGTATACGAAGATGCTGATTTCGAAAAAACCTTAGATTTAGTTAACAATACTTCGCCTTTTGCGCTTACCGGTGCTGTAATTTCTCAAGATAGATATGCCATTGAATTAGCCTCGCAAAAACTACGACACGCTGCAGGAAACTTTTACATAAACGACAAACCTACAGGTGCAGTTGTTGGTCAACAACCATTTGGTGGCGCTAGAGCTTCTGGCACAAACGACAAGGCTGGCTCAATTTTAAATTTAATTCGTTGGACTTCTGCACGATCAATTAAAGAAAACTTGAACCCACCTACCGATTATAAATATCCGTTTACATCAGAAAAATAACTTTGAGGGCTTGTTTTACAGGCCTTCATCTTTTTTAATAACCGCTGCAATTATTCAAATGCCCTTTATCCCATATCTGCATATTTTATGATGATAAAATTTATACATTGCAATAACAATTCAACTTATGGAAAAGAGAATCTACAGATCACAAAACGACCAAGTAATTGGTGGAGTTTGCTCTGGTATAGCTAGTTATTTTGACTTAGATCCAACATTGATACGAGTTCTTTTTGCTGTTCCTGCATTTGGATTTGGAATGGGTTTTATTTTGTACATTATTTTATGGATTGTATTGCCTGTAGGAATAACTAAAAAATACACAAATATGAACAACGAAACAGGTTCTCAAACTCCTCCGGATTTTGAACCAAACTTTGAAAACAATTTTAACAGACCGAAAAGACAAGGTAAAAACAGCGTTATTGGCGGTGTTGTATTAATTGTTTTAGGTGTTCTGTTTTTATTAGACTCGCTTTTTGATATCGATTTTGGCAAATATTGGCCAATTATATTAATCGCTATTGGAGTTGGTATTTTGGTTGAGCAATCCAAAAAGAAACAATGAAAACCTCTAAACTTTTTTGGGGATTTGTCTTAGTAACATTAGGAGCCCTATTTTTACTCGAAAATTTAGGATATATTAATTTTCAGCTTTCGAATGTTTGGAGGCTTTGGCCTATTATCCTCATTTATACCGGAGTTGATATATTGTTTGGGAAAAGCCCACAAGCAAAAATTCCAATTCTGATTATTTCAGTGATTTTATTCTTAACATTTATATTCTATGCTGTTTACAAACCTTCTGTTTCAAAAAATAACATTGAATGGGATGTAGACACAAATGAGGATGATTATGAAAATGAAACAAAGGCAGAAAAATCATATTCGTTTAACGAGGCATACGATAGTACAATAGCTATTGCCAAACTAAACCTTGATTTTGGGGCAGGCAATTTAAAAATAAACGGCAATTCAGATCAGTTAATTGAGGCCAAAGTCTCAACTAATTTTAACAATTATGAATTTACAACCGATAAATTAAATAACACTGCTACGGTTAATTTAAACAGCGTTACTCGTTCTAAAAGGCATTTCAAATCGGGAGTCAACAATAAATTAAACATTAAGTTAAATACAAATCCGCTTTGGGATTTAACTGCTGATTTTGGCGCTGCAAATGTTGATTTAGACTTATCAGAATATAAAATAAATTCACTTTCGGCTAATTTTGGAGCTGCTAAAATGAGTGTAAAACTTGGCGACAAACAAGAAAATTCAAACATTAAAGTAGAAATGGGTGCTGCAAATTTTATTTTGCGCATCCCTAAAACTGTAGGTTGTCAAGTTAAAACTGACTCTGGGTTAACATCAAAAGAATTTGAAGATTTCAAAAAATCAAAAGAGGATACTTGGGAAACTGAAGATTTTAAAACCGCAAAAAAGAAAATATTTGTATCAATTGAAAGTGGCGTTTCAAAAGTAAAAATTATTACATATTGATTTATAAAGCACTTGCTCCAAATCTGATGGCCTCAGATATGGAGATTACCAAAGATTTTTATTTTAAAATTGGGTTTGAAGTTGTCCATGCAATTCCTGAAGAAGGCAATTTGCAATGGATGATGTTGAAGTCGGGAAATGTTACACTCATGTTTCAATCTCGTGAAAGCTTTACTGAGAGTTTGCCCTTTGCTAAAAACCTTGACACTATTTCAACTTCAATCCTTTACATAGACGTATCTGATGCTTTAACCCTTTACGCCTCTGTTTTACAATTAGGGATATCAATCGTTCATTCCCCATCAAAAACTTTTTACAATACGGTTGAATTTACTATTTCAGACCCCAACGGATATATGCTTACTTTTGCGCAGGACTTATAAACTATGCTCGAAAGATTTTTGAAATTTGGAATTTTAGCGATTTCAGTTTTTATCGCATCCTATTTACTTTATACTGAAGTAATTGCTCCTCGATTTTTTAATGCCTCAAAAATGGAAAAACTTCCATATTTTGAGTTTAAAGACATTAACGGCAAAGTGATTAATTCAACTATGCTGCGCAGCAACAAAAGCACCTTGGTTTTACACGTTAATATTAATTGCAGCCATTGCGTTGAAATATCAGAAGGAATTGGAAAAAACATTCAACAATTTTCTAATACAAACATTGTTATCATTAGCTCTGCGCCTCTAAATGAATATGCAGCTTTTGCTCAGAAATTAAAATTATGGAATCAGCCTAATGTTTTTTTACTTTCTGATCCGGACCAACAATTCTATACCTTTTTTGGTGAAGAATCTTACCCATTAGCCTTTTATTTCGACAAAAACCAACGATTTGTTTCGCGGTTATTTGGTGAATTTGGGTACTTAGATGTTGCAGACCACGTATTAACAGAAAACTAAAAAAGAAGAGCGCTGATATCAGCGCTCTTCTTTTTTAGTTTCTAACCTTTATCAGTTTTTCAACTTGTAAAGCATTGTCGTAAATAATATGCACGAAGTAAACTCCATCCGACAATATCCCATCTAGGTTTAATTTATCTCCATGTACCATTTTATTTCTACGTAACATCACTTTCCCATCCACACTCATTATTTGTACAGAGATACTTTCAATACCATCAAACGCAAAATAAAGCTGATTTTGAGTTGGATTTGGCCAAAGTGTTACTTTATGCAATTTATTTAATGTAGAAACGGCTACATTATTTACATTAAATGAATCTGACATAGCAAAACAACTCGATGTATCCTTGGTTAATACTTGATAAAATCCATTTACCGTTACGTTCAATGTGCTATTGGTTTCAGGAATCAATTTATTGTTGTTCATGAACCACTGATAACTAATTGCAGGCAAAACAGTACTCAATATCATTCCGTTTCTAGCAATAGTAGGTTTAATCGGATTTACCACATTCAGTTGAACTACATTCGAATTTGCACTATTTACAGTAAAACAAGGCGCATTAATAGTTAATAAACAACTGTAAGTATCGTTTGCACTTGGATTAGAAATTGATAAAGTATCAGCATTTGAATTAGCAATTGCATTTCCATTTTTAAACCAAGCAAAAACAGGGCTAACTCCTTGATTTGAAAAACTTGTTTTTAACACTAAACTTTCACCCAAACAAATAACTGGTTTTGGTGCAACCACAGATATCGTTGGAGTTAATATTGGATTTACAGTCATAGTAATGCCAGCTGATGTGACCTTTAACGGAGATGCACATAAAGCATTGCTTGTTAATTCGCAAGTAACTACATCGTTATTTTGGAAAAGCGTGTACGTGAAAAATGGAGAATTTGTCCCTTTAATAACATTATTAACTTTCCAAGTATATACCGGATTTGTTCCTTGATTGTTAGTGGTAGAAACAAATGTTACACTTTCTCCTGAACAAATAGTATTTGCACTTGGCAAAACAGAAATAGATGGAGAAACACTTGGAGTAACTGACATAGAAATTCCGTTTGAAGTGATTTTCTTTGGTGCAGCACACGAATCGCTACTTTGCATTTCGCAAGTAACTACATCATTATTCCCTAATGTGTTCGAAGTAAAAATGGGTGAGTTTGTTCCTGCTACCGTTGAATTAACTCTCCAAGTATAAATAGGTGATGTTCCACCATTTGCTGCAGAAGCTAAAAAAGTAACTGATGTTCCAGAACAAATCGTTGGGGTTGAAGTTTGAATGACTATCGATGGAACAATATTGTTCGAAACTAAAACCTTTAGCGTATCCTCATAAATACAGCCTGATAAGTCGGTATGACTAATAATGTAATCGCCTGCGTCTGCCGAAGTAATGTTCGAAATTGTTGGATTCCGAATTGCAGATGAAAAGCCATTTGGACCAGTCCACTGATAACCTAATCCTGCAGAAGAAAACAATTGCAGTGAATTACCCAAACATACAGGACTGTTTGATGAAATAACTAAAGTTTTTGGCTTAATGTTTACTGTAACTGAGGCTGTTCCAAAGCAACCACTCAAACTATTAATAACCTTTCCTGTATATATGGTGGTTGAATTGGTAACTACTCCTACTGGATTTTTAATAAATGAAGTATACCCCGATGTATTGGAAGTCCAAGAATAACTTATTTGCGCTGGCGTAGATAAACCGTAAACAGTTGGATTATCTATAGCCCAAAACCAACCGTAATTTGCATAATACCGGTAGCGGATAAATACTGTTGGCAAACCAGCATATGTAGTTATGTTAACACTATCCGAAACAAATGTTTGGGTTGAGCCTTGGTTTGTAGAGTACGATTTAAGGGTAATCCAACTTGTTCCATTGGTTGAAATTTGAACTAATGCTGAATCTGCAGTAAATGCTTTGTAATGATGATTAAATTTAAGCCAAAGTGAACTATAATTTAATGTCGAAAATGCAGGAGATGTTAAAAAAGTATTTGTAACAGAACCAGCACCTTGTGCATCGCTATTTGATAAATAAAATTGTGCATCACCGCTGTTAAATGTTTCAGTAGTATACAAGTATGGGCTCGCCCGAAGGGTCCAAGCTGCGTCTGCAATGTTCAATCCTGTAGAACTATTTACTCCCGACCATCCATTATTTGAAGCATTAAAATCATGTGAAAATAAAACACTTTGCACTCCAGAAATTTGTGCGTTGATATCTAAATTTACAGAAGATCCTTTGCAAATTGAGGTAGAACTTGCTGTTGCAATAGCATTTTGTGGCGATGGATTAACATCTACAATTATGTTTTTTATAATTACACAACCCGAAGTATCTGTAATTTTCAAATTGTAAAGCCCTGCTTTATTTAAAGTTACGTTTGTAATTGTTGGATTTTTAGTGATTGTTGAATAACTATTTGGCCCAGTCCAAAGAAATGAACCAGTGCCTGTTGCAATAAGATTTAAATTTGCCCCTTCGCACACTGGAGAGTTAGATGAAACTCCAGTAAGCCCTGCTGATTTTACAGAAACCGATACACTCTTTGTTGTAGTACATCCAAAATTTCCAAAAACTGTTACATTATATGTCCCTGCAATTATTGAGCTTGGAGCATATAGGATTGGGTTTTGTGCAACGGACGAAAATCCATTTGGACCTGTCCAAGAGTAAGCAATTCCCCCCGTTGCGTTCAATCTCAATGAATCTCCAGTACACACTGGGCTATTAGCGGCTACTACAGAACTAGGATTTTGGTTAACATTTAATAAATAAGAAGTTGATGCACCACAACCTGTTGGTGTATTGATATTTAATAAATAGGTAATGGAATTTGTAACATTACTTGCTGTTGGAGATGCTGATGATGTTGAGCTCAAATAAGTTGATGGACTCCACACATAGGAGGATACACTAACTACGAAAGGAGTATAAATTCCATTATAAGTTCCTAAGGATTGCAATGGGCTTGGTGTATTTGAAGGTATCCAATTTGCTGCAGTATTGTTATCAGTTGAAGCTGTTCGAATAATACCAGCTCTACCAGCCGAATTTGAAACAGAACCAGACCAATCTGAAGTTGTTACAAGCGAGAATGCTGGGAAAGCATAGCCATTTGTCGCTGCTGCATCAATAACAACACCACCCTTTTTAATTACAAAACCTGCTAAATCAGCAGATACAAGTGAGTTTGTTAACCCTCCTGTATTGAAAAATAGATTTGGCAAATTATCTGTACCTGTTCCTAAATGCAAAATCAAAGTAGATTGTGGAGGCAAAATGGTTCCGTTTGGTATTGAAAAAAACCTATCCATAGAGGTAGACTTCCAAAGCTCGAACAAAACACCGCTAACATCTAAAGGAGCTACAGCACTTAAATTACTTATCTCAACAAAGTCTTCAACACCGCCTGTGGCATTAAAATAGGGTGGAATTACAGGCGTTTGGCCTGTTCCTGTAATAAACTGTGAAACTTCAGTAATTTTTAAATTTTCTTTCAAGTTATTAACTTGACTTGATAGGTTAGTGTTTTTACCAGCACAAATACTTGTTGGATTTGAACTTACAAATACTTGTACATTATTATTAATTTCTAAAACAGCTTCAACTGAGTCATTGCTCGGGTCAACATCCACTGATCCGTTAGGCAAGGTTGTCCAAGTTTGAATAGTATAACTGGATGGATTACTCGTAAAAGAATAATTACCCAGTGTAACAATTACTTGAGATCCAGTACTCAGGCTTCCAACCCAATTCACAACGGGCTGAATAACCCCATTCACGCTCCAATTAACGGTTACATTATTTAATACAGTGGTTGAATAATTTGTCAAATTTGCCTTTACAGATAAATTTCCAGGGCACGAATTTTGAGCCGGGCTAGTAACCCCAAGCATTCCTGCATCATTGGTTATCAAACTAAACAAATTGGACGACCATAATCCTCTACCGTAAGAGGCTGCGTATATTTTTTTGTTTGAATATTGAATTTCAAGCTCACTTACTTCAACATTTGGTAATCCTTGGCTAAAATCTTGCCAAGTTGATAGCGTTGAATTTCGGTAATAAACTCCTAAATCTGTGCCTATATAAACGGCATCGGGTGTGTTTTTTTCGTACACAATACAGTTAACGGGAATATTTGGTAAACCTGTTGAATAGTTGTTCCAAGAACTGCCACCATTGGTAGATGTAAATACTTTATTGCCAAACGAGTATCCTGAAAAGGTAACATAAATATTATCTGGGTTCGTTGCTGATACGGTTATGTAGGTTAGCGAAGCTGATGATGTAGGTAATCCTGAGGTAATATCAACCCAACTTGTGCCGCCATTTGTTGATTTCCAAATTTTAGAATAAGTAGCAGCATAAATATAGTTTCCGTTACTAGGGGCAATGGCTAAAGATCGTAAGTAGGTTGAACCACTTCCAGTCAAATTTGTAGAGATAGCCGTCCAAGAATTTCCAGAATCAGTTGTTTTGTATACGTTTTCATATCCAGCAAAAAGCGTAGTTGGAACAGTAGGATGAATAATATAAGGGGTTACCCAAGCTCCTGTTCTAGAAGAAATATTTGAAAACGAACTTCCGCCATTGGTTGTTCGGTTTATCGATCCATTTTGTGTAGAAACATAAGCAATATTTGAATTTGAGTAATCAACCAAACATTCCATTCCATCGCCACCATATACTCCCGTCCATGTCGAACTTGAGCTTCGCATTGTTCCATTATCTTGCGCACCTAAGTAAAATAAATTCCCGTTTGTTGCCGATGTTCCAATTCTATAAAACTGTGATATGCTTAAAGTGTTGCTATGGGTTGTCCATGTAGATGCTCCATTGGTTGTTTTAGCCAAACCACCATCGTTACATGAAAACAAGGTAGAAGTATTTGGCATAAATTTTAACTTATGCTGATCAGCATGTACAAACGGATTTCCAGCATCACCATACCAATGGCTTGCAATTGAAAAACTCAAACCACCGTTGGTCGATTTCCAAATATTTATCCCTCCTACGTATACTAAATTGGCATCTAAAGGAGAAACAGCAATAGTTAAGTCGAACCAACCTTGGCCTCCTGAACCTGATCCATCTACAGTAGAATGAAGTAAATTAGGAGTAGATGTTTGCAAAGTCCAAGAACCTCCAGAATCTGTTGAACGATACACTCCATTTAATCCATTTGAAGTGTTGCATATAACTGCATAAATATAATTTGAATTTGCAGGAGTCACCGCTAAATCAATTCTCAATGCATTTGAAGTAGGCAATCCTGTACTAGCTAAACTCCAATTTAGCCCTGTATTTACTGAACGATACACTTTAGCTGCTCCACTGTTATCGTAAGTTGCACCATAAACAACAGTTGGATCTCCTGGCTTAAACTCAACTGATTTGTAGTTAGCATTTGAAACTAACGTCCAGTTTACACCTGAATTCAATGACCTATACATACCATTTGTAGTTGCCGCCAATAATATATTGGGGATAGTTGGGTGTATGATTACTCTAGCAACCTTAACATAAGATGTTACATTAAACGTTAATCCAGATTGCACCCATGTCAAACCACCATCCGTTGATCTTAAAATACCGTAAGAATAAGTATCTGAACCATCAGAATCTCCCGTTGCAATAAACATTGTATCAGGATTAATTGGGTGAATTGCAATATCCGAAACGCCTAAATTGGGTAAAGCATCGGTATTACTTGTCCAAGAAGTTCCGCCATTGGTAGTTTTCCATAAACCTCCTGCTGGGCTTCCTACCCAAAATGTTGTTGATGAACCAGGACTAAATGCGATATTATTTAATCTGCCTATCCCTCCACTTTGATACGACAATCCATTCGCGGGTACATTTACGGGTCCCATTGGGGTCCAGTTTGCAGAACTTTCAGTAGTGTTATTTTTTGCAGTTTTTAACTTATTTTGATATTCAGGCCATAAATTATTAAGAACTGCACGGTTACCGGTTGGGTAAACCCTTTGTTCCATGAAATTTTCCCAGCGTTTAAAAGCCTTATAGCCTTTTCCTTTCTCTGGTGTTTTATCTTTCCAATATTGATTAAACTCTTGCTGAACATCGTAAAAGTTTGCTTTTGGGTCATTTAATTTATTAGCCCATTCTTGCGAAAACACAGAATAAGAGAGAAAAGTAAACCCGATAAAAAGTATTCGTACAAATAATTTCATAACTTCTGAATATTGCAGTGAATTTAATAATATTCATATAATTAATTGATTTTTAATGTAAGAAATTATCATTTTAAATAAAAAGGGCGCATGCTGCGCCCTTTTTATTTAAAGTTAAAGTAATTATTTACACTAACATATTCACAGGCTCCTCTAAGAATTGCCTAACAGATTGTAAAAATGCTGCACCACTTGCACCATCAACTACTCTATGGTCGCACGAAAGGGTTAATTTCATTTTATTACCTGGCACAACTTGCCCCTTTTTAACAACTGGAATGCTACGTATTGCACCAACTGCAAGAATACAAGCGTCTGGTGTATTTATGATAGCTGTAAATTCTTCAATGCCAAACATTCCTAAGTTAGAAATAGTAAATGTATTTCCTTCCCAATCAGATGGCTGTAGCTTTTTGTCTTTTGCTTTTTGTCCAAAAGTTTTAACCTCACTTGATATTTGTGATAAAGATTTAGTATCTGTATTTCTAACCACTGGCACCAATAATCCATCTTCAACTGCAACAGCAATTCCAATATTTACATGATGATTTATACGTATTTTATCACCTAACCATGAAGAATTAATTACTGGATGTTTTACAAGAGATAATGCACAAGCCTTTACTACAAAATCATTGAATGATATTTTTACAGTAGAAAATTCGTTCATTTTTTTACGAGCTTCCATAGCGTTATCCATATCCACATCTATCGTTAAATAGAAATGGGGGGCTGAAAACTTACTTTCTGCCAATCTTTTTGCAATTATTTTGCGCATCTGACTAACAGGTACTTCATCAAAAGAAACACTTGCAGTACCTGAAAAAGGCGACCCTCCTTTTATTGGAGTATATGATTCTACATCTTGTTTAATAATTCTTCCACCATCGCCTGATCCTGCAATAGATTGTAAATTATATCCTAAATCTTGTGCAATTTTTTTAGCTAATGGTGATGCTTTGATTCTATCTGTAGAGGTAATATTTGCCTTTTCTGAATCAATAGGGGCAGATTTAGTTTCAATAATTACTGGTGCAGCCTCTATTTTAGTTTCTGCAACATTTTCTTTAGGTGCTTCAGTTGAAACAGTTTCGCTTAAAAGTGAAGAGAAATCATCACCAGCGTTTCCAACAATAGCAATAATGCTATCAACAGGAACAGTACCCCCTTTTTCAACCCCTATGTAAAGCAAAACTCCTTTTACATAATTTTCAAGCTCCATTGTGGCTTTGTCAGTTTCTACATCCGCCAAAATATCACCAGGTTTAATAACATCGCCCACTTTCTTATGCCATTCTACAATAACACCATCAGTCATGGTATCACTCATTTTTGGCATTCTGATAACCTCAGCCATTTTGTCTTTTTAAATTCTTGTCAAAATTAATCCCGAACCTTCTATTCACCAACCTTATTTTTGTTTTTTAAAACTAAATTGTGCAAATGTCGATATCAAGCAATTATAATATGGTTTCTGATGAAGTTTTAACTGCTTTCAAACAAATTTGTGGTTCAGAAAACGTGATAACATCCCAAAAAGACCTTGAACCATTTGCTCACGATGAAACTGAAGATTTGAAATATTATCCTGAAGTAGTTTTGCTGCCATCAACCAGGCAACAAATAAGTGAAATTTTAATATTATGTAATACCAATTTAATTCCGGTAACTACACGGGGTGCAGGAACTGGATTGAGTGGTGGCGCTTTACCAATTATGGGTGGCGTTGTTCTTTCGATGCAAAAGTTCGATAAAATCATAGATATTGATTTAAAAAACCTACAAGCAACAGTAGAAACGGGAGTCATCACTCAAGTTTTTCAAGAAGAAGTAGCAAAACATGGCCTTTTTTATCCACCAGATCCATCAAGCAGAGGCGCCTGTTTTATGGGTGGAAATATTGCTGAAAATGCCGGAGGTCCAAAAGCTGCTAAATATGGCGTTACTAAAGACTTCATTTTAAATCTTGAAGTAGTATTAGCTACTGGTGAAATAATTTGGACTGGGTCTAACACCTTAAAAAACGCAACTGGCTATAATTTAACACAACTTATAATTGGCTCTGAAGGAACTTTGGCAATCGTAACAAAAGCTGTAATAAAATTAATACCATTACCCATGCATTCCTTGGTAATGCTTGCCCCATTTACAAGCGCTACCAAAGCTTGCGAAGCAGTTTCAGCTATTTATAGAGCTGGAATTACACCATCGTGTTTAGAATTTATGGAAAAAAACGCTTTAAAATGGGCTTCAGATTATTTGAATATCCCTCTAAACATTTCTCATGAAATTGAAGCCCACCTCCTTATTGAAGTAGATGGAAACCATTTAGAAACACTTTTTGCAGATTGCGAAAAAATAAATGAAGTATTGTCTCAATTCGAAGTAGAAGACATTCTTTTTGCAGATACCGCTGAACAAAAAGATGCACTTTGGAAACTTAGGCGAAATATTGCACATGCTGTAAAATCTAAATCTATTTATAAAGAAGAGGATACCGTTGTTCCACGAGCCTTTTTACCCCAATTATTATCAAAAGTGAAAGAGGTTGGAGTAAATTATGGTTTTGAATCGGTTTGTTATGGACATGCTGGAGATGGCAATTTGCACATAAATATTGTAAAAGGTGATTTGGATGATGAAACCTGGAATTCAACAATAAATCATGGGATTTCTGAAATTTTCGCATTTGTGAAAAGTTTAAAGGGTACCATTTCCGGAGAACACGGCATCGGTTTAGTTCAAAAAAAATACATGCCCATCATTTTTTCTGAGTTTGAAATGAACCTTATGAAAGGAATCAAAAAGGTATTTGATCCAAATTCTATTTTAAACCCAGGAAAAATATTCCCTGATTAAATTCATGTTTAAATTTAAACAATTCACTATACTACAAGACAAGTGTGCCATGAAAGTGGGCACTGATAGCGTTCTTTTAGGGGCTTATTGCGATGTAGCTAAAGCTAAACAGGTACTAGATGTTGGAACAGGAACTGGGATTCTTGCTTTAATGATTTGTCAAAGAAATTTGACAGCCAAAGTAACCGCTATCGAAATTGATCATGAAGCAACATTTCAAGCAATTGAGAACATCAAAAATTCGCCATATAATAACCGAATTACTGTCCTTCACGATAATTTTTTTAGTTATACTGTTATTGACTATAAGTATGACCTGATCATATCAAATCCACCCTACTTTGAAAACACATTTTCAATCTCAAACAGTAAACGTAGCATAGCTCGTGGAGGCGAATCTTTTACTTCATATCTTTTCTTCAAAAAATGCATTTCGCTTTTAAATGAAGATGGATTAATTACTATAATTATACCATATAATTTAAGTAACAGTTGGATAGAGTCTGGTTACAAGTTTGGCTTAAAATTGTACTCAGCGTTAACTGTTTATTCTAAACCCAATTTACCTAAAAGATCAATCTTAACTTTTGGATTTTCTTCTGAAACTGTATATCAAGATTCATTAACTATCATGATAAACAATAAATATTCAGAAAAATATAAAGAACTGACAAAGGAATTTTATCTCTATTAATTTAAGACAAGTACTTTGCCCAAATATTCTTTTACCTGACCAAAAGCATCAACATAAGAGGCTTTAACCATATAAATTCCTTGATTAACAAGAATGTTCTTTTTGTAACCATTCCAACCCACGTTAATGTCGTTAGTTTCAAAAATTTGCTCGCCCCATTTATCCCAAATTTTCATATTGAAAGATGCAATATGAGTTCCTATTGGTTTAAAAACGTCATTTATTCCATTGTTATTTGGTGTAAATGCTGTCGGGAAATAAAGTGTTGCCGGAATTTTCATTAGCACTTTGTTCGAAAGCGAAATTTCTGGGCTTGAAAGGTCGCTTGCCTTTATTCTGTAATATGAGCCTAAATCAGTTTCTTTTATTTCGTCAACATAAGCTAAACTGTTTACAGCTAAATCAATAACAGTTTCTTGTTTATGAGGAAAAGTCTCTTTTATAATTGAATAGGTTGCATTTCCATTCCAACCTTCATATTTTGTCCAATTTAGATAAATATTATCTTCGAAAGTATTCGGTTGTATTAACAAAACTGTACGATGCACATCAGACCAAATAGAATCGAAACAAGTATTACGTATAAGCATTTTGATATCATATGCATATTTATCAACTTCAAGGTTTCCAATTTCTCCTTTTCCTGCCTTTGAATCTACAGAATTATTTAGTTTCCAAACTGTTTCATTCGCTTTTTTCACGTAAATCAAACTATGTCCATTAAATTCAACAGTATCTATAAGCGTCCATTTGAAAATTATATTCTTGCTTTTAAGCGTATCAATAGTAACACAGTTTAATTTAATTTTAGGATCGTCTATTCTAGCATCAATTTCTCTAGGCTCACTTTCACAATTAATTATATTATAAGCATTTACCTTTACTGTTCCAGGTAGACTCAGCCAATTAACCACAATTTTAGACGTATTTTGCCCTGAAATTATATCGCCATTTGTAACAACCCAAGTATATTTTAAATTAGGCAAAGCTTGGATTTCATACGTTTTATTATCGAAATCACCTTGACAAATTGCTCTCAAACCTTTAATTGGTAATGGTTTACTAGGAAGCCTAAAAATAGAAATTGACTTATCAACTTTTGGACCAACACAAGTATTGCTGTCGGTTTCAACATAGGTAAGTTTACCTACACCAAATCCATTCCAATTCATGACTAAACTAGATGTACTTTGCCCAGAAACCATACTCCCCCCTATTGAAGTCCATAAATAACTAGACTTCAAGGTGCTTTTAGCAAAATAATTATGAGGTCCAGAAAGCTCACAAACAGAATCTAACCCTAAAATAGGGCTTGCTTTAGGTAATGGGTTTACCCTTACATTTAAAGTATCGAAATCAACACAGTTATACTGATCAAATTTAACCTTTAGAATATAAGGATAAATAATATGTTGATTTGTAGGATTTACTAAACTCAGGTTTGGGTTGGAGATAACATTTGATGATAAGTTAGCACCCAAAATCCATTGATAACTAAATTCAGGTTTATTATTTTGGCCAATTTTAACGGTATCACCTGAACAAAACACTACGTCCGCAGCATTTTGAAAAATAGGACGCGGTCTCACTAAAACAGAAACTGTATCGGATAAACTGCAATTATACAACGGATAAGTAACCGTTAAATTGTATTTATAACTTGCTGCAACTTGCAATAAATTGGGGATATTAAAAAACGGATTCGATAAATTTTGATCACTTAAATTGGTTGAAGGACTCCATTGATAAGCATATTTTGTTTGTCCTAAGGTTCCGATCTGAACAGTATCTGGGGCACAAATATTTTTTGGTAAGCCTACAGAAAAAACAGGTAATGGCTTTGCATTTAA
The DNA here is from genome assembly GCA_947084835.1 of uncultured Bacteroidota bacterium. GTDB lineage: Bacteria > Bacteroidota > Bacteroidia > UBA7662 > CAMTUB01 > CAMTUB01. The sequence continues at coordinate 108,181 of CAMTUB010000014.1, read as the reverse complement.
ATTCAAAGTATCGAAAGAAAAACAACCAAAAATTATCGAGGTTGCTTTAACAATATAGTTTTGAGTATAAACCGTATCAGTATAATTTCTTAAGTTGAATGTAGGATTTGAAATGCTTGTATCTGATAATCCTAGCAAAGGCATCCATGAATATTTTACTTGATTTTGTGCTTGTTCACCGATTCTTATAGTATCTGAACTACAAAAAGTGGAATCTAATCCTGCGTTTACAATTGGCTGTGGCTTTACAAAAACTACGGCAGTATCTTTATTTAAGCAAGTATTTGTTACATCTTTTACTGTTAAAATAATAGATATTGTATCAACCTTAATACCATAATTAATTTTAGAAAACTTTGTAAAGGATGTATTTGTTGCTGATAATCCAAAACTAGGATCCCAACTATATTGCCTAAATAAAACGCTTGGAGACCCAATTAATACTGAATCTCTAGAACAAATTGTTTTATCGATTCCTGCATTTACTGAAGGTAATGGCAAGACATTAATAATTAAGGGAATGGTATCACCAACACATCCCGAGGCAGATGTTTCAACACCTTTTATTATATAATTTCCTGCACTAGGCCATAAAAGTCTAATAGCACTATCAGAAACAGTAACAAAGGATACCCCATTTGATACAACCCATTTATATTTTGAGCCTCCAAAACCTTGAATATTGTAACTAGACGAATCAGTAACAAAACAAAACACTTGAGGACCAACAATAAAATTTGCGGTTGGCTTAGGCAAAACATTTACATAGGTAGATGTTGGTAAACTTCCACATCCTAATCCACTAAACTCTTGAACTGTAATAGTTCCAGTTCCAACAGTATCCCATACAACACTTACACTTGAAGTTCCGTTTCCAGATAAAATTTGTCCACCTAAAATAGTCCAAATATATGTTGACCCTGGTGTTTGTGAAGTACTGTAAACTACATTTGAAGTCCATTGACAAACTGTTTTTAAGCCAATTGGGGCAGGTGTATTTAACAAAGTGCTAATTACAATTCCAGCGGTAACAGTATCACTAAAACAATCATATTGGCTCTTTGAATATACTTTCAAAGAAGCATTGCTATTGCTCCCAAACCAATTAACCAAAATACTGCTCCCACCGTTACCAGATACAATACTTCCTCCTTCAATCGTCCAATAAAAATCTTGTCCTCCAGACTGATTTACTCTATACCTCACCATTGAAACATTTGGACAAACAGAAAAAGGTCCAATAATTGAATCAATTTTAGGGTTACTTATACTAATTTTCAAGCTGTCGCCAAGCGGAGAGCAACCATAAACATCCTTCTGGTTGAGTTTTACATAACCCAGAGATTGGGTATTCCAATTTACTTTGATTGAGTTTCCATTATTTAATCCAATTAAATTTCCGTTTTTAACAGACCATAAATAGGCACTTGTTGGATTAAAGTTTCCAATAGAATACGTTAAGTTTTGGGTATTTAAGCAAGGATTTACATTTCCATTAATAATTGAATTTGCGGGTTTGCCGCGAACACCAATATTTAAAGTATCTCTAAACACACATCCATCTAAAATCACCTTAAGAAAATACTGATACTTATTTAAAGTGTCTGATTGATTTTTAATATAAAACCTATTTAATGCAAAGGTTGTAGAATCAATTAGCCCATATTTTGGGCTCCATAAATAAGTTTGATTTGATTCTCCTAGAATTCCAATATTAAGGGTATCGTTCCAACAAATTGTCTTATCCGGTCCTGCATCAATTTTAGGTCTAGGCTTTATGTTTATTAAAACTGTATCATTCAAATAACACAATGTGCTTGGGTTAATTGCTCTTAAAACATAGCTATAAGTCTGCAAAGCACCTGATGTATTTATTTTAAAATAAACAGGATTTGAAATTGTATCGCTACTTAAATTATTTGATGGATACCATTGGTATATTAAATTTGGACGTGGAGTTTGGCCTATAACAACACTATCATCAGAACATATTATTTTGTCTAAACCTGCATTAACAGGTGGTTTAGGTGCAACCCTTATACTGATTGTATCCATTGCTGAACAACCAGAAAGTTTTTGTGTAGCAACTAAATTGTATTTGTAATTTAAAATAGTTGTTCCAAAATTGGGAAGTATAAGTTGAGGTATTCCCACATTGGCATTAATTAAACCACTTGTTGGCGACCAAGTATAATTCATGGTTGAATCATTTACAGTTCCAATTGTAACTGTGTCGTTTGAACAAATAGTTATAAGAACGGGTCCTGCATCTGCTATTCCAGGCTTACCAACTACAATTGATGTTCGTAAGGTATCTCTACACCCTTTGTTCGATATTTCTATAACTTGAATTTTTGCTGTATCTGCAATACTCCATTTTACCCTATAAGTTGGAGATCCAAAAACATTTGAATATGGAACAGGTCCTCCACCTACTATTGACCATAAATAGGTAGAATTTGGACTTGAGTTTGCAATAGTATAAGTTGCAGAATCATTTAAACATAGTGATTTTTTTCCAAGTATGTCAGTTCCTGTTGTTGACCTTTTTACATAAATGAAATAGTTATAATAAATATTTTTGTTTGGGCACCCATTATCTCTAGCCCTGATAGTAAACCAATATGGATCTGGTCTTCTATGTTTGCAATCAATTTTCCAAGTCATGTTTGCTGTTGCTGATCTAAAACCAGCAGCTGGTGTAAAAACAGGACGAGGAACTGGAATTTGTCCCAACTGATTTATCATAGGGCCGTAACCTGTAATGAAAATTGAATCGGTTGGATCTGTAAATGTTATAGGCAAATTCAAAGAATCTCCTTCAGTCACAGTTATAATTGTTGTAGTAGCTGCTAATTTTGGAGTTGGATTTGGGGTACATCCAAAAACAAGCATCTGTAAATCTCGATAGGATATAGATATCAATTCTCCATTCCTATATTCTTTAATTTCAATAGCTAAAGCGTAATTTCCAATTAATGGAGCATAGTATTTTGTTAGCCCTGTTTCATCAATTGCTGCATACCCTCCTGCCCCAAAGGGATTAACTGAGGAAAATCCAGATGCATAGTTAACAAAAGGAAAAGGAAATGGCATATTTATCAAACCAGCGGGTGGTTGAGGATTAGTTTTTGAACCTCCAGCAAATGGTGTAACCATGTTATAAACAATCGAATCTCCATCCTTATCATAAACCGAGTTTAATACCATGGTTGTATCATTTGCACAAATGAATGGCAATGGGGATAAAAGAAATGTTGGAGTTGAATTTATTATTCTTGTTGGTGGAATAAAAGCATAATATGTAAATCCTTGATTATTAGGAACTAATAAATTCTTAATGGAGCTATTTCTACAACAACGCTGATAAAATATATGATACCCATTTAAAGAAGAAGGAAGGTCAATTTCTTCAACATAAAGTGCCTGTTGAATACAAATATTTGGAGTAAAAGCACATGTAGTTCCACCCTGTAGAGGGTCAACATTTACTATAGATCCGAGTTTAAATAAAAGAGTAGAATTTATTGTTCTAGTTGCATCGTTATTATAAATTCCTGCAACAAAAAATGAATCAAAAGCAGCAGCGGAAGGAGAACAATCTTTATAAATTTTGAAACTTATACGATATCTCTTTACTCCATTTGCTTTGCTTCTTACAAATTCATAACTCACCTCACCACCTAAAAAATGGTCAGCATACGAATCAAAGGCGCCAAATACTAATATAAAAGCTAAAAATAGCTTTAAAACATGTCTCATATCACTTTTTACAATAAATCTGCCTCTTTTCCTTTGGCTAATATACTTGTAATCCAACCATTTAACACATTAAAGATTCCTTAAGATAATTTATCAAGAAAGGAATTATACCCAAATGATTTAATATGTTGATAACTTCCATCTTCATTCCAAAGCCCAATATTTGGCAAATTTACCCCATTAAAAGTTGTAGTTTTTACCATAGTATAATGCATCATATCATCAAAAACTACGATATTTCCTACATCTAGTTTTTCATCAAAACTATAATCTCCAATAAAATCACCAGCCAAGCAAGTACCTCCACCAAACCTATACGTTGGTTTTCCGGCAATAGGTTGGCTTGCGTTTAAAATAGCTGGCTTATATGGCATTTCTAAGCAATCAGGCATATGCGCAGCTATTGAAATATCTAAAATTGCAACTTCTACACCCCTACTTTCAACAACATCTTGAACTTTAGATACCAGATATCCTGTTTGCCATGCAATGGCAGAACCTGGCTCTAAGTAAACTTGTAAATGAGGGTATTTTGCTTTAAACTTTTTAAGCGTTTCAATTAAATGTTCAACATTATAATCATGTCTTGTCATCAAATGCCCCCCACCCATATTAATCCATTTGATATGTGGCAGGTATTTCCCAAATTTTTCTTCAACCGATTTAAGCGTATTTTCTAGAGCATATGAACTGCTTTCGCATAAATTATGAAAGTGTAACCCTTCAATTCCTTCTGGCAAAGTGACTCCTAAATGTTCTTTAAATATACCTAATCTGCTTCCCGGAATACATGGATTATACATATCTACTTCTACTTCAGAATATTCGGGATTAATCCGCAATCCATATGAAACTTTTGAATTCGATTTTTGATTGTAAAACTTATTGTATTGACTTATTGAATTAAAACTTATATGATTACAATAAAATGTTAACTCATCCCATTCATGCTCATAATAAGCAGGGCTATAAACGTGTACTTCCCCTCCAAATTCTTCAAAACCTAGTCGAGCTTCATGCAACGAACTTGCTGTTGTTCCTGGCAAGTATTCTTTAATTAAATTAAATGTACTAAACATCGAAAATCCTTTTAAAGCTAAAATGATTTTCACATCTGCTTCATTTTGCACTCGATTTATAATCTCAAGATTTTGTCTTAGTAGTCGCATGTCCATTAAAAAACAAGGACTTGGTACTTTTGAAAAATCTATATCGGTTTTTAAACTCTTACTTATTGTGTTCATATAAAAAAAATAGCCTAACCTTTTGGGTTAGGCTTTTAAGCTTTTAGTTAATTTAAATATCAAACTCTAATGGTTTATTTATTTCTTCATGCCACGGTAACCCATACATGTTTAATTTTTCCATAAATAAATCTGGGTTCAACTCCTCAACATTAAATACTCCTTTTCCAGACCATTCTTTGGTCATCATCATCATGGCACCGATCATTGCAGGAACTCCAGTTGTATACGAAACTGCTTGCGCTTTACACTCTTTGTAGGTTTCTGCATGATCGCAGTTGTTATAAACGTAATACGTTTTCTCAACACCGTTTTTAATTCCCCTAATTTGGCACCCAATTGAAGTCTGACCAGAATAGTTTGCTCCTAATGAAGAAGGCTCTGGCAATACTGCTTTCAAAAACTCAAGTGGAATAATATCCTGGCCTTGGAATTTAATTGGGTGAATACCAGTCATTCCAATATTCTCAAGCACATTCAAATGTGTTAGATAATTTTGGCTGAATGTCATCCAAAATCTTGCTCTTTTAATGGTTGGAATATTTTTTACTAATGATTCTAATTCTTCGTGAAAAAGCACATATGACTCTTTAGGCCCAATATTTGGGTAATTTACTGGACGGTGAATTGACATTGCTTCAATTTCATGCCATTTTCCGTTTTCCCAATATTTCCCTTTTTGAGTAACTTCTCTAATGTTAATTTCAGGATTGAAATTGGTAGCAAATGCTTTTCCATGATCTCCTGCATTGCAATCAATAATATCTAAATAATGAATCTCGTCAAATTGATGTTTTAATGCATAGGCAGTATAAACGCCTGTTACGCCTGGATCAAATCCACAGCCTAAAACAGCCATTAAACCTGCTTCTTTGAAACGGTCGTGATATGCCCATTGCCACTTATATTCAAATTTAGCTTCATCACGAGGCTCGTAATTTGCCGTATCTAGGTAATGTACCCCTGTACGCAAACAGGCCTCCATAATTGTTAAATCTTGATACGGCAAAGCCACATTTATAACCATAAAAGGCTTAAAATCGTTGAAAAGAATTACCATTTCATCAACGTTATCTGCATCTAATTGCGCTGTTTTAATTCTGTTTCCGCCAATTTGTGCGGCTATTTTCTCGCACTTTGAAAGTGTGCGTGATGCCAACATAATTTCAGAAAAAACTTCAGGAACTTGAGCACATTTGTATGCAACAACTCCTCCAACTCCTCCTGCTCCTATAATTAATACTTTACTCATAATTTAAAGTTTGCGCAAATATAATGTGTGAAATTAATCCAATTCTTAAAAAACCTTTTTATCTGTTAATTGCCAGTAAATTCAGCCGGTCTTTTTTCAATAAAAGCGTTCATTCCTTCTTTTTGATCTGATGAAGCAAAAAGCATATAAAAATTCTTCCTTTCAAACTCAAGACTTTCTGACAAACCCGTTTCAAAGGCTTTTAAAACAGATTCTTTAGCAAGTTTAATTGCTAAAGGAGATAATAAAGCTATTTCAGATGCAATTTTAACGGCTTCGTCTAAGTATAATTCCAATGGCAAAATTCTATTTATAAGCCCTGCATCTAAAGCTTGTTTCGCTGTTATAAACTTTCCAGTTAAAACCATTTCCATAGCTAAAGCTTTTCCAACAGCTCGAGTTAATCGCTGGGTACCACCAGCTCCTGGCATCACTCCTATTTTTATTTCTGGTTGACCAAACATGGCTGTTTCTGAAGCAATAATCATATCACAGGTCATTACTAATTCGCATCCACCACCTAAAGCAAACCCAGAAACGGCTGCAATTACAGGCTTTTTTGTTTTCTTTATTTGGTCCCATGTTGTAAACTGATCTATCTTCAACATATCAATTGCACCACGACCGGCCATTTGCTTAATATCTGCTCCTGCGGCAAACGCACGATCGTTCCCAGTAATAACAATAGCTCTCACCTCGTTATCAGCATCTAAGGTTTTTAAAGCGTTTCTCAACTCGCCCATTAACTCTAGGTTAAGTGCGTTTAATTCTTTTGGTCGATTTAACTGAATTAAAGCTACATTGGGTTTATAGCTTGAATTAACTATAATATAATTAAAATCCATATTTATTAAGATTAAGTCAATAAAACTAAAATTGCTCCTAAAAAAGCAGCAATAAGTTTGGTTACATTTAAATTATGATTGTGGGTAGATTCGAAAAAGATAGTAGTTGAAATATGCAAAAAAGAACCAGCTGCTGCAGCGCTAAATAACTGGAAAACAGTGTTCGTTTCCGGATTGCTACTATACAAAAATTTTCCAACCATCATTCCAACTGGAGTCATAATCATATAAACACCCAATAAAATTAAATTTTGATAGTTATTTTTTGTTGCCTGTTTAATAACCGTAATCATGGCAAATGCAGTTGGAAACTTATGAAGAACAACACCCATAAACAAATGGTTAGTTAACAAATTTGAATCGGTTGCAAATGGACCATTAATAGGGATACCCTCTATAAAAGAATGAATTCCTAAGCTAAATAATATTCCAAAAGTCAACAAACCACCTTTTTTATGATAGTGCGAATGGTCGTGGCCATGGTCATGGCCGTAGGGAGCATCGAAATGCAAATGGCCGTGCTCTACCCCTTCGCTCATTTTTTCCAAAATCATTTGCAGAAAAAAACCAATCAAAACAAAAAGTTTCGCTAGGGTATTTCCATCGTGCAAATTTTCAGGCAATAAATGTAAAATTGTTGTTGCAAATAAATAGCCACCACTTACAGTTAATAATAATTGCAAAAGCTTAACTTGGTTTGGTTTAACCATTAAAGCTAAGAGCCCTCCTAACAAGGGAATTACCAACATCCACCAATACGCCATCATACTATTTTGGAAATATTTTTATTATACAATTTTGAAGTAAAAAAAGCGATTAATATCCCAAGAGTACCCCCAAAAAAAATATCTAATGGAAAATGTACACCCACATAAACTTGTGAAAATGAAACAGCAAAAGCCCAAAACAATAGTAAATATTTAAAAATAGTTGTTTTATAGAACGTATTTCCTAAAAATATAGAAATGCCAAAATGATTTGCTGCATGTGAGGATACAAAACTATATCCACTACCACACTTTATCCTTGACACTAAATAAGGCAACATTTCTGAATCATTGCATGGTCTAAGGCGATGAAAAAGAGGTTTTATCACGGATGAGCTAACTTGATCTGTTAACAAAAAAGTCAAAAGAAGCACTCCAAGCAGACTTAATCCTTTCTTTCCACTATTTAAGATAATTTGTGTTATAATAAATCCATAAACAGGAATCCAAAATCCTGGATTCCTAAAATAAACGGCAATAAAATCAAATAAACTGTTTTCAAATCCTCTGTTGATTTGAAGAAATAACCATTTATCTAAAAATAAAATACGGTTTATTATTTCTTGCATGCAATAATTATTAACCTATCCGACTCATATTCATCAAATTCAGACAGCGAATAAGACCCGAAAACTTCATTTATTTCTAAACCTACCTTCCCGAAAATTGTCTTAAAATCCTCAAAAATAAATCCTCTAACTTTTTCAGAGAAATTAAGGGTATTTGCACCGTCAATTACTTCAATGTTTTTACGGATAAAACCTTTTTCAAATGAACGGCTAATATTAAATAAAACACCCTCTTTTATCACTTGCTCTTTACTTACAAGATTGCTTTTTACTTTTTTTGCATTTAAAAAATCGATAACAAAAATGCCATTTGGCAATAATGCATCCACCACATTTTCTAAAACTTTTATATCTTCTGAATCATCGTCAAAGTATCCAAAACTGGTAAAAAGATTTACAATTAAATCATATTTATTGTTTGAAAAAGGTATTCGCATGTCGCTTTTTATAAAGCGTAATTTTTCATTTTCAAATTTTTTAGCCTGATTCACATTTAGTTCAGTAAGCTCAAGTCCGGTTACATCAAACCCTAATTTTGATATTGAAATACTATGTCTACCATCACCAGAAGCCAAATCAAGCACTTTTGTGCCCGGAGCTGGAGATAAATGGCTAAATAGTTTATTGATAAACAAAGTGGCCTCATCTATATTTCTATGATTATACAATATCCTATGATATTTAGAATCAAACCAACTTGAAAACCACTCCATGTTTATTTTTTAACAAATATGTTTACTACAACCGGCAGGTGATCTGAATATCCACCTAAATACCTCTGTCCAACATAGGTTCTAAAAGGCTGACCTGAAAATTTAGGATCAGATTCTAGCATCCAAGGTTGAGAGTAAACAGCTGCAGAAGTTAGATCTACATATATTCTTGATAATGGAGATAGCATTGCACCAGAAACAATAATTTGATCTAACATAGACCATTCATTTTTATAACAATGAGAACCAACACCTTTCATACTCTGATTATAAAAAAGATTATACAGGTAATTTGGAGAAAAGCTCTCTTTAGTAGATGCTTTTAACCCTTCCAACAACGATTTATCTTCGGGCTCATCGTTAAAATCACCTGCAACGACAATCGAAGCAAACGGATTTCTTGCAAATAAAGAGTCTGTAATATGTTTAGCAACTAAAGCTGCTGCCATTCGCTTTTCATTAGATTCTTCTTGACCACCTCTGCGACTAGGCCAATGATTTGCTAGTACATGTAAAGTATCTTTACCATTAACAATCCCACTTACTAATAACACATATCTTGTTTTGAAGCTTTGCTCATAGCTTAAACTAACAGTATATGGAACTGATTTATAAGGCTTAAAAACACCTTTTTTATAACCTAAGGCTACATCAATGCTTCTAACATCGGGTCCTTCAAAATGCACAACATCGTATTTTGACGATTTCAAAAGGGGTGTTTTAAATAGATCTTTTAATACTTTAGCGTTTTCAACTTCGCAAAAGGTAACAAAATCAGGTCCTTTACCATCGTTCATAGAAGCAAGCACTTTGCTAATATTTAACAACTTAGCTTGATATTTATCTTTGTTCCATTCTAGTTTTGACGAAGGCAAAAATTCTTCATCCATTTTGTTTGGATCATTAACATAATCAAATAAATTCTCGACATTGTACTGTGCAAAAAGCAGTTTCTGATCAACCTGAGCTGATACCTTTAGGGTAAAAATTAACCCGATTATAAACGTTAAAATACGCATCCTTATATAAATTTTTGCAAAGTTAACATTAAACTTGTGCTCATTTTAATACGATGCATAAAGTCTTATTTATTTGCTTAGGAAATATTTGTAGATCACCTCTAGCAGAAGGCATTTTTAATAATCTGATCAGCAATCAAAATCTACAAAACAATTTCTTGGTTGATTCTTGTGGCACATCAGGCAGTTATCATGAAGGCGAAAAACCAGACCCTAGAAGCATAAAAGTCGCGCATGACAACAACATAAAATTAAATCATTTAGCTAGGCAATTAACTGTAAAAGACCTTTCAGATTTTGATTTATTAACAGTTATGGATAAAGAAAATCTTCTTAATGTTCAAAATCTTCTGCACAAACACAACCTATCCATTCATAAAACTAATTTGCTATTAGAAAACACTGACCTATTAAATAAGGAAGTACCTGACCCCTACTATGGAGATCAAAAAGGATTTGAAAAAGTTTATGAATTAATTCAGATTGGATGTGAAAAATTATTAGTGGATCTAACTATTTAAATTTTCATGTAATGCGTATTTCACTAAACCTGCTGCATTTTTAACGCCTATCTTTTTCATTATTTTCAATCTGATGCCCTCAATTGTTCTAGCACTCAAACATAAAATCTCTGCAATTTCTGCCGAGGATTTTTCTTCACAGATAAACTTCATTACTTTTTTTTCTTGTTCATTTAATGGTTTTTTATTAAAATTATGTAATATTTCTTTTCTATCAATATCATGAAAACTAGCTAATGCATTATCTACAATTTCAGTCCCATAAAAACCGTGCATGTGGACGTGTTTAATTGCTTTTAAAATATCTTCACCCGTAGAATCTTTTAACAAATACCCATTTGCCCCTTTTAATACTAGATTTGCTATTGATTTATAATCATCATACATAGATAAAATCAATATTTTAATCAAGGGATATTTTTGTTTAATAAGTATTGTTGCTTCAGATCCATCTAAATTCGGCATCCTAATATCCAATAAAATTACATCCACTTTCCCTTTTTGAAATTCTATTTTTGATAGTAAATCAATACCATCACTAGCTTCAAACAAAATCTTAAATTGACTATTGGATTTAAATGCAGTTTGCAATCCTTTTCTAAATAACTCATGGTCATCAGCTATTGCAACGTTAATAATATCTTTAATCATAACAAATTTTTTATATTAACAAATATCGGCAATAATTGTTGTTCTAGTACCTTTTAAATTTAATAATTCGAATTTAATGTTTCCATTAATTAATTGCAATCTATTTTGAATACTTTTTAAACCAAATCCCTTTTGTGAATTTAATTTACTATTAAACGATTCTTGTGAAAAACCAATTCCATTATCGTGAATTTCAATAAAAAAGCCAGCTTCTTTCACTTCAACATGTACATTAACTTCAGTTGCCTCAGAATATTTAAGAATATTATGCAATACCTCTTGACAAACTCTGAATAACAATACCATTTTTTGAAGATTTAAATTATATTCGACACCTATACTTGACATATTAAAAATTATGCCTTTTGAATTGTAGATAGTTTCACAATATTGCTCTAATGCCGTTATTAGTCCATCATTTTCAAGTGTATTTGGTAAGATTTTTTTATATACTTTGCGCAAATCAAGCATAAGGTTTGAAATATTATCGTGGGTTTTGCTTAAAAGTTTGGAGGCAGAATCATCGGTTGATTCAGAAATCAAGTTTTCCAATGAAAATTTAATTACGGAAATAACTGGCCCAATTCCATCATGTATATCTTCTGCAATTCTTTTGCGTTCATCTTCCTCAGATTTAATTATTGATTCTAATAATTTATTTTTAAAGGTTTGTTCGGCAATTTGTTTTTCATTTAAAAACTGAATGGTTTTTTTATTATGATATAATATAAAAAGTATAATAGCAGCGCCAAATAATCCAAAAAAGAAAGCTATACCTATTGCTAATTGAATTTCATTCATGATTTTATAATATTATTAAATACAAATAGCTTTCTATATTTTTCTTTTATGGGGATAAATACAAAAAATGCAACAGCAATTGAAGTATGATAAAACACGTTTAAATGGGAGTAAAATGAATAAAACGCAATTTTAAAAATTGTATCACTATGCCCAAATACGTCAAATAAAAACGCAAAAGAGTAATTTAGAAACATAATTGTAATTACCCAAAAAATTGGATTCGATTGTATTTTCTCATTATTATTAATTGATTTTAATTTATTATAATAATAGTTAAATATTAAAATAAAATTAAAAACATACATAAACAGAGTAATTCCCTGATTCAAGTGAAAAACATCTTGATGTGTAATAAACCTTCTAATCAAATATTCAACAATATTAAAGCAAACAAATAAATACAAATAGTTTTTCTTGGTTACAAACGAATTCCCATCTAAAATTAGAAACTGAGAAACAACCAAAAACTCAATTTGCATATAATAATTATGTAAAAAAATATTATTTCCAATCAATAATGAAAAGAAATGTAATAAATAACCCATTATACAGTTAAAAAGAATTAAATTTAATATAGCTTTTTTTAAAGGACTTTTCACCTTTAAAAAACTAAAAATTAAAGCCAGTATTAATGGAATGTAGCTAGAATATAATATAGTATAATACAATCAAAACTATTTTAATAGACTTGAATAATTAGAATAAGGTGGAGACATTTCTCCTCTGTTTTTAATAACCTCTAATAAATCATTGCCTTCAGAATCTGTACCAACCAATACTAGGGTGTTCAAACTAGAACCTTCATCTTTCGCAAAATAAATACGTAATCCTATGCAGTCTTTTTGTTCTAAAATTTCGTCAATTTGATCTCTAGTAAACATAACTGCATTGGTTGTTGAGGGATATGCCTCGCGATAAAGTGCTACTTTTTCTAAGGCTTCGGTTAAAGAGATTGATTCTCCAATATTTTCAAAATTCATAGTATATTTATTATATATTGCAAATATATACATTTTAATTGATTCACAATAAATGAAAACGCTACATATTCTTAGGCATGCTGATGCCCTACCACCAAATACGGCAATAAACGATTTCAATAGATCGGTATCTCCATTAGGTCAAACCCAAATTAGGAGCTTAAAGGGCGAGTTTTTTAAGAAAAATTACGAAATTGATTATATCATATCAAGCAGTTCTATAAGAACACGAATGACCGTTGAAATATTGATTCATGGGAATCAAGAATTAGAAAAATTAACTCATTTTTATAAAGAACTATACAATTCAGACCTTAACATAATAATTAAATTTATAAAAAACACCCCTAATCATGTTAAGTCATTGTTGCTTGTTGGTCATAATCCTGGAATTACCAATTTGGTTTGTAATTTAAATAGTAACCAAGAAAAACATACAAGTACATGTGAATTAAATACTTTTGAATTGCATATAAACTCATGGGAAGAATTTACTTTTCATGAGTCAAAGTATTTATGGAACTTTACTCCTAAACTGATTTAGCCTTGCAAACACCTGGAATATTATTTGTATCGAAAGAAAATAAAATCCCTTTTTATTACTATAACCGTGAAATAAGTTGGTTGAAATTTAACGAAAGGGTATTGCAAGAGGCTAATAATCATGAGGTACCATTATTGGAAAGAATTAAATTTTTAGCCATTTTTTCATCCAACCTTGATGAGTTTTTTCAAGTACGAGTTGCAGCAATTCAACGTTTTGTAGACGAATATGGCAAAGTTGACAGAGCTCAACTCATGTTTAATCCCAAACATACACTTAAAGAAATCCAAGAATTTACGTTAGAGTTGCAAACAAAATTCGAATTTATTTTTAATCATAAAATTGCTAAAGAACTAGCCAAAAACAATATTTATTTATTAAATGAAAACGATATCCCTTCTAATAATTTCTTAGAAATTCGGAATTTATTTAGAAACAAAATATTGCCTTATTTAAATCCAATCATCATTACATCAAGGCAAAAGTTTCCAGAATTAACTAGCAGGCGTATATATTTAGCCATAAAACTTTCATTTAAAAATGATAAGTCCAATGTCAAATATGCATTGATAGAAATTCCAACGCATGTAATTGATCGATTTTGGAGAATCAGCATAAACAACATAAATACCAATATTATGTTTGTGGATGATATTATCAGATACAATCTTAAATATTTGTTTGAAAGTTTTGATTTCGATGATTATGAAGCATATACAATAAAAATTACGCGTGATGCTGAGCTAGATTTGGATCACGACCTATCTGAAAATTTCATCGAAAAAGTAAATAAGGGAATCAAAAACAGAAAAAAAGGGAATCCAGTACGTTTTATATACGATAAGGATATGCCCGAAGATTTATTGCATTTATTGAAAAGAAGAATGAAGCTAAATCATTCGAGCAATATACCTGGTGGCAGGTATCATAATTTAAGTGATTTAATGCAATTCCCGGAGCTTATTACTCAAAAAAAATCTTTAAAATATCCTGAAATTGAACAAATACCCATTCATTTTTTAGAAAAACACAAACGTGTGTTTGAAGCAATTTCTGAAAAAGATGTAATGTTGCATCATCCCTATCAGTCTTTCGATTACGTATTGCGATTTTTAAGAGAAGCCTCTATTGATCCAGATGTTATATCTATAAAAACAACTCTATACCGAATTGCTAAAATTTCGATGGTTGCTAACAACTTAATTACTGCGGTTTTAAATGGCAAAAAAGTAACCGTGATGATTGAAATCAAAGCACGATTTGACGAAGAAACTAATATTTTTTGGGGACAAAAATTAGAGGAAGCCGGTGCTAAAGTCATTTACAGCTTCAACGATAAAAAAGTGCATGCTAAAATGTGTCTAGTTTCACGAATTGAAAAGGGCGAAATTGCAAAATACGCTCATCTTTCTACCGGAAATTATAATGGGGTTTCTGCAAAGCTTTATTGTGACGATAGTATTTTAACGAAAAACAAGAAAATTACAACTGATGTTGAAAAATTATTTAATTCCATACAAACCCAAATTTTAATTCAAAAACCTTTAAAAACTATTTTTACTGCACCAAATTCAATGAGAAACCAATTCTATAATTTAATAGATGGCGAAATTAAGAAAGCAAAGAAGAATGAAAACTCTTGCATCATTCTTAAAATGAATTCATTGACGGATGTTGAAATGATTAAAAAATTGTATGAAGCTAGCAACGCTGGTGTTCGCATTTCATTAATAATTCGTGGAATTTGTTGTTTAGTTCCTGGAATCAAAAATATGAGTGAAAACATCCAAATTATTAGTATAATTGACCGATGGCTTGAACATTCTAGAGTTTATATTTTTGGAGCAAAAGGGCAAGAAAAAATATATTTATCTTCTGCTGATTTTATGAATCGAAACTTATCAAACCGATTTGAAACAGCTTTTCCGGTCTTAGATAAAAATTTAAAAGAAGAAATTTTGCACATAATTAACTTACAGCTTTCAGATAACGTGCAGGCAAGAATCATTGATAGGAAACAGATGAATAATTATGTTATTAGGCCCGAAAATGCAATTAAACATCGTGCACAATCAGAAATTTACACGTACTTAGAATCTTTATAAATTAACATCATTGATTTTAGCCGCAATAGACATCGGATCAAATGCTGCAAGATTATTTATCTGCAGTTTTTACAGTAAAAACTCTTTACAAAAATTCAAAACTGTTGAATACATACGTGTTCCTATTAGGTTAGGCGACTGTGTTTTTCAGCATGGTACAATTATCGACTCTAAAAGAATCGATTTAATTAAAATGATGGTTGCCTTTAAATCCCTCATTGAATTGTATAAAGTTGACTCATTTAAAGCTGTGGCAACCTCTGCCTTGAGAGAAGCAGCAAATTCAAAGGAAATAATTGATGAAATTGAAAAATACACTCAAATTAAAATTGATGTAATTTCAGGTGAAGATGAAGCTAGGTTAATTTTTCAGGCACACAAAGACAAAATCCCAGAGAACAAAAAAATTGTTTTTGTTGATGTAGGCGGTGGATCAACGGAAATTTCTTTGTTGGTGAATAAAGAAAGAGTCTCTTCTCGATCATTCCCTATTGGCACAGTCAGGATTTTGGACAATTGCGATAACGATAGCGATTGGAAAGCTATGAAATCATGGATTTCTAAGGAAATTATACCAGTAAAGCCCGACTTTATCTTAGGTTCTGGTGGAAATATCAATAAAGTTTTCGACTATTTAAATCAAAAAACTGGAAAATTTATTACCTATAAGACCTTTAAAGAAACATACACCTTTTTTAGTGGATTATCATTGAGGGATAGAATTTATCAATTAGGATTTAACCCAAACAGAGCTGATGTAATCATTCCTGCTTCAGAAATCTATTTATTTATAATGAAAACCCTTTCTATTGATCTAATTACTGTATCCGGAATTGGATTAAAAGAAGGCATAATGCAAGAATTAGTTCAGCAAAACCTTTTACAAATAAAAAGTAATTTAAATAACACCCATGAATAATTCAATTTCGACTTTTTTAATTGCTTTGCTCCTTTTATTATCTGCTAATTCGATAGGTCAAAATTTAACTCTTGAGAAAATTATGCAGGATCCTAAGTGGATGGGAAATCCTCCATCTCAACCTGAGTGGCAATATGAAGGTAAATTCTTAATTTATAAATGGAAATCTCCATTAGATACTATTCAACAAACCTATACTTTAACATTAAACCAAGGAGCTAAACCTGAAAAAAACTTAGATCCTGATACTTTAATAAAAGCAACCCAGGTTGTTTATAGTTACGATAGAAAAACGATGGTTATATCTTCAAATGGAGATTTAATTTTTCAAAGAGCAGGTCAAAAAGCTATACCTATTACCGTAACTCAGCAAAGAGAGTTCTCTCCGGTTATTTCGCCCGATGGAAATAAAGTTTATTATCAGTCTGGAAATCAATTGTTTTCATGGAAATCAAACACAGGCACTACTCGACAAATCACGCATTTTACCTTTGAAAAAGAATCAAGCAAAAAAGAATTAAGTGAGTCTGATAAATGGCTTGAACAACAGCAATTAAATTTATTTGACTACCTCAAAAATAAACCCATCGATCCGAAACCTAAGTCAAAAAACAAACCAATTTATTTAGGGAAAGGGCGCTTAAACTATTTAAACATCTCTCCAAACAGTTGGTTAATAGTTGCTTCAACCGTGGTTGAAGAAAATTCAAAATCAACCGAAGTTCCTTATTGGATAACCTCCGATGGCCAGATTTCAAATGCAAAAACACGAGCAAAAGTTGGTACAGAAAATGCTAAATATCAGCACTTTGTATTTATTAATGGTACTGACTCAGTGCGAAAAATTGACTTTAGTTTCCTGCCAGGAATCCTAAAAATAGGAAAATTTAATTTAGATTATGGCAGACCTGATTCAGTAAAATCACCAAAAGAAGTGTATATGTGCCCTCCTATATGGAATAGTATCGGAACAAATGCATTGGTTGTTATTCGCTCGCTTGACAATAAAGATCGATGGATTACTAATATGGACACCCTAGGTAAGTTCAATTTAATAGAACATCAACATAATGAAGCTTGGATTGGTGGACCAGGAATTGGCAGTTTTTACATGGTAACTGGTAATGCAGGTTGGATAAACCCAGAAAATTGTTGGTTTCAAAGTGAAAAAACTGGTTTTTCGCATGTTTATACATATAATTTAACCAACAATAAGGTTTCTGAATTCACTTCAGGGAATTGGGAGGTTTCTGAATGTTGGCTTTCAAACGACAAAAAAACTTTTTATTTAACAGGAAACAACGAACATCCAGGGGAGCAACATTTATACCGTAAAGATTTTACTTGGGGAAGATTGGTTAAAATATCTGGAAGAGAAGGAGCTTGGTTTCCAACAATTTCACCTTATGAATTATTTATAGCTTACAGGTATTCAAATGCCACCACACCTTGGGAAATTTATTTGGCACCCAACAAAACAGGAGTAAAAGCAGCTCAAATAACCCAAACAGCTTCACCTGATTTTTTATCAAAAAAATGGATTTCGCCACAGATAGTTAAAATAACAGCTAGGGATACAGCAACTATTTATGGCCGACTTTACCAATCCAATGTGGGCTCTAAACAGCCTGCAGTAATATTTGTGCATGGTGCTGGTTATTTGCAAAATGCGCACAAATGGTGGTCGCAATATTTCCGTGAATACATGTTTCATAATTTCTTGGTTCAACAAGGCTATACCGTTTTAGATATTGATTACAGAGGCAGCGCTGGTTATGGAGCCGAGTGGAGAACTGGCATTTATAGGCATATGGGTGGCAAAGACCTTTCTGACCACGTAGATGCTGCAAAATGGTTAGTGGAAACTAAAAATGTAGATGCGTCAAAAATTGGGATTTATGGTGGAAGCTATGGTGGCTTTATAACGTTGATGGCTATGTTTAACGAAAGCAGGACTTTCAAAACGGGCGCAGCACTCAGATCAGTTACCGATTGGGCACATTATAATCATGGATATACCTCAAATATTTTAAATGAACCAACTACCGACAGCCTTGCATACATAAAAAGTTCACCGATTTATTTTGCTGAAGGATTAAAAGGATCTTTATTAATGTGCCACGGGATGGTGGATGAAAATGTACATTTCCAAGATGTTGTTAGACTGTCTCAACGATTAATTGAACTAAAAAAAGATAATTGGGAATTAGCCGTGTACCCTGTTGAAGATCATGGATTTAAAGAGCCATCTTCATGGCTAGACGAATACAAACGTATATTTAAACTATTTGAAAAAGAATTAAAATAAGTTCTGTGAGATTAAAAGTACTTTTTACATTACTAGCATCATCTGCTTCACTTTTTGTTAATGCTCAAACTACAAAAATTTCTGGCACAGTATTAGATAACAAAAAGAAGCCTATGCCAGGAGTTAATGTATTTATAAAAGATAGTTATGATGGAACTTCTACCGATGTGGAGGGGAAATTTTCATTTACTACTTCTGATACTGGAAAAGTAACCCTGACATCTACTATGGTTGGCTTTGAAATGTCATCTCAGGATTTATCATTAACAGGTAAACCAATTTTATTGAATTTCATATTAAAAGAATCAATAAACGAGTTAAAAACGGTAACCATAAACACAGGGAGTATTGAAGCAAGCGACAGCAAACGTGTAGCTATGCTAAAACCTTTAGACATTGTAACCACCGCAAGCGCCCAAGGCGATATTTTGGAGCCTTAAAAACTTTGCCTGGTGCCCAGCAAATTGGCGAACAGGAAGGCCTATTTGTAAGAGGAGGCGCAGGAACTGAAGCAAAAACATTAATTGATGGAATGATAGTAAACAATCCTTTTTACGCCAGTACTCCAGATATTGCGCAACGTGGTAGATTTTCTCCCTTCTTATTTAAAGTCACCATTTTTAGTACAGGTGGCTATTCAGCCCAATACGGTCAAGCACTATCGTCTGTTCTTGTTTTAGAAACCCAAGATATGCCCGACAAATCTTCATCTAACTATTCATTATCGGTTGTTGGTGGTGGTGCAGGTTATATTCATTTGAGCAAAGACAAAAAAACAAGCATCGGATTCGATGCAAACTACACCAATATTGGACCTTATTTAAGTGTGGTGAAGCAAAATGTATCATACAATAAATTTCCAGAATTTGTGGGTTCCTCTGTTTACTTCAGAAGAAAAACCGGAAATAACGGGATATTGAAATTTTACGGATATTATAATGGAGGAGGGATGAAAATGAGGCGTTTTGTTGCGGACTCTAGCGCAGCTACTTTTAAATTACAAAACGACAATATTTATTCGAATCTTAGCTATAAAACTACCATTGGTTCAAAATGGAGTTTGAATGCTGGAAGTTCCTTTAGCAATAATCAAGACTACATTACACCCAACGATACCCAATATCAAATTAGATCAGATTTGTTCCAAACACGTAGTGTTTTAAGTAGAAGCTTGGGTTCTCTTTCAATTCTTAGAGTTGGTGCAGAATATCAACAATATTTTGACAGCAGAGCGATAATTGCAAGCAACTTAAAACAAGCATTAACAGATAATTTAGTTGCAGCATTTACCGAAGTTGATTGGTACTTAAACCACCGTTTGGTAGGAAGAATTGGGTTAAGATCTGAAAACTCAAGCATTCTAAATAAAGCAAACATTGCACCAAGGGCTTCTATTTCTTACAAAACAGGCGGATATAGTCAAGTAGCTTTTGCCTATGGCGTTTTTTATCAAAAACCCCTCACTAATTATTTATTCTTTGATAAAAATCTGAATTACGAAAATGCAACGCATTACGTGCTAAACTATCAATGGATAAAAGATGACTACACTGTAAGAATTGAAACCTACCGCAAAGACTATAAAAAACTAACCACTTTTGATAACAATAACCCTTTTAATTATGATAATCGTGGTGGAGGATTTGCCCAAGGTTTAGATGTGTTTTGGCGCGACAAAAAGACCTTTAAAGGAGTAGATTATTGGGTTTCATACACCTTTTTGGATACAAAGAGGCAATATTTGAATTACCCAATGTCAACAACGCCAACCTTTGCAACTCCGCATACAGGAACTTTAGTTTTCAAGAAATTTGCATCCAAAATCAATTCACAGGTAGGTGCTACCTATACTTATGCAACGGGTAGGCCATATTTTAACCCCAATAATCCCATATTTCTGGGTGATAAAACTCCAGCATTTCAATCATTAAGCCTTAATGCTAGTGTTTTAAGAACTGTACGTGGAGCTTTTTGCGTTTTAGCGCTTAGTGTAACTAATGTTTTAGGAAATACCCAAATCTTTGGATACAGATATTCAGCTGACGGACAAACTAGAACTGCAATAACTCCTCCAGCTCCACGTTTCTTTTTTGCTGGATTATTTATCAGCATTGGACAAAACCGCCAAGAAGAAGTTTTAAATAACAACAACTAAACCATCATATCTATGAAAATTTTAAAAATTGTTTGCCTTTTGTTTTTAACCTCTTTTGTAAGCCAAGCTCAAAATGAGAAATTCATAAAAGCAATGAAATCAGAAATCAGCCGCTTAGATTCTGTTTCTAATGTTAACTCTTATCAAGAAATAGCAAATAATCTTCAGCGTATCGGAAATGCCGAAAAAACCGAATGGCTACCTGAATATTACCAAGGTTATTGCTATGCCATGCTTGCTGCCAGAGGCGGAAAAGAAAATGTAGACAAATATTGCGATGAGGCAGAAAAGCACCTTAAGGCTGCAAATAAAATCACGCCAGACCAGTCTGAAATATTTACATTACGCTCAATGGTAAGCTCATTACGCGTAATGGTTGACCCGATGCAACGCTGGCAAATATATGGCGCTGAAGCTGCTGATTTTTTAAAAAAGGGCAAGAAACTTAACCCAGAAAACCCAAGAGTTTATTTGCTTGAAGGTCAAAGCGTATATTTTACTCCCGAGCAATTTGGTGGTGGCTTAGAAAAAGCTACTCCCATTTTTGAAACTGCAAAAAGCAAATTTGATGCCTTTGTACCTGCAACTGAAATTCATCCAACTTGGGGTAAATCGATGTTAGATCGCATTACAAGTGGGAAAATGCAACGCAATTAAAAATGCAACTTAAACAAAAAACGCACCAAAAGGTGCGTTTTTTGTTTAAAACCAATTCTTAATTCAAACTATATTTGCAATACCATGGGATTAAAAGCACTTTTAGCAAAACAATACGCAAAGCACATTCATAACCAAGACTTGAAATGGTTAAAAAAGCCTATTGAATCCCAGCATAAAATTTTCTCAAATTTAATTACAAAAGCATCAAACACAGTTTTTGGAACAGATCATGGATTTAAAGACATTGAATCTTACGATGATTTTAAACGCCAAGTTCAAATTCGCGATTATGAACAACTTTCACCTTACATCAATCAGGTTGTAGAAGGGAAAGAAAATATACTTTGGCCTCAAAAGCCTATTTACTTTGCAAAAACTTCGGGAACAACCTCAGGTGTTAAATACATTCCCATTACCAAAGATTCAATTGGAAATCATATAAATAGCGCTAAAAATGCATTACTAGCTTATATCCATGAAACGGGAAATGCGTCTTTTGTTGAAGGCAAATTAATTTTCTTATCGGGCAGCCCTGAGCTTTCAAAAAAAGGAGGTATTAATATTGGCAGATTATCTGGTATTGTTAACCACCACGTTCCAGGGTATTTACGAACCAATCAGTTACCAACCTACGCAACCAATTGCATAGAAGATTGGGAAACTAAACTTGATAAAATTATTGAAGAAACACAACATCAAGATATGCGTTTGATAAGCGGGATTCCACCCTGGATGCAAATGTATTTTGATAGATTGATTTCAAAAACAGGGAAATCCATTTCTACACTATTTCCAAATTTCAACTTAATGGTTTATGGTGGCGTAAACTTTGAGCCCTATCGCTTGAAATTAGAAGAGACTATTGGTAAAAAAATTCCTGGAGTTGAGCTTTTTCCAGCAAGTGAAGGTTTCTTTGCCTATCAAAACTCACAAGAGGACGATGGCTTATTGTTACTTCTAAATTCTGGTATTTTTTATGAATTTATACCTGCAGATAGATATTATGAAGAGAATCCACCTCGAATTACAATAGAGAATGTACTTTTAAATGTAAACTATGTATTAATCATAAATTCAAATGCCGGACTTTGGGGTTATAATATTGGCGATACAGTTAAATTTGTCTCATTAAATCCATATAAAATCAGAGTTACTGGCCGAATTAAACATTTCATTTCTGCATTCGGAGAACATGTTATTGGCGAAGAAGTAGAAAAAGCATTACAATTCACTTTAGAAAAACACACTGCTGATGTAGTTGAATATACGGTTGCACCTCAAGTAAATCCAATTGAGGGTCTTCCCTATCATGAATGGCTCATCTCTTTTGGCACTTTACCAACAGACCTAGAAGCATTTGCAAAGGAGTTAGATTTTCAGCTCTGTAAATTAAATATCTATTATACCGACTTAATTTCTGGTAACATTTTGCGACCAATAAAAATTACAGTTTTACCTAGCAATGCTTTTATACATTACATGAAAAGCATTGGAAAACTGGGCGGACAAAATAAGGTTCCCCGCTTAAGCAACGATAGAAAAATAGCAGACGAACTGGTTATAGTAAACTAGTGATAGGTTGTAAAAATCCGATTTGCCATTACCATGGCATCTAACAACTTTTCTTGATTAATATTTATATCTACTTTATTTTCAACAAAATAAGATATTATTTTATCGGTTGCCATATTTCCTGTCAAATCATTTTTGGCCATTGGGCATCCACCAAATCCTAATAAAGCTCCATCAAAACGCTTGCAACCCGCTTTCCATGCAGAGTCCATTTTTTCGTACCATTTTGTTGGCTCGGTATGCAAATGAACCCCAATTTCGATATCAGATAATTTTTGATTTAGCGATTCTAATAGCGTATTTATCGAGGTTGAGTTGGACACTCCAATTGTATCTGATAATGCTAAAACATTAACTCCAATTGAGCGCAATTTCAAAGCCCAATTTTCTACAATTTCTACAGAAAACTCATCGCCATATGGATTTCCAAACCCCATTGATAAATACACGACAAGCTCTTGATTATTTTTAGAAGTTATTTCGACTGCATTTTTAACGATCTCAAACGCTTCTTCACAACTTGAATTTGTATTCCGTTGTTGAAATGTTTCACTTATAGAAAAAGGAAAACCTTGATACGTAATGTGCTCAAATTTGGCAGCTTGTTCAACGCCTTTTAAATTTGCAACAATAGCTAATAATTTAGTTTCTGTGTTTTCTAATTTTAATTTCGATAAAACTTCCGAAGTGTCTGCCAATTGTGGAATAGCTTTTGGCGATACAAAACTTCCAAAATCAAGGGTATCAAATCCTACCTCTAAAAGTAAATTCAGGTAATCTGCCTTCAATTGGGTAGGAATAAATTGCTTAATTCCTTGCATTGCATCTCGCGGACATTCAATCAATTTTGGCATATCGTTATTAATCATTTCATTATAGACGCTAATATCATTAATTTAGCGCAATCAAACTGCAAAATTACAAATTGATGAGCACTAACAATCTTTCACAGGAAGAAATGAATCAGCCGGCCAACGAAATGGACACGGATAATATTGCCCCTTCCAACCTTCAAACTTCTGACATACAAGCAGATAGTACTGAAAGCGAAACTATTACTCCTGATACTGATGTACAAGAACATCATATCGAAACAGAAGCCATTGCTGATGAAGGCATTGATGAAGACGAAAGCCTTCATACCCTTGAAGAGTATTTAACTAAAGATATTAGATTTTTAGTTACTGAATATGCTCATTTATCAACTTCAGAAATTCTAGAAGGTAAAAAAGCAAACATCGGAACATTAGGAAAAGCCATTGTTCAGAAAATCATTGCTGAAAAAGAATTGGCAGCAAGCCAAGTTCAGGATATTACCGAAACTGAAGAAACAACAGAAGAGGTAACTCCAACTCCAGTTAAATCTGAAATTGAAATTGAATTTTCTGCTTTGCAAAATGCATACAGAAAACGATTGAAACTTGAAAAAGAAGCCATTGAAACTTTTAGAAAAAACAATCTAGAAAAGAAAAAGGCATTAAATAATAAACTGAAATCACTTTCAGAAGGAGAAGACAATAATGCAAATTATGATCTTTTAAAAGAAATCCAAGCTGAATGGAAAGCAATTGGTCCAGTTCAAAAAGAAGAGGCGGACGATCTTTACAAAACATTTCACTCTTTAATTGACCGTTGTTACGATCAATTAAAAATTAGTCGCGAGTTGATGTTGCTTGATATGCAAAAGAATCTCGACCTAAAAATTGAGCTTTGTGTAGAAGCAGAAAAACTTATTGCTGAAGATTCAATAAAGAAAAGCGTTGATAGCTTAAACCGTTTACACGAGCAATGGAAAGAAATTGGCCCAGTTGTTCGCGATAAAAAAGAAGAAGTTTGGTTGCGATTTAAAGCAGCTTCAGACAGAATTTACGATAAGCGTAAAATATTCTATAACTCTTTAAATGATCAAAGAGAAGGAAACTTAAATGCAAAACAAGCTATTTGCGAACAGGTTGAAGAGTTAGTTAAAAACAAACCAACCAATCACCAAGAATGGACAACCATGACCCAAGGTATTCTTGCATTTCAAGAACAATGGAAAGAAATTGGTTTTGCACCGAAGAACGTAAACAACGAAATTTGGTCGAGATTTAAGGCTGCTTGTGACGATTTTTTTACAGCAAAAAACCTTCATTACAAGTCGTTAAGAGATGATCAAAGCAAAAATCTTAACGAAAAAGTTCAATTGTGCGAGAAAGCTGAAGAGCTTGCAACCAATGAAGATTGGAAGTCAACCGCAAACGAATTCATAAAATTACAAGCAGAGTGGAAAAAGGTTGGTCCAATTTCTAAAAAGCATTCTGACAAGCTATGGCACCGCTTCAGAGCTGCGTGTGATTCTTTTTTCAACCGTAAAAACGAACACTTTGCTGGTCAAGATACTAACCAAGAAGAAAACCTTGAGCTTAAGCTGAAAATTATCGATGAAGTGGAAAATTTTCAGTTAACCGGAAATTCTTCTGATGATATTGATACGCTTAAAGCTTTACAGCAACGCTGGATGGAAATAGGATTTGTTCCTATTAAACAGAAAAAAGACCTTCAAGAGCGTTACAGAGCTGCAGTAAATAATCATTTTGATGCATTGAAGTTAAACCAACTTGAAAAGTCAAAAATTAAATATCAAAGTCGTTTAGAAACCATTAGTCATTCAGATGATGGTAATAAATTCTTAAAAAAGGAACACAGAGAGCTTATGGTGCGTATTTCAAACATCGAAAACGACATTGCTTTATGGGAAAACAATAAAGAATTTTTCTCTGCATCTAAAAATGCGGATGCATTACGTAAAGAGATTGATCTAAAAATAGCTAAAGCAAAAGAAGAGCTAGTTAGCTTAAAAGAAAAATTAAAAATTCTTAAAACATTTTAATTCTTAACGGCATATCTTATTAATTACTAATAAGGTATGCCGTTTTTTCATTTTATGATGCTAAATATTGTTAAAAAACTGTTTTTTAGAATAGTAAAATGGTTTACAATAACATCAATTGCTACGGTAATTATATATCGTTTTGTCCCCCCTCCTTTTACACCTTTAATGATTATCCGATGTTTTGAGCAAACGTTCGATAAGAATAGGTCTATAAAATTAAAAAAAGACTGGGTTAGTTATAAAAAAATTAGTAAAAATCTTAAACTTGCAATCGTTACTTCTGAAGATCAACGATTTAAGTATCATCATGGCTTCGATTTTGAAGCCATGATGAAAGCATTTTCAAACAATCAGAAAAACAAAAAATTAAAGGGCGGCAGTACTATTTCGCAACAATTAGCCAAAAACTTATTTCTTTGGCCAAGCCGAAGTTATACTCGAAAGGCTCTGGAAACCTGGTTTACATTTCTGATAGAGTTATTTTGGTCTAAAGAAAGAATTTTAGAAGTGTATTTGAATGTAATTGAATGGGGCGATGGTATTTATGGGGCTGAAAAAGCATCCCAACAATATTTCAAGAAAAATGCCGATGAACTTTCAAAAGAAGAAGCTGCACTTTTAGCTGCTGTGGTTCCTGGGCCACTTATTTACTCGGTTAAAAAACCGGGACCCTATATCCGAAAAAAGCAATCTTGGATTGTTCGAAACATGAATCGATTAGGTAAAACCGCTATTAATTTCGATTAAGGAATTCCAACTTTTCCATAATCTTTGGAGTACTATCCCCTTTCAAGTACAATGGATGTTTGGGAGTTCCATTTGTTGAAACTTGAATACAATGCAATTCCTTGTCTATTTTCTGAAATGCTGAAAAAAAGTCAAATTTCTTTTTTAGAATTTCCAGGATTGGCGCATTTCCCCAAGCACATACAACAAGATCAGACTTCGCACCTAAATTTGCCAAATAGATATTGTTTAAAAAACCCATTGGATTTTCAGCAGATAGCAACTCCTTTGGATTTGTAGCTCGATATGGCAATAGATTTCCAACATATAATCCACCAAAATTCCAAGAATTAGCAAAACGTATGCATCTTTTTATGGTTGGATCATCGATTTCATGATCTGCAGTAGATGGATTTAACATTATAAACAAAACCTTAGGCTTAGTTTCGTCCCAAATTCGAGTTAAACTATACCTATAGTTCTTGCATTCTGATATTTCTGCTTTCTTAATATAAGAGTCCCCAAACAACATGAAATTACTAGCTATACTTATTTAGTTTTAGTTTTTTTTGCCTTATAATTCTCTAAATACTTTTCCCAGGTTAATGTCTTGTAAGTTTCTTCTGAAATATAATTCAAAATTGGCAAAAAGTCCTCCGTGCTGTTATATCCTTGAATTACCGTAATCATGCCATAATCTGGTGCCAGAAAAACAAAAGACGGATAAGATATTTTGTTACTCAGGAGCGATAAAGCCAATTCATTGGTTTTTGCTTCTGTGTTATATTTAAAAACTTTATCTCTAAACGAATAATCTCTTCTCTCTTCTGCATTAAGCTTTATACAGGTAAATTTATTATTCAATAATTCTACAATTTTTGGATCAGAAAAAGTTGTAGCATCCATTCGCTTACACCAACCACACCAATCAGTATAAACGTCAATTAGTACAGGCCTATGTACACTATCATTAAAAATAACACCTTCTTGCCATCCCTTCCAGGATGATTTTACCTCCTGCCCAATTGAATAATTTGCAATAAAAATTAAAATAATTATTGCCAAATTTATGTTTGATGAAAATTTAATTTTAAAAGTTGAAAACTGTTTCATAAATTCAATCTGCGGTTTAAACGATATGGAAAAAATACTTATAGAAGCACAACAAGACTTAACTCTAAACGTTACTAATGCTAAAGTAGTTTCGATGAAGCCCATGTTTGATTTTGCAAAAAATATTTTAGTAAAAGTAAGTTTCGACAAAGATCTTTTTCGTAAAGAACTTCAAAAAAGCATCAATCATATTTCTAAAAGAGAAAAAGCCCTACTTTTCATTTGGTGTTTGTACACTTTTGGCGAACAATACAAAGAAATAGTATTGGACGTTTTCAGGTTCAGATAAGCTAAACCTGAATTGCTCCAACGTTATATCTCTTTTTTATTGGTGATTGATTTGCAGCTTTAATGCCTTCTGAAATCCATGTTCTGGTTTCTGTAGGCTCAATTATTGCATCAACCCAAAGTCTTGCTGCAGCATATTCGGGCTTGGTTTGTGCTGTGTATTTATCTGTAATTGTTCTTAACAACTCAAATTCATCTTCAGGTGTAATTACTTTTCCCTTTGCTTTTAAAGAGCTTACCTGAATCTGTAGTAATACTTTTGCAGCTTGTTCGCCACCCATTACTGCCATTTTTGCCGTAGGCCAAGCTACAATTAAACGTGGATCATATGCTTTTCCACACATAGCGTAATTACCAGCACCGTACGAATTTCCAATTACAATAGTAAACTTAGGCACTACAGAATTGGCTTGTGCATTCACAAACTTTGCACCATCTTTTATTATTCCTCCATGCTCAGAACGAGAACCTACCATAAAACCGGTAACATCTTGTAAAAAAACTAACGGAATTTTTTTCTGATTGCAATTCATTATAAACCTAGCAGCCTTATCAGCAGAATCTGAATATATTACACCGCCAAATTGCATTTCTCCTCTAGCCGATTTTACTACTTTTCTTTGATTGGCAACAATACCAACTGCCCAACCATCTATTCGTGCATATCCACAGAGGATGGATTTTCCATAACCGGCTTTGTATTCTAAAAATTCTGAATCATCAACCACACGGTTGATAACTTCCATCATATCGTACTGTTTTGAGGAATCTACAGGAACAATGCCATAAATTTCATTCACATCCAATTTTGGAGAACTTGCATTAATACGATCAAATCCAGCATTTTCGGGACTACCAATGGTAGAAAATATCTTTTTTATAGCATCTAAACACGTTTTATCATCTGGCATTTGATAATCCGTAACTCCAGAAATCTGAGAATGGGTAACTGACCCACCTAAGGTTTCGTTATCAATAGTTTCGCCAATTGCTGCTTTCACTAAATAAGAGCCTGCTAAAAATATTGAGCCAGTTTCATCAACTATCATTGCTTCATCCGACATGATTGGAAGATAGGCTCCGCCAGCAACACAACTACCCATGACAGCAGATACCTGAATTATGCCTTCGCCCGACATAATTGCGTTGTTTCTGAAAATCCTACCGAAATGTTCTTTGTCTGGGAAGATTTCATCTTGCATGGGTAAAAAAACACCCGCACTATCAACTAAATAAATAATTGGTAATCTATTTTCAATTGCTATTTCTTGAGCTCTTAAATTCTTTTTTCCAGTAATAGGAAACCAAGCACCTGCTTTTACTGTAGCATCATTTGCAACGATTAGGCATTGACGCCCACTAACATAAGCTAACATAACCACAACCCCGCCTGAAGGACAGCCACCATATTCGGCATACATATCGTCCCCAGCAAAAATGCCTATTTCTAAGCATGGTTTTTTATCGTCAATTAGATATTCGATACGTTCGCGAGCAGTTAACTTTCCTTTTTGATGATGTTTTTCAATAGCTTTTTCGCCACCGCCTTTTTTTATTACGGTCATCAACTGTTTGTACTTGGAAATCAATAATTTAAACTCATCTTCGTTTTTATTAAATTCAATATCCATCAAAAAAGTGCTTTTATTGATGCGAAAATAAACTAAACTATTCATGTTATCGATAAAATCACTACTTTTGTGCTGGGGTAAGTCTTATACGACCAGCTCCTACTGAATCCCCCAGGATGGGAACATAGCAAGGGTAGGTGGTTGAGCGGTGCGATGTAAGTAGCTTACCCTATTTTTATGCAATTTTCTTATGGCAAGAAGAAATTTTAATAGTGGTGGCAGTTTAGGAAACGACCTGCCAAAAGTTAAAATCTCCAAAGACTCTCTCAGACTTACTTTTCAATTATTCAAATACTTAAAGCCTTATAAATCTTCGTTTTATATTGGGCTTTTTTTATTATTTATAGGCAGTTTGCTATCTTTGGGATTTCCATTTTTAATGGGGAAATTGATTGACGCTTCAAGTGGAAAATCAGAAATATCCTATTTAAACGATATCAATACAGTTGCCCTACTCCTATTGGGTATATTAACGTTTCAATCAGTTATTTCTTTTTTTAGAATTTATCTTTTTGTGAATGTGGGAGAGAAATCTTTAGCTGATTTACGAAAAGACACTTATAAAAAAATCATCCACTTACCGATGTCATTTTTTGCGAATTCTAGGGTTGGAGAAATTCAAAGCAGAATTTCAGCAGATCTAGCACAGATTCAAGATACATTAACAACTACAATTGCAGAACTGATTCGTCAAGTTGTGGTTTTATCAGGAGGCATTGCATTATTGAGTTTTACCTCAGGAAAACTTACCCTATTTATGCTTTCTATTTTGCCAATTATAATTGTTACGGCAGTAGTATTAGGCAGAATGATACGCAATGTGGCTAGAAACGCACAAGATAAATTAGCAGAGACTAATGTTGTGGTTGAAGAAACCTTGCAGGCTATACAAAGCGTAAAAGCTTATACCAACGAAGGATATGAAGTAAATAGGTATACAAAATCCATGAACGAAGTAGTGAAAATGGCACTCAAAGGAGCTAAACTTCGTGGTTTTTTTGCATCATTTATCATTTTTTGCTTATTCGGTAGCATTGTTGCTGTAATTTGGTATGGCTCAAAAATGGTAGGCGAAGGTACTATGACCATAGGTTCACTTACCAGTTTTGTGCTCTACTCAACGTTTGTTGGCGCTGCAATGGGGAGCTTTGCAGAGTTATATTCACAAGTTCAGAAAGCACTAGGGGCAACACAACGTATTTTTGATATTATGAATGAAGAATCTGAAGAGATTTCATTCAATCCAACAACCTTAAGTCATTCTTTAAGCGGAAAGGTTAGCTTTAATAATGTTTCATTTTCGTATCCAGCTAGAAAAGATATTCAGGTTTTATCAAACTTAAACTTTAAAATTGATCCAGGTAAAAAACTTGCAATTGTGGGTGAAAGCGGTGCTGGTAAGTCTACCTTGGTTTCGCTTTTAATGCGATTTTATGATGTAGATTCAGGTAAAATTTTAATCGATGATAAAAACGTTAACGATATTTCATTAACTGAATTGCGCAAAAACATTGGCATAGTACCACAAGATGTTACCTTATTTGGTGGTTCTATTTACGATAATATTGCCTATGGAAATGTAAATGCAACTAGACCTGAGGTAGAATTAGCCGCTGAAAAAGCACATGCATTAGGTTTTATAAACTCTTTTCCAGAAAAATTCGAAACACTAGTTGGAGAAAGGGGCATAAAATTATCAGGCGGTCAGCGCCAACGGATTGCAATTGCTAGAGCTATTTTAAAAAACCCATCCATATTAGTTTTAGATGAGGCAACAAGTTCATTGGATTCAGAATCTGAGCAATTAGTACAAATGGCGCTAAACAATTTAATGACCGGTAGAACTAGTTTAATTATTGCCCATAGACTGTCAACAATAAGAAGTGCTGACTATATTGCTGTGGTTGAGAAGGGTGAAATATCCGAATTTGGAACGCACGATGAGTTGATGTTGCTCGATAATGGCCGATATCGATCACTTAAAATGTTGCAAACAGATATCATTTTTGACATTTAATCAGTAACTAAAAATTCAAGAATTGTTTCAAAATTATTAAAATGATTCCTTTCCTTTTGTGGATGTGGATAGTGCTTTAAAATAAACAACACTCTATTTTCAATACTTTTCAACTCAAGTACAACAGAGTCCCTTTTATCCTTAAAGAAAATTTTATTTAGAAAATTGCTTTTCGTATTCAAAATGTATTTTTGAATAGTTAATGTGTATTCTTCGTTGATCCTAGTAGTTATTAGGGTTGATTTAAACTCTATCAAACCCGATTGAATAAATTTATTTTTGATAAAATCAATAAAATATTTTCCGCTTTGAGTGTTTAAAACACTGCTCATATCTGCCCTTAACTTGTTTTCATGTTCATTTAATACCAAATGTTTAATTCTTAAAGTATCACTGATAAACGTTTCTTCGTAGATAGTTTTAACATAATTTATTGCATCTTTATATTCAAACTCTTCAACCCAGTTTTCATACAACAACTTATAAGATTTTGATCTTTTAAGCGCAGATACATTCACCAAAGTTGGATTAATGTCTGATAAAGTAAAATTTGGTGTAGAAATTGAATTTTTCACTTTTAAAAATAAAGAATTTTAACGGATTTTCTAACCAAATGTTATTCAACTATTTTACTTTTTTGGGTAAAACTTTAACTAAGTCATAAGAATGATCTATCAAATTTTCAATAAATTGTTCTGATAATTTTCCGTTTATAGTAACAGAATTCCAATGAACCTTGCTCATATGATACCCTGGCTTAATTTCATCAGGGTACAATTCTCTCAATTCAATAGCCTTTTCAGGGTTGCATTTTAAGTTAATAAACGATGCTTCGGTTATTGAAACCAAACAAAACATTTTATTAGTCACCTTAAAAACTAACGTATCTACACCAAAAGGAAGAGTTTCAGTTACATCTTCCTTGCTTAAACAATACTCTCTAACTTCTTCTAATTCCATATAAAATTTCAAACTAATGTAATTTACAAGTTTTTTAAATTGTCAATTAACTTTGCATTGAATGCAAAAAGTTTTCAAAAAAGTATTTCAGGCAATCCTAGTTTACTTTCTTCCATTATTAGGGATTTATGCTTTTTATCGAATTTTATTTTATCTGTTTAATTTTTCATTTCTAAAAGGCATTCCGTTTCGATCCTTAATTATTGCATTTATACATGGTTTAAGGTTTGATATTAGCGCGTTAACTATGTTAAATGGTGTTTTTTTGCTGTTTTTTATATTTAATTGGAATAATTTCAAACATGTAAAAAAGATACTCATAGCTATTTATGTAGTTCTAAACTCTGTTGCTTTAGGTTTGATGGCTGCTGATTTAGCATACTTCCCTTTTACTTTAAAACATTCGGGCTACGATTTATTAGCTATAAAATCGGATACAGTTCGCCTATTACCTCAGTTTTTTATCGACTATTGGTACTTATTCATACTTTGGGCATTTTCTTGTTGGTCTTTCATCAAGTTATTTAAACACTTAGAAACTAAATATTTAACAGAGACATCAACATTATTCCAATCTTTTTTTTCTTTGATATTTATAGCAGGTTTGTCTGCATTAGGGATTCGTGGTGGTCTCCAATTAAGACCACTTGACCTTATTAACGCTAATGAATTTAATGGCACTCAAGCTTCGAATTTAGTAATAAACACACCATTCAATTTTATCATAACTGCAACCCGCCCAAGCATTGAAAAAATTGAATGGATCTCTGAAAAAGAAATAAATGACAATTTTAAATTTAATAAAACCGTTAATCACCCTACTCCTTTCAGCCATTTAACCAAGCCCAATATTGTTGTAATTGTTCTTGAAAGTTTTGGTGCTGAATATTCTGCTGTTTATAACCCAATCAAAAAGTCATATATGCCCTTTTTAGATAGCTTGATGCAGAAGGGTATATTTTTTGATAACGCTTATGCCAATGGACGCACTTCGGTTGATGGCATTACTTCTATTTTTTTAGGAATTCCGGCCCTTATGAGCGAATCTTTTGCTTTTTCGCCCTATCAAACCAACCAAACATTTTCTTTGGGTGCTTTTTTGAATAAAGAGGGATATAATACCTCATTTTATCACGGAGGTGAGAATGGCACCATGCAACTGAACAATATAATACAAAAGGCGGGTATTTCTAATTATTACGGGAAAAACCAATTTCCAAATTCAAAAGATGATTATGATGGAAGCTGGGGCATCTGGGACCATAAATACTTCACATATTTTAAAGATGAGCTATCAAATAAAAGTCAACCCTTTTATTCTAGCATATTTACATTGTCCTCTCATCACCCTTTTGTAATTCCTTCAAATTTCAAAAATCAATTTAATGAGGGAGAACTACCCATTCATAAATGCATTTCATATACCGATTTTGCAATAAAATCCTTTTTTGAAAGTGCAAAAAATGAAAGTTGGTTTAGCAATACTATTTTCATTTTCACTGCAGACCACACATCTCAAAGCAACGATGAGAAATTTCAAACCAAATCTGGATTATTTAAAGTTCCTCTATTTATGTGGTCAAAACAGCAAAAAACTTCGGTAATAATTTCAAAAGTGGCTCAGCATATTGACATTTTGCCAACCATTGTAAATCTGGTAAATCCAAAATTAGAAATTAAAAGCTTCGGGAATAGCTTGTTTTCTGAAAATAAAAATCATTTTGCAGTTCAAAAAAACAATGGCTCTTTTCAAGCAATAACACAAAACAAAGTTATTGAAATATCAACGTCAGGTGCTTTTTCGATATCAAACATAAATACGTCAATGATTGAAACAGATTTAAAAAGCGTTGACACTTTATTATATAAAGCTTATTTCCAAGAGTTTACAAATCGGATGCTAAACAATAAACTGCAATGAGCAAGCCCTGGTTAATCATCAATCCAATTTCTGGAGGCAGTAAAAAAACTAAAAAAAGGCTGCAATTAATAGCCTATGCAGCTAGCTATTGCGAAATCCATACAACTGAAAAAAGAAACCATGCCGTAGAAATAGCATTAAAGGCTGTTAATAATGGAGTTTCTAAGATAATAATTGCTGGTGGTGATGGTTCAATAAATGAAGTAATACAGGCTTTAATTAATACAAATATTGAATTAGGTATAATTCCATTAGGCTCTGGAAATGGATTAGCTACCGACCTCAAACTTCCCAAAAAACCAATTGATGCATTTATATTCGCTTTAGAAAATGATGCAAAACCAGTTGATACCATACTGTGGAACCAGAGATACATGGTTAACGTATCAGGAATGGGCTTTGATGGTGTTGTAGCCCAGCTTTTTAATGAAAATAAAACAAGGGGAATTATAGGCTACACAAAACATTTTTTAAGTCAGATACTCAAAACTAAACCTACTGCTTTTAGAATTGAAACAGGAGTTGACAGCATTGATGTAAATGCCCACTTGGTATCAGTTGCAAATTCAAGGCAATACGGAAATCATTTAATAATTTCTCCATCAGCCAAAGTGAACGATGGGTTTGGAAATATTGAAATCATTCCTGGAACTCATCCGATTAACGCGTTATTTAAATATGGACTTCAATATTTAAAAGCAATCACAAACAAAAAACAGGATGAATTTTATTTACATCCGGATTTAATTCATCTAAAATTTAAAAAAGCAACCATTTATAATTACAATTTAGCGGTTACACATATTGATGGTGAACCCCAAAATCAAACTCTTATAAATCATATAGAACTGATTACTAATAGCTTGAAAATTATATACTAATTTTTTAAAATAAAGTTTGCGGATTCAAAAATAAGTTCTAATTTTGCATTCCAATTAAAACATTGCGGGGTAGAGCAGTTGGTAGCTCGTTGGGCTCATAACCCAAAGGTCGTTGGTTCGAGTCCAACCCCCGCTACTAAAGAGGGACTATATGTCCCTCTTATTTTTTTAAATAAGTATTAGTCAACCTTCTCCAAATTCAACAATCTTCTATTTTTTGCGAATTACTTTCCGAGTTTGTCTTTAATTAAGAGAGTTGTAAGTATTTTTGCATTTTAATTCTCCCATTATAATGGAGCACAAAGCCGGATTCGTAAACATATTAGGCAAACCAAACGCTGGCAAGTCGACCTTGATGAACAACCTTGTTCATGAAAAACTTTCAGTAATTACTCCAAAAGCTCAGACTACAAGACATCGTATTATGGGTATAGTTTCTGGCGATGATTACCAAATAGTCTATTCTGATACTCCAGGATACTTAAAACCAAAGTACGGATTACATAAATCCATGATGCATTTTGTAGAATCTGCATTACAAGATGCTGATTTAATTCTGTATGTAATTGATTTAACTGATGAAGAGTTTGACCCAAATCTGACGTTAGAAATCGCCAATTCAAAAATTGCAACCTTTGTTATTCTTAACAAAATTGATGCAGTAACCCCTGAAGTTGTTGAAAAAAATGTAGCCCTTTGGAAAGAAAATTTACCAGAAGCTAAAATTTTCACCATTTCTGCGTTAAATAATAAAAATATCGATGGATTAAGTTCCGATATAATTGCCACACTCCCCGACCATCCTGCATATTACGATAAAGAAGAACTTACCGACAAATCTGAGCGTTTTTTTGCTTCAGAAATAGTTAGAGGGAAAATCTTTGAAAACTATATGCAAGAAATCCCGTATTCCTCCGAAGTTGTAATCAATTCATTTAAGAATGATCCTGAAATACTTCGTATCGAAGCTGAAATATACATTGAGCGCGATACTCAAAAAGGAATTATCATTGGCCATAAAGGAAGTAAATTAAAGAAAACAGGAACTGAAGCAAGATTAGAACTTGAGGCATTTTTTGGTAAAAAAGTATTTTTAGGATTACATGTAAAAGTTAAACCAAACTGGAGAAACGACCAAAGGTTGTTAAACTATTTTGGCTATACCGATAAATAATTATGAGTAGAATTGTTGCCATTGTTGGTAGACCGAACGTAGGTAAATCAACATTTTTTAATAGATTAACCGAAAGTAGAAAAGCAATCGTAGACAACCTTAGCGGTGTAACCCGCGATAGACACTACGGGAAAGTGGAATGGATTGGTCAAGAATTTAGTGTTATTGACACCGGTGGTTATGTTCACGGGTCTGATGACGTATTTGAAGCTGCCATTAGAGATCAAGTTATTACGGCAATGGAAGAAGCCGATGTTATTTTATTTATGGTTGATGTTACCACAGGTATCACTGACCTTGACGATAAAATGGCAAATCTTTTGCGTAAAAACAAAAAGCCGCTTTTGTTAATTTGTAACAAGGTTGACCATAACGACCGATTGGCTGAAACTCATGAGTTTTACAAATTTGGTTTGGGTGAACTTTGGCCTATATCATCTCAAACAGGATCTGGAACAGGCGATTTGTTGGATGAAATTGTTCGATTACTGCCTCCAGAGCCAGTAAAAGACGAAAATGAAGAAGAAGTTAAACTTCCTCGTTTTACCATTATTGGAAGACCAAATGTTGGGAAATCAACTTTTCTTAATGCTTTAACTGGCGCAGAGAGAAGTATTGTTACTCCAATTGCAGGTACAACTCGCGATACAATTGACACCCATTACAATTTATTTAATAAAGAATTTATTCTGGTTGATACAGCAGGTATTCGTAAAAAAGCGAAAGTTCACGAAGACATCGAGTTTTACTCTGTTATGCGTTCAATACGTGCAATTGAAAGCTCTGATGTTTGCTTTATGATTATTGATGCTTCTGAAGGGTTACAAGCACAAGATTTAAGCATATTAAACCTTGCCGAGAAGAACAAAAAAGGCCTCGTAATTTTAGTTAACAAATGGGATTTAGTAGAAAAAGACAATTCTACGATGGAAGATTTTAAGAAAAGGATTTTAGAACGTATTGCCCCTTTTGTTGATGTTCCAATTATTTTTATGTCAGCTTTAGAAAAACAACGAATTTTCAAAGCAATAGAAGATGGATTAGAGGTTTATGATAATCTTAAAAAACAGATCAAAACACATTTATTAAATGATGTTATGTTGAAAGTTATTGAGAATTATCCTCCACCAGCAACGAAAGGCAAATACATTCGTATAAAATATGTGACCCAAGTAAAAACAAAAAATCCAACTTTTTTATTCTTCTGCAACCTTCCTCAATACATAAAAGAGCCTTATAAACGCTTTATAGAGAATAAATTGAGAGAAAATTTCAGGTTCACTGGTGTTCCACTTACAATATTCTTTAGAGAGAAATAAGCCTGTTAATAAATATTTTCAAACAATACTTTGAGAATATAAATTTAGTAGTAAATTTGCATCGTCTTAAACAATTAAAGAAAATGAAAAAGTTTTTTGCTCTTTGCATCGTAGGTAGCGCATTATTCGCTGCATCATGTAACAACGCGTCTAAAGAAGCTGAAGAAGCTGAAGCTAAGCGCGTACAAGATTCAATCGCTGCTGCTGAAGCTGCTGCTGCTGAGGCTGCTGCAACTGAGGTTCCGCCTGTTGTTGATACTGTTATTGTACCTGCTGCTCCTGCTGCTCCTGCTGCTCCAGCTGCTCACTAATTACTGAGAAAATACAAAAAGGTCGGATTTATCCGGCCTTTTTTAGTTTAAGGGCAAAACTTAGTTTTGCCCTTTTAAATTTTATTCTATTTTAGATATTCAATAGAAGCCTTTACAACTTCATCGTCTGTATTGATTACGTTGTAGTAACCTTCATTTTTTAACAGCTGCCTTGCAATATTAGCTTTAAGATATTTCTTAAGCAGTTTTTCTATAGTTGGATTTACAGCTAATTTTTCCCCTACCATCTTTTGCGATTCAACTAGAAAATCGGTGAATATTTGGTCCGAAATAATAAATTCTTTAGCAAAAACTTCAGAAACTGAAAATTTTGAAAGCATCTCACGGTTCTTATCTACAAAATTGTATGAAAAACTAATCATTGTTCCTGCATTTACAAATTTGCCAAAGCCTTCGTTCATAAACAAACTATCTGCTGGAATGAAAACTGAAGGCATAATTCCACCTCCACCGTAAACTTTTTTTCCCTCTGGTGTTGTAAAAACTAAAGATTGGTTAAAGATAATTGAGTCCTTAAAATATAATTCTCCGTGTTTAAACCTATTTAAAACTTCATCATCGTGCATTGATGTTACATCAAATGGCTTTTGAATGCTTCGACCAGTTGGTGTGTAATATTTGCTCACAGTTAGTCTCAATCCAGAACCATCAGGCAGCATATATTGCTCTTGTACTAATCCTTTCCCAAACGATCTTCTTCCTATAACAGTTGCTCTATCCCAATCCTGCAGTGCACCCGATACAATTTCAGACGCTGAAGCTGAACCTTCGTCTATTAAAACTACCATTTCGCCCTTTTCAAAAACGCCTCTACTCGTAGATAAAAATTCTTTTTTAGGCTGAGTTCTGCCTTTAGTATAGGTAATTAATTTACCGTTAGATAAAAATTCATCTGAAACTCTTATCGCAGCGTCCAAGTATCCGCCTCCATTTCCTCTCAAGTCTAATACAAGTTTTTTCATTCCTCTGCTGGTTAATTTCTGGAGAGATTCATTAACCTCATCTGCTGTAGTTGCACTGAACTTATTGATTTTCAAGTATCCTATATCACGCGTTAACATATATGCAATATCTACACTATACAATGGTATTTTATCGCGTTTTATGGTGAAATCTAATAGCTTAGGTGAATTGCTTCTCTGAATTTTAACTTTCGCTAACGTTCCAGCAACTCCTCTTAAACTCTTGATTATATCCGCATTTGAAATTTTAACACCAGCTACTTGTTTGCCATTTATAGAAATTATTTTATCTCCTGACCTTATTCCTATAGCCTCCGAAGGACCACCTGGTATGGCATTCACAACCAGAATTGTGTCATTTAAAACGTAAAATTCTATACCAACCCCTTCAAAATTCCCTTCTAATGGTTCGTTAACATGTGCTAATTCTGATGCTGGGATATACATTGAATAGGGATCTAGTTTCGACAATACTTCATTTATTGCCAATCCATTTAAATCTTCTATGTTAACTGTATCTACATATTGCGTTTGGAGGTAATTCATAACTATATCGTAATTCGAATTATTACCAATTCTAAAAACTCTATCGTTTGAAAAAAACTTAACACCCATCCACATCCCAA
This sequence comes from uncultured Bacteroidota bacterium, assembly GCA_947084835.1. Classification (GTDB taxonomy): domain Bacteria; phylum Bacteroidota; class Bacteroidia; order UBA7662; family CAMTUB01; genus CAMTUB01. Next base: position 67,966 of record CAMTUB010000014.1, on the reverse strand, counting down.
AGGCTAAGCAACACCCAACAATTAGTGGCAACCACTTTGCGAGTGACCCCTTATTTTCTTGCATACTAAAAATTTTAGTAAAGTTATTATAGGTAGGTATAATTTCTCTTATGATTCTGTTAATTTATTAGAAATTTGTAGCATGATTGACATCCGAACTACAGAACAGGAATCTAAATACAACAATCTTGAGAATTTATCATTTTCAGAAATAGTTTTGGGTATGAATGCCGAAGATTTAACTGTTCCAAAAGCAATTCAAATGAAAATTGAAGCTATAGCTGAACTCGCAGAGGCTATTTACAAAAAGATGAGTTTAGGAGGGCGTTTGTTTTATATTGGATCTGGCACAAGCGGAAGACTTGGGGTTATTGATGCATCAGAATGCCCACCCACTTTTGGAGTAGCCTTTGATAGGGTTATTGGAATTATAGCTGGTGGCGATTCCGCAATTCGCAAAGCTGTTGAATTTGCAGAAGACGATACCCAACAAGCTTGGATTGATTTGCAAAAATTCGAAATCACCACTTTTGATTTTGTAGTTGGAATAACTGCTTCTGGCTCTACTCCCTATGTAATTGGAGGGTTAAAAATGTGCCAAGAAAATGGAATCAAAACAGGCTCAATTAGCTGTAATGCAAACTCATCCTGTTCAGTGGTTGCTGATTTTCCGGTTGAAATCGTTGTTGGTCCAGAATATATTACCGGAAGCACACGGTTAAAAGCTGGTACTGCTCAAAAGCTAGTTTTAAACATGCTTACAACATCTGTTATGATTAAGTTAGGTCATATCAAAGGGAATAAAATGGTTGACATGCAGCTCTCAAACCATAAATTAATTGAGCGTGGAACCCGTTTTATCATGGAAGCTACTGGTATTCCCTCAGAAAAGGCAAACGCTTTATTAAAAGAAGCAGGAAGTGTTAGAAAAGCTATTGAATTGTATAATGCACAACATTGAACCCTTTTATAATTGGTTAGATTGCTACGATCAAGCAGATGACAAAAAATCTCCATTTTATAAAGTAGAAAACAACCAGTTTGAGTATAATAACACCATATACAATCATTTAATACATCCACAATGGGATGCTTTTGGTTCTGAAACTCTTTATTTAAAAGTTTTATTCGCTAACTATAAACTGGGGCAATGCATTATCGAATTTATTGGCGAATGGAATGATTTGATAGGTAACGATATCATGTACCTAAAACAACAGGTTGTAGACCTATTTATCGGCAAAGGGATAACTAAATTTATCTTAATTGGTGAAAATATTTTGACTTTTCACAGTGACGATGATAGTTATTATGAAGAATGGTTTGATGACATTGAAGATGGCTGGATAGTTGCATTAAATTTCAGAGAACATGTTTTGGAAGATATTAAAAAATCAAATATCGATTCCTATATTCATTTCGGATCAGTGTTTGATTCGTTTAACTGGAGAAAATACGAACCTAAAAACCTATTTGAAGTAATTGACTTAAATGTAACTAAAAGGCTTGGGTTATAGGTTTTAACTGCTTATTTTCAATGGTATAAACAAAATCACAAGCTTTAAGCAATCCATCGCGATGGGTTGTAAGCAGAACAATTTTATTGTGATTCTTCAATTCATTTATTAGATCCACCAAAATTCCTTCTGTGTGCTTGTCTAATGAAGCTGAAGGTTCATCAAATAAGAAAAAATTGCAGTTAAAATATATTGCTCTAGCAATATTTATTCTTTGTTTTTGTCCGCCTGATATATTGCTGCCGCCTTCTTCGATAATTTTATCGAGCTCCCAATCTGATAATCCTGCCGATAACAATGCTTGCTTAACCTTATCAGAGTCATAATTATTTTCAAAAGTGACATTAAACCCTAAAGTATTATTAAAAACAATGGGTTCCTGGCCAACATAGGCACATTTTACATTTCTCATGTGAAGATTTTGCCCATCTACCAAAAACTCGCCCCTTGTATTTGGATACAAACCAAGTAGTAAATTAATCAAAGTGGTTTTCCCATCTCCTGATTTCCCAACAATACCTGTACAAAATCCAGCATCTAATTTTAAGCTGATATTCTCAAAAATCGGAGTCGAATTGTCGTAATTGAAAAACACATCATTTAATCTTATCGATTTTGTGGGATTTACGCTTCTATTAAAAACGGTGTTTTCATTACCTAACTGTACCTCATTTAATGTGTATTTATAGGCATTTGCATTTGTTGCTGAACTAATTATGCGTGTTAATGATGGAATAATTCTAAAGGAAGCTGCCGCATAAATTCCAATTGTAACCAACATTGCATTTGAATCGTTGATATTAAAATACACCAACAAAAAAATTAAAATGATAATGAGTACTGCTGATGTTTCGATAACTTTTGGAGGAATAAACCTTAAAATATCAGCTTTCCTTGCCCTTTTCTGAATTTCAGAGGCAATATGTACTAATTCATCGATGTTGTTCTCAGTAAACCCAAAAAGTTGTATTTCTCTTTTGCTTCTTGAAGTTTCAACCAAATTTTTTAGAAAAATATTCTGCAATTCTTTTTTCTCTTCTGTATTTGCTTTGATTCTGCCTCTAATCGTCCGATATGAGAAATAGGCTAAAGGCAAAATTGTAATCGAAACTAATAGAAACAGTTTAGGGTCCCAACTAAAAATTACCAAAAACAAAAGGACTAAAACAATACTTTCTGACAGCAACATCAATAAACTAACAGTATAATTTTTAGCAAAAAACTCAGGAACACTATACCCCATTCGAATTAAATTTCCACTTCCTTCTTCTTGTGTGGCATTCAACTCCTTATTAAAATAATCGACAAGGTTGTTTCGCGTTACTTTTAAGGCAATTTTTTGAGAAAAAGTAGCAATTTTAATTTGTACAAACCATTGGAACAAATTCTTTACTATAAAATACACCAATGTTAAAAGTAAAATTACAGGAATTGCATTTTCTTTATCAATGGGTAAAAATTTAAGGTAGAATTGAAGGATTTTATCTCCAGTTTCACTTGCGGGATTTGCCGCTGCCAATATTATGGGCACTAAAGAAAATACAGCAAAAACTTCGACAATTGATGATAAAAAGATGAAAACCATCAATAGGTTGGCTTCCTTTTTGTAATTCTGAAGAAATTTAAAATTAAAAATCAAGGTATTATTTTAACTAATCTAAAATAAATTTATAGAACTCAGTTAATTTATTTGCTTCTAACTCCCAATTGTAATTTGATTCAATAGATTTTATTCCATTCTCCCCCATTTCATCAGCAAGTTTTGCATTGGATAAAATTTGGAACAAGGCATCTGAAATTTCTTTTGGTTCTTCTGGATTAACACATAATCCAACATTATTTTTTTCAATTACATCTTTATACAAAGGGAAATTAGACGTAATCACAGGCATACCTACAGACATGTATTCAAACATTTTTGTAGTATATGAGCCTAAATAATTACCTAAGGGTTTCAAAATTGCTAACCCTACTTTGCAGTTTTTCGCCATTTCGTAGGCAATATCTGGTCTTGTTCTATGATAAAATATTAAAATATCTTTAACATCTTCATAGCATGGCAACTTCTCCAAATCACTAAATGGAATGTTTAATTGACCAAAAATATGGACTCTAACATCAGGGATTTTATTTCTTAACATGGCTATTGACCTAATAATTACATCAATAGCTCTATTAATCGATACATTTCCGATATAAAAAATATCGTTTCCACCTAATTGAGAACGATGGGTTACACAAAATTTCTTGAAAAAAACCTGGGGTGGGAAATTTTGAATAACTTCTAAGTGGGTTGCTTTTTCCCCTTGAATATAATACTTGCGGTACGACTCTTCGGCTAAGATTATGTGAAAATACTTTTTAGATAAAATATGTAAATAGTGATAGACTCCTTTAAACAAAAAGCCTGTTTTCTTCATTGATTTTATATGTTCTTCAATATTTTCATGAATATCAAAAACTACATTTTTTCTGAAAATCTTAAGAACCAAGCCTAATGGAATTAGCTCAGGGTCGTGAAAATGATAAATATCAACGTTTCTTATGAAAGCCTTAAAAAATATTAAGGGATGTATTAATACAATGCGCCAAAATGGAGACCTAATTTTAGGAATACCAATCATGTCCAACTTATTAATCCAATCCTTATCGGGTTCTGGAATAATAACTTTTAAATCGTAAATTTTAGAAAGCGTTAAACATTCGCGATAAACAATACGAGAATCATGACTAAAATGACAAGAGGTAATATGTAAAACTTTTTTACGCGGTTCTGTCATTTATTATTCTGTTTCGCTTATTTACTTCTTTCTTTTGGTAATTTCGTCACGAAGTCTAGCTGCCAACTCGTAATTTTCGTTTTTTAATGCTTCGTTTAAATCCAATTCAAGTTCCTCAATTGACTTTAATGGGCTAGTTTCTTCGTTTTTATGAGTTGTTGAAGGAAAATCAGACTTTGGAAAATTATCGTCATTTACTTCAATTCCTGCTTCGGCTAAAATAGATTCATAAATATAAATTGGGCTATTAAACTTCATGGCTAAAACAATAGCATCCGATGTTCTACTGTCAATTTCATGGCTTTGAAACTGGTCGCTGCAATATATAGTGGTATGAAAGACCCCTTCCACTAAACCACTTATCACAACTTGCGTAATTCTAATTGCAAATTGTTCAGCCATAGATTTAAACAAATCGTGGGTAAATGGGCGATTTGTCTTTACGTTTTCTAACTGAATTGCAATAGCCTGAGCTTCATGAATCCCAATAACAACCGGTAATCTTCTATTCCCTCCAACTTCACCTAAAACTACAGTGAAGTTGTTGGAATGTTGAGATGTTTCTGTTAGTGCTAATATTTTTAGTTCAACTTTATCCATAAATTCCTATTGGAATTATTGAGCTGACTTATACTTTTTAAAGCCTTCGATTAGTTTTGGCAATACCTCTAGTGCATCGCCAACAATTCCATAATCTGCAGCTTTAAAAAACGGAGCCTCTTTATCTGTGTTTATTGCAACAATAACCTTACTTCCGCTTACTCCCGCAAGATGTTGAATTGCACCAGAAATTCCAATGGCAAAATATAAATCAGGCTTTATGGTAATTCCTGTTTGGCCCACGTGTTCAGAATGAGGTCTCCAATCCATATCCGAAACAGGTTTTGAACAAGCTGTTGCTGCACCTAAAATATCTGCAAGGGTTTCAATAAAATGCCAATTATCAGGTGTTTTCATTCCTCTACCTCCAGAAACAACAATTTCTGCTTCTGTTAAAGAAATTTTTCCACTAGTTTTTTTGGTATCAATAATTTTAATGGATGAAGCCGTTGGCGTGATATTTTCTTTTATTACTTCTCCGCTTTTTGGATTCTCAATTAATTTATAAGAATTAGGCGTTAAAGAAATTACTTGATTCGTTGAATTAACAACAGTATCTGCAAAACCCTTATTTGAAAATACTGATCTCCTCACAGAAAGTTTACCTGCGGTAATTTCTGGCAAAGCAATTGCACCCGGAATTAAACCCGCTTGCAATTGTACAGAAATTCGTGGAGCAATAGATTTCCCTAAATAGGTGTTTGATAACAACACCAACTGACAATTGTATTTTTTGGCTATTGCTGAAATAGAAGAACTTAATACCGATGAATCGGTAGATGAAAGGTTCGAGCCCTCAACTAAAATAATTTGGTCGGCACCGTGTTTTTTCAATTCAGAAATTGCACTTTCACTCACTTCTCCAAAAGCTACTACTAATAAACTGTCGTTCATTAGGTCTGCAATAGATCTACCGTAGGATGTTATTTCATAAGAAGCCTTTTTAAAAGCGCCTTGATTGTTTTCTACAAAGGTTAAAACTGGCATTAAATTACTTTTGAAACGGTGTGTAATAAATCGATTAACTGTTCTGGATGAGATGCCTCAATAAAAGTGCAACCAGATTTTGGTGTAGGCATAATGTGTTTGCTTACTTCTGTATTGGTACTTATAGATACCGCCTCAATTACTTCTAAAGGCTTGGTTCTTGCTGTCATAATACCACGCATATTTGGTATTCTTGGCTCACAAAGATCCTTTTGTGCACTTAATACCAGTGGAGTTAATACTTCAACAATCTCTTTTCCACCATCAATATCATGCTCAATGGTTGCTGTATTACCATTTACATCCACTTTAGTTGCAAGGTTAATAGATGGCATTTGCAAAATTTCGCCAAGCATACCACAAATCTGTCCGCCATTATAATCAATAGATTCTCTGCCTGTAAAAATCAAACCGAATCCTTTTTCTTTTGCATATGAAGCAATTTGCGAAGCCACAAAAAAACCATCGTTTGGTCTCGCATTAATTCTAACTGCATCGTCTGCACCAATTGCAAGTGCCTTTCGGATGTTAGGTTCAATAGAAATATCGCCAACACTAATTACGGTTACCGAACCACCCAAAGCTTCTTTTAACTCAATTGCACGAGTTAATGAAAGCTCATCGTATGGATTTATAATAAATTGAACACCTGCACTATTTAAACTTTTACCATCTTCGGTAAAGGTTATTTTGGTAGTTGTATCTGGAACGCTACTTATACAAACAAGAAACTTCATAAATAAAATTGAAATTAGTGTGCAAATTTACCAATAAATATGTTGTTTTGGAGTATGAATTCATCCAAAACAGATAGAATTAATCAACTTTTTCAGCTTTTAGAACAATCTCCAGACGATTCTTTTATACTTTTTGCAATTGCAAACGAGTATAAAGGGTTAAATGATTTTGAAAATGCCTCGAAATGGTTTTTAAAATTAAAAGTTAAAGACCCCGGATATACTGGTTTATACTTCCATTATGGTAAAACTTTAGAAGCTCTCCACAAAAATATAGAAGCTAAAAACATTTACCTAGAGGGGATTGAAATGTGTACTGTTAAAAAGGATGTAAAAAACCTTTCAGAATTAGAATTCCTACTAGAAGACTTATCTGACAGGCTTGAATCTTTTTAAAATTTTAATTTCAAGGTGGTAAGTAATTGCAATTGGGTTCTATTTACAATTGCAAAGTTTGATGCCTGATTTGGTATTTGGTAAGGTGTATATCTTGAATTTAACTGACTATACACCGCTGAAAAATCTAAAGCACTATTTTTATTTACAATACTAAATCCTCCAGTGACATTTATTTGCGTTTGGTCTGCTTTAGGATCAATAGTTATATTTTTTATTGGAGAACTCCAATATGCTCCACCCACGCGATAAACGAATTTATCTACTCTGTACTCTAAACCAAGTCTATAATTATTTACGGTATTATAGGTGTTTTGTATCACTGTATTTAACCTATCCGACCAAAATGGGTCAATACTTGATGTAGTTTCCATCGATCCAAACTTTAAATTTTGATAATCGAATGAGATAAGCCCTTTCTCATTAGGCATTATTACACCAGAAAAAGTAACATTTCCAGGATTGTACATTTTATATTTAAAGTAGGCTTGGTCTGATTTATAATCATACGTTTTATTATCATCAAAAGCAGAGCTTATTCTTGCAACGTAATTCTCTTCTATTGTTGTTAAAGTGGGTAAAGTTGCACCAACACCTACCCTAATCCATTTTACGGGCACATAAATAAAACCTAGTTTTCCAGTAAAGCTAGTTCCGGTTGATGTTAAATTTGTTGTATAGGTAAAACTTCTAAAATCAGGAATGTTATTCGAAGCATCTGTTTCTGTAAATTGTAAAATTTGGGTATAATTTATAAAAGATACATTTATTGATCCTCCTAAAAATAATTTATTGCCATAGTTTGCTGCTACAGACATATTTAAATCACCTTTCCCTCCTCTTTCTCTTAACAACTCTTTCTGTCTTAAAACACCTAATGGGATGGTATTGTAAAATAACTTTGTGCTAGTATCAGGGTTAATCAGGTAAACCATATAGGCAGGATAAGCGGTATATGGAAGGTGTTTTTTTAAACCAGCCTCAGTTAATGGAATGGAGGGATCGTTTGAATCATAAACAAACTTGTCAATCAAACTTGTTTTGCTATTTAATCCATCAATATTTCGCCTACCTGAAAAACTATGGGTTTGATTGTATCCCAAAGACCAGTTCAAAAAATTCCAGTCATTTTTGCTATCCTCTTTATACTTTTTCCGCAAATCCTTAGATACAACTAGGGTTGCATTCGGAATACTTAGGTTCAGCCTATATCCTGATTTATTATTATTGATATATTCAGCGCTCTGAAAATCATTTCCTAATCCAAAAGATGCTTGAAAAGCAGAACTCCTAAACACACCCAACCCAGCTGGATTTATCGTAAGGCCACCAACATCTCCACCTAAAGCCCCAAAGGCCCCACCCAATCCAGCAACTCGAGCAGTAGAGAAGCTTCTGTTCTGAGAATATCTGTAAATGTCTTCTTCGTTTTGCCCCTTTACTAGTGAAAAAGACAAAAGAGAAAACACTGTAATTATTATTTTCTTCATTATGTTAATTTAAAAACCTCCTCTACCCCCACCCCTTGGCGTACTTGTTGGAGAATTTTGTCTTGATGGTGCACCTCCACCATCGTTTCTTGGTGATGAACGTTGTGGACTTGAAGGCTCAACTCTTGGAATATTATCATTGCCGCGTTGCGGTCTTCCTTCCCTTGGGTTGTTTCTGGCTGGAGAACCATCCCTTCTATCATTTCTTGGATTACTCCTAATCGGAGAATCATTTCGACCATCATTTCTTGGATTTGTTCCATTATTTCCCCTTTCTGGAGAATAATTTCTAGGTCCATCAGTACCAATAGTCCCTTCTCTACCCGGATTAAATTGCCTAGAATCTGACTGATTTCTAGTTCCAAAGGTTGACCTATCTTGAACTGCAACTTCTCGTGTAGGTTGAGCAAAAGTTCTAGCATCTACGGATCTAACCATTCCATTATCGCGAGTTGTTATAGTCCTTGAATCTCTTCTAGTATCCTCAAAGCCAACGTTTGAAGCACTTCTTCCTGAGGCATTATCAGACTTGCCTCTTCTTGTATCTGTAACTGCAGTTGAATTAGATGACCCAAATGAGGGTCTAGGACCAATATTTACATTTCTTCTACCACCACCATTTCCGTTCCATCCACCCCCATTGTCCATCCATCCTCCTCCATTACCCATCCATCCTCCTCCATTACCCATCCATCCCCCACCGTAAAACCCATTATTAAAACCATTCATATATCCCATCATATACGGATTACCGTACATACCATTATATGGAGAACCATACCAAGGAGAATTCCAATAAGGATCCCACATCCAAGGGTTGTTCCAAGAATTAAAACCGTAACCCATCATTGGATTATAGGAGTAATAAGGCGACCACATAGGAGAACCCCAACTAAATCTCATATTCCACCCACACCACGAGTTATAACCTACACCCATTCTAGGAACCGACCAATATGGAGGAAAAAAAGGATCGTACATCATGTAATTCCCAGACATTCCATTATACCCATTCACGATGTTGTTTCCTTGAATCACAGAAGAACCTGTATTATTGTTATTTCTATCATCTAAACCTACATCTTGAGTTGAAGACTGGTACTTATCGTTTTCAACCGAATTCAATTGTTGAGATTTCAATAAATAATCGTCATATAATGAACTGCTTTGACCCACAGTTCTTGAGTTCGATTTTTTTGTATTAGTGTCGTATCCGTAGTACAAATCGTCAGATGCAGTACTATTTACTGCTGTTTTTGATGTATTGCAAGATGCAATAATCGTTACTAAAATGAGCACTAAAGCTCCTTTTAATAGGGTTATATAATTTTTCATGGCAATTCCTTTCTATTAAAACACCTTTTTAGGCTACCTTTGTTCACAAATTTATCAAAAATTGTTCCAAAACTATTATGGCTAAGGAGATAACCTCTAGAACGGATGATTATTCACAATGGTATAACGATCTTGTACTAAAAGCAGGACTAGCTGACTACTCTGCTGTACGCGGATGTATGGTTATTAAGCCGTATGGTTATAGTATTTGGGAAAAAATTCAGCGTCAGTTAGACGATATGTTTAAAGAAACCGGGCATGAGAATGCTTATTTTCCTTTATTTATTCCAAAATCCTTTTTTACAAAAGAAGCATCGCATGTTGAAGGATTTGCAAAAGAATGCGCAGTAGTTACTCACTACCGACTAAAGAATGATCCAATAACAAATGAAATCATTGTTGACCCGGATGCTAAGTTAGAAGAAGAGCTAATTGTTAGACCTACTTCTGAAACCATTATATGGAACACTTACCGCGATTGGATAAAAAGTTATAGGGATTTACCAATTCTTGTAAACCAATGGGCAAATGTGGTTCGTTGGGAAATGAGAACTCGATTGTTCCTACGCACAACAGAGTTTTTATGGCAAGAAGGACATACTGCTCATGCTACTTCAGACGAAGCACAAGAAGAAACTATTAAAATGCTAAATGTGTATGCTTCATTTGTTGAAGAATACATGGCTGTTCCTGTTATAAAGGGTATTAAAACCGAAAATGAGCGTTTCGCTGGCGCAATAGAAACCTATTGCATTGAAGCATTAATGCAAGACGGAAAAGCATTACAAGCAGGAACCTCGCACTTTTTAGGACAAAATTTTGCAAAGGCTTTTGATGTAAAATACACCAATAATGAAGGGAAACAAGAGTTTGTTTGGGCCACTTCTTGGGGTGTATCAACCCGGTTAATAGGTGCGTTAATTATGGCTCACAGCGATGACGAAGGACTTGTATTGCCTCCAAAACTGGCCCCTATTCAAGTAGTTATTGTTCCAATTTATAAAACGCAAGAACAATTCGATGAAATTTCATTACTTGCAAACACCATTAGCAAAAACCTTAAGGCCAAAGGAATTAGTGTTAAATACGACAACAGAGAAAATCAACGTCCAGGTTGGAAATTTGCAGAATATGAAATGAAAGGGGTTCCAGTTCGAATTGCAATCGGCCCTAAAGATTTAGAAAATGGAACGGTTGAAGTTGCTAGAAGGGACACAAAAGAAAAAGAAACACTACAAATAATTGACCTAGAAATAAAAATTGAAAACTTACTTGAAAGAATTCAAACAAACATTTATCAAAAGGCATTAGATTATAGAACTGAACATACAACGGTTGTTGATACTTTTGATGAATTCAAAAAAGTTTTAGAAAACAAAACTGGCTTTATATCAGCACATTGGGATGGAACTTCTGAAACTGAAAAGAAAATTAAAGAATTAACAAAAGCAACAATTAGATGTATTCCACTAAATCAGAATGAAGAAAATGGTGTTTGTATTTTAACTGGAAACCAATCTAAACAACGTGTTTTATTTGCCAAAGCATATTAAATAAAAAGCAAAACCGTGGAAATTCTATTTGATAAAGTTCTTGATACAATGTTTCATAAAAGTTGCCTTAAACAAGCCATTTTTAGAAACACCATTGAAGTATTTTCTAGAATAAAAAAGCAAGCAGAATTAACCCATGATCGGTTAAAAACAGAGGTAACCACTAAAGATCCATTTGTTACCATAAGTTTTAAAGAGAGCAGTGCTTTTGAATGTGAACTTAGGTTTTCAGGAGATATGTTGGTTTTCAATATGCATACAAATGTTTTTTTATTTGACAAAACACATCCCATTTCAAAAACAAAGTACATAAAAGAAAACCCCGATAGGGCATTTTGTGGTGTTATCCATATTTATAATTTTTTATCAGATTCTTATAAATATAACAGGCTAAATGACTTAGGATACTTAATTTGCCGTATTTTTGTAAATCAAGATAATCACTTTTACGTTGAAGGAAGAAAACCCTTTAATCTGTTATACAATAATTTAGCTACACAAATTTTATCTGACGAACAAATACAACATATTATAGAACATTGCATATTAAATTCGCTAAACTTTGACTTATTAGTTCCACCTATTGAGCAATTGCAAGTAATTACAGTAGCACAAAAGTTAACAGAAAATGGAAATGAAGGAATTGTAACAGGTAAAAGAGTAGGATTCAAAACTTGGTAATTTAACTTACACTAAATGAGACTAAAAATTGGCACTATTTTATTCTTCATAATTTTAACTTATGATATCTTTTTAGTTGCAATAGGAACTGACACAGCTAGGTCCTATTTAGAAGTTATTCCTTTCGCAATTCTATTTGTAGTTTATTTTTCATATCATACCAACCTTAAAAACATATCGATAATTCATTCTTCTGTTTTGTTAGCTATTGCAATGCTGTTATTACAATCGATTTTAGTAGAATTCTCACCTGAAAATTCAGGCGGGTCTACTATATTTTCATTTTTATTAATAATATTTTCACATTTTCTTATAATTGTTGGACTATCATTTGAAAAAAAAGAGGAAAAGTTACAGGGTTTTATCACAAAAAACCCAATGTACTTAATTCCATACGGCATTTTTTCATTGGTAGTTATTATTTTAGTTAGCCTATATATTAAGAAAAATTCACACGAATTTCTTAGCTCAGCCTTAATATTGAGTACCATAATTCTAAATATTACGGCCCTTAATCGGAAAAAAAAGGTAAAATCGCATAGTTTCGATATGGTCTTTTTTGGAACTTTATTGCTTTTTATTCATAATGTTTTAACGATCATTGAAACATTTTACGACCCAGAATTTAATGGGCATTACATTGCAGATGTGAGTAAAAAAGTAGGTTACTTTATTGTAATAGTTGGTATATTAATCATTAATCGAGAAAGACAAAAAAAGAAATTCAAAGCTCGCCCGTTTATTAGAGCTAGAAGTAGCACAAGCCCACATTTACCAGAATAATTTTTTTTACATAATTCAGACATAAAACACCTTTTTCAAAGAATTATCATAAATTTCTAAACAAGAAATAGAGTTACTTTTGCAGTATATGAAATATCAAAACGATCTTATACTTAGAGCAGCAAAGGGAGAAATTACTGAAAGAGTTCCTGTTTGGGTTATGCGTCAAGCGGGTAGAATATTACCTGAATATAGAGCAATTCGAGCATCAATTTCAGGCTTCAAAGAGTTGGTAGAAACACCCGAACTTGCTAGTGAAGTAACTATTCAACCCGTTGATATTCTTGGTGTTGATGCCGCTATTATTTTTTCTGATATACTTGTTATACCTGAGGCAATGGGATGCATATACGAAATGGAAGAAAAAGTTGGACCTAGGTTCCCAAACCCTATAAGAACAGAAAGCGATATCAACAAATTGGTTATACCAGATCCTGAAGATAAATTAAAATATGTTTTAGATGCGGTAAGGTTAACTGTAAAGAATCTACATGGAAGAGTTCCAGTAATTGGTTTTGCAGGTGCCCCTTTTACCATTTTGGCTTATATGATTGAGGGAAAAGGCAGTAAAACATTCTCAGAAACAAAAAAATTCCTATACACCGAACCTGTTTTAGCGCATAAAATCCTTGAAAAAATCACCTTAACAACTATTTCCTACTTAAAAGCAAAAGTGGATGCAGGCGCGGCAATGCTTCAACTGTTCGACTCTTGGGCTGGTATATTAAGTCCATCTCAATATACTGAGTTTGCGATGCCTTATATTAGTCGTATTTGCGATTCAGCTTCTGTGCCAATAACTGTTTTTTCTAAAGGAGCGTTTTTTGCTTTAGAAGAGATCAATCAAACCTCATGCAATACTATTGGGCTTGATTGGACCTTAGATCCCAAAAAAGTTAGAGAAATAATAGGTTTTGATAAGACGTTACAAGGGAATTTAGACCCATGTTTACTATACTCATCTGACAAGAAAATTGTAACAGAAACCATTTCAATGTTAAAATCTTTTGGTGGGAATAAACATATTGCTAATTTAGGGCATGGTGTTTATCCAGACACTTCGCCTGAAAAGGTGAAATTGTTTATTGATACCATCAAAAACTATAGATTTTAACTTAAAAATGCACGAACTAAATAATAAACGTGTCATAAATGGCTGGGCCATGTATGATTGGGCAAACTCTGCTTATTCATTAACAATTACATCAGCCATTTTTCCAGTTTATTATTCTACAGTAAGCAAAAATGCTAACCTTCAACTATTTGGTCATAAATTAGAAACAGCAGCCGCTTTTTCTTATACCATATCATTTGCTTTTCTAATCGTTAGCATTTTAACACCAGTTTTATCAGGCATAGCAGATTTTAGTGGAATAAAAAAGAAAATGATGGCCTTTTTTGTGCTGTTAGGAAGCGTTAGTTGTTCTTTAATGTGGTGGTTCGATTCTCATAATATACAACTAGGTTTGCTACTTTTCGGACTTGCTGCTATTGGTTATGCAGGAAGTATTGTTTTTTATAATGCCTTTTTACCTGAAATTTCAACTGAAGACCAATACGACAAAGTAAGTGCAAAAGGGTTTGCATACGGTTATATAGGTTCAGTAATATTATTAATCGTTAATTTGATATTAATCCAATTTCCATCAATATTTTTTGATATTGACGGATATGCAAATCAATTAATTTCCTCCCAAAAAATCGATCAAGTTGCTGCTCATGAGCTATCAATTTCACATTTTCAAGGTGTTGCATCTCGTTTAGCTTTCGTTTCAGTTGGAATATGGTGGTTTATGTTTTCTAGGATAACCTTTAAAAGGCTGCCTAAAGAAACGCCCGCTAGCAAAGTTGATAGAGGAATTTTAACTGGAGGCTATCACCAATTAAAGCAGGTGTTTAATGAAGTAAAAGAAAATAGAACTATTAAAATGTATCTGATTTCTTTCTTTTTCACCGCTATGGGTTTACAAACAGTGATGTATGTAGCAGCTATTTTTGGAGAATACGAACTCCATTTAGAAACAGGGAAACTTATTGGAACAATTTTAATAATTCAACTCGTTGCCATAATAGGGGCTAAAGGATTTGCCTTTGCCTCCTCTAAATTTGGAAATATCAAGACTCTTATATTTTGCATATTCATTTGGGCTTTAATTTGTATAGGGGCTTATTTAATTCAAAACGAAATTCATTTTTACATTTTAGCAACTATTGTTGGATTAGTAATGGGCGGATCACAATCATTATTCCGATCAACTTTTGCCAAAATCATCCCTGATGATACAAAAAATCATGCGTCTTACTTTAGTTTTTATGATGTATGTGAAAAACTAGCAATTGTATGTGGTACATTCTCATTTGGTTTATTAAATGATTTAACAGGAAATATGAGAACCGCAACGCTCATGTTGGCATTATACTTCATCATTGGAATTGTTTTTATATCTCGCATACGTAACTTTACAATCCATTTAGGTTAAAATGATTGAGGTAGATCTTTTCGTGCCGTGTTTTGTAGATCAATTATATCCACAAACTGCGTTTAATGTAATTAAAATTCTCGAAAAATTAGGTTGTAAGGTATTTTATAATCCAAACCAAACATGTTGCGGTCAACCAGCTTTTAATGCTGGATTTTGGGACGATGCTAAAAAAGTGGGTGAAAAATTCATTAATGAATTTAATAACAATAGGTATATTGTAATCATATCAAGTTCATGTGCTGGAATGGTTAAAAACTATTACCCTGAATTATTTCACAATTCTGCTTCACACAATAAACTAAATAAGATTAAATCTAACACCTACGAATTTTCCGAATTCTTAGTTAAAGTTCTTAAAGTAAGCGACATAGGCGCCAAATTCGATGGCAAAGTTACCTATCATGATGCTTGTGGGGCATTGCGTGAATGTGGAATTAAAGCTGAGCCCAGAGAACTTTTAAACAATGTTGAAGGACTTGAACTTATTGAATTAGAAAAATCGGATGTTTGCTGCGGCTTTGGTGGAACATTTGCTGTAAAATACGAACCCATTTCAGTTGGAATGGCGGAGCAAAAAGTTCAATATGCTGTTGCAACTGGGGCAGAATATCTAGTTTCTGCTGACTTGAGTTGCTTACTTCATTTAGACGGGTACATTCGTCAAAATAACATCCCTCTAAAAATTATGCATATTGCCGATGTGTTAGCAGCATCTATGGAATAGAACTGTCATTTATTCAGACATTATGTCTTTTTTTCAGCTATTTTATCATTGGCTTAATCTTTGACTTTGTAACTCTATAATTATTAATTATGGAAGAAAATATTCGTCAAGGTTCAATTTCTGTAAACACAGAAAACATTTTTCCGATTATTAAAAAATCGTTGTATTCTAATCACGAAATATTTTTACGTGAGTTAGTTTCAAATGCAGTTGATGCAACTCAAAAAATAAAAACCTTATCATCATTAAGTGAATTCAAAGGAGAATTAGGTGAACTAAAAATCACAATATCTTTGGATGAAGAGAATAAAACTATAACCATCAGCGATAATGGAATCGGTTTAACTGCCGATGAAATGGAAAAATATATAAACCAAGTTGCTTTTTCTGGCGCAACAGAGTTTGTAGAAAAATATCAAGGAAAAACAGAGTTAAACCAAATGATTGGTCAATTCGGGCTTGGTTTTTACTCAGCATTTATGGTTGCAAAAGAAGTAGAAATCCATAGTTTATCTTGGAAAGAGGCTTCTGAACCTGCAATTTGGAAATGCGATGGCAGCACAAGTTTTACCATTTCAAAAGGCAGCAAAACAACCCGTGGTACTGATATTGTTTTACATATTGCAGAAGATTCAGAAGAATTTCTGACCAAATTCAGGTTAAATGAAGTCCTTACAAAGTATGGCAAGTTTTTACCAGTAAACGTTGAATTCGATGGCAAAATAATCAACAATACCAATCCTCTTTGGATGCGTAAACCCTCAGACCTTACGGATGAAGATTACATAAAATTTTACGAAGAGCTTTACCCATTTGCTGAAAAACCTCTTTTTTGGATTCATTTAAATGTAGATTTTCCATTTACGTTAACTGGAATTCTATATTTCCCGAAATTCAAAGCCGATTTTGAACCACAGAAAAACAAAATTCAGCTTTATTCGAATCAAGTTTTTATCACAGATGCGGTGGAGGATATTGTTCCTGAATTTTTACGACTATTACATGGTGTAATTGATTCTCCAGACATTCCATTAAATGTGTCTCGCAGTTTCTTACAAACAGATTCTAATGTAAAGAAAATCAACTCTCACATCACAAAGAAAGTTGCTGATAAATTAAACGATATTTTCAAGGCAGATCGTGCACAATACGAAGAAAAATGGCCATTCTTAGACCTATTCGTAAAGTTTGGAATGCTAAGTGATGAAAAATTCTACGATAAAGCTATTTCATTCTTAATGCTTCAAGATACTGATAATAAACTATTTACAGTTGAAGAATATTTAAAAACTTTAGAGGAAAGTCAGAAAAATAAAGATGGGAAAACGGTAGTAATTTATACTTCAAATCCCGTTGATCAACATAGCTATATTTCAGCTTTAAACAAAAAAGGGTACTCAGTATTGCATTTAGGAAGTGTTATCGATAGTCACTTTGTAGGAATGCTTGAAAATAAATTCGAGAATGTTACTCTAAAGCGTGTTGATGCTTCTCCTGCAGATAAAATCATCGAAAAAGACGAAGAAATCACCTCTGTTCTAAACGAAGATCAAACCACTCAAATTAAAACGCTATTTGAAACCCTAATTGGCGATAAAAAGCATATAGTTAAAACTGAAGCATTATCAACTGATGAGCAACCCGTACTAATTATACGAAGTGAGTTCATGCGTAGATATGCAGAAATGGCTAAAACTAGCGGTAATCAAATGTTTGGAATGCCTATGGACGATATGCTAGAAGTGGTCATAAATACCAATCATCCATTTATGACAAAAATAGTTAAAGCTGAAGATCAAGCTACTCAAATAAATTATGCAGAACAAGCATACGACTTGGCTTTATTATCGCAGGGTTTACTAAAAGGCGAAAAACTAACTAAATTCATTGAAAGAAGCCTTTCAATGGTTTAATATAATCATTATTTCAAGTTAAGAAGGCGCTTAAGCGCCTTCTTAATTATCATGAGGATGCATTGGAATATGTTTAAAGTAACTAAAATCTTTACCTAAAGTTTGAACAACATGCATCCAAAATTCATTGCCGCTCAAAGAATCGAAAATTAATTTATCATCAATATCGGCTACATACCAAGAATTCTCATCTATCTCTCGATCCAATTGACCGGGATCCCAACCCGAATAACCAGCAAAAAAACGAATCATTGAATCAATTTTTGTTTCTGTTTTGATAACATCTGCTAACGAATTAAAATCACCACCCCAACAAATTGCATTATGAACATGCTGTGAGTCAACTACTTCATTGCAATATTTATGAATGTAAAATAAATTATCTTGATTTACTGGGCCACCATCAAAGAGCTTCAACCCTTTAATGGGTAATCCAAACATAACTTCATCTAAATTTACTGAAAGCGGCTGATTTAAAACTAATCCGACACTCCCCTCTTTGGTATGCTCAACAAGATATATCACTGACCTCGAAAAAGTTGTGTCATTCATTAATGGAGCTGCCAATAAAATTTTACCAGCAGCTGGTTTTGCTTCATTTTTAGGAAGTATATCAAATATGGAATTCATAGTATAAAACGTTTAAAATATGATCGTTATTTTTAAAATTAGTAAAAAAAGTCCTAATTTTTTAGTATATTTAGATATATAAACCCCAAAATTATGAAAAACAATATAGGAATTTGGATCGATGGATCTGAAGCAATACTAATCAACCTTAACAGCGATACTGATTTAATAACCAAAATTAGCTCAGACATTGACACATCTCAAGAGTATAATTATGAGAGTGACAAGGGTTCTTTTATGGGTACCCAACATATAAGTAACGAAAGAAAATTTGATGAAAGAAAAAATCAACAAACAAACACTTTTTTCAATTTATTAGTTGATAAAATACAAAACTTTGATGGGGTATATATTATTGGGCCTGGAGAAACTAAAACCCATTTTAAAACAACCCTAGAAGGGAATAAAAGTTTAAAAACTGAACTTTTAGGAATTGAACCAGCTGAAAGAATTACAGATAACCAGTTAGTTGCTAAATTTAAAACTTTATTTAGCCATTAATAAATTACCTTTAAAATCATCAAGAAAAAAAAATTGAAAAAAAATATAATAACCGCACTTCTCTGCGCTCTTGTATTAATAGGGTGTAAAGAAAAAAAGGTTAAAAGTCAAAAGCATGATTTAAATCATGCTTTTGACTTTAAATTAAACTCCAATGATTTAACCTTATTTTTTAAAAATCACGACTCGTTAAGTTATGACACAACTAAGGTTTTAGAATTCTACCAAAAAAGAGGTTTTTCTTATGCTTGGATTAATGAATCTGGCAAAACTGAGAATGTAGACAATTTCATTAATTTGCTTAATAATGAAAAGTTAATAAATAGGTTAACAAATACTACATTAAATCAATTTTACGAGGGTCTTTCGAGTTTTAACATATCTATAAACATCTCAAATCCATTAATAACAGAGTTTGAACTACTTCTTACCTCAGAATTCATAAATTACGCAAAACGTAATTGGCAGGGGATTTCAAATGAAAGTTTCAACAAGGCTGGATGGTATTTAGACCGAAATAAAAATAAAGTAAATGATTTATTAGAGAACTTAATTAGTGAGAAATTTGACTTGAATAAACCTGAATTAAAGGCATTTAAGCAATATTATTTATTGAAAAATAAACTATTGTATTTCAAATCTATTAATCACCTTAATTATAATTCTCTAATTGTTTCTGACCTCAAAAAAGCAACGGCTATAGACAGTGCTTCTAGTATTATTGCAGTTAAAAAGTTACTTTATGTATTTCATGATTTACCAAAGCTAGACTCAACTTCAGAAATTACCGAAAATTTTATTAAGGGTATTAAGCACTTTCAAAAAAGGCACGGATTAAAACAAGATGGAACTCTTGGAAAAAGAACTCTAGCAGAACTTCGTGTTCCAATAAATGAGAGAATTAATCAAATACTTGTAAATTTAGAAAGAAACCGTTGGATGCCTGCCCTTCCAAACAATATGTACATCATTGTAAATATTCCTGAATATAAACTATATGCCTATAAAAACAATAAGGTAACCTGGTCAACAAATGTAATAGTTGGCGATAGTTCAACCAGTACTGTTATTTTTAGCGACAGTATTAAATATATTGTCCTAAATCCATATTGGTATTTACCTAAAAGCATTATATTCAATGAGATAGTTCCTCAATTATATTCAAATCCAAATTATTTTGCACATCATGAAATGGAAATTGTTACCTATAGTAACGTTATTATAAATCCATCTAGCATACGTTGGGGTAAGTATACACCTAACAATTTCCCTTATAGAATTCGGCAAAAACCAGGAAAAAACAATTCATTGGGTCTAGTAAAATTCTTATTTCCAAACTCTCACAATATTTACATGCACGACACACCTTCAAAATCGCTTTTTGGTGAATCAAGCAGGGCTTTTAGCCATGGATGCATTCGTGTTCAAAATCCATTTGAACTTGTAGATTATTTATTAAAAGGAGATAATGATTGGGATTCTGTAAAAATAAACACGAAATTAAGTGCCCAAAAAGAGATTTATGTACCTCTTAAAAAGCCTGTTCCTGTATACTTAACTTATTTTACTTCCTGGGTTGATGAAACCGGATTATTAAATTTCAGGAACGATATTTACCTGCACGATCAAAAATTAAAAGCAATTTTACTTAATGATGAAACTAATACCCCTAAATAATTGCTTTAAAACTGGAGGTTAATTTTTAACAATGAGAAAAAATAATAAAATATCGTTTAAAGTTTTGAGGAAGGTAATTCTTCTCTCCTCGTTGTTTGTTATGCCTCAAATTCATCAGGCAAAAAGCAGAAAACCAACAAGTATTTCAAAATATTCGAGTTATGGGTACAAAACCGCTCAATATTTGTATTCAGAAATGAAATTACATGAAATGGGGCTGAGTATAAATGCCTTTATAAAAGCACATAGTGGATGGGTATCTTTAAACAATCAACGTAAATTATTGAACCCTCATATTTTGTGTATTGCAGATTTATCTCAATCATCGAAAGAAAAAAGATTATTTATCCTCGATATTAATTCAAAAGAAGTTCTGTATAAAACCTTTGTAGCACATGGTAGAAATTCTGGAGAAGAGTATGCTACCAAATTTTCTAATTCGCCCAATTCATTTCAATCGAGTCCTGGATTTTATGTTACAGGTTCGGTTTATAATGGTAAACATGGCGAATCATTGCGTTTAAAAGGTGTTGAAAAAGGCAAAAATAATTTGGCAGAAGCACGTGGTATTGTAGTACACGGAGCCGATTATGTAAGTGAGAATTTTATAAAAAATACAGGCCGTTTAGGACGCAGCCAAGGCTGCCCTGCTATTCCGCAAGAACTTACCAAAGAAATTATTCCGTTAATTAAGGGTGGAGCATGTTTTTATATACATAAATCATAAAATAAATACAACAAAAAAGCCGATTCAATTGAATCGGCTTTTTTGTTGGGTGGAGCTGCGGGGAGTCGAACCCCGGTCCAGATAAGGCTACTGAGAGCTTTCTACATGTTTATCAAATCGTTGATTGTCGGAAAAAAGCAGGCCGATTTGCGTGCCAACCTTTCTCGTATCCTCTTAATTTTATTAGTACATCGAGGCGTATACTAACTATTCCTGCGGGTTTGGTGCGTCTATTGTACAAGAGGCAGGAAAGCCCTCACACAGACGCAGCACACTGTTTAATCTACCAGATTAAGCAGCAAGTGCGTAAGAATTGTTTTCGCCAGATAGGCTTTGAGTGTTCAGATTTACGAGATCACACACAACTCTCGACATGCTTACCAACAACAATCACAAACTGTCGATACCGGTCAGCCCCAAATTTGTGATACAAAGAACGTGATTTTTGTATTATAACTGTTATTTTATGTGATTAGTTCGAATCGATTCACCTTTTCCGATACTTTTGCATCCTTATTAAAACTTATGAATCAGCTTAGCCTTGGCATTATTCGCGAAGAAAAAACTCCACCCGATCATCGTGTTGCTATCATTCCTGAACACTGTGCCAAATTGTTAAGTTCTTATCCTAATTTAAGTATTTATGTTCAGCCTTCATCTGCTAGGTGTTTTTCTGAAAATGAATACAAACAAGCTGGCTGTATTATAAGTGAAGATTTGCAGAACTGCGATATTTTATTGGGTGTAAAAGAAGTCCCTAAAAGTGCTTTAATACCTAATAAAAAGTATTTATTTTTCTCTCATACCATCAAAAAACAACCTCATAATCAAAGTTTATTAAAGCGCATATTAGAATTAAACATTGAGTTGATTGATTACGAAACCATCGTTTTTGACAATAAAAAAAGAGTGGTTGCATTTGGGCATTTTGCGGGCATTGTTGGCGCACACAACGGTTTACTTGCTTGGGGCAAAAGAACAAGCACTTTTACGTTAAAACCTGCGCATTTATGCGAAGATTATGCAGAAATGCGATCCTTATATACGGGATTAACTATCCCTCCTATAAAAATAGCTGTTACCGGTACTGGAAGGGTTGGTGCTGGCGCAACTGAATTGCTAGATGTTGCTGGATGTAAATTGGTTCCTGTTTTCGAATTTCTACAGAAAGAGTTTGACTATCCTGTTTATTGTGTTTTGCGTTCGCAGGATATGTTTAAGCGAAAAGATGGTAAAGATTGGGATACCAATCACTTCCATAACAATCCATCGGAGTACGAAAGTAAATTCTTAAAGTATTCTAAAGTAACCGACTTACTAATAAATACAATTTACTGGAATCCATCTAGTCCACGATTATTTGAATTGGATGATATGAAAAGAACCGATTTTAACATCAAAAGTATAGCAGATATTTCGTGCGATATTGATGGTTCAGTACCTGCAACTTTTAAAAGCACAACTATTGCAGATCCAGTATTTGGTTATAATCCAAAATCTGGTGTTGAATGTAACCCGTATACAGAAGAGAGTATTGACATTATGGCTGTGGATAATTTGCCTTGTGAAATGCCCAAAGATGCATCGCACGAGTTTAGCCATAACATGATTAGTTATGTGATGCCTCAATTGTTTGAAACTCCAAATAGCGCATTTTTACAAAGAGCAACCATTGCAAAAAACGGTATTCTAACAAATTACTTTAGCTACCTTACCGATTATGTTGAAGGGGTTTAAAGCGGTTTTTTTTGTATTTACACTATTTTGGGTTAATCCTTCATGGAGTCAAACCCTAAAACCGGGATTTGATCCGCAAGAATATTTACAAATTTTAAGAATATCTGGAAGGTTATCGAGCGATACTAATAGAACAAAATTAGCATCTCCAGATAAATATGTAAAGAGGTATTCATCTACTGAGACTCCCTTTTTAAATAAATTCGAAATTTGGACCGATACCCTTAACAAAATTGCGGTCTTAAGTTTTCGAGGTACGGTGAAGGATTCTAAATCATGGGCTGAGAATTTTTACAGCACCATGTACCCAACTATCGGAAAATTGAACCTTGAAAATAAAGATTTTTTATATCAATTATCAGAAGATACCTCAGCCAAAGTTCATTTGGGTTGGTTGGTTGCATTGGCGGATTTATCAACTGATTTTACAGGGCAAATTAATCAATTAGAGAAATTAGGATATTCAAATTTAATCATCACCGGTCATTCTCAAGGAGGCGCAATCGCGTTTCTTGCCAGAGCATACTTGCACTATAGTCCAAATTTTGATGAAAATAAATGGAATATAAAAACGTATTGTACTGCACCACCAAAACCAGGAAATCAGTTTTTTGCGTATGATTTTGAAAGTTATAATTACGGGTGGGTCTATCGTATTGTAAATCCATTAGATTGGGTACCCGATATGCCATTTACAATTCAGGGGTCAAATGAAATTAATACTCCAAATCCATTTTATCAATTAAAAACAACACTCAAAACACAATCTTTTGCAACTCGAATTGGGGGTAATTATCTTTATAAAAAACTAAACAATGGGTTAAGAAAAGCACAAAAACGATTTTATAAATATGATTTTAAACTGACTTACAGATATTTATCAAATTTTAGACCAGCAACTCCAACTTCACCAAAAAATTATCAGCAATATTATTTCCCTTGTGGCAATGCAATTATATTAAAGCCTACCCCCAACTATTACAAATGGTCGAATGAGCAAAAAAAAGATATATTTTTGCATCATATGAAAACTCCTTACGAGTTATTATTGATTGAAAACTATCCTATATTAAAAAAATAGTTTCTCAGAAACCCATATTCTAATTAGCTTTGCAAAACTTATCAAGAAGGATTGAGGGAACGGCCCTATGAAATCCTGGCAACCGGTCGCTTGCGATGCTTGGTGCTAATTCCGTCCAAATTTTGGAAAAGATGAGTTGACTGGATTTTCTATATCTATTCTTCTTGATTCGTATTAAATATATTTATGACGAATTCCTCTATTCAAGAAGAGATTTTACATCGAATACTTATACTTGATGGCGCCATGGGCACCATGATTCAACAATATGAGCTAAATGAAGCCGATTACCGTGGAAAAAAGTTTGCAAATTGGAAATCGGATGTAAAAGGCAATAACGACCTTTTGAGCTTGACCCAACCCCAAATTATCCAAGAAATTCATAAAAAATATTTAGATGCAGGTGCTGATATCATCGAAACAAATACGTTTAATGCTCAAAAAATATCGTTGGCAGATTATGATATGGAGCATTTGGCGTACGAAATCAATTATGAATCAGCCAGAATTGCTCGAAAAGCTGCTGATGAGTATTTATTAGTAAAACCAACAAAATCGAAATTTGTTGCTGGAGCCATAGGCCCAACCAACAGAACAACATCATTAGGGCCTGATGTTAACGATCCTGCATATAGAGCTATAACCTTTGATGATTTAGTTGAAGCATACACCGAACAAATTTCTGGATTAGTTGATGGTGGTGTTGATGCATTAATGGTAGAAACAATTTTTGACACGTTAAACGCCAAAGCAGCTTTATTTGCCATTCAAAAATATTTCGATGACAGAAATTTACCCTGTTTGCCTATCATGGTTTCTGGGACTATTACTGACAATTCAGGAAGAACATTAAGCGGACAAACGGTTGAAGCCTTTTTGTACTCCATGTCTCACTTGCCCTTGCTAAGTGTAGGTTTTAATTGTGCGCTTGGTGCTAAACAAATGATGCCTCATTTACAATCGCTATCTCGAACTTCAAAATATAGGGTATCTGCTTATCCAAATGCAGGATTACCCAACGCTTTTGGAAACTACGATGAAACTCCAGAGGAATTTGCAGCACAAATTGTAGATTTTCTTAAAAACAATCTCATTAACATTGTTGGAGGATGTTGTGGAACAACTCCAGCACACATTAAATTAATTGCAGAAGAGGTAAAAAAATTCTCTCCACGTAAAATCCCCACTCTTACTCCCTATTTAAAATTAAGTGGGCTAGAGCCATTAGTGGTGACCCCAGAATCCAATTTTGTGAACGTGGGTGAAAGAACCAATGTTTCAGGATCTCGTAAATTTGCCCGTTTAATTAAAGAAGAGAAATTTGCAGAAGCATTAGAAATAGCTCAACTCCAAGTGGAGAATGGAGCTCAAATTTTAGATGTAAACTTTGATGATGGGATGTTAGATTCTGAAAAATCAATGGTTACTTTTTTAAACTTAGTATCGTCAGAGCCAGATATATCTCGAATACCTATAATGATTGACTCTTCAAAATGGTCGGTTATTGAAGCAGGACTAAAATGCGTTCAAGGAAAAGCTGTAGTTAATAGCATATCACTCAAAGAAGGCGAAGAAGCATTTATCCTCCAAGCTCGAAAAGTATTAGCCTATGGAGCAGCAGTAATAGTTATGGCCTTTGATGAAAAAGGGCAAGCAGATTCATTACAACGCAGAATTGAAATATGTGAAAGAGCCTATAAAATCTTAGTAAACGTTGTTCATTTTCCTGCCGAAGACATCATATTTGATCCAAATATATTAACGGTTGCCACTGGTATGGATGAGCATAATAATTATGCAATAGATTTTATTGAAGCAACCCGCTGGATAAAATCTAATTTATCTGGGGTAAAGGTTAGCGGTGGTGTAAGCAATATTTCCTTTTCTTTTCGAGGAAATGATACTGTAAGGGAAGCGATGCATGCTGTGTTTTTATTTCATGCTATAAAAGCAGGCATGGATATGGGCATTGTAAATGCCGGACAACTAGCAATTTATAGCGATATACCTCAAGCGCTTCTTGAATTAACAGAAGATGTAATTTTAAACCGTAGGCCGGATGCAACTGACAGGTTAATTCAGTTTTCATCAACCTTAACTAAGGAAACAAAATTGGGTGACGATACTAAAAATGAATGGAGATCTTTTGATGTAGATGCCAGAATCACCCATGCTTTAGTGAAAGGTTTAGACCAATTTATTGAAATGGATGCTAAAGAAGCCTATGAAAAACATAAAACTGCACTTAAGGTAATTGAGGGTCCTTTAATGGCAGGAATGAATATTGTAGGAGATTTATTTGGCGAAGGAAAAATGTTTTTGCCTCAAGTAGTTAAATCTGCAAGGGTTATGAAACGCGCAGTAGCTTACCTCACCCCATTTATGGTTGGAAATGAAAAGGGTGAAAATAAAAAAGCAGGTAAAATATTGTTAGCAACGGTAAAAGGCGATGTACATGATATTGGCAAAAATATTGTTGGAATAGTTCTTCAATGTAACAATTACGAAATTATTGACTTAGGAGTTATGGTTTCGTGCGATAAAATTTTAGATGCTGCCATGGAACACCAGGTTGATATTATTGGTCTTTCGGGATTAATAACTCCATCGTTAGATGAAATGGTTTTTGTGGCATCAGAAATGAAACGCAAAGGAATATCAACACCATTATTAATTGGCGGTGCAACCACCTCAAGGCCACATACTGCCGTGAAAATATTACCAGTTATTGACACTCCTGTGATACACGTTAACGATGCAAGTAGATGTGTCCCCGTTGTAAATAATCTTTTAAATAAAGAATCATTTGAAAAGTATACTCAGACTG
The DNA here is from genome assembly GCA_947084835.1 of uncultured Bacteroidota bacterium. Taxonomy (GTDB): domain Bacteria; phylum Bacteroidota; class Bacteroidia; order UBA7662; family CAMTUB01; genus CAMTUB01. The sequence continues at coordinate 40,807 of CAMTUB010000014.1, read as the reverse complement.
TTAAAAAAGAGTATGATCTTTTACGCGAAGGCTATCTTTCGCGCAAAGCAGATAAAAATTACCAATCAATTCAAGCTGCTCATCTAAACAAATTTAAAATTGATTGGAAAAACTACAATGCTCCAATTCCCAAAATAAGTGGTGTTCATCGAATTAATAACTTTCCTTTAAAAGAATTAGTTGAATTTATTGATTGGACTCCGTTTTTTCAGACTTGGGAGCTTCATGGGAAATTTCCAAGAATTTTTGAGGACGAACTGGTAGGCGAACATGCAAAGGAACTTTACAATGATGCTCAAGAATTACTACTTGAACTAATAAATAATAACTCTTTATCTGCTAATGGCTTATATGGTTTTTTTAAAGCAAATTCTGAAGACAATTGTATCACTGTTTATGATGAAAACGCTAATGTAGAAATAGAATTACCTATGCTTCGTCAGCAAGGAAAAAAATCTGGAGCCATACCAAATATCTCTTTAGCAGATTTTATCGTACCAAAAAATGAACATAAATCAGATTACATTGGGACATTTGTGGTTAGTATTTTTGGAGCAGATGAATTAGCCAAAAAGTATGAAAGTGAGCTAGACGACTACAAAGCAATTATGGTTAAAGCTATTGCAGATAGGTTTGCAGAGGCTTTCGCAGAAAAACTACATAAAGATGTGCGTACGCAATTTTGGGGATATGCATCTATGGAAAATTTATCAAATGAAGACTTGATAAAAGAAAATTATGTTGGAATTCGTCCCGCACCTGGATATCCTGCTTGCCCCGACCATACACTTAAAAGTGCCATTTGGGAACTAATGGATGTTGATAAAAATATAGGCACATTTTTAACAGAAAATCTAGCGATGTACCCGGCTAGTTCGGTAAGTGGGTTTTACTTTTCTCATCCAGAGTCAAAATATTTTGGATTAGGGAAAATTGAAAAAGACCAAGTTGAACAATACGCAAAAATGAAACAAATTAGTTTAAAGGCTGCAGAGGCTATTTTGTCACCAAATCTTAATTATTAATATACGTTATGAAAATCACCGATCATATAAATCAAGCCAAAAAAACGCTATTTTCTTTCGAGATTTTACCTCCCTTAAAAGGGCAGGATATCCGTTCGATTTTCGACAGTATTGACCCGTTAATGGAGTTTAATCCACCTTTTATTGATGTTACATACCACAGAGAGGAATTTTTATTAAAACCTTTGGATGATGGCACTTTCAGGAAGTTTACAACGCGCAAAAGACCGGGAACTGTTGCTATTTGTGCAGCCATTATGAATAAATATAAAGTAGACGCTGTACCGCACTTGATTTGTGGAGGCTTTTCGAAAGAAGAAACAGAGAATGCCCTTATTGATTTAAATTTTCTAGGTATTGATAATGTATTGGTTCTTCGTGGCGATAATATGAAGCATGAAAGCACATTTGTACCCGAAAAAGATGGCAATGCGAACGCATTAGAACTGCTTCATCAAGTATACAATATGAACAACGGAGTTTACCTTGATGACGAATTAATAAACCCATTGCACACCAGTTTTTGTGTCGGAATTGCAGGTTATCCCGAAAAACATCAAGATTCTCCAAACCTAAGTAGCGACCTGAATTGGTTAAAGCAAAAAGTTGATGCAGGAGCCGAATTCATTGTAACTCAGATGTTTTTCGACAATTCAAAGTTCTTCAGTTTTTTAGAAAGATGCCGAAAAGAGGGAATTACAATTCCCATAATACCAGGTATAAAACCTATTACTACGCGTAAACAATTATCTATTCTGCCGAAAACATTTCATATTGATATCCCTGAAATATTAACCGATGAAATTCTGAAAACGAAAGACGATAAAGCGATAAAGCAAATAGGAATAGATTGGGCTATAAGTCAATCGAAAGAATTAAAAAAGGCAGGAATTCCAGTTGTACATTTTTATACTATGGGTAAATCAGAAACAATTCGCAATATTGCCAAAGAGGTATTTTAGACAATTACACTACATTTACCCTCTGTTATGGAACAAAAAACGAATTATAGGGCCTTATCCATTTTAATATCTGTATTTTTCTTTTGGGGGTTTGTCGCTGCCTCTAATAGTATACTTATACCACTTTTTAAAGAAAAGCTTAATTTAAGTCAATTTCAAGCGCAATTGATAGATTTTGCTTTCTATGCTGCCTATTTTATAGGCACATTAATATACTTTGTGGTGCAAAAAGTAACTGAAAAGGATCCGTTGAATAAAATTGGTTACAAAAATGGCATCATCCTAGGTCTTGTAATTTCTGCAATTGGCGCATTGGGTTTTTACCCTGCTGCAGAAATGCAATCGTTTCCTGTAATGCTTTTGGCTTTGTTTACTGTTGGATTAGGATTCTCGCTTCAACAAACTGCAGCTCAACCTTTTGTAATTGCATTAGGCGATCCAACTACAGGTGCGCATAGATTAAATTTAGCAGGAGGAATAAACAATTTAGGAACAACCATCGGACCAGTATTAATCAGTTTTGCGATTTTTGGTGCTGTTTCTCAATCAGATGCGATAGTAAATTCATTGGATTCAATTAAGTATCCCTATTTAATACTTGCATTTTTCTTTTTATTGGTAGCATTTTTACTTAAAATCTCAACTATTCCTGAAATTACCACTACCGAAAAACTCGAAAAAGGTTTTGGTGCCCTAAAATATCCGCAGCTTGTTTTAGGCATGACTGCAATATTCGTGTATGTTGGGGCAGAAGTTTCCATTGCTTCAAATTTAGGTGAATATTTAAATCAGAAAATGCATTTAGATGCCTCTCAAATTTCGCAGTATATATCGTTATTTTGGGGCAGCATGATGATAGGTAGATGGTCTGGGGCCATATCGGTATTTAATCCAAAACAATCAACCCGTCTAATTCTGCAAATTGTTGTTCCCTATTTAGCCTTTGCTGTTTATTTGTGGATTAATACCATAAAAGGCTCTCCGATTGAAAACGTTTTGGCATATAGTGGTTGCATTTTGATATTAATTTTAGCAAATATTTTTACATATAATAAGCCTATAAAATCATTAATAACTTACTCTATATTAGGCGCTTTAGCCATGTTAATTGGGATTTTTGGTGATGGCAATTTGGCATTGTTTTCGGTTATAAGCGGTGGTCTTTTTTGTTCAATAATGTGGCCTTGCATTTTCCCAATGGCAATTGCAGGACTTGGGAACTACACATCCCAAGGTTCAGCATTTTTAATAATGATGATTTTAGGAGGAGCCATTATTCCGCCAATTCAAGGTTTATTTTCAGATTATGTTGGCATAGCCAATTCGTATTTTGTGGTTTTCTTTTGTTTTCTATACTTGGGATTTTTTGCTATTAAAACAAATAGTATACTAAAGAAACAAGGCTTAAACTTTGATCAAACAAACGCTTAGTTCTTGAAAACAGAAATAACTTTGATAGAAAATCCAACAGTTTATGTAGAAGTTATTTTACCGTTACATGTGGACGGCTATTACACTTATGAGGTACCTGAAGAGCTAATTGAAAAAGTAAAAGCGGGTAAAAGAGTGGTGATTCCACTTGGCGAAAGGCGTTTTTACACAGGAATAATAGCTGAAGTACACACTCGAAAACCTAGCCATCCAAAAATTAAATCAATATTAGATGTTATAGACGAATCACCCGTTTTAACTGAAAAACTGCTTCAATTTTGGGAGTGGGTTAAATCGTATTATATGTGTTTTCCGGGAGATATAATGCAGGCTGCTGTACCTCAAACACAAAGGGTTTCATCTGAAACAAAGGTAGTACTGAATAAAAAATTCGATTTTTCTGAATCGAAATTAAACGAAAAAGAATTAGCATTAACAAATGCTTTATCCAATGGCAATGCATTGACTTTTAATGACATATCTAAGTTAATTGAAGTAAAAAATCCTCATAAAATTATCAAATCGTTGCTTGATCGTTCTATAATTACTTCAGAAGAAGAGTTAAAAAAAGGGTTTCAAGTAAAAAAAGAAAAAAAAGTAAGGCTAAATCCGAGCTTTGAGGAAGATGAGCAATTAAATGCTTTAATTGCTAAATCTGAAAAGAAAGCACCTAAGCAAGTTGATTTAATCATGGCTTATTTGATGACTAAAGGCGATGACTTTTGGATAACAAAAAAGCAATTATTAGCTAAAGCTGAAGTTTCAAATGCTGTGCTAACCACTTTAATAGAAAAAAAGGTATTTATTGAAAGTACCGAAGAACAAAAGCCTCAAAAATCACTAGAAGAAATTACTAGCATAACACTCAGTTCTGAGCAAGAAATTGCCTATTTACAATTACAATCTACCTTCGAAACTAAGGAAATCTGTTTGCTTCATGGAATTACTGGAAGTGGGAAAACAGCTATTTATATTAAATGTATCCAAAATATACTTAAAGAGGGTAAACAAGCTCTTTATTTGTTACCAGAAATTGCATTAACATTTCAGGTAATTCAGCGTATCAAAAGTTATTTTCAAGAAGAGGTTGGTGTTTATCATTCAAGAATGACGGATAGAGAACGGGCAGAAACATGGCAATGGATTCAAGAAGGTAAATACAAAGTTGTTGTTGGTGCGCGCTCTTCGCTATTTCTTCCTTTTAGTAACTTAGGAATTATTGTGGTTGACGAAGAACATGAACCCTCTTTTAAACAAACCGACTCCACTCCTTTTTATCACGGACGAGATGCTGCTATAATTTTGGGGAAAATAATGGGCTGCAAAGTTATTTTAGGTTCTGCTACACCATCGGTTGAAAGTTACTTTAATGCTAAAAATGGAAAATTTGGCCTTGTAAGTTTAAACATTAGATTTGGTGAATCCATTTTGCCAGAAGTTTTTACGATTAACATGGCTCAAAAAACTGATGTAATTCCCAACACAGTTTTTAGCATTGAGCTTTTCGATCAAATAAAAACAACATTAGAGCAAGGAAAGCAAGTTATTTTATTTCAAAATCGCAGAGGATTTGCTCCTATTACCCACTGCACACTTTGCGGCTGGAAACCAGAATGTGTTCAATGCGATATCAAGCTTACCTACCACAAAAAGAAACATTTATTAAGTTGCCACTATTGTGGTTATTCAGAATTTCCAGCATCAGCTTGTCCAGATTGCGGAAATACAAATATTCAGGTTATTGGCTTTGGTACAGAACGCTTAGTTGAAGACCTACGCCTTTTGTTACCCGAATATACTATTGAAAGGTTGGATTTAGATACCACTAAATCGAAGCGTGCTTTTGATACATTAATTACCGATTTTTCTGTAAACAAAATCAATGTTTTAATTGGCACTCAAATGGTTACCAAAGGATTGGATTTTGAAGGAGTAACCTTAGTGGGTATTATCGATGCCGATAAAATTATGGCTTTCCCAGATTTCAGGTCAGTGGAAAGAGCTTTTCAGCAGATAGAACAAGTTGCAGGTAGAGCAGGAAGAAGAAAAGCACAAGGAAAAGTATTAATTCAAACCAGACAACCTAAACACCCACTCTTTAATTGGGTTAGAAACCACAATTACGATTCATTTTATCAAACCGAAATTGTTTCACGGAAGGAATATCGCTATCCCCCTTTTTCGAAGTTGATACGATTTACATTAAAACATGTTTCTAAAGACACTGTGTTTGAAGCTGCTTCAGATTTGCAAAAGCGCATTTCATCTCGCATTAAAAACGATGTTTTAGGTCCAGTAGAGCCATCTATCAATAGAATAAGAAATTTATATCTCTACGAAATATTGATAAAATTAGACCCAAAAGTGGTTTCTATAAGCTTAGTTAAACAGTTTATTTCTACTTGCATTGCAGAAACTAAACAACAGAAACCTTACAAATCTGTCGTTATTTTTACAGACGTTGATTGTTATTAAAATGAAAATAAACAAAGCACTTGGACTTATAATCCGTTCATTTTTAAACGGATTATTAATTGTTATCCCAATTGGGTTAACATTTTATTTGATAATCAGTCTTTTTAACCTATTAGATGGGTTTTTTAATTTTAAACAAACGGGTTTAGGCGTTTTAGTCACCTTAACTAGCATAACCTTTGTGGGTTATTTAGCCAGCAAATTTTTTGCAAAACCTCTGTTTAATTTGGTTGAAAAAGTGTTAACCAAAGCCCCTTTTATTCGTTTTATCTACTCATCCATTAAAGATTTGATGGAGGCTTTTGTAGGCGAAAAGCGAAAATTCAACAAACCCGTTTTAGTAAAAATGGGAAGTGACGGAGTTTATAAACTTGGATTTTTAACAGAAAATCACCTTGAATCTATTGGAATGGAAGGTTACTCAGCGGTATACCTACCCCATTCTTACAACATTTCAGGGAATGTGTACATCATTGAATCGAATAGAATTAAAGAATTAGACGTTGACGCCACTGAGCTTATGAAATTTATAGTTTCGGGCGGTGTAACTAAAATTTAATGCCAAAGTAAGGTTTGAATGATAGAGCTTCTCAACACTTTATCTGTTGTAGAACCAGAAAAAAATCGGGTTAAACCAGAATGACCGTAGGCTCCCATAACTAACAAACCCTGAGGCATTTGGTGCATAAAGTAAATTAATTCATCTTTCGGGTCGCCATTTAGGTAATGAACCTCTACATCTTCGAATTTAAGATTCATCCACTCAACAAAACGATTGTCTACTTCTGTTTCATCGTCTTTATTCTTACGAACATGAACGATATTGCACTTAAGTTTTGACTTTGCTTTGTTGAACAAATGGCAAGCTGCTACGATGGCTTTCATAGATGAGTCTGTCCCATCATAGGCAAAAACTAGCTCGCGAAGCGACTCTGTATCGTCAGGCATTAACATAACCGGGCATTCAGAGCGCGAAAGTACTTTTCTAACTAAATCTTGGTCGCTGGTTTGGTACGAAAAATAGGATTTGTATCCTAAAATCATTAAATCTGCAAAATGGCTCTCCTCTACCAACTCTTCAATTGGAATTCCTTTATCGAAATGAACTTTAAATTTTACTTCCTCTTGTTTACAGACTTTTACAAAATGATCAATTAAACTAACGGCTTGTTTTTCAGCTTCGCTCAGTTCTTCTTTTATTATTTCATAGGTATGCTCGTAATAAACCGGATTTCCACCTAATATGGTATAATAATCTACTACAGATAAGTCTTTTATAAAAACACCCGTTAATACAGCATCTAATTCTTTGGTTAATCTAATGGCCGACTCCAATAAATTTGTAGTCAACATGCTTTCATCCGCAGCAAGTAAAATCTTTTTCATATCCTAAATTATTAAAGCCAAATTACATATTCTGTTCTAAAATACCACTTTTAAATGAAATTTAACATAAAATAAGCCCAAACTATTTACAAAGTTCTTATTCTATTTACCTTTGCTACACAAATGACCCGCCTTAGCGTTAACATCAATAAAATTGCATTAATAAGGAATGCCCGAGGAGGCAATAATCCTGATTTATTACAAATAGCAAAAGATTGCGAAAGATTTGGAGCTCAAGGCATTACGGTTCATCCAAGACCGGATCAAAGACATATTCGAATTTCAGATGTTTACACCTTGAAAGATGTTGTAACCACTGAGTTTAATATTGAAGGTTATCCTACTCCTAAATTTATAAAACAAGTTTGTGATGTTAAACCTCATCAGGTTACGTTAGTACCAGATTTACCCGATGCATTAACCTCCGATTCGGGTTGGGATTGTATAAAACATAAACTCTTTTTAAAAGAGGTTATCGCTGAATTTAAAGCAAATGGGATACGAACATCCATTTTTTTAAATCCTGATTTATCTCAAGTAGAACCTGCAAAACTAACGGGAACGGATAGAATTGAACTTTATACGGAACCATTTGCAACAAACTTTCCTTTAAATCCCAAAGCAGCCATCAAAGATTATATTGAAACTGCTAAAACAGCCTCTAATTTAGGCCTAGGAGTAAATGCTGGACATGATTTGAATTTAGAAAATCTTCGATTTTTTAATGAGAATATTCCAGCATTACTTGAAGTATCCATAGGGCATGCTTTAGTTTGCGATGCACTTTATTACGGATTAGAGAACACTATCCGCATGTACCAACAAAAACTTTTAAACTACTAATTCAACCATATCATTCACATGGATTTATTTACCTACAAAAGCACAGAATTTTATCAAAGACATATTGGACCAAGCGAATCAGAAACTGCTGAAATGCTTCAATTGTTAAATGTGCCTGATATCGACACTTTAATAGACCAAACAGTACCACCCAATATTCGCAGAAAAGATTCGATGGGAATTCCAGCTGCTCTTTGTGAAAATGATGTATTGGAATTATTAAAGGATAAAGCTTCTAAAAACAAAGTATTCAGATCGTTAATTGGTTTTGGGTATTACGATACCTTAACTCCTGGTGTAATTCTTAGAAACATCATGGAAAATCCGGGTTGGTACACGCAATACACCCCTTACCAAGCCGAAATTGCGCAAGGTAGATTAGAGGCTTTGCTTAACTTCCAAACCATGGTTACCGATTTAACCGGAATGGAAATCAGTAATGCTTCGTTGTTAGATGAAGGAACTGCAGCATCAGAATCGATGCGTATGTTTTTTGGTTTAAAATCAGATGCAAGCGGCAATAAGTTTTTTGTAAGTGAAAACTGCTTTCCTCAAACAAAAGCAATATTAGTTTCTACTGCTGAGCCACTTGGCATTGAGATAGAATTTGGCGATGAAAAAACATTTGTTCCTTCTGAAAATTACTTTGGTATGCTTTTGCAATACCCAGATCAGTTTGGAAATATACACGATTATAAAAAATTAGTAGAAGCCGCACACGCTCAAAATTTATTGGTAAGCGTTGCAGCTGACATTATGAGTTTGTTGGTTTTGCCATCTCCAGGATCTTGGGGTGCCGATGTTGTTGTTGGAACCACACAACGCTTTGGTGTTCCGATTGGTTTTGGTGGTCCACACGCAGCGTATTTTGCCACTAAGGACGCTTACAAGCGCTCTTTGCCAGGCAGAATAATAGGAGTTTCGATAGATGCCCACGGAAAGCAAGCTTTAAGAATGGCTTTGCAAACCCGCGAACAACATATTCGTAGAGAAAAAGCAACCAGCAACATTTGTACTGCGCAGGTTTTATTGGCGGTAATGGCTAGCATGTATGCCTGTTATCATGGCCCAAAAGGATTGCAAAACATAGCTGCAAGCATTCATGCACATGCTCAATTGTTATTTAATACCTTAAAAGGATACGGTTTAACTCCAAAATCAAACACCTTTTTTGATACTATTTCTTTTGAGATTACGGAATCACAAAAAACAGAAATTGAGAAAACAGCTTTATCTAAAAAATTCAACTTTAACTGGTTTAATCCAGGGGTTGTTACCATTGCATTAGATGAGCGTACAACTTTACATGAAGTAAATCAAATCGCTGAAATTTTTGCTTTAGGATTGAAGAAAGATGTTATTGATGCTAACACATTTACACAAACCGTAAATACAAGTGTTGCTGCAGCACTAGCTGAACCTACATATTTACAGCATCCGGTATTTAACCAATACCACTCTGAGCACGAAATGCTCAGATACATTAAGTCACTGGAAGCAAAAGACTTATCGCTAACTCATTCAATGATAGCTTTAGGCTCTTGCACCATGAAACTGAATGCAACTACCGAAATGATTCCGGTTACTTGGGAAGCATTTAATTCATTGCATCCATTCATACCACAAGATCAAGCGGCAGGTTACCACGAAATTTTCGATGAACTATCTACGTATTTAGCAAGCATTACCGGATTTAAAGGCGTTTCGTTACAACCAAACTCAGGCGCTCAAGGCGAGTACGCTGGCTTAATGGTTATTAGAGATTATTTATCACACATTGGTCAAGGACATAGAAATATTGCTTTGATTCCATCTTCGGCTCACGGAACAAACCCTGCATCTGCTGTTTTAGCAGGCATGAAAGTGGTAGTTACTAAATGCGACAAATACGGCAACATCGATATTGAAGACTTGCGTTTAAATGCAGAAAAACATGCCGATAACTTAGCGTGTTTGATGATTACCTATCCATCAACACACGGTGTTTTTGAAGAAGGTGTACTTGAAATTTGTTCTATTATTCATGCACATGGCGGACAAGTTTATATGGATGGAGCTAACATGAATGCACAAGTTGGCTTAACAAGTCCTGGCTTAATTAAGGCAGATGTTTGCCATCTTAACTTACATAAAACTTTCTGCATACCTCACGGTGGCGGTGGGCCTGGAATGGGACCTATTTGCGTTGCAGAACACTTGGTTGACTTTTTACCAAACCATTCGTTAGTTCAAACGGGTGGTAAATTTGGAAAACAATCTATTTCGGCTGCGCCTTTCGGAAGTGCAAGTATTTTGCTGATTTCTTATGCTTATATCCGATTATTAGGAGCAGAAGGTTTAACTAAAGCAACCATGTACGCTATTCTAAACGCGAACTACATTAAAGCACGGTTAAAACCTACATTCCCTGTTTTATATACAGGCAAGAACGGCAGATGCGCTCATGAAATGATTATTGATATGCGCGGATTTAAAATGAGAACGGGCATTGAAGTAGAAGATATCGCAAAGCGTTTAATCGATTATGGATTCCATGCTCCTACTGTTTCTTTCCCAGTTGCTGGTACGTTAATGATTGAGCCAACAGAATCGGAATCAAAAGCTGAATTAGATAGATTTTGTGATGCATTGCTTTCTATCCGCAAAGAAATTGCTGATATTGAAAACGGAACTGCCGACAAAGCTTCAAACGTATTGAAAAATGCGCCACATACCGCAGAAATAGTTACTTCAGACGACTGGAACTATCCATATACACGTAAGTCAGCAGCATATCCTTTGCCTTGGGTTAAAGATCATAAATTCTGGCCATCGGTTGGCCGTGTTAACAGCACTTACGGAGATAGAAACCTAGTTTGCTCTTGCCCTCCAGTTTCGGATTACGAAACTGAAGCAGTTTAAAAATTTATTTACAATAAAAAAGGAGAGCAAATGCTCTCCTTTTTTATTAATCGAGGTTACTCCGATTCTGGAATCGCATCCAATGCATTCAAATCCCATTTATTCGAGATTAAAAGATACTCGATAACATTCGGAATACTAAATTTCTTATCTGAATTGGTAAGCACAATTAAGGTCATGTCTAACGTAGGATAATGCCTAAAAGCGGCTTTAAAACCTTGCCACCATCCGTTATGGTAAATAATTGGCGTGCCGTAAATGCGTTTCAATCGAAAGCCTAAACCGTAATTATAATCTACCGGATCGGGGCTGCCGTTGGTAAAAGCTTCATCTAAGGTTTCTTTCTTCACCAGTTTATAGGTATGCAAGGCTTGGTCGAATGCCAACAAATCAGAAACGTTGCTGTAAGCGCCCTTATCTCCCATCACCCCATTTAACGCGTATTTATACTCGTTGATGGGCGTATTCGGAGAATTCGAATGATGTCCTTTTACTGCCATTGGAATTACACTGTTTCGGTATGGATTCAATATTTTTGAGCTGAACATACCTGCAGGCAAGAAAATTTCTCGATCAACAAATTCATCGAAAGGAACTTTGGTGATGCGCTGCACAATTAAAGCCAAGTAACCATAATTAGTATTTTGATATTTGAAACCTTTGCCGGTAGGGAAAGTTTGCCTTGGCTTATAGGTAACAAACAAATTATGCATTGCTTCGTTTGATAGCAAACCGTTTCTTAATCCGCCATAATTCCCCGAAAGTGCGATATAATCTGCAAGGCCGCTGCGGTGCGTAAGCAAATGGCGAATGGTAATGTTACTGTACGGGAAATCAGGAATATGTTTCACTACTTCATCGTCAAAATTCAACAGCCCATTATCTTTCAAAATCATGATTGCTGTTGCAGTTATGGTTTTAGATACGGAAGCAAGTTGAAAATTCGAAAATAAATCTATAGGCTCTTGCGTTTGTTTGTTGGCAACTCCGTAGGCATTTGCAAACAATATCTCGCCCTTTTGAGCAATTAAAATGGTCCCATTAAATCCATTTAAAAATCCTTTTTCAGCAATAACGTCTTCAACTAACCCCGCTTTTTCAAGCAATTTTATTCTATTATATCTAGCAATAGAATCGGTTTGTGCAACCAAAGTAGATGATGCGAATAAGAAAAGATTGGCAAATACAATAAAAAACTGCTTCAAGTCGAGAAATTAAGGATGCGGATTTAAATAAAACGCAAAAGTCAACACCAAAGTTTTTAAAATCAACCTTTAATTTAAAATAGTTGTAAACATTTAATAATCTGACAGTTTAAAATTAAAATAGAGTTAAAGCTACAATATTTGATAGTTTTTTTGTTTTTTTGGGCATTCAAATTTAACTAGTAATGAGAAAAATTTTACTTTTTGCAGTCGGAATTGCATTTTCGATGAGCGCAAAAGCACAGAAATCGGTATATGCCATTGAAGACATGAAAGTTTCTGGCGATGCATCTTCTGTAAAACACAATGACGGTGCTTCTGGAATGAAGGACGTAACAACCATTTGGAGTGAAACATTCTCTGCTGGAGTACCTGCAACTTGGAGTAATTCTGGTTCATCTGTAGCTGCTCTTTGGGAGTATAGAGGTCCTGCAACGGTTCCTGCTGCAAGCACAGGTTCTAGAGGTGCTTATGCTACAGGTCTTGGTCCGATTCAATCTCCAACTCGTGCAAACGGATTTGTGATTTTCGATTCTGATTATTTAGATAATAATGGATCTACTACAGGTGCTGGAACAGGTGCTGCTCCTACCCCACATAGCTCTACTTTAACCACAGATGCTATTAATTTAACTGGGCAAAACTTTGTTCAATTAACCTTTAGCCAATATTACAGAAACTTCCGTTCAAAAACTTCAGTTGCAATTTCTACTAATGGAGGAATCACATTCCCGGACACTGTTTTCATTAATAATGTAGCTGTAAATGCAGCAACCTCTACCAATAACGTGGTTCGTGCAAATATTTCAGCAAAAGCAGGTAATAAATCAGATGTTAGATTGCGATTCAGTTTTGAATCTACTGGAACTCCTGCAAATGGTTACTATTTCTGGATGATAGATGATATCGCAATAACAACCTTGCCAATAAATGATTTAATTCTTGAAAACTTTGGTGTGGATATGACTGGTTACGAAGTTGATTATGGACATGTGCCAATTACTCACGTAAAACCTACAATATTCCAAGGTGCAGTTCAAAACTACGGTTCATTAGCACAGCCTAACACTAAAATGACTGTTAAAGTTAACCAAGGTGTAAATACTATTGCTACGTTAACTTCGAATAATCTTTTAAGTATGCCGTATTTAAAGAGAGATACCTTATCAACAACTCCTTATACTCATAACGCAGTTGGTACTTATTCGTATGTATTCAGCGTAGCGAGTGATTCAATAGATGAGAATCCTGCAAACAATACTACAACCAAGCAATACATTATTACAGATTCTACATTAGCAGTTGACCATAATTCAACAACTTCTACTTCAACAGGTACTGGTTCATTTACTGGTGCTCAAGACTTTATTCAGATGGCAAACTTGTACACGTTTACGAGCCCTGCTAAATTAAGATCAGTATTTGTAAAATTAGCTGCAGGAACGGTTGCTGGTGGAGAAATCAAAATAAACGTTTACGATACCACTGGCTTTAGCATCACAAACGCTACATTGCCTCCTATCAAAATGGGTTCTGATTATTATACTATCACAGCTGCAAACGTATCTTCATTATCTTGCTTAATTCCAATTCCTACCTTATTAAATGGACAGCCACAAAACACGGTTTTACCTGCTGGCGGATATTTTGTTTCTGCTGAATTGTTATCTAATGCTGGTTCTAAACTTATTCGTATTTACGATGACCTAAGCATCGTTAAGGCATGGGATGCGAGTATCTTATTCTTGCCTCCGGGTGGTGCTAACACTAGCCGTTGGTATTCGAATGGTAACGCATGGGGTATCCGTATAAACATTGCTTACCCAACTGCTGTTGATGAGTTAACTAATGGTGGTTTAAAAGTGAATACGATTTATCCTAACCCTGCTAGCAACGTTGCAACTTTACAATACGAAATTGAAAAAGGAAACAATGTAACCTTAACAGTTAGAGACATTACTGGTAAAGTAGTTTCATCAACTTCTGAAGGATATAGAAATGCTGGTGCTAATTCAATCAACATCAATACCGAATCGTTATCGAATGGTATTTATTTGTATGAGTTAAAAGCTGGAAACGGTACAATTAATGGCAAACTTTCTGTTTCTCACTAATTAGCTCAACATATTTAAAACAGAAGAGGCTGCCTATGCAGCCTCTTCTGTTTTTATAGCAATCAAAATCTTAAATTCTAAAAAATTTTCACCGCTTTTTTTGTAAAATTGCAAGTTCTTTTCGGACACACACTTAAATCAAATTATGAACTATCCATTAGCAACGAATTATATTGGGGGACAATTCAAGCCTTTAACATCCAAGACTATGGATGTAATTACTCCCTTAACTGGAGAAAAAATATCAACTTTAAGCTTATCAACGTATCAAGATTTAGATGAAGCAGTAACTGCAGCAAAGGCAGCTTTCACATCTTGGTCGGCTACTCCTATAAAAGAGCGTGTCCAGATTTTCTATCGCTATAAAACGTTGATGGAAAAGCATATAGACGAACTATCTGCGTTAGTACAAATAGAAAACGGTAAAACTATTGGCGAATCAAGAGCTGAAGTTGAAAAAAGCATTGAGTTAACCGAGTTTGCATGTTCTTTACCTCAACTTATTTCGGGCGAATTGCTTGAAGTTAGTCGCGGTGTAGAATGCCGTGTAGAGCACAAGCCATTGGGCGTTGTTGCTTCTATTGCTCCGTTTAACTTCCCACATATGGTTCCGCATTGGACTATCCCGAATGCGATTGCATTAGGAAACTGCATGGTGTTAAAACCATCTGAAGTAGTTCCATTATCGGCTATTCGTATTGCAGAAATGCTTAAAGAGGCTGGTTTGCCTGATGGAGTTTTCAATATTGTACAAGGCGATAAAGAAATTGTAGAAGCTATTTGCGACCATCCAGATATTAAAGCAGTATCGTTTGTAGGGTCTACCAAAGTTGCAAAAATTGTTTACAAAAGAGCTACTAGCAACTTAAAGCGTTGCACAGCATTAGGTGGTGCTAAAAACCATTTAATTGTAATGCCAGATGCGCATCCTGAAATGACCGCAAGCAATGTAACTGCATCGATGTCGGGTTGTGCCGGACAGCGTTGCATGGCTGCATCTGCTATGGTTGGGGTGGGTAGCATAGATTCTATTGTTGCCAAAATTTGTGACGAAGCGCGCAAAATTATTCCAGGTACAAACCTGGGTTCGGTTATTACGCTTGAAGCTAAAAACCGCATTGAGCGTTATATCACCGAAGCAGAAGCTGCAGGTGCTAAAATATTAGTAGACGGTAGAAACACTACCGTTCCAGGAAAAGAAAACGGTTTTTATGTTGGAGCTACGGTTATCGACTTTGTAGATCCATCAATGGCGATTGCAAAAGAAGAGGTTTTTGGACCAGTATTGGCTATCATTCGTGTGAAAAATATTGAAGAAGCTATTGCAATCGAAAACAGCTCGAGCTACGGAAACGCAGCATCGGTGTTTACCCAAAACGGAAGCATTGCACGTTATGTAATCGAAAACGCAAGCGCAGGTATGGTAGGCGTAAACGTAGGTGTTCCTGTTCCGCGCGAGCCGTTCTCTTTTGGTGGATGGAACGATAGCAAGTTTGGAGTGAACGACATTACAGGAAAAAGCTCTATCGAACTTTGGACTTTATTAAAGAAAACTACCGTGAAATGGAATCCAGAGTCGAAAACTAATTGGATGAGCTAATATTTGAAATATGACATCAGCTGAAGAAATATTAAAAAACAACCTCGACCATACTGTTTTTTCGTGGTCGAAACAAGCGGGTTTAAAACCGTTAGACATCAACGGTGCTAAAGGCGTTTATATCCATACCCGTGATGGAAGAAAAATCATCGATTTTTCTTCGCAGTTAATGAACATGAACATTGGGCATGGACATGAGCGTGTTAGAGATGCAGTTATGCGTCAGATGGACGAAGTTAGCTTTGTGCATCCAGGAATGATAACCGAAGCGAGAGGCAAATTGGGTAAGAAATTAGCAGAAATTGCTCCGGGTTCGTTAAACCGTACCTTCTTCACCAACGCAGGTGCCGAAGCTATTGAAAATGCAATAAAATTTGCGCGTTTATATACCGGCCGCCATAAAGTGGTAACTCTTTATTTGGCGTATCACGGTGCTTCGTATGGCGCTATGTCGGCAGGTGGCGACCCTCGCAGGTTGGCACACGATGCCCAAGCTGCTCCTAACTTTTTGCATGCTGAAAACCCATACTATTACCGTTGTCCTTGGAATAGCGAAACCCCAGAAGCTTGTGCCGAAAACGCAACAGCCCACATGGAACGCTTAATCCAATACGAAGGACCAAACAACGTAGCAGCCATTTTATTGGAAGGCGAAAGCGGAACCAGCGGGTGTTTAAAATATCCTGCAGATTACTTGCAAAAAGTGCGTGCTATTGCCGATAAGTACGGTATTTTGTTGATTTGCGATGAAGTAATGAGTGGCTTTGGCAGAACCGGAAAATGGTTTGGTGTTGATAATTACAACGTGGTGCCAGACATTATGTGTTTTGCAAAAGGCTTAACGTGTGGTTATATTCCGTTGGGTGGTATGATTGTAAAAGAAGAGCTTATAAAAGCCTTTGACGACAAACCGTTACCCCTTGGTTTAACGTATTCGGGCCATGCGGTTGCATGTGCTGCTGCGGTTGAGGTGCTGAACATTTATGAAGATGAAAATCTGATTGAAAACGCTGCCAACATGGGTAAATATATGGAACAAGAGGTTGCTAAGTTGATGAAAAAACACGCTTCGATTGGCGACTTTAGAAACACCGGTTTGTTGGGATGCATTGAGTTGGTTAAAAACCGCGATACCAAAGAGCCTATGGCGCCTTGGAACAGTGGACCTGATGGCATGGTTATCATGAACAAGGTGGCAGCTAAATTATCGGAGCTGGGCTTGTTTACGTTTGTACGTTGGAACTATATTTTTACAGCACCGCCTCTTTGCATCACCAAAGAGCAAATTGACGAGGGTCTTTCTATTATATCGAAAGCTATTGCCATTGCCGATGAGTACTGCAATTAGTATGTAACGCTTATATTCTATATAGAGCCTCCATTTTGGGGGCTTTTTTGTTGTCATTTCGGCTCCGCTCAATGACCGAAGGGCTCCGCTCTATGACTTGAGGCCTACTTTAAATGACTTTTGGGCTGTGTTCAATAGTTTGAGGGCTATATTCAATGACGTGAAGGGAATAAACGTTGTTTTGCATTCATAAAACAGCACTTTCACTGCTTACAATTGCTTTTGTAGTACATAAAACTGCATTTGCACTGCTTACAATTAGACTTGTACAACTTACAATTGCGTTTGTATTGCTTACAATTGCGTTTGTACTACTTACAACTGGACTTGCACAACTTACAATTGCATTTGTACTGCTTGGAATTGGGCATGCACAATGTAGGATGACACTTGTATAGCCTGCAATTCATGATAAAGTTTCGAACCAAACTGTCTGTTGGCAACCGAAGGTTTGGAATGTTAAAACAAAACTTGATTTGAAAAATTAATGTTTGGCTTCAAACCATACTGCTTTTAGAAAAGCAAAACCTGCCTTATGGGTTGGTGTCATTATGCTTTGGTAGTTCTTTTCTGCTGCCCGTTGGTCTGTCTGCGGTGCGGTTGGGCAGACACACGCTGCCGCCAAGCTTTGGTTGGTGGTGCGGCTTGGCAATGTGTGTGGCTGTGAAGGGGTGGCTTATTGTCCATTCATAATTTCAAGTTTTAATTTAAAAAATTGTTCTGCAAACTTTTTTGCTTCTAATCGACTATCAATTATAGAAATGGTTTCATTATTATATTGGGCTTTATTAGTCCAATTATATGAACCGTGAATGATTTTTTCTAAGTCGATAATGCAAAATTTATTATGCATTAATTTATTGAACTTATCATTAGTAGGAGCAAAATGCACTTCAAAATGCTGATTTAATTTTTCTTTTAGGGTTGAGTTAATATTATCGTCATTTAAAATAATCTGAATATTCACACCTTGTTTTGCTTTCTTATAAAGAAGATTAGCCAAATCTCTGTCTGTAAACCAAGCAACTGCAATCCAAATTATAAATCTAGCTTTTTCAAGTTCATTACTAATAAATTCCTTAATGTTCTCAAATTCAGACATGAGTCCCAAAGAATCAGAATCAAAAAATTTTGATATAACTTCATCAAGTTTACTATCTGGATATTTTCCTAATAATTTCTTTCCAAGTTCAAGTATTTGCAAATTATCAAAATGCGATACTCTCTTGTAAACATAATTCCTTTTGCTTTTAAACGCTTCATCTGTTGTACCAGTTTCAAGACCATAACCTGAACAAATCATTGGTAAGTTATTGGCTGATTCTTGCGATAAATTTCCGATAATTATTTCAGACAATTCGTTAGCTTCTTGTGCTGATATTGCTACTCGTTCTCTTAAATTGTTAGTATCATTTAAATAATCAATGATTGTTTGTAAATCTGCTTTAAGGTCATATGCTTCTGTAATATATTCGGGATTTAAATCAATTGATTCCAACATTCTCAAAAGTCTTACATCATCTAATCTTTTCAAAGAAGCCACAAATCTTTTTGATAAATCCTTAAAAGAATATAAATAAGCTGTTTGCATATCAGGGTCGTCACTTGGCGAGCACCTGCCAAGTGGAAAATTTTCAACTTCTTCTGAAAGCTTATTTATTCTTTCTATTAATGCAGACATTTATTCAATCTCAATTTTATCAATCTCTTTCATCAACCGATCCGTTTCCGATAACGCAACGATAATTTTCTGATAGTGTAAAATATCATCAAATTCTAATTTCCTTTCCTTGCGGTCTTTGAGCCACTTTTGAGCTGGCTGATAACCACCAATGAAAAACTCCCAAGCGATTTGAGGCACATTGTCGAAATACTGAGTGTCGTTGATGTAGACCTTACCAACCACCCCGCCCGTTGGGCACCCCTCCAAAGGAGGGGAATTTACGAAGCGTGGTTTTACAACTACATTGCTTCCATCTTCGGGATATTGCGTTATGTATTTTTCTACCATTGGGCTTTCCAATAAATGTATTTGTCTTATTTCTCCACCAAGTTTTACGAATTTCCAAAACGTTTCTTTGTCTTTTGGATAAGGCACTCTCGGGAAATCAATTTTCAAAAACTCTTTGTATTTATCTCGGTATGTTGGCGAATGTAACACCGCATAGATGTAATCTAAAATATCAATTGGGGCAATATTCCCCTCCTCTGGAGGGGTGCCCTTTAGGGCGGGGTGGTCAAAAAGCATATCCATTACAGCACTCATATTATTAAAAATATCAGCCACTGGAATATGAATTACCGTTAATTCTAAGCTTTCTAAAAAAGCATCTCTTTCTGTATCATATTCCTGCTTATCATCATGGCTACTGCCGTCAATCTCTATGACTACATTACAATTAGAACAATAAAAATCTACAATATAATTGCCAACTATTTTTTGTCTATCAAAATCGTATCCTTTAAATTGTTTATTTTTAACTTGATTCCAAAATAAAACTTCTGATAAATTTCCTGCCTGTCTTAATTCTTTTGCACGTTCTTTAAGTTTTGGATTATAGGGAAGGGTCATATAATTTTTCGTGTTTCTACCACCCCGGCTTTCAGCCACCTCTTCTTTATTTTTACCACCCCGGCTTTCAGCCACCCCTCCTGAGGAGGGGAATTTCTCTGGCGTAAAAGTTAAACCTAATTTCTCCGCTATTTGCTTTACAATTTCTGCATTTAAGTTTGGTGTTCTATTCCCCTCCTTTGGAGGGGCAGGGGTGGTACTTTCTTGCCCGATGGCTTGTTGACCGTTGGTTTCGGGATAAAGGTAAAGGGGGCTAATGGATTCAGCCCCTTGCATCCCCGCCCTTGACCAACCACGTCTGTCAGATATTACATTTAATATAAATGCTGGAGCTGAATTTATTTCATCAAACCCCCTTTTTATTACTAAACCTAAGCTACCTTTTATAATATGTTTAAATGTTTCAAAACTTGGTCTTCTCTGTAATTTAGTATCATAATATGTATATCTTAAATCAAAAGGACGATAACTTATTTTTTCAAAATGATTTTCGTTAAAAGTAGATGATTGTAGATTACTCTCAAATTTAAAACTGTCTGTATCTTTTATACCAAATTTAGTTTTCAATTCATTTGAGCTTTTATTATTTAAAACTTCTTCAATTTTTATTTTTAAATTGTTTTTGTTAAAGCCAATAAAAAATTCATCCCTTCCGCTTTCAACACCTGGATTTAAATTTTTCATTAAATCAGTTATCAAAAAACCTTTTTCGTAATTTTTTACTTCTTCAAAATTTTTGTTTGTGAAATAATATTTAGGTTCTAAACACTGTATATTATTCCATTTAATGCTATTCAAATGATTTTCATTAAGAAAATCATACTTAAATTCTCGTTTACCTTGTAAATCGAAATGTTGGACTTTCCCTAATTCAGTTTTCTTTTTCTTTCCTGTTTTTACAAATAGATTGATAGAAACACCTTGCATAATATCAAATACATTTTGGTCAGCAGAACCATCTAAAGAAATTTCTTTTTTCTTAGCATTGCCGTGTAAGTCTAAAATGTAAATTTTATCAAAGCTTTCTAACAAGTTTTTTCTCATTTTTCTATGAACAGTTCCATCAATAAAACTATTGTTTGAAATATAAGCTAAAATTCCACTTCCATTTTTATCAACAAAATATTGACCGAAACGTATAAATTTTACATAATCATCGGAAAGCGAATTGTAACTTTTTTCATTTAAATCTTTTTTATAATCGCTAATCAATTTATCTATCCATTCATTTTTATTTGTGCTACTAACAGCATAAGGCGGATTACCAATAACACACATCACAGGCGTATCTCTTTTGATGTGATTGGCTTCGTTTGCTTCTGTACTTAACCAATTTGCAAAAAGAGTTCCTGTGTCGGGGTGGTGGTGTTCTAAACTGTTGGTAAGGTAAACTCTTAAACGACCGCCCCCAGCCCCTCCAGAGGAGGGGAATGAACCACCCCGTCCTGCGGACACCCCTCCAGAGGAGGGGAATTGGTCGGTAGGTTTGTAACCTGTTTCGGTTAAAAGCAAATCTAATTTAAGGTGTGCCATTGCATAACTTGCCATCAGTAACTCAAATCCATTGAGGCGGGGCAATAAATGCGTTTCTACATAATTGCTCCAAATTCCTTTTTGCCCTTCAAACTTTTTATGAATATGTTTTACTACTTCGGCTAAAAAAGTTCCTGTGCCTGTGGCTGGGTCAAGTATTTGCACTCGGTGTATCAATTCCCCTCCTTTGGAGGGGCTGGGGTGGTTAATTTTGCTATTGTCTGCAAGTCCGTTCGGTAAATCAAATTCGGTTTTTAAAATATCATCAACTGCTCTCACAATAAAATTCACCACTGGTGCAGGTGTGTACCAAACGCCACGAGCCTTTCGTAATTTTGGGTCGTACTTACTCAAAAATGTTTCATAAAAATGGATGATTGGGTCTTCCATTTTTGTTGACTTTCCGTAGTTCTTTAAAATTTCTTCTACGTTGCAAGCCAAAAATATTTCCACCAAACTATCTACAATCCATTTAATACGGTCGTCAAGGTCGGGTCCGGCAATGTAGCCAAACAATTTTCGTAAAAACGGATTTGATTTTGGAATTAATTCAGCAGCTTCCTGTCGGCTAAAAGTTGGCAAAGTTGGGTCGTGTAAACGAGCGGCAAACATTCCGTAAGCAATGGTTTGGGCATATACGTCTGCAAAACCTTTAGGTGTAATGTCGTGAATGAGAATTTGCCTGAAAGCCAGCATTTGATCTTTCAAGGTGCTGTCTTCGTGCTTATTTTCATCGCTGGTTAAGGCTTTTTCTATTACTTCAGAAAGTAAGCGGGCTTTGCCTGCCATCATTTCTGCGAGCTTTTTAGAACTTTTTATGGTTTGCCCAACGTGCGTGCAAAAGTCTTTGATGAGGTTGGTGAAATTTGCAAAGTTTTGAGGCAACGGAACGACCACCCCTGCCCCTCCAAAGGAGGGGAATTTACCACCCCGCCCTTCGGGCACCCCTCCAGAGGAGGGGAATTTTATTTCAGCAATTGCAATTTTTGTGATAAAAATTCCGTCAATGTATAAATGGAAGTCTAAATAGTCGGTGAAAATTAAGTTGTTCAGCGAAGCCTTATAACGGTCGAACTGTTCTTTGTTTCCTGTCTTTTTTGCTCCTGAAAGGTCTTTGTCGCCAATGTCCTTTGCTTCAATAAAACCTACTGGAATTTCTTTTTTTGTCAGAATGTAGTCGGGTGCTCCGCAAGATTGTCTTTTGGGTTCGTTGGTCGCCCTGATGTCCGGCACTAAACTTTCTAAAAGTTGTTGCAGGTCGCCCCGAAATGTATGCTCGGTAGCGTTTCCGAGCTGGTATCTTTTATTTATGTTAACGATGTATTGGTCAATATTCATTTTTAATATTCTCAAATTTTAAAAACCAAAGTTAGTTTTTTCTCGGTCTTATAAAACTGATGTTTTAACAATCTTAATAGCCCATGGTTGAAACCAGGGTTTTGTGAAGTGGTAGATGATTTAATATAATTTGGTTTTCGTGTTTATTCCTATTGCCCACTATTCAAACCGTGGGTTAAGGAGTTATGATTTCTGGTTTTGAAACATAGCCAAAGGTTTAAACCCTTGGCTATGATTTGATGTAAATGATATCTAACAATGTATTAAAATATCAACACCACCAACCCACAAAAAAGCCCGCATTTTCATGCGGGCACTGAAAAAGTGGTTGTTTATGAAAAGAGGTTGTTTTCGAATTGAAAACAACCTCTTTTTCTTTAAAGTATTCGGGTCGCGCGGTGCATCACCACTTCCATACAGGCGATTCTCAGAGCCTTTGTTTTACTTAAAGAAAGTCTTTAAATTCCTAAAGTACTTTTTCAGTGGCCTCATTTTCATGCGGGCTTTTTGATTCCCCCTCAACAACTGGGGAGAGTTAACGAGTAAAACTAATCTCTCATTTTATAGAATTTAATTTTACGGACTTGCTTGAATTGCGTACTTGTATGCCCGAATAACGACCTAACGTAGGTTTTGGCACTTTGCGCTACCTCGTGCAAACCTGTTTTAGGAACGTACAAGGTTTTGTTGCGTATATACCTTGCATTAGTTAGGGTAACGTAAGTCGTTTGCACTGCATTGTTAATGGTTCTTAACCCAGTATGCGTAGCAGTTAGGCTGGCAACATTTAACTCGGTTTCGTTTGGAGCATAAGCAGGTAAGTTTTTAAGCAACTGAATAAACTTGTCGAAGTTTTCGATGCGAGAATCAAAACTCATTTGCGAGGTAGTGTGCGTTCGTGGCGTTTCTGGCTCTTGCGTTAACGTACCGTCTGGCAACTTAATTCCCCTTTTCTCCCCTATTCTACGTCCCGAGAGTTTTTTAACCAAACTCTGAATATCCGATTTAGTTTTTTTAGAAATCTCGAGCGTGTAAGCAGCACTCGATGCCCTGATAAGCAAATCGTTCAGGTTTTTAAATGCAACAGCACGGGTGTTTAGCGCAACTACATACGGAGAAAAAGCCGTGTTAACATTGGCAATTACCGTTACCGATGTTGCATGGAGTGTGTTGAGTGCAGGCAACTTTAAGTTTGCCCTTGTTGGGTTGTACGCGGCACCGTAAGCGGTGCAAAAAGATATTAAATCTTCGAGGTTTGCCACATTCTTTGCGTGGCCTTTTTCTGCGGTTCTTCGCATGTTTCAATCGCCTTTATTTTATAGGCTAATCGTAAAGTTATTTTAAAACACTTCGTCATTGTCCACAATAAATGCGAGTTTTAAACAAATGGTATTTTTTGGAAATAATTTAAAGTATAAATAGCAATATGCTACTAAAAAGAATCTTGAATATATTAAAATAATTATATTATGGATTTACTATTATTCAATATCTAATGCAATTTTTGGGCGTTTATTTGGTTAAAACCCTAGTCCACGGTTTAAACCGTGGACTAGGGAAAATGCTCGATTGTGGTGCGGTCCTTCGGCTCGGTCACTGAGCGGGTGATGCTATTAATAACCGTAATGAAATGATGAGTTGCACTTCGGCTACCCTCAGCGACCGAGTATAATGTGTCCGTGTTTTCTTAGCTAGCCCACGGTTTAAACCGTGGGCTAGGGAAAATGCTCGATTGTGGTGCGGCCCTTCGGCTCGGTCACTGAGCGGAGTCGAAGTGCCGCTCAGCTACCGAAGTACCAAATTTCAACACTCATTGCAATATATTTTTATAAATGCGGTTTTCTGATTCTAAAAGTGCATTTTTGAATCAGAAAACTAAGTATGTATCCATCTGATTTAAAAGTGGATGATAATTTAAAAAAATCATCGCTCTATAGCCACGAACTGGCACCTATCCCCCATTCTAAACGTACCTGGAACAAATGGAATTTAGCCGCACTCTGGGTGGGCATGGCCGTTTGTATTCCAACCTATTTATTGGCTTCGTACATGATGCGTGCCGGGTTAAGCTGGCAAGCCTCTATTATCATAATTGGTTTAGCTAACTTAGTTATTACTGTTCCCATGGCGTTAAATGGCCATGCAGGAGTAAAATACGGCATCCCTTTTCCGGTAATTGGCAGGGCAAGTTTTGGCACCAAAGGCATACATTTAGCCTCTATCGTGCGGGCAATTGTGGCGTGTGGTTGGTTTGGCGTGCAAACATGGATTGGCGGGTTGGCAATTTATTCGATTGTAAACACCAGTTTAGGATTAGATTTTTCGCCCGAATTGGGCATATTAAAATTCGCTTGCTTTTTTGTTTTTTGGCTTGTCAACATCTTTTTTATTTGGAAGGGAACCGAAAGTATCCGTTGGCTCGAAGATTTTTCGGCACCCATTTTAATTCTGATTGGTATCCTATTAATTGGTTGGGGATTGAAAAATGCAGGTAATTTTACCGAGGTTCTACAAAGTAGCGTCCAACTGCAAAAGCCAACAGTTACGGTACATACCGAAACCAACTCAAATGCAATTTATGGCAATTTAGACCCGATAAGGGATTTGAAAGGCGATTTCAAAGCTACGCACTATCAAATTTCAATCCCAACAGCATCGGCAGACTCAATGTTGGAATGGACGGATATCGATAAATCTAACCCCAGTTTTGCCATTAAAAACTTAAATCCTGCCTTGTTTGATAAGTTAAACAAAGGAAAATCAGTCTTAAAAATCTCGTTTAAAGACGATGCAGGAAATATCTCCTCGGCTGTGCCAATTAAAATGTATTCGAGTACCGCTGGGTCTTCTAAAATCTGGGATTACATCTTATGGTTTACCGCTATGGTTGGCTTTTGGGCTACTATGGCTATTAGCATTTCTGATATTACGCGGTATGCTAAAAAACAAAGCGACCAAATCCAAGGGCAGTTTATTGGCTTGCCGGGAACCATGATTTTTTATTCGTTTGTGGGCATTTTTGTAACCAGTGCTTCTATTTTAGCATTTCCAGATGTGTTGGTAAGCGAAGATGCGCCTTGGGATCCGGTATCCTTGGTAGCAAAATTCAAAAATCCGGGTGTAGTTATTTTCTCGCAAATTGCCATGCTAATTGCTACGTTAAGCACCAACATTGCAGCCAATGTTATTGCGCCAGCCAATGCTTTTTCGAACTTATTGCCTCAAAAAATCAGCTTTAGAAAAGGCGGCATCATTACCGGTTTGGTAGGCATATTGATTTGCCCTTGGTGGTTGATGGACGAAATTAGCTCGATATTAATTTTTGTTAGCGGCCTTTTAGGCCCAGTATTAGGGATTTTAATGAGCGATTATTTTATCGTAAATAAAAAAACTATCCATATTAATGCGCTTTACGACTCGAAAGGGATTTACAGCTTTGGCGGCAGTGGAATTAACAAAATAGCCATTTATGCGCTTGCATTTGGGGTGTTTGGTGCGCTCATCGGTTTTTGGGTGCCATCGTTAAGTTGGTTGTATAGCTTTTCGTGGTTTACTGGTTTTTTTATATCGTTTGGAGTTTACGCCATTTTAATGAAGAAGAAAAAAGCGGTACTTACCGATTTCTAAACTGGATTAACTGAGCAGCAATGCTAATAGCGATTTCGAAAGGGGTTTTATTAGTTTGACAAACTAATGTGGAAATGCCACCAATTTTTACACAGGGTTTATCCCTTTTATTTACGTTGGATTATAATAGGCGAAGTATAAATTGACAGATGAAAAAGATATTAGTGATTTGCACGGGCAACAGTTGCCGTAGTCAAATTGCAGAGGGTTACTTGCGGCATTATGCGGGCAACAAAGCAGCAGTTTATAGTGCTGGCATTGAAACTCACGGAGTAAATCCAAGAGCAATTGCTACCATGCGAGAAGATGGTATTGACATTTCAACACACACTTCAAACCACATTAACGAATACGTTAACCTAGACTTTGATTTTGTAATTACCGTTTGCGACCACGCCAAAGAACACTGCCCCTACTTTCCTTCCCAAGCTAAAAAGTTTCATCAACACTTTCCCGACCCTGCAAAAACATCAGGGACAGAAGAAGAAATTGTAGCGCAGTTTAGAAATGTTCGGGAAGTGATAAAAAGATATGCACGCCAATTTATCAAAGACTATTTGTAGCTACATACCAATGGAGTTGGCATAAAATAACCGTTTGAGAATAAAACGGGTTGTTTGATTCGTTGCAGGAACACGTTAAATTTATGGCTAAACAGGCTGATGTGTATTATGTGTGTTAGCTGAAATTGTAAAACGACAAGCAAATAGAATCAATAATTAATGTACTTGGTGGTGGAAAACAGACAGAGTAAACAAACGGACAAAAGAACAATGGGCAATACTAGTAAATTTACAATGGACAGGTTTTGTGCTTCGCGTTCAGTTTTGAAGTTAAAGAAAATCCAGTTCTGAAAACCGATCCCTTGCAAAAATTCTGACTAATATCTATGCAAAAATGCATCAATTAAGTTTTCCTAATTAAACATTATGTGGCAAGTATTGCTGTATTTTGCGTCAATGATTTATAAGTATACGTTTGCTAAATAATGACTTTTCGTATAAAAAAAACCTTTTAAAAAACTATGTTATTTAGTTCACTTACTTTCTTATATCTTTTTCTTCCACTTACACTTTTAGGCTATTATTTATTTAATTCTAGATTTAAAAATTATTGGTTATTGTTTACAAGCCTTGTGTTTTTTGCTTGGGGTGGGGTTAGTTTTACATTTATATTGCTTTTTTCAATTATATTAAATTATTTCTTTGGTTTACAAATTCAAAAAATATTGATAATAAAAGGAATAAAAGGTCGTATTGGTGGTTATTTATTGGTGTTGCAACAAATGTTCTTATTTTAGGTGTATTTAAATATGCTAATTTTATAACCCAAAACATTAATGATTTATCAAATATAATATCAATACCATATGTTTCTGTAACAAATATTGTATTGCCCATTGGCATTTCATTTTACACTTTTCATTCACTTTCGTATTTAGTCGATATTTACAGGCGCAAAACAACCGCACAGCGTAATATTTTCGATTTATCGTTATATATAGCCATGTTTTCGCAATTAATTGCAGGCCCTATTATCCGTTATAGCGATGTTTGACAGCAATTACGTGGTCGAACACATACACTTGCCAAATTTACCTCAGGCATTGAGCGGTTTTTAATAGGTTTAGGCAAAAAAGTTTTATTGGCAAACACCTTTGCCCGCGTAGCTGACGACTTATTTGCGGTTGACCCTTCAACATTGGGTGGTATAAATACGTGGTTGGGTATAATATGCTACACCTTACAAATTTATTGCGATTTTGCTGGGTATTCAGATATGGCAATTGGTTTGGGACGCATGTTTGGTTTCGAATTTCTCGAAAACTTTAATTATCCCTATACATCGAGATCTATCAAAGAATTTTGGCGTAGGTGGCATATTTCGTTATCCACTTTTTTTCGCGATTATGTTTATATACCACTTGGCGGAAACCGCGTTAATGAAAGTCGTACTTATTTAAACTTACTAATTGTATTCTTTCTTACAGGTTTTTGGCATGGTGCAAATTGGAGTTTTTTGGTGTGGGGTTTATTCCATGGCTTTTTTATGATTGTTGAACGTTTGGGATTCGAAAAGGCACTTGATAAAGTATGGAAGCCTATTGCAAATATTTATACCTTAATAATTGTAATGTTTGCTTGGGTTTTATTTAGATCCAATACGTTAACCTATGCAGTCAGTTATTATAAAGCGATGTTTAATTTTCAGTTTACAGACGAGCAATATGGCATTTTTGTAAACTACATTAACCCTGAATTTAATTCAGCCCTTGTAATTGCATTGTTGGGGTCTTTTGGTGTTTTCAAATATATAGGTAAGGGGATTGAAAATTCTCTGTTGACAAATACCAGCAACATGAAAATATTTTCATATTGTTGGCATGCAATTTCTCTTGTGTTTTATGTATCCGTATTCGTGCTTTGCTCAATTTATCTTACAGCCGGTACTTATAATCCCTTTATTTATTATATGTTTTGAATTATGACACATATAAAATTCCGAAATACAATAACTTCAGTAGCCTTCATAGGTTTGATATCATTTCCATTTTTGAATGGTAAACTCAAATTTATTAAGGATATTGAGAATACAGAGAATCGTCAACCCACTGCAAAACCCGATTTTGATATTAATCATTTAGACGTTTTTCCATCAAAATTCGATAAATATTATTCCGATAATTTTACAATACGACAACGTTTGATTAAGTATTTTAATCAACTTAATTTAGTAGTATTTAAAAAATATCCAGTACCCGATCAAGTTGTTTTAGGCAAAAGTGGGTGGATTTTTATGGGTGGAAACGAGGTTGACTCTTACAGAGGTAAACATCGCTTCGAGGTCAATGAAATGGAGCAAATACGGCTCGAATTAGAATTTAGAAAGAAATATTTAGAAGAAAAGGGTTGTAACTTTTATTTTCTAATAGCTCCTGTAAAATCTAATATTTATTCAGAAGTTATGCCCTCAAGTTTGTATAGGTTAAATAATCAATCTTGGGGCGAACAATTAATAGAATATTTAAATAAAAAAAGTATTGTTAAACCAATTGATGTTTACAATACATTGCGCCAAAGCAAAAAGTATGGTAACATGTACTATAAACTCGACAATCATTGGAACAAAAAAGGTGCTTTTTTTGCCGCCAATGAAGTCTTGAAACGAATTAATGGAGACATTCCAACAGTTAATATTTTATCCTATTCCGATTTTATTGTGAAAGATTCAATTTCACATGAGGGCAACCTTACTAGCATGTTGTCAAATACAAAATTGTTTACCGATAGCGTTTTTGAGGTTGTGCCAAAAGATGGCTTTAAATCAGCTGCCTATCGAAATGTTGGTTATTCTGTTCTTACTGGCTTTCCATATCCTTGGCAATATGAGTTTGTTAGAGAAATGCCAGATTCGAAAAAACCTAAAATTTTAATTATTTCCGATTCTTTCGGTGGT
Source organism: uncultured Bacteroidota bacterium (assembly GCA_947084835.1). Classification (GTDB taxonomy): domain Bacteria; phylum Bacteroidota; class Bacteroidia; order UBA7662; family CAMTUB01; genus CAMTUB01. The sequence goes on along the minus strand of CAMTUB010000014.1, from coordinate 10,991 downwards.
AATATTTACCCTTACATTTCTGAGAGTTTTAGCCGAAGTGTTAAAATATTCGATTCATGGCAATATAAATTAAATGAAGATATTGTAACCTCAGAAAAACCCGATGTTGTATTATTAATGGTTTTAGAATCGAATATTAGAAATATGTTGGGCTTTCAATCTAGATTAAACAAAGGATTAAACACACACACACAAAGCAATAATTGATCTTCTTGAAATACAATACAAAGTAGTTGGTATTCAGTGGTTTGTAAAAGTTTATCCCTAGCTTAAGGATTTTGTGTTTGGACAATCGTAGCTTGAAAATCAACTATTTCATAAAGCCTAACTTTTCTTTACACTCATTATTTGCAATTTTAAAAGAGTGAGCCCGATATAATATTTAGCTCTTGAGTTTCAATTTAATTTTATCTAAAGCTTTTTTTGAACATTCAACTATTGCCGACACTTCAAGTCGTCATAACGTTAAATTAAAAACAAAAAAGGAAAGACTAGAATCACAAAAAAAGGAAATATCCGAATCTCTAAATCGAATTTCAAAACGAAACAACCCAAATAAATAGATAATTTGAAATAACTTTGAGAGATAAATCCCAAAATAATAGGCATGAATAGCACTAGCCACCACGATGAGCGTATTGCAAAAATGACATTCGCCTCCGTATATCCACATTATGTACTTAAGGTAGAGAAGAAAGGCAGAACAATAGAAGAATTGCACCAAGTAATAGAGTGGCTGACGGGTTATAATGAAAATAGGCTACAAACAATCATGGAAGAAAAAGTGACTTTTGAAAAATTCTTTCAAGATGCTACTCTAAACACTAATGTACACCTAATCAAAGGTGTAATCTGTAGCTATCGGATCGAAGAAATAGAAAATCAGTTAACGCAACAGGTTAGGTATTTAGATAAGTTAATAGACGAATTAGCTAAAGGACGTAAAATGGAAAAGATTTTGCGGGTGGAGTAAAGCTCAAAGTGTTTTTGAAGGGGATTTAAATGTTCTTTGATTCATTATTTAATAACACTACAAAATAAATACCGCTTAAAATTAAAGTTACCGGTCTGCCCTTTGCTTTACCAGTTTTCTGCGTATGATTTGGTTGTCTTCAAAAATTATTTCTACATTATAAGTACCGTTTTTCAACTTACTGGTATTGATTTCGTTGAAGTTGAAGTTTGCTTCAGACCATACTCTTTTCCCAAATGCATCGTAAATATTAATTAAAAGTATGTTCTTCCCTGTAAAATTACTCAACATAATTTGGGTAGTAAATGGGTTTGGGTAAATCAGTAACTTAGTGTCTAGGGCACTTACATCTTCCCTAGAAGCAACATAAACAGAAGTGTAATAGGCTGCAATAAGCGACCCTTGCTTAACAAAACGAAGCATCGGAATACCATCCAATTGTCTAAACCAAATTAACTCTTCTGTATCAGCAGTAACCAAATTGACAACGGTAGAGCTATCAATTTGTCTAGTTCTAATTCTATAAACATTAATTTCTGTTCCAAAAGGCATTTTAATCGTACCAAACCCATCGTAAACCCAATAACGGGTTATTATTCCTGGTCCAAGTCCAGTTCCACCTGTTTGTATGGTTTTAGTATAAACACTATCTGAGAACGAAAGCGGAAAAGTAAGGTAGGGCAGGTGAGGTGAAAAATATTTATTGGAAGTATTGTAAAATCCATCTAAAAATAAAGTGTCTCTAATTGGCGAGTAGGTGTAAAAATGATCTCTTGCAAAAGCAACATCGCCATGTTCATTTATTTCTGAAGCTCCAAACAGCCTATGTATGCTTTGTGTAGAAGGTTGGAATTTATACGATGTGGTGGGGCTTGTCCAGTTGATCCATGGACCATGAGAGCCGGTGTTTGAAAAGTCCCACGTATAATTATTTCCAGTTAATGGAATAAAATTATCGAAACTTTGGTTTACCACAGCAAAGCCGAGGGTAGAACTGTCGTTAACTTGGAAACAATGATTGGCAGTAAATTGGGGCTGTGCATTAGCAATTAAAAAACTCAATGCTAAAATAACGGAGAGGGACAGATTTTTCATAATTATATTGTTTAACTGAGGTCAATTCTATTCTAAGAAATGCCTCAAGATTTATCCATCATTGAGGTTTTTTCCAGTTCCTTAATTTAAGCATTTTTAAAGAATTATGCAAATGAAACCCTTTGGAGTAAATTAAACAATATGCTACTGCTATGCTTTTTAAAGAATTTTATAAGGAATTAGTCTGCGCTATTTTATAATGTGATTAAAATTTATATTAAATTGGTATGAAATATTTAATAAATACGAAAGAGATGAAAAGTGTAAGAATACCTTTTAAAAAATGGGATAAATTTTTTACCATTTTATATAAAGAAGCGATACCCTTAATGATTGCTTCTTTGATGGTTTTTGCAATATCTATTTCAAAAGCATCAGCCCAAAATCCTGCATTAATTATGAATACATCAGGTATTTATAAAGCGATTAATGTTAACAGCGATATTTACTATTTTAGAAATGTAGATTCATCTGGAGTTCAAATTCAACAACTTTGGAAATCTGGTGGTGGGCTCTCCTCTGCAACATTAGTTAAATCTTTGGGACTCACATACAATCCATATGGACCAATTACCTTAACTAGAGTTGTTGGGAACAAGTTGTATTTTGTAACAGAGGTATCGCCCGATGGAAATCAATTATAGGTGTCGGATGGCACTATTTCAGGCACTTTTGGGCTTGCTTTTTTATCAAAAATTTATGTTTTGTACGACTTTAATAATGATCTATTATTTTCTGGTTTTGATTTCCAAAGTGCCTCAAAAAATGGAGTTTGGAAGTCTCTAATGGAACATCATCTGGAACGGTACTACTTCAGGTTTAACTAAATTAGACTCTTTATACGGTTCTATTGGTTTGGCTACAGGTATAACATCAATGCCTGAATTTAAAGGTAACTTATATTTTTCATTTACAAATAGAGCAAATAATAACTCTAATGAACTTTGGAGAACCAATGGTACTACAAATAATGCTAGTTACTTTAGTTCTTTAGGCATAAGTTCAAGTATGCTACCTATTGCCGCCCTAAATGGAAAACTACTCTTTTTAGGTTTTACCTCAACTAATGGTTTAGAAATATTTACTACAGATAGTGCTAAAAACAGCGAAACGCTTTAAAAGACATCAATAGTAACCCGCTTTTTTTAAGCTCCAATCCAAAAACGTTTAACCTTGTTTGTAATAAACTTTATTTTACGGCAACAGATACAAATCAATCTCCAAGAGAAAGGATATGGGTGACTGATGGCACCACAAATGGCACATATCCAAATCAATTAACACGAGGCACTTATTATTATGTTACAAAACAAAATAATGGTAACCTGCTTTATGCTTTTCAAAGCGCTCCTAATTACGATTCTATTTCAATCTGGAAAATTGACTCTGTATTGTGTACAACATCTAAATTGTTAAGCTGGTCTAGAGCAGATTATGGCGATATTACCCAAATAATCCAATACAATCCGTTGTATTTACTTCTTGATGGTGGAGCACTTGGCTCTGGAGGTATGTATTTATTTGGCTCACCAGCAAGCACAAGTCAGGAGTTAGATAATAGGGTTAACATACAAATTTTTCCAAATCCTTCTTCGGGAAAAATAACGATTAAAACAACTAACCTACTTCAAAGGGTTGAAATAATTAATAATTTAGGCGAGGTTGTGCATCAAACTTCAGTACCCAATACATCATATGAATATGATGTAAGTAACCAACCTAAAGGGGTGTATTTTATTAAAGTGAATGACAATAATAGCTTTAACATTAATAAAATCATAGTTCACTAGCATTATCGAAATACGAAAAGGCATACCTGAATTTTAATTGGGTATGCCTTTTTTGTGTTTACAAAACCAATTAAATTTTAATTCATTTTCGTTATTTCCAGTATTTTCCTCTTTATATAAGATAATTTGATTCTTAAAGATCAAAGTATCGTTAATCAAAATTTTGTTGCGCTATTATGTAAATTGAAAACGTATCATTTGTAATGCTTGGGACATCAGGTGCAGTAGGCACCGAAGTTTTAAATGCACTTCTAACTCATTAAGGAGTAAAATCAATTACTAGCTTTGGACGTAGAAAAGTAGAGACACCACAAACCAATATACTTATACAAGAAATCGTTGATTTTAGTGAACCTATATACAAATTATTTTGACTGGCACGAAGTGGCAATTTGTATGCTAGGTGTAGGGCAGCCCTCAAAAGTAAGTAAGGAAGAGTTTTTAGCTATCGACAAAATTGCGATCATCAACTTCGCAAAAGCTTGCAAACAGGCGGGCATTCGACATTTTCAGCTGCTTTTATCGGTAGGGAGTAACGCAAAATCAGCATCGTTTTACCTTCGTACCAAAGGAGAGCTTATCGAAGCCTTAACCGAATTACACTTCGAACAAATGAGCATTTTTCAACCTTCCATGATATTGACTCCAAAAAACCGGTACGGCCTAATGCAAGGCATTACCCTAAAAGTGTGGCCATGGCTAAATACATTATTTGTAGGCATCGCAATAAAATACAAAGGCGTATAAGTAAAAACATTAGGAAAGTCAATTGCCTTAAACACCTTTACCGATAATAATGGAGTAGAATACCTAACTTGGCAAGATTTCCAAGACCTAACCCAGTAACACTTTCTCTTTAATTACGACTTTTGTTTATAAAACCGATGTTGCAATAACTCTCTATCTTTCCAAGGTAGAGTCCCCAAAGGGGGAGATGGTTCAAATCCTAATCTTCGGCTTTGCCCTGTCTAGTTTTACTTAGTCTGCATTCCGTTCAACTCGCAGTCATTGAACGGAGCTTAAATGCCATTCATCGTCTGAATTGAGTAGTAATAATTACCCTACCGTTCAGCTAAAAAACAATACTAATTAATATCACTTATCTTATTTCGGTTTAATACAATCAACCCTTATTTTTGTATTTCTTAAATGACCCGAAAATTAAAGTATTATAGACTTGTTTGGCTTAAACACGATTTGCCTGCAGGCTTATCTGTTTTTTTAGTAGCTCTGCCTTTATGTTTAGGCATAGCCCTAGCATCTGGAGCACCGCTATATGCCGGACTATTATCTGGTATCATTGGGGGAGTTATGGTGGCGCTCATAAGCGGGTCTGCCCTTGCTGTATCGGGGCCAGCTGCTGGATTAACCACCTTGGTTGCTGCTTCAATAGTTTCTTTAGGCGATTATAAGGTATTTTTACTTGCCGTAATTATAGCAGGCTTATTTCAAGTGGTGTTAGGGTTATTTAAACTCGGAGGCATTGCCAACTATTTTCCATCATCAGTTATAAAAGGCATGTTGGCAGCCATTGGAATCATGCTTATCTCGAAACAAATACCACTAGCAATGGGTTACACCCAACCCGATTTTTGGTCGAGTGGATTCTTAGGATTTTTCTCACGTATATCGGTAACAGAAAGTTTCTCACAATTCAACGCCCATATTTCAAGGGTGGCGCTAATAATTACCACGGTTTCGTTAGGTATATTAATATTATTTAAAAAGTTTTCGGGTAAAATAAGTAAAATCTTACCGGCACCTTTGGTGGTGGTAGCTGCGGGTATTTTGGTCAATTATATCTTTTCGCATGTGGGCCATAACTTAAAGCAAACACAGTTGGTAAATATCCCCGATAATATTTTCTCAGAATTAATTTTACCCGATTTATCCCAACTTTTTTCGAGTGGATTGATTTGGAAAGAAGGCATTATCATTGGTTTATTGGCAACGCTAGAAACCTTGTTATGCATCGAAGCAGTAGACAAGTTAGACAAACGAAACCGCATAACGCCCCTAAACCGCGAATTGATTGCACAAGGCATGGGTAATATAACTTGCGGATTATTAGGAGCGATACCTTTAACTGCCGTGGTTGTACGCGGTGCTGCAAATGTAGATGCAGGTGGAAAAACGAAGTATGCAGCTTTCACTCACGGAGTTTTTCTGTTATTGGCTGTACTTTTAGTTCCATTTTTGCTCAATAAAATACCCTATGCTTCTTTGTCGGCAATACTTATAATCACAGGCTATAACCTAGCTAAACCCAAATTGTTTTTAAACATGTGGAGTTTGGGATTAAAGCAATTCTTACCGTTTGTAATTACCATTTTTATGATTTTAGTAACCGATTTATTGATAGGGGTAAGTATTGGATTGTTGATATCGGTATATTACATAATCCAAAATAACTTTAAAGCTGAATATAAAATTTCGCAAACCCTCATCGAAAGTACACCTACATTTTATATAAAATTAAACAGCGATGTAACCTTTTTAAACAAGGTGCAACTGCGCAAAACCCTCGATAGCGTTCCAGAAGGTAGCTTACTCACCATCGATGGCAGCCAATGCAATTTCATCGACTACGATATTCTAGAAATCATTAGCGAATACCGCAATAAAGCCCGCAACAAAAACATCGAACTGCTCCTGATCGATATCGAGCACGTGAACGTTACTGCCATGCATTAGTGCTGAGGTTGCTAACTATAAAATTTGTTCTTTCCCCAATTCGATGGGTTATTGCTTATATAATTTTGAATGTTTTCGAATGCATGCGCATCGCGAATAATATGATCGTGAAACCGGGTTGCCACCCAAAGTCAACATGGATTTTACGTGCGTTAATCGTTACAATTCGTTTGAATTGATTAATAATCACCCTAACATTTCCCGATTTCCAATTCATGTTTTTACCATCCGTAGAGACGCCCAATTTGGGCGTCTCTACTACATCCATTGGGGTCTCTACATCTATGGGCGTCTTTACATCAAATCCCATATCCCCTTTATCAATTATCAACACCCCATGAATATGGTTTGGCATAACCACAGAATTTGCCAATTGCACAAATGGAAAATGATGCGGTATTTCTAACCAAAATTTGTTTGCTAACAAACCAATCTCAGAGGCAATCAATTGGTTTTCTACCATATCCCCAAAAAAATGAATCCTGCTTTTGGTACAAATGGTAATAAAATAGGCGCCATCGACACCATAATCCCAGGTTTGCAACCGTGCCGATGGTATGCGGTATTTGTTTTGGTATTTATCCAAAATGTCAATATCTTCAAAAAGTTTTTCTTTAACGACAAGTGATTTACTTGAAAAATCAATGGTCTCATTTGTAAAATCAAACATGGATTGTCCAATCAATATCCATTTTTGATCAACATATTTATAATTTAGTACTTGGAAACCATCATTTGATAAGGTGCTGTTTTTAACAAGTTCATGGTCGAATGTTTCAATGATTTTCCAGTCTTTATTTAATAAAAAGAAAGTCAAATTTTTTGCACCTATAATTATTAATAGCCTGTCTTGTGTTTTCTCATCGATCAGGATTTTTGATTTAGGCATTATTCCGCTTAATCCTTTATTTTTCAACGTATACGGCTCACTGAAAATAATTTTTTGCGAATAAGTTACCGTAGTGCATAGCACTAGGATAATAATGAAAATAATTTTCTTGAGGGTCAATTTCGACTTAAGGGTATTAAGCTTATTATTCATACGGTTCGGAGGATACGTTCAGTGAAAATTCCTTAGTCCATTTTTTAGACAGATCTGACGCATCGTATTTTTGAAAGATAAACTTTTCCTGCATTCCTCCGGTCAATGATCTTGATGAATTAAGCACATAGAAGCCTCTCTTTGTCAGCACCAAGTATTTTGTTCATGTGCTCGGTGGGCCCTAACTTGTTAGGTGGTCCATTTTTTAAGGTTGATGCAGTTTGAGTATTTAATAACGCAGTAGAAAGAATTACCACACAAATGGAAGAAATGATTTTCTTAGTCAACATAAAGTTCACAATTTGTTTTAAGAATAGTTATCTTAAAAAGAATTAATAAATGTACTAAATTCAATAGAACCAGTTTTAATTCTCCAGTTTACAACGAAGTAAAAATGTAGCTTGATATAATAAGATTCGGCATTACTGCCTAAGTGTGAATTATGCAATTCTTTCTACAAATTGTGTAAAACATCTCTAAAATTCAATTTGTACGTTTACAAGTGCTACAAAACATGTTGTTAACACATAAAAAAAGGGATTAAACCCTGTTTAAAATCAGTTGAAAAATAAAATGGGAAATCACGCTATAAAAATAAAATCAATAAAGAATGTAACACACGATGTGTTACAAATTGTAACCAATAAGCCTGAGGGATTCAGCTTTTTGCCAGGCCAGGCCACCAATATAGCCATTAATAAAAGTGGTTGGCTAAAAGAAGAAAGACCTTTTACTTTTACGAATTTGCCAACTAACAATTCCTTAGAGTTTACAATTAAAACTTATCCCGAGCAGGAAGGTGTTACTAACGAGTTGCTACATTTAAAGCAGGATGACGAATTAGTGCTACATGATGTTTTCGGAGCTATTACCTATAAAGGCGAAGGTGTTTTTATTGCCGGTGGAGCTGGCATTACTCCCTTTATTTCTATTTTCAGAAATCTGAAAGCAAAAAAAGAAATTGGCAATAACATGTTGTTGTTTGCAAATAAAACAAAAGCTGATATTATTCTTGAAGACGAATTCAAAGATTTGTTGGGTGATGCATTTGTCAATATCTTATCTGATGAACAATTGGACGGTTACGATTATGGAAGAGTTACAGAAGAATTTTTGAAAGCAAACGTGGCCGATTTTGATCAGCAGTTTTATATATGTGGGCCTCCACCAATGATAAAGGATATAGAAAAGCAATTAATAAATTTAGGCGTAGACCAAAACCGAATTACAAAAGAAATTTTTTAAAATAATATACCATGAAAACAGAAACTAAAGGATATAATTTAACGCTTACAGTAAATAACTTCGATTTATCGTATGATGATGTTGGAGAAGGAAGCATTCCGATTATCTTCCTGCACGGTTATCCTTTCGATAAAACGATGTGGCAGCCTCAACTTGATTTTTTAAAATCTTCCTATCGTTTAATTCCTTGTGATATCAGAGGGTTTGGAAAATCAACAGATGAGGAATCACCCCTAAGCATTGACATGTTTGGTGAAGATTTAATCCTGTTTATGGACAAGTTAAACCTTGAAAAAGCAATTGTTTGTGGATTATCTATGGGAGGATTTATAGCGCTGAATGCACAAAAAAGATTCCCTGATCGCTTTGAGGCATTGGTTTTATGTGATACACAATGTATTGCCGACACTCCTGAAGTAAAAGCAAAACGCTATAAAATTGTTGATGAAATAGAAGCTGATGGAGTAGCTGATTTTAACGAAGGATTTATTAAAAGTGTTTTCCACAAAGAATCCATAACAAACAAAAAGGAATTGGTAGAGCAATTGAGAAGTGTTGTGTTTGCTAACTCGAAACATATTATCATGAAGGGATTGGTAGCGCTTGCTGAACGTTCAGAAACCTGCTCCACTTTGAATGAGATAACCATTCCAACATTGATTATTTGCGGAAGAGAAGACGTAGTAACGCCACTTGTTCAATCTGAATTTATGAATGCAACTATTAAAGGGTCAATACTTCACGTTATTGATAATGCGGGCCATGTATCCAATCTTGAACAACCTCATATATTCAATAACCATCTTCTCGGTTTCTTAACTACTTTAAAGTAGTTGATATTGAGTCTTTGAGAGGAAACTAATGGAGCATTAAATGATTATAAATAAAAAAACTGTCTTATATAAATTGTCACTTGCTATGGTTTATGCCGGTTAAAAGATTTATAAATCTTATGTTATACACTGCATTGCTGTACGGGCGAAGCACAACTGTTTGAAGTTCCGACAAAGTTTGTTGAAGGCGATTTACACACATTGCTCTACTGTTTGAAGTCCGCATGAACTCTGCACTACGGGTTGTGGCGTTCTTTCGGTGTAATATTTGTTTATCAATAATTATTGTTTCTTTTTTACTAACTCCACTATTTTATTATATAATTGGTTTTCATTAATCGGTTTAGCAATATAATCGTCCAGTCCAAATTCTTTGCATTTGGAAACATCTGCTGAGGTAACATCTGCTGTTAAAGCAATTATTGGTATATCAGATTTCATAGTTTTGCGTATGTATTCTGTTGCCTCAAACCCATTCATTTCAGGCATCTGCAAATCCATTAAAATAATATCATAAGTATTGGTTTTCATTTTTTCTATTGCAATTTTTCCATTGCCAACTATTTCATATTCAAATCCAAAATCACTTAAAATAATCTTGATTAATAATTGATTTAAGGCAACATCTTCTACTACTAATACTTTCAGATTTTTAACTTCTGAGTCAAGCTTTAGTATTTCTATTTCTTCTTCTGATTTTATATTTGTTTTTCCAAAAGTCAGGATAAAACTAAATGTTGAACCTTCACCTATCTTACTCTTTAAGCTAATACTTCCGCCTTGGGCTTCTATAAATTGTTTCACAATAGCAAGTCCCAATCCTGTTCCACCATAAGAATTGGCTGTGCCGATTTCAGCCTGCTCAAACACATTAAAAATTGAATTTATTTTATTTTCTGCAATTCCAATTCCCGAATCTATAACTGCAAATTTAATCGTCACATTTTCTTCGTCTTCCTTTTGTAATTTGACGCTTAGTGTGATTTTCCCTTTGTGTGTAAATTTTACGGAATTGCTGATTAAATTTAAAATTATCTGATTTAATCTTACAGAATCGCCCAATAGCATTGTTGGTATTTCGCTGTCGTATTCTTTTACAAGTTCTAAATTCTTTTCTTTAATTTTTAGGTTAAAAGTATGTAGTATCGATGTTATTGATTCACGTATTTCAAAAGGTTGTTGTCAAGTTTCACAAGGTTGTTGATGTGAATTGATTATTTCTTTGTTTAAAGTTAAAATTTTAGTTTTAAATTCAGTTGGATTTAGTTTAAATAATTCAGGTTTTAATTCAAACCATTTTTCAACCGCTTGAAATGGGG